>JAJYLZ010000028.1 GCA_021787395.1 Chloroflexota bacterium
GGCCGACGTGCTCGAGGCCGTCCTCTACCTCGTCGCCCAGCAGTACGAGACCGGCCAGGCCCTGCCCGTCACGGGCGGCCAGGTCATGCTCTCCTGAGCCGACAGCCGAGGGACCCGACCGTGACCGGGCGGGCGACCGCGTCGCCGCTGACCGGGCGTGCGGCGCAAACCGCCTTCGCCCGGACGCCGGTGCTGGCCGTCGCGGGCCTCGTGGTGCTGGGCCTGCTCCTCCTCTCGCCGCAGTACGGGTTCCACCGCGACGAGCTGTACTTCATCGTGGCGGGCCGCCACCCGGCCCTCGGCTACGACGACCAGGGCCCGCTCACGCCGCTCCTGTCCGCGGCCGCCGTGGCGCTCCTCGGCCTGTCGCCCACCGCGGTCCGGATCCTGCCGGCGCTGGTCGTCGGCGCGTGCGTCGTGATCACGGCGCTCATCGCGCGCGACTTCGGCGGCACGCGCCGGGCCCAGGTCATCGCCGCGGCCACGGTGGCGTCGTCCGGCTACCTCGCCGCCGGGCACCTCGACTCGACGACGACCTACGACACCCTCGCCTGGACCGTCGTGCTCTGGCTGGTCGGGCGACTCCTGGCCGGCGCCGACCGGAGGCTGTGGCTCCTGGTCGGCGTCACGGCGGGCATCGGCCTCGAGAACAAGTTCATCCTGCTGTTCCTGGGGGCGTCGCTCGTCGTCGGCCTGGTGCTGACGCGGCGGTGGGAGGTCCTTCGCTCGCCGTGGGCCTGGGCGGCGCTGGCGCTGGCCCTGCTGCTCTGGGCCCCGAACCTCGCCTGGCAGGCGGCCAACGGGTTCCCGCAGCTCCAGATGGCACGCCAGATCGGCAGCTCCGCCGACAACCGGGTCAAGGTGGTCCCGGAGCTGCTCCTGCTCGCGGGCCCGCTGCTGTTCCCGCTGACGATCGCGGGCGCCTGGTGGCTGCTGCGCGACCCGTCCTCGCGGCCCTGGCGGGCGGTGGGCGTCGCGGTGCCGACACTGCTCGCGCTGGTGCTGGCCACGGGCGGCAAGAGCTACTACGCGGCGGGCGTCTTCCCGCCCCTCATGGCCGGGGGCGCGATCGTCGCCGACCGCTGGATCGTCCGCGGCGCCCGGTCCCGCGTCCGGCCGGCGATCCTGCTGGCCGCGGGCGGCGCGTCGCTGGCCGTGACGGCGGTCCTGGTGCTGCCGGTCCTCCCGCCGCGGGTCTTCGCCGCGTCGCCGGTGCCGGGCATCTACGCGGAGTCGGCCGAGCAGCTGGGCTGGCCGGAACTCGTGGCCACAGTGTCCGCGGTGGCCGCCGCGATGCCGGCCGAGGAGCGGGCCCGGGCCGCGATCCTGACCGACAACTACGGCGAGGCCGGGGCGCTCCAGCTGCTGGGCGCGGGCCTGCCGCCGGTCTACTCGGGCCACAACGCGTACTGGCGATGGGGCCCGCCGCCGGCGGGCCTGACCGCCGCGATCGTGGTGACGCACGCGACCACGGCGGGCTTCGGCTCGGCCTGGGGCCTGGGCGCCTGCGAGCGCGCCGCGACCGTGGACAACGGCCTGGGCCTCGCCAACCAGGAGCAGGGGGTGGGCGTCTGGGTCTGCCCCCGGATCGCCCGGCCCTGGAGCGCGGTCTGGCCGGCGGTCCGGCACCTGAACTGACCGCGAGGCGGCGCCCGTCGGCGGTCCGGGCGTGCGGGCCGTGCCCGGGACGGGTCAGGCCCCCAGGCCGCGCCCCTTCTCGAGCACGATCTGGTGGTCCTGCGTGAGGCCCGTCGCGAACCCCGCCTCCGACAGGGCGAGGTAGTACTCCCACATCCGGATGAAGCGGTCGTCGAAGCCCTGCGCGCGGACCGCCTGCACGTTCGCCAGGAACCGCGTCCGCCACGCCCGCAGCGTGCGGGCGTAGCTGGGGGCGATGTCGCGCGCCTCGCGCAGCAACAGCCGCGTGCCGTGCAGCGAGCGCTCGACCACCGCCAGCGACGGGCACAGGCCGCCCGGGAAGATGTAGGTCTGGATCCAGTTGGCGCCGCGGCGCTGCGCCTCGTAGGCGGCGTCGGGGAACGTGATCACCTGGAGGCTGAACCGGCCGCCGGGGCGCAGCGCGCGGTCCACCGCCTCGAAGTAGGTCGTGAAGTACTCGGCCCCCACCGCCTCGAGCATCTCGATCGAGACCACGGCGTCGAACTGGCCGCTGACGTCGCGGTAGTCGCGCAGCTGGATGTCCACCAGGTCCTCGAGGCCCGCCTCCCGAACCCGCTCGCGGGCGAGGTCATGCTGCTCCCGCGAGATCGTGATCGAGGTCACCCGGCAGCCGAGCTCGCCGGCGGCGTACAGGGCGAACCCGCCCCAGCCCGACCCGATCTCGAGCACGTGCATGCCCGCCCGCAGGCCCGCCCCCTCGGCGATCCGCCGGTACTTGGCGCGCTGGGCGTCGGCCAGCGGCTGGTCGGGCGACTCGAAGACGGCGCAGGAGTACGTCATCGTCTCGTCCAGGAACAGCCGGTAGAAGTCGTTGCCCAGGTCGTAGTGGGCGGCGATGTTCTTGCGCGCCTGGTCCCGCGAGTTGCGGCGGGCGCGGTGGGCGAGGCGCCGCGGCACCTCGAACGGGAGGCGCCACCAGCCGGCGCTCATCGCCAGCGCCGACCGGTTGAGGGCGGCCAGCTCGATCAGCGCCTCGAGGTCGGGCGACGACCACTGCCCGTCCATGTACGCCTCGCCGGCGCCGGTCTCGCCGTGGAGCAGGAGGCGCGTCGCGGCGGCCCGGTCGTGGACGCGGATCTCGGCGCGGCGCTCCGACGCCCGGTCGCCGAGCACCCGCCGGCGGCCGTCGGGCAGGACCACCGTGAGGCAGCCGATGCGGATGCGGGATGCCGCCCGCAGCAGGATCCGCTCGGCGGCCGAGTTCAGGGTCCGCGTCGTGAACGCGGCGGCCGGCCGTGCGGTTGCCTCGCTGCTCATGACGCCGCCCTCCCCTGCGCGGCAGGCCGGCCGGCGCCCGCCGCCCGGCGGGCCTCTGCCTCGGCCACGGCCTGCCCGTGACGATGGAAGGTAACGCCCTTGCGCCACAGGCGCCAGGCGTGCAGGTAGATCGACACGATCGTGCGCTGCGTCCCGAGCGGGTGGCGCAGCAGCATCCGCAGCACGTTGCGGTCGGTGAGCCGCCGGCGGGTGAGCACCAGGCTCGTGGCCAGCAGCGGGGCGTCGCCCTGCCGGAGGTTGATCGCGATCCGCAGGCGGTCCGGCTCGTCCTGGACATGCACGGTGTAGCGGCCGTCGATGGAGATGAACGGCGACACGTAGAAGTCCTTGTCCATCGAGGCGACGAAGCGCCGCCCGGGGCCCTGCGGCCGCAGCGTGTAGAGGTGCCGCTCCAGGTGGGGCGTGTTGGTCACCTCCACGATCACCACCCGGAGCTCGCCGGACGTGTCGCGGCACAGGTAGAAGCTGGCCGGGTTGAACACGTAGCCCAGCACGCGCGGGTTGGTCACCAGGGTGATCCGCCAGCCGGTCGGGTCCTCGCCCTCGGCGCGCAGGTGGTCGAGCACGGCCTCGCGCAGGTCGCCGGCGGGCGTCGGCCAGTGGTCCGCGTCGCGGAACTCCAGCACGTTGCGGCGGTTCCGGCTGAGCAGCCGAACCCGCCGCGCCGCGAGGTCGAGTTCGTCGAGGTCGAGCGCGAGGTAGAAGACGTCCTGCTCGAGCACGTGCTCGACCGGGCGGGCCCGCCGGTGGCGGACCGTGCCCTCGACCAGGTGGGACCTCATGCGGCCAGCTCTCCGGCCGGTTCGGCCGCCGCCAGCGAGGGCGCCGCTGCGCCGACGAGCTCCGCGGCGCGGTAGCCCGACCTGCAGCCGTCCTCGTGGAAGCCCCAGCCGAGGTGGGCGCCGGCGTAGAAGGTCGCCCGGTGGCCCTGCAGCCGCTCGACGGCCCCCTGGGACTCGAGGAACCGCTGCGTGTACAGGGGGTGGCTGAACTCGCGGGCGAGGATGACGTTCTCGTCGCGCACGGCGTCGCCCGGGTTGACGGAGACGAAGTACTGGGTCGGGCCGGGCAGCGCCTGGAGGCGGTTCATGTGGTAGGTCATGGTGACGGCGCCACCGGGCGGGTTGCACGCCGCCTGGTGCACGTTCCAGCTCGCCCACGCGCCGGGCCGCCTGGGCATGATCGAGTCGTCGGTGTGGAGGACCACCTGGTTGCGGTTGTACTCGAAGCCGGCGAGGGCGGCGCGCTCGGCCGGGTCGGCGTCGCGCAGGAGGCTCGCCGTCACGTCGGCGTGGGTGGCCATCACGACCGCGTCGAAGCGGGCGTGGACGCCGGCTCGGGTCCGGACGACCGCACCCGCCTCGAGGCGGACGACCTCCGCCACCGGGTCGCCGGACCGGACAGTGCCGGCCGGCAGCGCGGCGATCAGCCGGTCCACGTACGTCCTCGAGCCGCCCGTGACGGTCCGCCAGGGGAGTGCCCGGCCGAGGCCGATGAGCCCGTGGTTGTCGAGGAAGTGGAGCAGGTAGTCCACCGGGTACTCGAGCGCCCGGCCGGGCGCCGTGGACCACACGGCGGCCGTGATCGGGACCAGGAAGTGGTCGCGGAAGGCGGGACCGAAGCCGCGATCGTCGAGGTACTCGCCGAGCGTCATCCCCGTCTCGCCGGGGGCGTCGAGCACCGCCCGCGCGTCGCGGTAGAAGCGGAGGATGTCGGGGAACATCCGCAGGTACGAGGGCCGGGCCGCCAGCTCGCGCTGGGCGAAGAAGCCGCCGAGGCCGCGCGAGCCGTACTCCACGTCGCATGCGCGGCACGCCTGCCCGAACGACATGTCGCTGGACTGCGTCTCCACGCCCAGCTCCCGGAACAGGCCCACCAGGTGCGGGTAGGTGGGCTCGTTGAACACGATGAACCCGGTGTCCACGTTGAGCGGGCCGCCCGGGGCGTCGACCGCGACGGTGGCCACGTGGCCGCCCGGCTCGCGGTGGCCCTCGAACAGGGTGACGTCGTGGCCCGCCTTGTGGAGCTGGTAGGTTGCGGTGAGGCCGCTCACGCCGGCCCCGACGACGGCGACCCGCATCAGGCGGCCGCCTTGGCCGCCGCGCGCGCGTCGAGCGCCGCCTGCATCCCGCCCAGGGCGTCGGCGGCGATCTTGCGGAACGCGCCGCCCGCGAACGGCTCGACGAGGCGCATCCAGCCGCCGAGGCGAATGTCGGCCGTGTAGTCGATGCGGGTGCCGGCCGCGGTGGCCTCGAAGCGGATCTCGTCCACGGCGGAGACGCCCGACCCCTGGCCTGTCAGCACCACACGGCTGGGCGGCACGTAGGTCGTGATGCGGTACTCCATCGGGGCCACCCGGCCGCGCATGCGGATGCCGAGCCGGTACCGGGCGCCCAGGCCGACCGGGCCCGCGTCGAGCCTCTCGGACGCGGCGACCCCGGGGTCCCAGTGCTGGGCGTTGGCGAAGTCGGCGATGAAGGCGAAGGCCTCGTCGACCGGCAGTGCCGTGTCGATGGTCTCGTGCAGGCGGGTCATCAGATCGGTTCCTCCAGGCCCGGCTCGGCGGGCCGCTCTGACAACCTTTCGCGCCAGGCGGCGATCCGGACGGGTGCGCCGCGCGAACAAGTGGCGTGATCACCCCGCGAACCCTCGTCGACGACCTCCTGGAGGCGCTCGTCGCCCCCAGCTTCACCCGCACGGGCTATGCGGTCCGGCGCCGCCTGTTCGGCTGGGAGGACCCCGGCGCCTGGACGCTCGCCGGCCGGACGGCGGTGATCACCGGCCCGACGTCCGGGCTGGGGCGGGAGGCCGCGGGTTCGCTCGCCCGGATGGGGGCCCGCCTGGTGCTGGTCGGGCGCGACCGCGATCGGCTCGAGCGCACCCGAGACGAGCTGGCGGCGTCCGGCCCCGTGGCGGCCACCGCGGTGGTCGCCGACCTGTCGTCGCTCGCGTCGGTCCGTGCCGCCGCCGACGAGATCCTCGCCGCGGAGCCCCGGATCGACGTCCTCGTGGACAACGCGGGGGCCATGTTC
Organism: Chloroflexota bacterium; assembly: GCA_021787395.1. GTDB lineage: Bacteria > Chloroflexota > Limnocylindria > Limnocylindrales > CSP1-4 > CAIXZV01. The sequence continues at coordinate 5,991 of JAJYLZ010000028.1, forward strand.
GCGCAGCGGGCCGAGACCCCCGAGGGCTTCGAGCGCACGTTCGCGACGATGGTGCTGGGACCGTTCGTGCTGCTCTCCCGCCTCGCCCCGCGCCTGGCCGAGAGCCCGGACGGGCGGGTCGTCTCGGTCACCTCCGGCGGCATGTACACGCAGGCGCTGCCGCTCGACGACCTGATGTTCGAGCGGGGCGCCTACGACGGTCCGCGGGCCTACGCCCGGGCCAAGCGGGCGCAGGTGGCGCTGATGCGCGAGTGGGCGCGGCGCCTCGACGACCGCGGCGTGCTGGTGGCGGCCATGCACCCGGGCTGGGCCGACACGCCGGGCCTCGCCGCGTCACTGCCCGCCTTCCGGGCCAGGGTCGGCTCGCAGCTGCGGACACCGGCCGAGGGCGTGGACACGCTGCTGTGGCTGGCGGCGGCGCCCCGCGAGGGCCTGGTCTCGGGGCGCCTCTACCTCGACCGCCGCGCCCGGCCGTTCGACCGCCTGCCGTCCACGCGCCTGTCGGCCGCGGATCGCCGGGAGCTGTGGGGCCGAGTCGCGGCGCTGACCGGCGAGGAAGGCTGACCCGCGGCGGCTGGTCGGCCGGGCGAGGGCGGGCCGACGGAAGGCTGACCCGCGGCGGCCGGTCGGCCCGGCTCCAGGCCGCGGCGGCCGGTCGGCCGGGTACTAGGCGGTAGCCGGCGAGGAGGCCGCCCGCGCGGGCCGCCCGGCCGGCCGGAGGACGAGGGCCAGCATCGGCACGAGGTACGCGACGTAGACGACCGCCTCGACCACCGTGGGCTGCGGCTGGATGCCCAGGACGCCGGTCAGGAGCGCCTCCGAGATCGAGCCGGGCCGGGCGAGCCAGCCCAGGTCGAACAGCTGGGCCTGGCCGATGCTCAGCCAGCCCGCCTCGTGCGCGGTGTGGGCCGCGGTGGCCAGCAGGCCGGCGGCGACGAGCACCAGGACCACGCCGGTCAGCCGGAAGAACCGGGCGAGGTTGATGCGCACCCCGCCGCGGTAGATGCCGTAGCCGAGCGCGGCAGCAGTCCCGATCCCCAGCAGCGCGCCGCCCCCGGCCGCCAGCGGCGCCTCGGAGGCGGTGAACGCCGCCAGCAGGAACACCGACGTCTCGAAGCCCTCGCGGAGGACCGCGAACACGGCCATGGCCACCAGCGCCCAGGCGGTGCCGCTGGCCAGCGCCGACGCCGCGGCCGCCTCCAGGTCGTGCTTCAGCCCGCGCGAGTTGGCCCGCATCCACAGGATCATGTAGCTGACCATGGCCACCGCCGCGAGGCCGACGACGGTCTCCAGCGCCTCCTGCTGGATGGCCGGCAGGCCCGAGGACCAGACCTGCAGCGCCACCGCCCACGCCACGCACGCCGCGACGGCCAGCGCGATGCCGATGGCCACGAAGCGGAGCGCGTCCGCGCGGCCGCGCTGGCGCAGGAAGGCCGCGATGATGCCGATGATCAGCGCGGCCTCGGTGCCCTCGCGCAGGCCGATGACGAAGGTGGGGATCATGCGGGACGCCTCCGGTCTGCGATGGGGACGGGCAGTTCGGGAGCCGCAGTGTAGGTGCTGCTGTCGAGCCTCGTCAAGTGACCTTGTCATCTGCATACAGGAGTCCCTGATCGGCCCAGGCCGGGGCCGCTCAGGCCGGCCGGTTGCGCGGATCGCCCGCGTAGCCGACGCTTAGCGGCACCAAGGAGGACCAACGCCCAGATGAACGCCCCGGCCCAGCTCCACGACCTCGGCCAGAGCCTGTGGCTCGACAACATCACGCGCGACCTGCTCGAGTCCGGCACGCTGGCCCGCTACATCGCGGAGCTGTCGGTCACGGGCCTCACGTCCAACCCCACGATCTACGACAAGGCGATCGGCGGCTCGTCGGCGTACGACGAGGCCGTGCGCGCGGCTGCCGACCGCGGCCTGGCCGCCGAGGCCACGTTCTTCGAGCTCGCCCTCGACGACCTCACCCGCGCCGCCGACCTGTTCCGCCCGATCCACGACCGGACGCTCGGCGTGGACGGCTTCGTCTCGCTCGAGGTGTCCCCGCTGCTCGCGTACGACGCGGCGGCGACCGCGGCCGAGGCGGCGCGCCTCCACGCGGCGGGCGGGCGGCCCAACCTGTTCATCAAGATCCCGGGCACCCCCGAGGGGCTGCCGGCGATCGAGGACTCCATCGCGGCGGGCGTGCCCGTCAACGTGACGCTGCTGTTCTCGCCCGCCCAGTACGCGGGGTGCATGGAGGCGTACACCCGTGGCGTCGAGCGCCGCGTGGCGGCCGGCCTGCCGCCGTACGTCCCCTCCGTGGCCTCGTTCTTCGTGTCGCGCTGGGACGCGGCGATCGCCGCGACCGTCCCCGACGAGCTCAAGAACGGCCTGGGCCTCGCGATCGGCGCCAAGGCGTACGCCGACTACCGGGCCTTCTTCGCGTCCGACCGCTGGGGCCGGCTGCTGAACGAGGGCGCCCGCCCGCAGCGCCTGCTGTTCGCCTCCACGGGCACCAAGGACCCGGCCGCGTCCGACGTGCTGTACATCTCCGGCCTGGCCGCGCCGCACACCGTCAACACCATGCCCGAGGCGACGCTCCTCGCGTTCGCCGACCACGGCAAGGTCCCGGGGTCGCTCTCGGCCGACCCGGCGGGTGCCGACGCGGCGCTCGCGCGGTACGCGGCGGCGGGCGTGGACGTGGACGCGCTGGGCCGCGACCTCCAGGCCAAGGGCGCCGAGGCGTTCGTGGCCTCCTGGAACTCGCTGCTCGGCCGCATCGAGGCGAAGGCGGCCGAGGTCGCCGCCGCGGGCTGAGGCCGGAGCTCGCCGGGCGGCGCGGGCGATCTCGGGCGTCGTCCAGCTCGGGCCGTTTCGGAAGGAGCGAACACCGAGACGCCTCGGTGGGCCATTCCGGAAGGAGCGAGCCCGCGGGGCGCCGGCCCGGCCGGCGGGCGAGCGCGAGCGCCTTCGCAGCACCCGGCGACGGACCCGGGTGGCCGGGGTGGACGACGCGGGGTGCCCGTGGTGGACCGCCCGGCCCGCCCGCGAAGACACCACCGGACGACGTCGGGGTTCGGACCTTCCGAAACGTGCCGCCTCGAGCGCGGCGCGGAACCGGCCTTGGCGCGTGTCGCGAACGCGCAACCAGCGCTCGACCGCCGCCCGACCCCCGGCCGCGGCCCGGGCCCCGGAGCCCCGGCAGGCCTGACCGGGCGCGAGCGTGGCAGCCCACGCGCCGGCCAGACCACCCGGGACCCGGCGCACCCCCCCCCAGCCCCCAGTACGCCGCGCTGAAGGCGCACGGTCTGCCCGCCTCGGCCGCTGGCGCCGGGGGCGATCTGCTTGTGCGGCCGGCGAGGGACGCTCGGCGGATGCCGACGAGGCTCGATCGACCCGGCCGGCGAGGCGGTCTCACTTCCGCGTCGAGAGGAAGTCCAGCAGGTTGGACATGTCGCCGGGCGCCAGGTCGGCGTACGGGGGCATCTTGTCCCGCGGGCTCGTGATCTGCTGCTGGATCTGGGCCGCCGACAGCCGGCTCGCCACGGAGGTGAGGTCGGGGCCCGCCGTGCCCCCCTGGCCGGCGAGCCGGTGGCAGGCGGCGCACCCCTGGACCTGGAAGACCTTCAGGCCGGCCTGCTGGGCGACGGTCAGGGTCGAGGCGTTCACGGTCGCCGCCACGTCCGTCGAGGCGACGGGTGCCATCGCGCCCTGTGCGGTCAGCAGCAGCACGCCGAGGACGCTGGCCGTGCCGAGCGCGGTCGCGATCGGTCGCTGCCGCGGGTGCCGCTTGCGCCCCCGGTCGATGAACGGCACGAGCAGGAACACGAGGAAGCCGATCGAGCCGATCAGGAAGATGACCAGGGGCTCGGCTGGCCCGGACACGTACCAGAGGAGCTGGAACATGTCGAGGAAGTACCACTCGGGCCGCGGCACATAGCCGACGGCGTTCGGGTTCGCCTGCGCCTCGAGGGGGGCCCCGACGGCGAGCGCGAGGGCGACGACGACCGCCAGGATGACGGCGGAGACGACCGCGTCCTTGAGCAGCGACAGGTAGAAGGGGTGGCCGTCGTGCTTCTCGGCCGCGTACTCGCGGGCGTAGCGGTCCCTCTGGCTTTCCCCGGGCACGTCCGCCACCAGGGGGGTGCGCCGCGGCGCGGCGGCAATGCCCTGCCGGATCACGGCGAACAGGTGGATGGCGACCCCGATGAGGAGCACCGCCGGCAGGACCCACACATGGATGCCGTAGAAGCGGGTGAGGCTCTCGGTGGTGAGCGCTGGTCCGCCGCGCAGCAGGTCGATCACCACGCTGCCGACGATCGGGGCGGACCCTGCGACGTTCGTCCCGACCACGGTGGCCCAGTAGGCCTTCTGGTCCCAGGGCAGCAGGTAGCCCGTGAAGGCGAAGCCCAGCACCACGGCGAACAGCGCGGCGCCGACCACCCAGGTCACCTCGCGCGGGTACTTGTAGGCGGCCTGGAAGAAGACCCGCAGTACGTGGAGGCCGATCAGGACGACCAGGGCCGACGCCGACCAGTGGTGGATGCCGCGCACGAGCGCGCCGAAGCGGAGCGCGTCGATGTTCTGGACGCTCGCGTAGGCGTGATCGGCCGACGGCACATAGAACAGCGCCAGCGCGATGCCCGTCACGATCTGGACGATGATCAGGAACAGCGTCGCCGAGCCGAGCGTGTTGAGCCAGCCGATGTTGGCCGGGACCGGCCGATCGAGGAAGCCGCGGACGGTTGCGCCCACGCCGAGGCGCTCGTTGAGCCAGCTCATCGGGTGCACGGCTCAGCTCTCCTCGACCAGGGGGCCCATCCAGACCTCCTGGTTCGCAATCACGGCCTGGTACCGATCGAGCGAGCGGGGCGGCGGCCCCGAGACGCGAGTTCCGTCCTGGGCGAAGGCGCCGCCGTGGCACGGGCACAGGAACTGCTTCGCGCCCTGGCTCCAGCTGATCGGGCAGCCCATGTGGGTGCAGTGGATGTCCATGATCAGGACGCTCTGGTCGTGCGGGCGCACGACGTAGACGGCGATCTGGGCGTCCTGCTGCACGCCGGCGATCGTGACCGGCACGGTCGCCGGCACCAGCGTGGGCTGTCCGACGGGGAAGCTCTCGAGCGGCCCGAGGCTCGTGAACCCCGTCGTCCGGAGGGTCGGCGGGATCGCGCCCGCGGTCAGCGGGAACCGGAGCGGGCCGCCGACCGGTGCCGAGGCGAGCCCCGCGACGGGGACGGCCACCACGGCCGCCAGGGCGGCGCTCACCCCGCCGAGGGCGCGCACGACGAACGTGCGGCGGAGCCATCGGCGCTCGGGGGCTGGGGGCGACCCGGGGACGATCGGCGCCCCGGGCGCATCGTCGGTCGTCAGGGCTCGGTCAGCGGCGACGGCCGGGCCGTCCCCGCCTGCCGCCGGCGCCACCGCGTCAACGGAAGTCGGCTCAATGTGCTGCGGATCGGGCTCGGGCACCAGGTCGCTGGTCATGGTCTCGCCGCCGGGCTACTGGAGGGTCTTGAGGTACGCCACCAGCGCGTCCATCTGGTCGGAGCTGAAGATCGTCCAGCGCGGCATCATCCGGTTGAGCGGCTGGCCCTCCTCGTCGACGCCCGTCGTGATCGTGGCCACCACCATCGAGTCGTACTTGTCGTGGTAGAGCGCCTCGAGCTCCGAGTAGGTGATGGCCGGCACCGCGATCGACTGGTCGTCCATCGTGAAGGTCTGGCCCACGCCGCCCACGCCGTGGCAGGACGCGCACGACTGCTCGAAGATCACCTGGCCGGCGGCTGCCCCGGTCAGGGTCGGCGCCGAGGCCGGGGCCGCGCCGGTGCCGGAAGAGGCGGTCGTCGCGCCGCTCGCCGCGCCGCACGCGCCGAGCGCCAGTGCGAGCCCCAGGGCTGCGATCGGGAGTGCGACGCGGCGCGCCATTCGGGCCCTGGCCATGGGTGAGTCCTCCGTGCAGGAGATCCCCCGATGCTTCGGCTCGGGGGCGGCTCCGGGCGGACTATAGGGGCCGGCCCATCGCGTTCCGGTACCTCGCAATGTCTCGATTGCGTCGAATCGCGCCGGGAACCCGGTGCCGACGCGCGCAGGTGTGCGAGCATGCGAGCGAAAGGAGCCTGCGGTGCACGTCCCAGCGGCGAAGGTCAGGGCCTGGCCCCCTTCGGCGTCGGCTGCGAGCATCATCCGGATCGCCCGGTGGGCGCTGCCGGTCGCCCTGTTCGCGGTCGCCGTGTTCTTCGAGTGGGGCGAGCACGTGCGAGGGGACGGCGACGCGATCTCGGCGGCCTTCTACACCGAGGTCGTGGTGTTCGGGCTCCTCGGGCCCGCGGCCGTGTTCGCGACGCTCACTCTGGTGGTCCGGCTGATCGACGCCTACGTCCGGACGTCGGATGAGCTCGCCGCGGTCAACCGCGACCTCGAGACCCGGATCGCCCAGCGGACGCAGCACCTGAGCCTGGCAACTGCCCAGCTGGCCGAGGCGAACGAGGAGCTGGCCGAGGCGAACGAGGAGCTGCGCGAACTCGACGGGCTGAAGTCCGAGTTCGTGTCGCTCGTGTCGCACCAGCTTCGGGCGCCGCTCACCAACATCCGCGGGGCGCTGGAGCTCGTCGAGGGCAGCGCCGACGGCCTTCCGGCATCCGCGCGCCGGCCGCTCCAGATCCTGTCCATCGAGGCCGATCACCTCGCGAGCCTCGTCACGAAGATCCTGGACATCTCACGCCTCGAGGCCGGCCACCTGTCGGCGAGCCTCGGGCCGGTCGCCCTGGAGCCGCTGCTCGCCCGCGCCTGCGGCGCCGCCCTCGGGCCCGAGAACGGCGGCCGCTGGGTGCTCTCGGTGGCCCCGGGCCTGCCGCCGGCCTGGGCCGACGAGGCGCTGCTCGAGGAGGTGGTCCGGAACCTGCTGCACAACGCGAGCGTCCACGCCCCCAGCACCCTCCCGATCGAAGTCCGCGCCACGATCGGCGAGGGGGCGGTCCGCATCGCGGTGGACGATCACGGGCCCGGCGTGCCGGCCGAGGAGCAGGCGCGGATCTTCCAGTCCTTCCACCGGGTGGGCGACCGCGACACCACCACCAACGGCTACGGCCTCGGCCTCTACTTCGCCGACAAGCTGGTGGCTGCGATGGGCGGCACGATCGGCGTGACGAGCCCGCTCTGGCCCGACGCCGCGGCGCCCGGGGCGCGGTTCGAGGTCGCGCTCGCCGTCGCCCCCGAGGAGCCGCCCGGCCAGGACGAGGCGGAGGAAGACTGATGGCGCGCCTGCTCGTCATCGACGACGACCGCTCCCTGCTCGAGCTCCTGTCCGACTACCTCAGCCGGGCCGGGCATTCGGTGACCGGCGCGCCCGATGGCCAGCGCGGCCTCGTCGCCGCGGCGGCCGTCGGGCCGGATCTCGTCATCCTCGACGCCACCATGCCCGTCCTCGACGGGTGGCAGACGCTCGCCCGGCTGCGAACGGCGAGCTCCGTGCCGGTGATCATGCTGACGGCCAGGAGCGACGAGGCGGACATCCTGAGGGGCTTCGCCGGCGGCGTGGACGACTACGTGACCAAGCCGTTCAGCTTCGCCCAGCTGGCCGCCCGGATCACCGCGATCCTCGAGCGCCGGGCGTCCGGCTCGCAGGCGGGGGAGGTGCTCCGCGCGGCCGACCTCGAGGTGGACACGGTCCGCCACCGGGTGCGGCGGGCCGGCGACCTGATCGAGCTGACGCCCACGGAGTTCACGATCCTCGTCACGCTCCTGCGGTCGCCGGGGCGGGTGCTGTCGGCCCGGCAGATCGTGGCCGCGGTCTGGGGCGAGGAGTACTTGGACGAGACGGGCTACATCCGCCGCTACGTGTGGCACCTACGGCAGAAGCTCGAGCACGACCCGCACGCACCTCGCTACGTCGTCAACGAGCGGGGCATCGGGTACGTGTTCCCGGCCGACTGAGCGGCGACGGCGGGCAGCGCGCCCGCGGATCCGGCGGCGCGTCCCGACCGGCGGGACGCGCGAAGCCCGGTCGCCAGGGCCGGGCTTCAACGCCGGAGGAGCGGGTGGAGCGGAGTCAGCCGGTCGCCGCCTCGAGCGCGGCGCGGATCCGGCCCAGGCGCGCGTCGCGCTCGCGCACGAAGCGCTCGACCGCCGCCAAGATGTGCGCCGGGTCGAGGTGCGCCTCCTCGATCACCTCGTCGAGCGAGCCGCCGGTCCGCCAGCGGTCGTCCCAGTCGGCACCGAGGCTGTACTCCTCGGCCACCGGGCCAGACGCCCACTCGCGCATCAGCTTGACGGCGCCGTTGGTGACGACCATGGCGTCGAGCCGGTGCGCCTCGGACGCGACCGACTCGCGGTAGGCGGCGTCCTGGCGCCGGAACAGCTCCTCGCTCTGCGCGGCCACGACGCGGACGTTGAGCCCCCGCGCGTCGAGGTCGGGGAACAGGGAGACGAGGTTCTGGGTGGGCAGCGTGCCGCGGACGAAGACGGTCCCGGCACGCGGCTGGTCGCCGCGCCACTGGCGCAGGACGTAGGCGCCGCGGGCCGCCTCGAGGTGCGACGGCATGCCCAGCGCCGCGCGGTCGGGCAGGGTGATCGGCGGGCGGGTGAGGTGCAGCACCACGATCGGCGCGTCCGTGCGGAACGCGGCGGCCAGGAGCACCGGCACCTCGTTGTACTCCCACGGGTGCAGCTCCACCACGTGGCCCTTGGGGAACAGCTGCATGACGCCCGGGGCGAAGATCCCGAAGTGCGTCCGCGAGTCCTCCGCCGTCTCGGGCCCGGAGTGGCCGGCCACGTACAGCAGGCGCCCCAGCCGGAGCTCGGTGTCCTGGGCCACCTGGCTGAACAGGCGGAGCGGGCCGTACTTGAGGTAGCTGAACGACCCGTAGGTGCTCATCGCGCCCCAGAACCCGTCGAACTGCTGGAACGGGTCGCGGGCGAGGTTGACCGACGCCAGGCCCGCGAGCATCCCCGCGTTGGCGAACTCGGTGATCTCGGTGGGCAGCAGCGGGCCGGACGGGTTGGCGTCGCGCTCGTACCAGCCGCCGCCCGTCTCGCCGCCGAAGCCGTGGCCGAAGCCGGCGAGGTTGGTGGACTCGGCGAGGTCGGCGGACGCGGCCACGAACAGCGGGCGGCCGTGGTCGCGCAGGGCGGTGGCGTTGACCCAGCCCGCCCAGGCGGCGAGGCCCGCGCGGTTGGGCGCCGACTCGCCCGGCTGCCTCCACATGGCATCCGGGTAGGCCGCCGGGTCGAACAGGCGCGGGTCGTCGAACACCCGGCCCCCGTCGCCCAGGCGCAGCCCGGGCTCGGCCTCGGGCACGGTCGCGGCGATCGCCACCAGCCGGTCCGACAGCCAGCGGACGAGCTCCGGGTCCCGGCGCACCACCGAGAGCGCCACGTCGAGGTTCCGGGCCGCCTGGGCACGGCGGGCGTCGGCGTCGGTCGGGGCGGCCTCGTCAACGCCCTCGTACGCGACGCCGTACCTCGCCATGAAGTCCTTGCGGACGGCCCAGAACTCGGGGGCGTGCCGGGGCCAGACCGTCCCGTGCGAGGCGGCGTCGTGCTTGCCGTAGCCGCGGCCCTTGCGGGTCTTGAACCACGCGACCGACGGCACGCCGGCCGGGTTGGCGCCCCGCGACGCCTCCAGCAGCGTCCGGGTGACCGGTCCCCACTGCATGCCGTCCTCGGTGCCGAGCACCCGCCAGCCGTAGGGCGCGAACCAGTCCTGGGGCGTGCCCGGGACGACCGACGACGCCGGCCGGCCGTCGATGCCGAAGTCGTTCCAGTCCACCAGGAACACCAGGTTGGACAGGCCCAGGCCCCAGGCGGAGTTCTTGGTCTCGTGGGTGGCGCCCGGCGTGAGGCCGCCCTCGCCCTCCACGGCGAACACCCGCACGTCGCCCGCGCCGGCCATCCTGAGCGCCAGCGCCTGGCCGGCGGCCACGGGCATGCCGTGCCCCGAGGGCCCGGTGTTGGCCTTGAAGAACAGCGTCTTGCCGGCCATCTCCGCGTGCCCCGGCAGCCCGCCCCGTCGGCGGAGCGTCAGCAGGTCCTCCGGCAGGACCGTCCAGCGGCCGCCGTCGGGCAGCGCGAAGGCGGGGTCGGCGTCGAGGGCCGCCCGCTGGCGGAGCGCGTCCGAGAGGACCGCGAGCAGGGCGTAGACGGCCGGGACCGTGTGGCCGGCGGACAGCACGAAGCGGTCCGCGAAGCGCAGCCAGGGCCGCCGGATGTCCCAGCGCATGGCGCCCGAGAGCATCAGCGCGAGCAGCAGGTGGACCTTGGAGTGGGACCCGCCCGGGTGGCCCGACTGGCGGTCGTTGAGGGCGAGGTCCATGCACTCGTCGACGACGTCCTTGAGCACCTCCCAGCGCTCGAAGTCGGCCTCGGCGAGGGCGAGCAGGCGCCCGGTCTCGTCGAGCGCGGGGGTCGTTGACGGCGTCACCGCGCCGCCCCCGCCGCCACGAGCGGCTCGATCACGGTGCGCATGCGGCGGAGCGCCTCCTCGATGTTCTGGCGCGAGTTCGCGTACGAGAGCCGGATGTGGTTGACGCCCACCTCGCCGAAGGCGGTCCCGGCCAGCACCGACACGCCGCCCTCATGCAGCAGGCGGTCCGCCAGCTGGGCGCCGGTCAGGCCGGTCCCGGAGATCTCGGGGAACACGTAGAACGCGCCGTCGGGCCGCAGGCAGGTGACGCCCGGGATGGCGTTGAGGCCGTCAACGATCAGGTCGCGGCGCGCCCGGAACTCGGCGACCATCCGGTCAACCTCGTCCTGGGGCCCGGCGATGGCCTCCACCGCGCCCACCTGCGCGAACGTGGTGGCGCCGGACACGGAGTTGATGATCAGGCGGCCGAAGCCGTGGCCGAGCCATGCGGGGACGATGGCGTAGCCCAGCCGCCAGCCCGTCATCGCCCAGGTCTTGGAGAAGCCGTCCAGGACGATCGTGCGCTCGGCCATGCCCGGCAGCGAGGCGATCGAGACGTGCTCGCCCGAGTACAGGATGCGCGAGTAGATCTCGTCGGACAGGACCACCAGGTCGTGCTCGACCGCGACCTGCGCGATGCGCTCCAGGTCGCCGCGGGTCAGGACGCCGCCGGTGGGGTTCTGCGGGGAGTTGATGACGATCATCCGGGTCCGCGGCGTGACCAGCGAGGCCAGCTCGTCCGGGTCCAGGCGAAACTGGTTCTCCTGGCGGATGGCGATCGGGACCGGCACGCCGCCCACGAACCGGGTGACCGACTCGTAGATCGGGTAGCCGGGATCCGGCACGATCACCTCGTCGCCCGGGTCCACCAGGGCGAGGATCGCGTAGTACATCACGCCCTTGCCGCCCACCGTGACGAACACGTTCTGCGGGTCCGGCGCAAAGCCGCGGCGCGCGGCCGTGTCAGCCGCGATCGCCTCGCGCAGCTCGGGGATGCCGGGGAAGGGCGGGTAGTGCGTCTTGCCGGCGTCGATGGCGCGCTTGGCGGCCTCGCGGACGTTGGCGGGCGTGTCGAAGTCGGGCTCGCCGATCTCGAGGTGGACGATGCTGCGGCCCTGGGCCTCGAGGGCGCGCGCCCGGGCAGCCGCCTCGAACGCGGTCTCGGTGCCGATGGACGCCATTCGCTGCGCGAGCTGCATGGGAACGGTCCTCGTGGCGGTGGTGAGGCCACGACGATCCCAGACGCAGGCTGAAGCGTCCAGCGCGAATTGCTGCCCAGAATGTTCAGCTCTGCTACACGTTGTGCTGGGGCCGGGGCTGCTGTGCTCGCGCGAGCCGCGTGCGGGCCGGTGGGTGGCCCTGATGGCGGCTGAGGCGCCGGGCGGGTCGCCGTGGCCCAGCGGCCGCGCCTCCCCAGGTGGACGGGCACGCGCAACGGTGAGCCCCGCGCTCCTCCCGCGCGGATCCCGCGCCGGCTCCCCCTACTCCGCCGGCCAGCGCAGCGCGGCGAGCGTCGCCGCGATCGCCGGGTGCGAGCGCCGCCCGGGCTTGACCGCCAGCAGGACGCGCCGCGACATGGCGGGGAGCAGCGGCGCGATGCGGGCGCGGACCCGACGGTCGCGCAGGGCGAGGCCGGGCAGGACGGCCACGCCCAGGCCCGCCTCGACGAGCGCGATGATCACCGAGTAGTCGCGGCACGCGGAGCGGACGCGGGGCTCGAAGCCCGCCCTGGCGCAGGCCCGCTCCACGGCTCCCCGGATGTTGCTGGTCTCGGTGTCCATGATCCAGTCGGCTTCCGCGAGCGACGCCAGGGCCACGGGCTGGGCGGCGGCCCCGTGCGGCCCGGGCACGGCGATGTACAGCTGGTCCCGGCTCAGCTCCACCAGCTCGATCGAGGGCTCAACGATCCGGGTGCCGTCGAGGTACTCGTCCACCAGGGCCAGATCCACCTCGTCGAGGCGCAGCGCGGCCAGGCTCTCGGCGGTCTCGAGGTCGCGGAGGGTCACGGTCAGGCGGGGGTGGTCGCGGCCCAGCTGGGCGATGGCGCCGGGGAGGATCGCCCGGGCCGCGGTGGGGAAGGCCGCGATCCGCAGCGTGCCGGTGATCTCGCCCTTGCTCGCGGCCAGCTCCGCCTCGGCGGCGTCGATCGCCGCGGTGATCGTGTCGGCGTGCCGGACGAGCATCTGGCCGGCGTCGGTGAGGCGGACTCGGCGGCCGTCGGGCTCGAGCAGCGGGACGCCCGCCTCGGCCTCCAGGATCCGCAGCTGCTGGCTGACGGCCGACGGCGTGATCGACATCGCCTCCGCGGCGGCGCGGATGGTCCCGCGCCGACCCACCTCGCGCAGGAGCTGGAGCCGCCACACGCCGAGCATGGCCGAAGCCTAGCCGATGGGCAGGCGTTCCCGGCCGGCGACGCCGCGGTCGGGTACCGTTCGACCATGCCTGCGCAGCCGAGCCCCGACCACGCCTACCACCCGCCCGCCGGCCCCGAGCGGTTCGCCGACGTCGACCGGCCCACCTTGGTGGTGGACCGCTCGCGCGCGGAGCGGAACATCGCCCGGATGGCCGCCAAGGCCGCGGCGAGCGGCGTCCGGTTCCGCCCCCACTTCAAGACCCACAACCGGGTGGAGGTCGGCGAGTGGTTCCGCGCCGCCGGGACGTCCGCGATCACCGTCTCCTCGGTGGAGCACGCGCTGAGGTTCGCGGACGCGGGCTGGGACGACATCACGATCGCGTTCCCGCTGGTCACGCGCGCGCTGCCCTCGATCCGCTCCCTGGCGAGCCGGATCAGGCTGGGCGTCCTGCTCGACAGCCCCGAGGCGGCGGCCGCGCTGACCGGTGTCGGGGCGCCGCTGGACGTCTGGGTGGACGTGGACGCCGGCTACGGGCGGTCGGGGGCGGCCTGGGACGACGCGGCTCGGCTGGCCGCGGTCGGCGCGGAGCTCGGGCGCCTCCCGCGCCACCGGCTGCGAGGCGTGCTCACCCACTCGGGGCAGACGTACCACGCGCCGAGCCGCGCGGCGATCGAGGGCATCTGGGCCGAGACGGCGAGCCGTCTCGCCGCCGCCCGCGACGTGCTGTCCGGGGCCACGGGCAGGTCCGGCCTCGAGATCTCGGTCGGCGACACGCCCGGCTGCAGCGTGGTGCCCCGCTTCGAGGGCGTGGACGAGGTGCGGCCCGGCAACTTCGTGTTCTACGACCTCCAGCAGCTCGCCGTCGGCTCGTGCACCGAGGAGGAGATCGCCCTGGCGGTCGCCTGCCCCATCGTGGGCGTGTACCCGGAGCGCGGCGAGGCGGTGGTCCACGGCGGCTCGGTGCAGCTCTCCCGCGACACGGCGCCCGGTCCGGACGGCGGCCAGAACCTCGGCCGGCTGGCGGTCGTGGACGCGGACGGCTGGCGCCTGCTCCCCGTGGACGCCGGCTTCGTCCGCGGCGTCTCGCAGGAGCACGGGGTCCTGCGCTGCTCGCCCGACGTCCTAGCCCGGCTCCGGGTCGGCGACCTCGCGTTCATCATCCCGGCCCACGCCTGCCTGCCGGCCAACCTGATCCGCGACCTGCTCGTGGTCTGACGCCGGGCGGCGTGTTCCGGCTGCGCCCGGGCATCTGCGGGGCCCGCGACCGCGAGCGCCGCCGTACCGCCGGGGCGGCGCCGCTGCCTCAGTCGGACAGGTCCGCCTTGACCAGTTCCAGCCGCTGGGCCCACGCCACCCGCCACGGCCACCGCCAGGGCGACGACGCCACGGTCCGCAGGGACGGGTGGCTGAGGCCCGAGGCGGGGTCGGGGGCGTGCTGGTGCATCGGGACCCGGCCCGGCCGGATGTCCCAGACGAGCACGCGGCCGCCGGGCCGCAGCACCCGCGCGATCTCCGCGCTCGCGCCCTCGGCGTCCGTCCAGTGGTGCAGCGACAGGGTGCTGACCACGAGGTCGAACTCGCCGTCGGCGAACGGCAGCGCGGCGGCGTCGCCGACCACAAACTGCGGGCGCGGGCCGCCTGCCAGCCGCTCCGCGCGGGCCCTCGACCGCTCGATCATCGCCGGGTCCAGGTCGAGGCCCGTGACGTCGAGCCCGTGGTCGCGGACGAGCCGCGAGGCGAGGTGGCCCGGACCGCAGCCGATCTCCAGGACCCTCGCCCCGGCGGGCGCGCTGCCGCCGACATCCTCGGCGATCGACCGGTAGAAGCCGCCCAGGAGCCGGCCGGACAGCGTGTCGTAGCTCGCGGCGTCGGCCATCAGGACGCCGCCCTCAGCGTGGATCGCGGCGTGGCCCCCGGCCCGGTGGCGGCGCACCACCGCCAGCCCCGCGGCGCCGGCCCCGACCACGATCCCGATCCTCCGCCATCGCGACATGCCAACCTCCTTGTCTGGCCCGCGGCGGGCCCAGCGTCCGCCGACCCGCCGCGCCGCAGCCCGGCCTCAGCCGGCCCGCAGCCCCGCGAACGCCGGCAGCACGTCGGCCGCCAGTGAGTCGAGCACGTCGGTGGTGGCCAGGCCCGGCACGTCCGAGATGATGATGTAGTCCACGCCGGCGTCTGCCAGCCGGCCGTAGACGTCGATGACCTCCTGGGCGCCGCCAACCACCGCGTGCTCGCGGTACTGCGCGAGCGTCTGGTCCCGGCGGTAGGTCCGCGTGAGGGTCTCCGCGTCGTCACCGGCCCGCAGGAGCGTCGTCTCCACGTTGGAGGAGCGGATCAGCTCGCCCGGGTCGCGGCCCACGTCCTCGCAGTGGCGCGCGATGACGTCGAACTTGTGCGCGTACCACGCGGGATCCGCGAGGTGCCCGCCGAAGTTGGTGGCGTCGCCGTACCTGGCCGCCAGCCTGAGCGTGACCCGCTCGCCGGCGCCGCCCACCCACACCGGCGGGTGCGGCGTCTGGACGCCCTTGGGCTCGTTGATGGCGCCGTCGATCCGGTAGTGGCGGCCCTCGAACGAGGCGTACGGGTCGCGCCACATCGCGTGGATGACCTGCAGCGCCTCCCCCAGCATGCGCAGGCGGGTCGGCGTGTCCGGGAAGTCGTACCCGTAGGCGAGGTACTCGTGCTCGTACCAGCCCGCGCCGATGCCGAAGTCCAGCCGCCCGTGGCTCAGGACGTCCACCGTGGACGCCATCTTCGCGAGCAGCGCCGGGTTCCGGTAGCCGTTGCCGGTGACCATCTGGCCGATCCGGATCCGGCTCGTCTCCCGGGCCAGCGCCGCGGTGGTGGTCCAGGCCTCGAAGGTGGTCTCGAGCACCGGCTTGAAGTAGGTGTGGAAGTGGTCGAACAGCCACACCGAGTCGAAGCCCAGCGCCTCGGCGCGCCGGGTGACCCGGACGAGGGCCTCGAACTGGTCCACCGGGTCGGCGATGTCGACGAGGTCGAGGATCCAGCCCTGCGGGACGAACAGGCCGAAGCGGAGCGGGCGACGCATTGGAGGGCCTCCCATCGAGCGAGGAGCGGGACGGCTGGGCCAATGATGCCCCGCCGCATCGGCGGGCGCCCGGGTGGGGCTACCCCCACCCCCAAGACGCCCGCTGCCCGGCTGGGATCCCGGGGCCACCGCGCCTAGCGTTGAGGGCGTCAAGCAACCGCACCTGCCCGGGAGGGAAGGAGCCCACGATGCGCCGCCTGTTCGCGGTCGCGGCCACGGTCGCGATCCTCATCCTCGCCCTCGCGCCCGCCGCGCTCGCGGCCGACACAGTCAGCTGGACCGGTCGGGGCGCGGTCATCAGCGTCGACGGCACGGTGGACGTGCCCGCCGGCCAGACGGTGGACGCCGTCGTCGTCGTCAACGGCACCGCCACCGTCGAGGGCACCGTCAACTCGGTCGTCGTCGTCCACGGCACCGCCACCCTGACCGGGGCCTCCGTCCACAACCTGGTCGTGGCGGACGGCACCGCGAACCTGGGGCCGGGCACCACCGTCACCGGCGACATCGCCACGCTGCGCGGGGACGTCCTGCGGGATCCGTCGGCGGTGGTCACCGGCCGGACGACCTCGCTCGACGCCAACCTCGCCGCCCTGGCGTTCGCGCTCATCCCGGTGCTCATCGTCGTCTGGGTCGGCGTGTACCTCGCCATGGTCGTGGCCGGGCTGGTGCTGGCCGCGTTCGGCGCCCGGCAGACCCGCGCGGCCGAGGACCTCATCACCCGCAAGCCCGGCCAGACGCTGGCCGCCGGCCTCGTGGCCACGATCGCCCTGCCGGTCGCCTTCGGCCTCCTGACCGCGACCGTCATCGGCGCCCCGATCGGGCTCGCGATGCTGCTGGTCGGCCTGCCGCTGCTCGCCTTCGTCGGCTGGCTGGTCGCCGCGGTCTGGGTGGGCGACTGGCTGCTGGGCCGGCGCGGCACCCGCGAGGCCGAGCACCCGTACCGGGCGTCGGTCCTGGGCGTGGTGGTCCTGGCGGTGGCCGGCATCCTGCCCTTCGTGTCCGCGATCGCCACCCTGTTCGGGGTGGGCGCGGTGGTCCTGGCCGCCTGGAGCGGGTTCCGGCCGGACGCGCCGGCACCGGCGCCGGTCATCCCGGCCGGGCCCACGGGCTGGACCGAGCCCTACCCGACGGCGGGCTGACCCTTGAAGGCGACCCGCTCAACTCGACCGGTGCGGTACCGTCAGGACGCCATGGACCCCGAACGTCGAGCCAGCAGGATCCCGGTCGTCGCGGCCGGGATCCTCGGCTCGCTCGGGATCGCCTACGGCCTGTACCACCGCACCCGCTGGTTCCGCGAGGGCAACCGGCTCTTCTACTCGAGCGGCCGGCCGAACCGCGCCGGGAGGCTCTTCGGCGACTTCTGGGTGGCGGTCGACAAGCGAGGCGTGGGCCCCGCCTGGATGGTCTCGCTCGAGACCGTGGGGCCCAGGACCGGACGCCGCAGCTCCATCCCCCTGGTCCTCGCGGACTGGGACGGAGCGCAGTACGCCGTGTCGATGCTCGGCGAGCGCTCCCCCTGGGTCCACAACGTCCGCGCCGCGGGGGGCCTGGCGGTGCTCCGCCACGGGGCGCCGCGCAGCGTGCGCCTGGTCGAGGTGCCGCCCGGGGAGCGCGCCCCCATCCTCAAGGCGTACCTCGCGCGCGCCGCCGGCGGCCGGCCCCACATCCCGGTGGACAAGGACGCGCCGCTGGCCGAGTTCGCGGCCGTCGCCGTCGACTTCCCGGTGTTCCGCGTCGATCCGCTCACCCAGGGCGACGGCTCGGGCCCGGAAGCCGGGACGTCGGCGGACTCGGAGGCGGGCTGAACGAGGCCGGTCCGGCCCTTGCGGCCGGCCGCTGCCGGCCCCACGCTCCGACCGGCGTCCCGAGGGGAGGCTGACATGCAGGTGCTCATCGCCTACGCCACGCGCCACGGCTCCACCCGAGGGATCGCCGAGCGCATCGCCGAGCGCCTCCGGGCCGACGGGCTCAGCGCGGAGGCCCGACCAGCCGCCGAGGCCGTGGACGCCTCCCGCTACGACGCGTTCGTGGTCGGCGGGGCCGCGTACATGTTCCACTGGCTCGACGACGCGACGAGGTTCGTCGAACGGAACCGGGACGTCCTGGCCGTCCGGCCGACCTGGCTGTTCTCGAGCGGGCCGATCGGGACGGACCTCGTGGACAAGCAGGGGCGGGACGTGCTCGAGGTGTCGATCCCGAAGGAGTTCCCGCGGCTGCACGGGCTGATCCGCCCGCGCGGCGAGAAGGTCTTCTTCGGCGCCATCGACCCCGACGCCAAGCCCGTCGGGCTCGCCGAGCGCTTCATGCGCGTGCTGCCGGCAGCACGCGAGGCCTTGCCCAGGGGCGACTTCCGGGACTGGCCGGCCATCGACGCCTGGGCGGACGAGATCGCGGCGGCGCTGCGGGCCCCCGTCGGGGCGCGCTGACCGTGAGCGCGTCGGCCGCCCGGTGGCTCCGCCTCGTGCTAGGCGCCTGGGCATCGCTCGTGTTCCTCGTCCTGTGGGCGGGCGCGCTGCTCAACCTGGCCGGGGACGGGCGGCTCGCCCCCGACGCCTGGGCGTGGCTGGCCGGCCTGCCGGACCTCGCCGGGTTCGCGGCCTGGGTGCTGCTGCTGCCGGTCGCGGTCGCCCTCTGGGCGTCGCAGTCGGGCCTGCCCGGCGTCGTGGGCTGGCTGCTCCTCGTCGGCCTGGCGCTCTGGACCGTCGTCGCGTGGCTCAGCCTCGCGCGATCGCTCCGGGCGGGCTGACCGCCGCCGATCTCGCGGACCGGACCGGGCGGGCCCGGGTCAGCCGCCCGCTGCGGCCGGGCGCGGCTTGGGCCGCGCCGTCGCCTCCAGCACGTGGTGCCCACAAGCCGGCAGGTCGACGTACAGGCCCCGAGCCGCGAGGTCGTCGGCGTCGCGGTTGAAGACGCGGCCGTCGAGGCGGTCCGCCAGGCGCACGTCCGCGTCGCGCAGCCCGTCCAGCGGGTCGCGGACGTAGCACTGCCCCTGCGTGGCGCCGAGGTTCACGGCCACCACCAGCCGCCGCTCGCCCAGCCGCCAGCCGAAGGCCACGAACCCGTCCCAGGTCGGGTTCCCCTCCCACGCCGGCGCCACGTCCAGCAGGCGCCACGCCCCCTCGCGCACGAGCGGGTCGCGGAGGAGCGCCAGCAGGGACCCGTAGAAGCGGGCGATCTGCCCGTCGACGGGCTCGTCGGGGCCGCGGACGAGCTGGGGCGGGACCCGGACGCGGAACCCCTCGATCTGGCCCTCGTGGAGGAACCGCAGGCCCGGGGCAAGGAAGGCGACCAGCGCCGAGGCCCGGTGGCGGTCCGGCGGGAAGGTCGCCGCCGCGCGCGGCTCGTCGTGGTTCTCGAGGAACCGGGCCAGGCGCGCCTGGCCATCGGCCCCGGCGCGCAGGTGGTCGCGCACCGGGCCGGCGGCGCCGGCCACGAGGCGGTCG
This sequence comes from Chloroflexota bacterium, assembly GCA_021787395.1. GTDB lineage: Bacteria > Chloroflexota > Limnocylindria > Limnocylindrales > CSP1-4 > CAIXZV01. Next base: position 25,215 of record JAJYLZ010000028.1, read on the forward strand.
TAGAGGCGCTTGTCGTAGGCGAGGTCGAAGCCCTGGTCCAGCATGGCGGCCTCCAGACCCCAGTACGCCTCGGCCAGCAGCGTGAAGCCCGGCTGGGCCTCCCGCGCCCGGGCGATCGCCGCCGGCCAGAACGGCAGCGCGGCGTGGCCCCAGGTCCGCTCGAAGACCTCCGGCAGCAGCAGCATCGCCATGTCGCAGCGGACGCCGTCGCAGCGTCGGGCGACCGAGGCCAGCTCGGCCGCCATCGCCTCGACCGTGTCGGGGCTGCCGTAGTCCAGCTGGAGCGTGTCCGTCCAGCCCGGGAAGTACGGGTCGCGGCCGTGGGCCACGACCACCTGCGCTTCGTCGGCGGTGGCGACTGTCGTCCAGTTGCCGGGCGCCGCGGCGAGGTCCGACTCCGCGCCCCGCACATAGCGCTCGAGCCGGCTCGTCGCCCAAGGGTGGTCGAGCCCGGTGTGGTTGGGCACGAAGTCGAGCATCAGGCGCAGGCGACGGGCCGCGAGGCGCTCTCGCAGCCGCGCCAAGGCCGCCTCGCCGCCCAGGGCCGGCGAGACCTCGTAGCCGGCGATCGCGAAGCCCGACCCGCCGACGTCGGCGTCGGTCAGGTCGGGCAGCGTGGCCGCGAACTCGCGGCGCAGGCCCGGGTCCGCCAGCGACACCGCGCGCGACGCCGGGCCGGTCCGCCACACCGAGAGCAGCCACACCCAGTCGAAGCCCTGGGCCGCGATGCGGTCGAGCTCCGCGTCCCCGATGTCGTCGAGCGTGGCCGGCCGGCCCAGGGCGCGCGAGCGCGCCGTGAGGTGGACGCGCGTGTTCAGCTGGTAGAGCGTGCGGCCGGACGCGCTCATGGTCAGGCCCCGAACTCGGCCTCGGCCGCCGCCTCGGCCTCGGCCTCGGTGGGCTTGGGCGAGAACAGGTGGAGCAGCCGGGCCACGACGCCCGTCCAGCCGGTCTGGTGGCTGGCGCCCAGGCCGGCCCCGTTGTCGCCGTGGAAGTACTCGTAGAACAGCAGCAGGTCCCGCCAGTGCGGGTCCTGCTGGAACTTCGCCGTACCGCCGAACACCGGCCGCCGGCCGTCCTCGCCGCGCAGGAAGATCGCCGCCGCCCGCCGGCCGATCTCCTCGGCCACCTCGTACAGGTTCATCCGGCGGCCCGAGCCCGTGGGGCACTCGACCGTGAACTCGTCGCCGTAGAACGCGTGGTACTGGAGCAGTGCCCGCACGATCAGCGCCTGCACCGGCATCCACACGGGGCCGCGCCAGTTGGAGTTGCCGCCGAACATCGCGCTGTCGCTCTCGGCCGGCTGGTAGCGCACGGTGTAGTCCTGGCCGTCGGCCGTGAACTCGTACGGGTGGTCCTCGTGGTACCTGGACAGCGACCGGATCCCGTACGGCCCCAGGAACTCCTCCTCGTCGAGCATGCGCTCCAGGACCCGCCGGAGCTTGTCCCCCGAGACCATCGCGGCCAGGCGCCGCCCGCCCACGCCGGTGGCCAGCGGGTCGTGGACGTTCTCGCGCAGGTCCGGGCGCCGGGTCAGGAACTCGAGCATCCGCTGGCCGTACTCGGGGTACCGCTCCAGCAGCGCGGGGTCCAGGCTGGTCACCGCGCAGATCGGCAGCAGGCCGACGAAGGAGCGGACCTTGAGCCGCTCGCTGGCGCCGTCGGGGTGGCGCAGGACGTCGTAGAAGAAGCCGTCCTCCTCGTCCCACATGCCGGCCGGGCCGCTGCGCATCATCGAGTTGGCGATCCACAGGAAGTGCTCGACGAACTTGAGCGCCAGGTCCGTGTAGGCCGGCCGGTGGAGGGCCAGCACGCCCGCGATCTCGAGCATGTTCTGGCAGAACAGGGCCATCCACGCGGTGCCGTCGGCCTGCTCCAGCACCCCGCCGGTGGGCAGGGGCGCGCTGCGGTCGAACACGCCGATGTTGTCGAGGCCGAGGAACCCGCCCTCGAACAGGTTGTTGCCCTCCTCGTCCTTGCGGTTGACCCACCAGGTGAAGTTGAGCAGCAGTTTGTGGAACACGCGCTCCAGCCAGTCGAGGTCGCCCCTGCCGCGCGCCGCCTCCTCCAGGCGGTAGGTGAAGATCGTCGCCCAGGCGTGGACGGGCGGGTTGACGTCGCCGAAGTTCCACTCGTAGGCCGGCAGCTGGCCGTTGGGGTGGAGGTAGCGCTCGCGCAGCAGCAGCTCCAGCTGGCCCTTCGCGAACTCCTCGTCCACCAGGGTCAGCGGCAGCACGTGGAAGGCCAGGTCCCAGGCGGCGAACCAGGGGTACTCCCACTTGTCCGGCATGGAGATCACGTCCGCGTCCAGCATGTGCTGCCAGTGCTTGTTGCGGCTGTCCCGACTGTCCGGCTGGTCGGGGTCGGCGCCGCGCTCGTCGAGCCAGCGGTGGACGTCGAAGTGGTAGACCTGCCTGGTCCAGAGCATGCCGGCCAGCGCCTGGCGCATCACGAGGGCCTGGTCGTCGGTGAGCGCGGGCGGGACGATCCCCGCGTAGAAGGCGTCCGCCTCGGCCCGCCGCTGCGCGATGAGCGCGTCGACGGCAGCCGCGAGCCCGGCCCCGGCGGCGGGGAGCGCGGCCCCGGCCGAGGGCGCCGCGGAGCCGCTGTCGGCGGCGCCCGCCGCCGAGAGGCGCAGGTGGATCGACCGCGAGTCGCCCGGCGGCACCGACATCAGGACGTGCGCCGCGGCCTTGGTGCCCGTGCCCGACGGGTTCACGGCGTCCTCCTCGCCGTGGACCAGCAGGCGGTGGAACGCGTCCTTGACGTACGGCGTGCGGTTCGACGACCCGTCGAGCCGCTCGAGGTTGGTCTCGTTCTCGGTGAACAGCAGCTCAGCGCCGGGCTCGACCGCCAGACGCCAGGCGCCGAGGTCGGCGTGGGTCGCCTCGATCGACGCCCCGTCCTGCCCGCGCCCCAGCGACGGCCGGCTCGGGTCGTCGCCCCACGACCACGTGTTCCGGAACCAGAGCGTCGGCAGCAGGTGCAGCGGGGCCGGACGGTCGCCGCGGTTGCGGGCCGTGATCCGGATCCCGATGTCGGTCGGCGACGCCTTGGCGTACTCCACCTGGACGTCGAAGTAGCGGTCGTCGTCGAAGACGCCGGTGTCGATGAGCTCGTACTCGAAGTCGTGGCGGGTGCGGGCCCCGTTCGTCGCCACGAGGTCGTCGTACGGGTAGGCCGCCTGCGGGTACTTGTACAGGTAGCGCAGGTAGGAGCTGGTGGGCGTGGCGTCGAGGTAGAAGTAGTACTCCTTGACGTCCTCGCCGTGGTTGCCCTCGCGGTTGGTGAGGCCGAACAGCCGCTCCTTGAGGATGGGGTCCTGCCCGTTCCAGAGCGCCAAAGCGAAGCACAGCCGCTGCCGGTCGTCGCTGATGCCGGCCAGGCCGTCCTCGCCCCACCGGTAGGCGCGCGAGCGGGCCTGGTCGTGGCTGAAGTAGGACCAGGCGTCGCCGTCGGCGCTGTAGTCCTCGCGAACGGTGCCCCACTGGCGCTCCGACAGGTACGGGCCCCACGCGCGCCACGGGGCCGTGCCTTCCCGCGCCTCGGCCAGGCGCCCTCGCTCAGCGCGGGCAGCCGCCCTGTGCGCCTCCGACGCCGCCGCGCGCGGCCCCGGCGCCGCCCCATCGCGCCGTCCTGACGCCGCATCGCGCGACCCTGACGCCCGTCCGGTCCCGGCCATGCGCCCTCCGATCCTGTTCCCGCCGCCTCGCCAGCGCTGCTCCCAGCCACTTTCGGCGCCGTGGGGCATCCTGTGGCACAACGGTAATCGGGTTGCAGACATCGCGTTGTCGCGGCGATCGGGCGGCGGCGCACCCTCGGCGACTGGAGGGCAGCACGCATGGACGGCCAGCACGCAGGCGGCAAGCCGGAGCGCGGGGACGCGCTCGTCATCTTCGGGATCACCGGCGACCTCGCCAAGGTGATGACGTTCCGCTCGCTGTACCGCCTGGAGCGGCGGGGCGAGCTGGACGTCCCGATCATCGGGATCGTGCGCGGGGAGTGGACCCGCGAGAAGCTGCTCGACCGAGCCCGCGAGTCCATCGGCGCGACCGGCGAGGCCATCGACGAGCAGGTCTTCGGCCGCTTCGCCGACCGGCTGTCGGTGGTGGTCGGCGACCTGACCGAAGCCGCCACCTACCGCGCCCTGGGCGATCGGCTCGGCTCCGCGCGGTGCCCGGTCTTCTACCTCGAGATCCCGCCCGGCCTGTTCGAGACCGTCGTCGCCGGGCTGGGCGGGGCCGGGCTGACGCGCACGGGACGCGTGGTGGTCGAGAAGCCGTTCGGCACGGACCTCGCCTCCGCCCGGGCGCTCGCCGAGGCGCTGCACCGCTGGATCGACGAGGACCGGCTGTACCGGGTGGACCACTACCTGGGCAAGCTGGGCGTCTCCGAGATCCTCTACCTGCGCTTCGCGAACACGCTGCTCGAGCCGGTCTGGAACCGCAACTACGTCGCGAGCGTGCAGATCACGATGGCCGAGGACTTCGGCGTCGAGGACCGCGGGCACTTCTACGACCCGGTGGGCGCGCTCCGTGACGTGGTCGTGAACCACCTGCTCCAGGTGGTCGGGGCGGCGGCCATGGAGCCGCCGGCCGGCGTCCACCCGGACGCGCTCAAGGACGCGCTGGTGAACGTGTTCCGGGCAACGCGCGACGCGGATCCCGCCCACTACGTGCGCGGCCAGTACGACGGATACCGGTCGATCCAGGGCGTGGCACCCGACTCGACCACCGAGACCTACGCGGCCCTGCGGCTCGACATCGACAACTGGCGCTGGTCCGGCGTCCCGTTCTTCATCCGGGCCGGCAAGCGGCTGGCCGCCACCCAGACCGAGCTGCGGGTGGTGATGAAGGAGGCGCCGCACCTGGGCCTGCCCGGCTTCGACCGCCAGTCGTCCCCCGACCAGATCGTGATCCGGCTGGACCCGGGCACCGGCGTCAGGGTTGCGCTCGACGCGTGGCGCGCCGACACCCGCAAGACGGGCCCGGTGGACCTGGACGCCCTGTTCGCAGAGCAGGGCGGCGAGGGCCCCACGCCGTACGAGGTGCTCCTGAGCGCCGCGCTCGCGGGCGACAGCCTCCGGTTCACCCGCCAGGACCAGGTCGAGGAGGCGTGGCGGATCTTCGGGCCGCTGCTGGAGCACCCCACGCCGGTGCAGCCGTATGCGCCGGGAACCTGGGGTCCCGAGGGCGGGCTGCACGTCCCCGACGGCCACGGCAGGTGGCACGACCCCTGGCTGTAGCCGTTCGGGCGTCGCCCACCACCGGCCCCGCCCTCAGCCGACGGCGTACGTCTGCCAGGCGAGCAGCCCCGCGACGCCCAGCCCGCACACGCCGATCAGGCCCCGGAACAGCGTCGGCGGCAGGCGCCGGGCCAGCCACGGGCCGATGAGCCCGCCGAGGAACAGGCCGGTCGCCAGGGGCACCACGAACGACCACCGCACCGGACCGAACAGCGCGAAGCCCAGGGCGGCCGCCCCGTTCGCGACGCCGGCCAGGATCGCCTTGGCGGCGTTCACGTGGATCAGCGGCCGGTCGATGACGGCCGACAGCACCACGATCGCGATGATCCCGCCGGCGGCACCGAAGTACCCCGTGTACACGGTGCTCGCGAAGTAGGCGGCCGCCGTGGTCGGCGTGATCCCCCGCGGGCGGAACCGGGCGCGGCGCGCGAGCCAGGGCTGCACCAGGATCAGCCCGGAGGCGCCGGCGATCAGCAGCGGCGCGACCAGCTCGAACCAGCGCGACGGCAGCACCAGGAGCAGCAGCGCCCCCGTCGCGCCTCCGGCCACGGCGATCAGCGCCAAGCGCGCCAGCGTGGGCCGCTGCCCGTGGAGCTCGCTGCGCGCCCCAACCCCCGCGCCAGCGGCGTTGAACACCAGCGACACGGTGTTGGTCACGTTGGCGGCGACCGGCGGGAGGCCGAGGGCCAGGAGCGCCGGGTAGGTCACCAGCGAGGCGAGGCTCACCAGGATGCTCACCACGCCGCCGACGACGCCCACGCCGAGGAGGGCGAGGGCCTGGATCGGCGAGATGTCCACGCCTTGATCGTACGGGCCAGAGGGGGCGGTTGCCGCGGCGGCGTACGATGGCGCCACCACGTGATGGAGGACTCCCATGACTGGACAGACCTGGACGTGGGCGCGGCTCGAGCCCGCCCACCTGGCGCTCGTCGAGGAGACCGAGCGCGCCATCGGTGCCGACTTCGTGGTCGTCTACGCCCCGGGCGACCCGCGCCGGGACCTGCCCGCCTCGCTGCCCCTCGAGCCGTACCCGCTGACCGACGCGCAGGTGGAGCAGCTGCGCAGCCTGGAGGCCAAGGTCGGCGGCGTGGCCGTCGCCTACAGGAAGCTCGACTGACCAGCGCGCCCGGGCGCCGCTGGCCTGGAGGCGGCGCTCGCGCTCGTGTCGGGACGGCCCCTCAGCCCCGCCGGCCCAGCGTCGGCCGCCAGCGAGGGTCCGCCCACCAGCGGAGCTTCGTCTCGAGCGCCGAGGCCACGTCGAACGCCGTCGCGTCGTCGTAGGGCGGCGCCACCACCTGGACGCCCATCGGCACGCCGTTGGCCGCGATCCCCGACGGCACGGCCATGACGGGCCGGCGCGAAAGGACGTTGAACAGCGGCGTCGCGGCGGCCATGAGGTAGAAGTCGAGCTCGGCCCCGTCGATGACGACCTTCGTGCCGGTGTAGTCGTCGCCGGCGGCGAGGCCGGTGGCCAGCATCGTCGGGCAGACCAGCGCGTCGAAGCCGGCGGTGGCCGTCACGAACCGGTCGCTGATCTCGCACTCCAGCTCGATGCCGCGGTACGGCCCCACCCGCGCGAAGGCGTCGTCGGCACGGTCGCGGAACGCCTGCACGTAGGGCGCGACGGGCGCGTCGAGGCCGGCCAGCTCGGCGTCGATGGACGGCCCGATCAGCGTCCCGAAGTGCGCGAACACGGTGTCGAACAGCAGCTCGATGGAGATCGGGATCGAGACCTCCTCGACCTCGGCGCCGAGCCCGGCGAGGGCGTCCGCCGCCCGTCGCGTGGCGGCGACCACCTCGGGGTCCACGGGGAAGTCGCCGACCGTCCTCGCCCAGGCGATCCGACGGCCGCGGACCCGCTCCACGGCCCCGGCGACCTCGATCGGCCCCGGGAACGGCAGGCTCGCGATGTCGTGCGGGTCCTGCCCGGAGATGACGTTGTGGAGCAGGGCCACGTCGGCGACCGAGCGCCCCAGCGGGCCGTCGTGGCAGTACACGTCGAGGTTGAACGGCGCCAGGGCCGGCACCCGGCCGTACGGCGGCTTGTACCCGACGAGCCCGCACAGCGAGGCGGGGATGCGGATCGACCCGCCGATGTCCGAGCCCGTGCCCAGCAGGGCCTCGCCCGCCGCCAGCGCCGCGGCGGTGCCGCCCGAGGAGCCGCCCGGCGTCACGTCGAGGTTCCACGGGTTGCGGGTCACGCCCCACAGCGCCGTGTGGGTGAAGCCCGCGCAGCTGAACTCCGGGGTCGCGGTCCGGAGGTGCATGACGCCGCCCGCCGCGCCGATCCGGTCGATGATCGGGTGCTGGTGGTCCGCGATCCGGCCCCGCAGGGCCAGGGAGCCGTACTCGATCGGCTCGCCGGCGAACGGCTGCTCCTCCTTGACGGCGATCGGCAGGCCGTCGAGCGGGCGCGGCTCGCCAGCGCCCCGGCCCGCGTACCGCGCCTCGGCCTCGCGGGCAGCCGCGAACGCCGCCTCGCGGCGCCGGTGGACGACGGCGTTGATCTCCGGCTCCACCTCGTCGGCGCGGGCGTACGCGGCCTCGAGCAGCTCCACCGGGCTCAGCTGGCGAGAGCGGAAGGCGGCCAGCGCGTCAATGGCGCTCAGGTAGGTCAGCTCAGGGCCAGGCATGGCGCGTCTTCCTCGCGGCGGGATCTCGGCTGCCCGGATTCACGACCGGATCGCCCGCCCGCGTCAACTCCCGACGCGCCTGCCGGGCCGGTCAGCCCTCGGCGCGGAACGCAACCGCCGCGACGAGGCGCTCGCGGAGGGGCGCTGGCGCCGCGAGCCGGGCCGCCTCCAGCGAGGCCCCAGTCCGGACCACGTCGTCCACCAGCAGCACCGGCCCGCGGCCCCGGACCTCCGGCCAGCAGAGCGTCGCCGCCTCCTTGACCGGGTCGCGCTCGCCGGCGACGGACGCGGCCGGCGCGTCCGCCAGGCGCTCGGGGCCCGGCGCCTCGAGCCAGCCCGGCCGGGCGATGCAGAGCCCGCGTGCGAGCCCCTCGGCCGGGCCGGACGCCGTCCCGGCGAGGTGCCCCGCCATCGGCACCACCGTGACGCCCTCGGCCGCGAGCAGGTCGGGCGCCTCGCGCGCCACGCCGGCCAGCAGGACCGCCGCCATCGCCTCGAGCGCGGCGGAGTCGCCCGAGCGCGCCGCCCTGGCCAGGTCGTGCATCTCGGACGGCTCGCCGCGCCGGAAGGCCGCGCCCGCGATGACCCGCAGCCTGCTCACTCGACGTAGGCGATGGTCTGCGGCCCCTCCGGGAGCACCGCGGCGCGTGCGCCGGGACCCGCATCGGCCAGGGCGTCGGCCAGCGCGGCCGCCACGTCGTCGACCGGCGCCATCCAGGCGGTGCGGAGGTCGTCGGGCGTCACGCCCGGGGTCTTGGCCAGGACGCGGGTGCGGTCGCAGATGCTCGCCTGGACCTGGACCTGCCACTGGTCGCGCTCCCGGACCTCGCCGCGGGCGAGGCGGTCGAGGAACTCGCGCGGGCCACGGGACGACGCCAGGAGCTCGGCGTAGCGGCCGTGGGCGGGCAGCCCGTCAGCGCACTCGGCCGCCAGGATCACGGTCCCGCCCTCGCGCACGATGCCGGCGGCGGCCTTGAGGCCCTTCACGCACTGGTAGAGGTTCTGATCGAGCGGGTACCCGGAGTTGGTCGTGACCACGATGTCGTAGGGGCGCGGCACGCCGACCATGGCGGTCTCGCGGACGTGGGCGCAGGCGGCCGCGTGTTCCCGCGCCAGGTCGCCCGAGAACACCGCCGCGATCGACTTGTCGGCCGCCAGCGCGAGGTCGAGCGCGAACGTGACGCCCGCCCGTGCGGCGATGGCCCGGACCGGGTCGTGGACCGGGTTGCCCTCGACCACGCCCCAGGTGGCCCGCGGGTCGCCGATGCGCGGCTCGCTGTGGAGCTCCTGGATCGTCTCGAGCGCAGCCAGGCCCGGAGCGACCATCTTGGGCCCGCCTGAGAAGCCGGCGAAGAAGTGGGGCTCGGCGAATCCGAGCGTGACGCGTGCGTCCGCCTCGAGGAACGCGCGGTCCACCAGGGCCGGCACGTCCGAGCCCGGCACCGTGCCCAGCGGCGCGTGCGCGGCGCGGTCGTCGGCGTCGTGCTGCACGACCTCGCAGGCGGCCAGGACCTGCGGGCCGAACATCGCGTCGAGCTCGTCCGGCGTGCAGGCGCGGTGGCTGCCGGTGGCGACGACGAGCCGCACGCGGCGGCCGGGCAGCTCGCCGAGCAGCACTGGCAGCACGGTCCTGGCCGGGAACGGCCGGGTCACGTCGCACACGCTCACGGCCACCGTGGCGCCGCGGGGGACCAGTTCGGCCAGCGGGGCGCCGAAGCGGGGGCGCCGCAGGCCATCGCGGAGCGCCGGGACCGGATCCGGCAGGCCCGGCGCCGATCGCGGACGGAGCACGTCCACTCCCACGGGCACCTCGATCTCGAGGCCCGTCCGGCCGAAGTCGAGGCGCACGGTCCGGCTCATCGCAGAAGAGTCGGGCGGGACGCGGCGGGCGTCAACTCGGGGGCTGCGGGCCGCCCGATGGAGAGCACGCGTGCCGGTGCGCCGGCCCAGGCAGGGGGCGCCGGCCCAGGCAGGGGGCCGAGCGGGGCGCCGAGGTGAGGCGCGGGATCAGGACGGCCCGGCGACGGGGCGCCGTCGGGCCCGGGGCGACGCGAGCCAGTGCTGTGGGGGCCATGGCGAGGGGGGCGAAGCCGGTGGCCATAGCGCCGCCCGGCGGGGTCGTCGGGGACTGGCTCTGGCCAGGATCCCGCGAAGCGGTATCGTCCGGCAGACCGTCGGTGCACGCCGACGGGCGAGACGGGAGGGCGTGGTGGCAGCCAGGTTCGAGGGCTTCCGGGCGGAGGCGTTGGACTTCCTGATCGCGCTCGGGCTCAACAACGACCGGTCCTGGTTCCAGCCGCGCAAGCGCGACTACGAGGCGCTGCTCAAGGAGCCGCTCGAGGCGTTCTGCGTGGCGCTCGGCGCCGAGCTCGCCCGACGCGGCATCCCCATGCGCGCGGACGAGCGCTCGCCGTTCCGCATCTACCGGGACGTGCGGTTCTCCCGGGACAAGTCGCCCTACAAGACCAACCTCGGCGCCAGCTTCCCGTGGACCGGGGAGGGGGGCGGCGTCGGCGGCTACCTCCACCTGGCACCGGGCGAATCGTTCACGGGCGGCGGGATGTACCACCCCTCGCCGGCCCGGCTGGCGGCCTGGCGCAGCGCCGTGGTCAGCGACCGGGACGGAGTGCACGCCGCCCTGGCCGACCCTGTCTTCTCAAGGACCTACGGCAAGGTGTACGCGGAGACGGCGCTCAAGCGGGCGCCCGCGGGCTACGACCCCGCCGACCCGGACGTCGAGCTGCTCAAGCTCAAGGACGTGGTCTTCGGACACCCGCTGTCCGATGCCGAGGTGATGGCACCGGACCTCCCGGAGCGGATCGCGACGGACCTCGCCGCCTCGCTGCCGGTCATGCGCTACCTCGCTGCGCTGCCCGGCCTCGTGGACGGACCGCCGGCCTGGCTCCGCTGACCGCCGGCGACGCCGGGACCGCCGGCGGCCGAGCGACATGCGCGCCCCCCAAGCAGCCGAGCGCGGGCCGGCCGGAGGACGCTCGCGCTCGCCGATCCTCGGTGCGGGACGGTCGCCCGCCGACCTGACATTCCACCCCGCCTGCCCGACAATCGGTCGATGAGCCGCCGCGCCGTCATCCTGTTCGCCGCCATGGCCGTGATCTGGGGGATCCCGTACCTCCTGATCCGCGTGGCGGTCGAGGAGGTGTCGCCACCGGTCCTCGTGTTCGCGCGGACCTCGGTGGGGGCTGCGGTGCTCCTCCCCCTCGCCCTCGTTCGCGTGAACCTCGGACCGACCTGGCGGCACTGGCGCTGGGTCGTCGCCTTCGCCGCCGCGGAGATCGCGGGACCCTGGGTGCTGCTCGGCTGGGCGGAGCAGCACGTCACGAGCTCGCTGGCCGGACTGCTCGTGGCCGGCGTGCCGCTCGTGGGCACGGCGATCGCCTTCCTCTCCGGCCGCGACCGGCACATCAGCGGGCCCGCGCTGGCGGGGCTGCTGCTCGGCCTGGCGGGCGTGGCCGCCATCGCGGGCACCGACCTCAACGCGGAGAACGCCGCAGCCGTCGGGGCGATCGGCCTGGTGGTGGTCGGCTACGCCGTGGGTCCGTGGATCCTCGCCCACAAGCTCGTCGGCGTGCCCTCCCTGGGCGTCATGGCGCCGTCGCTCACCCTGTCGGCGCTGCTCTACCTGCCGATCGCCGTCATCCAGTGGCCGGCCACGACGCCGAGCCCCCAGGCGCTCGCGTCGATCGTCATCCTGGGCCTGGTCTGCACCGCGCTCGCGTTCGTGCTGTTCGCGGAGCTGATCGCAGCCGTGGGCCCGGTCCGGGCCACCGTGATCACCTACATCAACCCGGCCGTGGCGGCCACGCTGGGCGTGGCGATCCTGGGCGAGCCGTTCACGGTCGCGATGGCGCTGGGCTTCGTCCTGGTGATCGCCGGGTCCGTGCTGGCCACCCGCCGGCCGAGGGCGCACGCGGACCCCGAGCCGAGACCCGAGCCGGCCGCCGCCTGACGCCCCTCAGCCCGGCCTGCTCGAGGCCCTGACCTCGTCCACGAACCGGCGCAGGAACACCGCCACCGCCGCACGCTCCTCGGGCGACAGCCCCTCGAGGGCCGCCTCGACCGCGTCACCCCGCCAGCGGTACGCCTTCTCCACCCGCTCGACCGCCGCCGGCACGAGACTCACCCGGACGACGCGCCGGTCGGCCGGGTCGCGCTCCCGCGCCACGTAGCCGGCGCGCTCCATCTCGTCCACGAGGCGGCTCGCCCAGCCCTGCGACACGCCCAGGCCGGCCGCGAGCTGCCCGATCGTCTGCGGCCCGTTGCCGTAGATGTGGATCGCGGCGCGGATGAGGTGCGACGAGACCGACGCGTGGGCGGGGACGCCTGCGGCCATCGCCGCGTCGGCGACGTGGCCTGCGGGCGCCGGGCCGGCGTCGGGACCGCCACGCCGTCCGGCGTGGCCCGCCTGGAGCACCTCGACCAGCAGCTTGCTGATCTCCACCGCGTCGCGCCCGAGCGGCTTGCGGGCGGCGTAGGCCGGGGACTCGTCGAGGACGGTCGGCGAAGCCTTGGCAGCTCCGCCCCCCGCAGAGCCGCGCCTCACGACTGCAATTCCTTCCGCAACGGAAGCACCTCGTGAACCTCGGGCGAGCCCGCGGGCCGGCCCCTCCGGCCGCCGGCCTCGACATCTTCACGGCCATCGTGGACGCCGCCGACGTGAACGTACCCGTCGTGCCCATCGTACGGGAGAGCTCGGCCCCGACGGGTCCGGGGGCCCCCGCCCGGCCGGGCCCGTCGGCCCTGTCTGGCGACCGCGGCCCTGCGTACGGTTTCACCCAGACAGCAGACTCGAGGAGGGACCCAGCGCATGACCAGCGTCGCCCAGGCCGCGGCCGACTTCCTGGCCCAGCGGCGCATCGCCGTCGCCGGGGTCTCGCGCCAGGCGGCGGGCCACGGGGGCAACACCGTCTACACGACGCTCCGGAAGCGCGGCTACGAGGTGTTCGCGGTCAACCCGAACGCCGACACCGTGGAGGGCGACCCCTGCTTCCGCACGCTGGCCGACATCCCGGGCGGGGTTGACGGGGTCGTGATCGCGACCAGCCCGGCCGCCGCCGCGAGCGTCGTGGACGACTGCATCCGGCTGGGCATCCGCCGAGTCTGGATGCACCGCTCGTTCGGCGGCGGCAGCGTGGACGCCGCCGCGGCCATGGCGGGGCGCGCAGCCGGCCTGACGGTGATCGCGGGGGCCTGCCCGCTGATGTACGGCGAGCAGGCGGACTTCGGGCACCGCTGCATGCGCTGGGTCATCGGCGTCACGGGATCGAGGCCGACGGCCGGCTAGCCCGGCGGCCGGCAGAGGGGCGGCGACGCCCCTCGGGAGTGCGGACATGGAGTGGTCGATGCTGCTCGTGGCCGCGGTCGTCGCGGCCGCGGCCGTCGCCACGGCGCACGCGCTGCGCCGGCACCCCCACGCGACCACGGCCGGGCAGGGGCCCGACCGGCCGGTCGCGGAGGGGCGAGCGGTCAGCACGGAAGCGGCGGACGGCGAGGCGGCGCCCGACACCGCGGATCACCTGCCGACGGAGCGGCGGCGCCGAGGCTGACCGGGCCGGATCAACCCATCGGGGGATCCGCGGTCCCCCGGCGCCCTCCGCGGGGAGTCTGCCTGGCGGTGAGTTTGCCTGCCGACGGCGGCCGGGTTACAAAAGGTGCGACGGCAGCCCGGGTCCTCCCGCTGCCGCGAACGCCGCCGCCGGACGCGTCCCACCGGTGCCGGCGTCGTGCGGTCATGGGACGGGGAGGGCATCATGTCCCAGACTCGCTCGCTGGCGGCCGCCGTCGGCGCAGTCGCAACCATCCTGCTGCTGTGGATGGTGAACCCGTGGGTCGCGGTCCCGGACAGCCTGTCCGGAGTCGTCACCTGGGCGTTCTGGATCCTCTCGATCGTGCTGGTCGCGGTCCTGTACGTCGACGCGCGGCACGATCCGACGTCGGGGACCGTCGAGACCGAGGGGCCGGACTTCGCGAGGTTCCTGTTCAGCAACTCGCGGGCCGCGCTCGTCTGGCTCCCCATCCGCCTGTTCCTGGGCTTCACCTGGCTCGAGGCCGGCCTGCACAAGGCCACCGGCACCGGCTGGCTCGACGGCGGCGCCGCGCTGAAGGGGTACTGGACCGCCGCGATCGCGGTCTCCAACCAGGGCAAGGGCCCCATCACCTACGACTGGTACCGCGACTTCATCACCACGCTGCTCAACGGCGGCCACTACACGTGGTTCGCGCCGCTGATCACGTACGGCGAGATCCTGGTGGGCATCGGACTCATCGTGGGCGCCCTCACCGGCATCGCCGCGTTCTTCGGGGCGTTCATGAACATGTCGTACCTGCTGGCCGGCAGCGCCTCCACCAACCCGGTCCTGTTCACCCTCGCGATCGGGCTGATCCTGGCGTGGAAGGTCGCCGGCTACTACGGCCTGGACCGCGTGCTGCTGCCGGTGCTCGGCACGCCGTGGGCGCCGGGCTCGATCCCCAGCGGCCAGCCCGCTCGGGAGCCGCGACGCTCGGGCGGAGGCGCCTGACGCCAGACGACGCGCCAGGCCTGCGGCTGGCGTCGTCGACGCGATGCACAGAGGGGCCCCGGCGTCCGCCGGGGCCCCTCTGTCTGCAACTCAGGCGACCGCGGCGGCCGCGGCCATCGCCGCCTCGACCTCCGGGTCCTCCCGGCGGCGCGGGTCCACCGGGCGCAGCAGCGCCGCGCCGGCCGCGAAGAACAGCGCGCCGGCGAGCATCGCGGCCCGCGGCCCCGCTCCACCCGGGAGCAGGGTCAGGAGCGGCCCGCCCACGATCAGGGCGACCTGGCCCGCGGAGGCGGTCGCCACGTTGCTCATGCCCATGTACCGCCCGGACGACGCCTTCGGGATGATGTCGGTCATGAGCGCCCAGTCCACCGCCAGGAACGAGCCCGCGGCGGCGGCGGCGCCCACGATGCCGACGATCCCGATCCACATGACTGGAGCGAGCACGAGCACGCCCATGCCGGCCGCGCCGACGGCGCACGCTCCGTAGATCACCGCCTTGCGGCCGTACCGGTCTCCCAGCCTGGCCGCCGGGATCGAGACGACGAGGATCGTCACCGCGATGCAGATGCTCGCGATGTAGCCCCACAGCGCCTTGTCTGTGGACGCCAGGCCCATCGAGCGGTCCATGTAGAAGACGTTGAGGTTGTAGATCATCCCGACGCCGGCGAGGATGCACAGCCGCGACGCCACAAGCCAGACGTAGCTGCGCTCGCGCAGGATGTCGGTGCCCCACGCCTCGGCGGCGACCGCGCGCCACGGCCGCCCCTCGCGGTCCTTCGGCCGGCGGCCCTCCTGGACCCACAGGAGCGTGCCGATGGCCGTGGCGAGCTCGATCAGGCCGACGGCGATCGTCGGCAGCGTGAAGTCGTCCCCCAGCAGGAAGCCCGTGTAGCCGATCACCTGGCCGCCCAGGACGCCCAGGACGGTCATGACGCCGACCAGCGCGCTGGCCAGGCCGACCTGGGGCGCCGGCACAAGGTCCGGCACGTAGCCCTGGAACGGCCCCTGGGCGAAGTTGCTGCTGAACTGGAGCAGGACCAGGAAGGCCGCCAGGACGAGGAACACGTTCGACGTGGCGATGCCGATCAGGAAGAGCACATCGAGCACCGCGCCGATCGCGATGTACGGCTTGCGGCGGCCCCACCGGCTCATCGTGTAGTCGCTGATGGAGCCCACCGTGGGCTGGACAAGGATGGCGACGATCACGCCGCCGAGCTTGGCGGCAGCCAGGGCCAGTCCCGCGCTGCCGACGCCGACGAACGATTCCATCCGCGCCTGGAGGATGACGCCGTCGATGGCGCCCCAGATCGCATTGATGCCGAACCAGTAGATCGACAGCTGCACCAGCTGGCGCAGCGGCAGCACAAGTGCGGGCCGTCCGTCAGTGACGGCCGCTGGCGTGGAGACCGACAACGTGGCGTCCATCGCCACCCTCCCCTCGGCTCGCCGCTCACGCGGGCTGAACTGCAAGGCTGTCGCGCAGGCGCCGCCGCGCCCTGCACAGCAGTGTGCGCGTCGCCTGGCCCGTCCTGCCGATCGCCTGTGCGATCTCCGCCGGCTGATAGCCCTGTCCCTCGAGGAGGAGCGCCCGGCGCGTGTCGTCCGGTAGGGCGTCGAGGGCGACGTGGAGCTCGCGCTGGGCCTCGCGGCGCAGGACGGCGGCCTCGGGCGCCTCCTCGGCGTCCTCGGAGGGGGGCACGTGACCGGCCCAGCGGGCACGCTTGCGGGACCAGTCGATGACCCGGTTGGACGCGACCCGGTGGAGCCACGCGAGCTCGTTGTCCGGGAGGTCGCCGCGCTGGCCGGCCCTGACGAGCTCGAGGAACGCCTCCTGGACGATGTCCTCCGCCAGGTCCTCGTCCCGCGTCGAGCGCAGGACGCTGGCGTAGAGGCGGCCCCGGTAGGCGTCGTACGCGAGGCCCGCGTCCCAGATCGGCGCCATCCGGCCGGGTGCCGGGAGCCCGATCCCCGTGGTGCTGACGATGTCGGTCATGGGGCTCCGCCGTCCTTCCGCTGCCGCTCCGCGGGCTGTCCCGCGGCCTGCCCGTGGTGTACGGCGGCGGCTGTCCCGGGCGCATGGGGGCGGTGTCCCGGGTGGCCGGGAAGGTGGCCGGGATTGCGCTGCCGCAGGCTCCGGGTGCAGGACGGCCGGGACGCGCCCGCAGGCGGCGCCTAGCATGGCGGTGATGGACGACGCTCCCGTGGCGCCCGGCAACCCGCCGCGCCGCCAGCGCGTGCTCGTGGTGGACGACCACCCGATGTACCGCGAGGGCCTGGCGCTCGCCCTCGCCGCGTCGAGCGACTTCGAGCCCGTCGGCTCCGCCGGCGACGCCGAGGGCGCGCTCGAGTCCGTCGCGCGGCTGCGCCCGGACCTGGTCCTGATGGACCTGCGCCTGCCCGGCATGAGCGGCATCGAGGCCACCCGCCGGATCACCGCCGCCGAGGCCGCCCCCAAGGTGGTGGTGGTCTCGATGCTCGAGGACGACGACTCCATCTTCTCGGCGATGCGCGCCGGGGCCAGCGGCTACCTGCTCAAGGGCGCCGACCGCGACGAGCTGCTCTCGGCGCTGCGGGCCGTCGCCCAGGGGGAGGTCATCTTCGGCGCGGCGATTGCCCGGCGCGTGATGGCGTTCTTCTCGGGCCGGGCGCCCTCGCCCGCCGAGGCCGCGTTCCCGGAGCTGACCGAGCGCGAGCTCGAGGTCCTCGAGCGGATCGCCCGGGGGGACTCCAACCCGGCGATCGCGCAGCGCCTCGGCCTGTCGGACAAGACGGTCCGCAACCACGTCTCGAGCATCCTCAACAAGCTCCAGGTTGCCGACCGGGCGCAGGCGATCGTGCGGGCACGGGATGCCGGGCTGGGGTCCGCCTAGACCCGGGCCGAACCCGCCCGGACTGGTGCGTCCGGGCGAATAGGGAAGCCGCCGCAGTTGTCGCGGTCGGCCAGCGGGCGCAGCATCGGGGCATGCCGTTGCGGGTCGGGTGGGTCGATGACACAGCGCTGATCCGGCAACTGGCAGTGCGCCTCATCGAGCGGTCTGGGCACACGTGCCGTTCCTTCCCGCGGCACGTGGACCTGCTCGAGGCGGACTGCCTGGAGCCGTTCGACGTCATCGTGCTCCGGCCGGAGGACGTGGTGTCTCCCCGCCTGGCCCGCCAGCGGCTGCTCGCGCGGTGCCCACGCAGGGCCATCGCCCTGGCGAGCGGGTTCCCGGTCGAACGCCTCCGGGACGCGCTGGACGTGGACCCGGCGGCGTTCGACCGGTTCCTCCCCCATCCGATGGATCCGCGGGACCTGGTCGCGTGGCTGGACGACCTCGAGCGCCCGGCCGAAGACGGGGGGCCCGGGGCACGCCGGGTGATGGACCCGGCCGCGACGTGGAGGTTCGCCACCGCGCCGTCCTGGACCGCGGCCGACCCGCTGCCCGCGGGCTACGGCGCCACCGGCAGGACCGCGCGCACCACCGTGCGCCCGTCGGCGGTGCGCTCCACCGACAGCGAGCCGCCGAGCTCGCTGCACCGCTCGCGCATCGAGGTCATGCCCACCCCCGCGCCGCGGCCGTCGGCGAACCCGACGCCGTCGTCGTCCACCTCGACCACCAGCGCCCCGTTGGCGCTGACCCTGACCTGGCAGTGGCGCGCGTGGGAGTGGCGGACCACGTTGGCCATGGCCTCGGCCGCGATCCGGTAGGCCGCCACCTCCACGGCCGCGTCCAGCGCCGGCAGCGGCCCGGCCGCGACGCTGATCTCGACGCGCTCCCCGGCGGCCCCGGTCGAGAGCTCCTGGGCGCGCTGCCGGATCGCCTCGACAACCCCCAGCTCGTCGAGGGCCGGGGGGCGCAGCTCGCGGGTCAGACGGCGGATCTCGGCAACCGACGCCTGGGTGTCGCGCTTGAGGCCCTCGAGCGCACGGTCGGCGGCATCGGGGTCGGAGCGGAGCACGTCCCGCGCGAGGTCCACCTTGAGCGTCATCGCCGCGAGCATCGGGCCGATCCCGTCGTGGAGCTCGCGGCGGATGCGGCGGCGCTCCTCCTCCCGGGCCACCACCAGACGTCGCCGCGAGGCCAGCAGCACGTCCACCTCGAACAGGCGGCTGCGGAGCACGCCCACGATGAGGACGACCGCCAGCGGCAGGGCCAGGGCGGCCACGACCGATCGGCCGAGCAGCGGGTGCCCCGTCAGGATGGTCGGCACCACCGTCAGCACGCCCACGGCGAGCGCCACCGACAGGCAGGCGGCGGCCACCACCCGCAGCCACGCGTCGTGGCCGGCCGGCGTCCGCAGGTAGGCCCGCGCGAGCGCCGCGAGCACCAGGCCGATCAGGCCCAGGATCACCACGGCGAGGACGCGGCTCCAGGAGCCGACCCAGTCGAGCGGGCTCGGGCTCACGACGCCCAGGGCCGAGACGCCCGCCAGGAGCGCCGCCTGGGGCGCCGCGTACAGGGCGACCACCGCCCAGCGCCGGCCGGCGACGGCCTCCCAGCGGCGGGGCCACGACACGAGCACGTGCACCACGGAGGACCAGAACAGCAGGTGCATGGGCGCCGCGAGCAGGAACAGCGGCAGCATCGGCTCGGGCCGGACGATGTCCGAGGGGCGCAGCCCCAGCTCCCAGATCAGCGCGCTCGCGACGTTCGCGGCCGAGCCCACCAGGAAGCCCCGCCGCCAGCCTTCGCCGAGCCGCCGCAGCCAGGCCAGCACGGCCACCAGCATCTGGACGAGGGTGTAGCCGAGCAGCGGCAGGCCGGCCGCGACGAGGCCGCCCACCGGCTGCGGGCCGAGGGCGACGTCGAGGTGGACCACCTTCCCGGCCCGCAGGACGTCGAACGAAAGGCGGTCGGGCATCGGGCGCAGCGGTGACGGCGGCCACAGCGAGCCGAGGCGGACCGCGACGGTGGTGTCGGCGACGGCCGTCACCACGTCGCCCTCGTGAAACGGCCCTGCCACGCCGAGCGGGACGACCTCGACCCCCTGGGCCGTCCACGGCCAGACGTCGGACGAGATGCGGGCCGGCTCGCTCGGCAGCGCGATGCGCAGGACCGCGAAGGCGAGCCCGACGCCCAGGAGGGCGCCGCTGGCCGCCGCTGCGAGCCAGCCGCCTGTGCGGCCCCGCCCGGCCGTCCGCACCGCCCCGGTCGACTGCGCCTGCGCCACCTCGGGCCTCCTCGGCCGCCCGACCGGCAACCCACCACCGGTCCGGCGACTCGCCGCAAGCGTTGCACACCAGCGAGCCGTCCTGCGCCGCCGCTGGACGACTCGCTGCGTGAATAACGCGCCGGCGGGGCGAGCGTGGCGGATGCCCCGGCGGAGGCGGATCGGGGCATCCAAGAGTCCCGGGGGCTCCGGCCTGCCACTGGCGGCGGGCCGCGGGCGTCGAGGCGCTCCCCGGCCCGGCGCGGGCGGACACCGCCATGGTCCCGGACAGTCGTGACCTCCAGACACGGGCGCGCACCGCCCGCGGTCAGTATCCTGCGCGAGTAGAGGCGGCCTGCCGACCACACCGGGGGCCCGGCAGAAGGAGTTGGCCATGCTGGAAGGGATCTCCCCGATCCACATCATCCTGATCCTGGCGATCGCGCTGATCGTGGTGGGGCCCGGCAAGCTGCCCGAGGTGGGCGGCGCCATCGGCAAGAGCATCC
>JAJYLZ010000082.1 GCA_021787395.1 Chloroflexota bacterium
CCGCGCCCTAGCCAGCGCCCTCGTCCGGAGCGCCGACACCGGCCCCCCGCGCCGACCCGTAGGCGGCCAGCGCCCGCCCGCGCGCCTCGGCGTGGTCCACGATGGGGGCCGGGTAGTCCACGCCTATCCGACAGCCGGCCGCCGCCTGCGCCGCCGCATCGAGGGTCCACGGATCGTGGACGTGCGAGTCCGGGACGCGGCCCAGCTCCGGCACCCAGCGCCGGACGTACCGACCCTCGGGATCGAACCGCCGGCCCTGCAGCACCGGGTTGAACACCCGGAAGTACGGCTGCGGGTCGGTCCCCGTGCTCGCGGTCCACTGCCAGCCGCCGTCGTTGCTGGCGACGTCCCCGTCGACCAGGTGGCGCATGAACTCCGCCTCGCCGAGCCGCCGGTGGAGCAGCAGGTGCTTGGCCAGGAACGAGGCGGTGATCATCCGCGCCCGGTTGGGCATGTACCCCTCGGCGCGGAGCTGGCGCATGGCCGCGTCGACGACCGGGTAGCCCGTGCGCCCCTCCGCCCACGCCCGGAGGTCGTCGGGGGCGTCCCGCGTCTCGAGGGCCGCGAACCGGGCCAGGTACGGCGCGTCGAGGACGCCCGGGTGGTGCCACAGCACGTGGGCGTAGAACTCGCGCCAGGCCACCTCGGCGACGAACACGCGCCGCCCGTCGCCCGGCCCGAGCGCGCGCTCCACGACCTCGAGCGGGGACAGCAGGCCCCAGCGCAGGTCCTGCGACAGCCGCGAGGTCGCGTCGAGGTCCAGGCGATCGCGGACGTCGGCGTAGACGTCGACCGGGGCTCGGCCGCCAGGCCCCGGGTCGAGCCAGGCAGCCAGGCGCTCGCGCGCGGCCGCCTCGCCCGGGGTCGGGATCCGCGACGGGTCGGCGGTCGGCCGGGCGAGGTCGGGGACGGCGTCGCCGGCGCCGGGCACCCCGGGGATCCGGTCCGGCGCCGGGAGCACCGCCCGGCGGGGCGCGGCGTCCCAGGCCCTCCGGAACGCGCCGTACACCCCGAATGGGCGGCCCTCGGCGTTCGCAAGGGCGTCGGGCTCGTGGACGTAGAGGCCGGTCCGGGCGTGGAACCCGATCCCGGAGGCGGCCAGGCGCTCGGCCACTGCGCGGTCGCGCCTGCGGCCGTACGGCGACGCGTCACGGGTGACGAACACGTCGCCGGCCCCCGCGTGACGGGCGAACTCCGGCAGCACCTGCGCGGGCCGGCCGCGCAGAACGCGCAGGGGGGCGCCCCGATCCGCCAGTTCCTGCGAGAGCGACGCGACGCTCTGGAGCATGAACCAGACCCGGTTCGGGGACGGCCACCGTCCCGCGAGCAGCGGCTCGTCGATCACGAACACCGGGATCACGGCGTCGGCGGCGGCGATGGCGGCGTGGAGCGCCGGGTGGTCGTGGACCCGGAGGTCTCGGCGGAGCCAGACGACGGCGGTGGTGGTCACGCCGGCTATTCGCGCGCGGCGGGCCGCCGGACGGGGGCGCGTCCTCCTCGACGCAGCGAGGCGGGTCGCGCGCCTCCTGGCCTGCGCCCGCGCCTCCTCGCGCCCGCCCCTTCCGCCCGTCCGCCCGATCGACGGGCGGGTGAATCGCGTGCCGCCCCGGTCCGGCGGCTCGCCGAGCGAGCGGCTGGACCGACGGTCCTCCCGGGCGCTCCGCCGGACGAGCGGCCCTGCTGCGGAGCCGTTCGTTTGCGCCGCCCAGCGAGCGTGCGCAACCTAGGCGGCGGTCCCGAGGCCGATCAAGGCGATCGCCGCGACCGTGAGCGCGATGCCGACGACGTGGCTGCGCGTGACCTTCTCGTGGAGCAGCGAGAGGGCCAGCAGCACGGTGGCGACCGGGTAGAGGGACGACAGGATCGTCGCCACCGCGAGGGCGCCGACCTGCGCCGCCGAGATGAACGCGACGTTGCCCAGCATGTCCAGCACGCCGATCACCGACAGCTTGGCGAGGTCGGCTCGGTGCAGGCGCCAGGGCTGGCGCCACACCACGATCAGCGTCACCAGGACCACCGACTGGACCAGCCGCAGCACCACCAGCGGACCGAACTGCCCGGCGTCGGAGAGCTGGCCGATGCAGATGTTGAAGCCGCCGATCGCCGAGCCCGCGAGCAGGGCCCACGCGACCCCAGACGGGCGGTCCGTGCCGTGGCCCGGCGCCCGGGTCACGAGCACCACCGCGACCAGCGCGACGCCGATGCCGGCGACCGTCGCCGAGGTGGGCACGCCCTCGAGCGCGAACCCGACGAGCACGGGCACGACGGCGCCGATCACCCCGGTGGTCGGCGCGACGACGCCCATCCGGCCGACCGCGAGGCCGCGGTACAGGGACGTCATGCCCACCACGCCGCACAGGCCAGCCCCCACCGACCAGACGAGGTCCATGCCGGCCGGGACGGGCTCGCCCCGAACGATCGCGATGGCGAGCGCGACGGCCATGCCGACCGCCTGCGTCACCGCGACCACGCCGAACAGCGGGGCGCGACGGCTGATCAGGCCGCCGCCGAAGTCGCCGGTGCCCCAGGCGATCGCGGCGGTCAGCCCGAGGACGACGGTCGCCGGGCCGGGCCCGAGCTCAGGAATCGGCCACCGCCCCGGGCCCCTCCAGCGCGATCACCTGGTCGGCGACGCCGTCGTACCGCGCCGAGGTCGTGAGGTAGATCACCTGGAAGTCCGAGGCAACCTCGCGGAGCACGGCGAGGGCGCGCTCGGCCCGTTCGTCGTCGAGCGCCACGAGCGGGTCGTCGAGGATCAGCGGGGGGCGCCGGTCGCCGGTGACCAGCCGCACCAGGCCCAGCCTGGCCGCGAGGTAGACGGCGTCGAGGGTCCCGCGCGAGAGGTCCGTGACGGGCACCCAGTCGCCGCGCTCCGCCGAGCGCAGCTCGAACCCCAGTCCGTCGTCGTCGATCCGCACCTCGCGGTACCGCCCGCCGGTGATCCGCTCCACGTCGCCCACCATGCGGCGCTCGAGGAAGCGGGTCGCCCTGGCCATCGTGGCCCGCTCGGCCGCGTCCAGCTCGGCCAGCGTGCGGGACAGGATCCGCTCCCGCCGCTGGAGCGCGGCGAGGTCGGCCCGCCAGCCCGCCAGCCGCTCGGCCAGGCCCGCCACGTCCTCGGCATCGACCGGGTTCTGCTCGACGCGCGCCCGCGCGGCCGCCTCGTCGTCCCGGGCGCGGTCCGCAACCGCCTCCGCGTCCCGGACCTCCACCTCGAGGCGCTCCCGGGCCCGGGGCTCCTTCGCGATCGGGCCCAGTGCCTCGAGCGCGGCCGTCGCGGTCTTTAGGTCCGCGGCCGCGGCGTCGCGCTTGGACGCCAGCGTGTCCGGGTGCTCGTCGCCGATGAGTCCCGTCAGCCGAGCCCGGCCGGTGCTGATGCGCTCGACGTGCGCGGTCTCGGCGGCCAGCCGCTCCTCCGCCTCGGCCGTTCCCGGCAGCTCGAGCTTGGTGAGTTCCGCGTCGCGCTCGATGCGGTCCCGCTTGAGCTCCTCCTCCATGTCGGAGCGCCCGCGGAGCCGCCGCGCCACCTCCTCGTCCTTCATCTGGCGCATCACGCGGCCCGCGTTGCGCTCGCGGAGGGCGAGCCACGCCGTCACGAGTCCGGCCAGGGCGATCACGCCGCCGACCGCCCCCGGGACGACCCCGAGATCGACCAGGCCCGCGAGCCCGGCCCCCGTGCCCAGGACGGCGATCAGCACGCCGATCACCGTGAGCGCAAGCCCGATTCGGGACCGGGGCTGCCACTGCCGCTCCGGCGGCAGCTCGAAGTTGACCTGGACCTCGCTCGACAGCGCCTGCTCCAGCGTGGCGATCCGCGTCTCCAGGGTCCGGAGCCGCTCCACGGCAGGGCGCAGCTCGGCGAGCGGCGTGGGCGACGGATGCGTCCGGTCCAGCTCGGCGAGCTCGTCGCGCAGGGCAATGGCCTCCGAGTAGCGGCCGTGGCGGGCCTCGGCGTCGGCCAGGGCGGCGTGGAGGCGCTCGGCCTCGCGGGCCTTCTCCAGCTGCAGCCGCCGCTCGGCGAGGGCCGAGTCCGCGTCCGCCCGGCGCTCCTTCGCCGCGGTGTGGGCCTCCCGATCGCGCTCCAGGCGGGCAAGGCCGTCCTCGCCCGTGGCCAGGCGGCGCTCGGCATCGGCCACAGCCTCTTCGGCCGTGCCCAGGCGCCCCGGCCCCCCGTTGCGCGGGGCCAACTCGGCGATCGCCGCGGCGAGCCGCCGCCGGGCGCGCGCGGTGCTTCGGTCGGCGCCGCTCATCGTGGCGGCGAGCCGGTCGCGCAGGGCCGCCTCGTCCCGCTGGATCCCGGCGAGCTCGGTCTGGCGCACGGACGCGGTGGACCGCAGGAAGGCCTCGGTGGGCAGGCCGGTCAGGGCGGCCAGCGTCCCGTCGACGCGCGCGGCGTCGGCGACCACCTCCCCGTCCAGCTCGAGGCGCGCGGTTCCGGCGCCGCCGGCGAAGACCTTGGCCAGGCGACCCTCGTGGACGCTGCCGTCCTCCTCGTCCCAGCTGAACGTGATGGCCACCGTCGGGGCGGCCTCGGCGCCGGAGCGCCAGCTGCGGAGCGCCGCGAGGTCCGGCGCAGCGGACGTGGCCGGCCGCGCGAGGACGAGCTCGAGTGCTCGACGGAGGGTGGACTTGCCCGACTCGTTGGGCCCGCGCACGACCGTCACCCCCGGGGCGAGCGACCACTCAGCGTCACCGTGGATGCCGAAGTTGCGCAGGGACAGGCTCGTGATCCTCACGACGCCACCTCCGCCCCCGCGAGCAGCCGGCGGCCGAGGCGGAGCACCTCGCGCAGCTCGGCCGCATCGCGGTCGGCGTCGACGTCGCCGGCCGCCTCGAGCTCGGCGATCCGCCCCTCCACGTTGCGGATGAACGCTCCGGACACGGTCTCCACCGGGGGCAGGGCGCCGGTCGTCAACGGCGGCCGGCTGCGGTCCCGGATCCGCACATGCAGGTAGGCGCCACGGAGCGCGTCCTCGACGGCCGCCGGGTCCAGCTCGAGGCTGTCCGGGCGGTCGCCCGCGAGGCGCACGTCCAGCACGAGCTCGGGGTCCGCCGCCGCCCGCAGGCGGTCGACCAGGGCGGCCTGCGATTCGACCGAGGCCGCGTCCAGCTCGAGGTCGCGGTGCCAGGCGGACCCGACGACGCGGGTCGCCACGGCGACGTGCTTGGCGGCTCCCCGCTCCTCGAGCGATACGAGGTTGACCGTGCCCAGTTCGTCGCGGTCCACCACCACCTGCTCCGGCGGCCCCGGCACCGCCCAGGTGGTCGCGCCAGCGCGGCCGCTGGCGGCGATGTGGTCGTGGCCGAGGGCGACGAAGTCGAGGCCGCTCGCCTCGAGCGCCGCCTCGGCGATTCGGCCGGCCCCCTCCCCGGGCGAGGCGTGCAGCATCCCGATCCGCCACTTGGCCGCGGTCAGCGCCGCGGCGTCGAGCCTCGCGAACGGGCCCGATGCCGGCCGCGACGGGTCAGCGGGCCCGACCACCACCGCGTCGAGCGAGTCCAGGTGCACGACGGGCGTCTCGGGCGTCAGCACGCTGACCATGCCAGCGCCCGCCAGCGCGGAGATGTCATGGGCGCGGTACACGGAGGAGCGGGTGTACGAGTCGTGGTCGCCCGGCAGCAGCACCACCCGGATCCGCGCTGCCGCCAGCCGCGCCAGCTCCGAGGCGGCCCGCTCCACCGCCCGGCGGGATGCGGCGTTGGAGTCGAACAGGTCGCCCGCGATCAGCACCGCGCCGACGCGCTCGGCCAGCGCGAGGTCAACCGCCGCCCGAAGGGCGGCGTGCTGCCGCTCGCGGAGCGCCGCGGCCGCCTCGCCCAGGTCCTCGTGGCGCGCCCCGAGATGGACGTCCGCCGTGTGCAGCAGCCGGAGCATGCGCCTCGTGGCCTCCATGTCTTCCCCGGCCGGCGGCGTGGTCCGCCGGCGACTCCATCGTGCGCGCGGCGGGCCCGCCGGGCGTCCCGTCGCTCCCGGTCGCGCTGCCGACTCTCCGGGCACATTGTGACAGGTCGCCCGTCACGGGCACCGAGGTCCCGGGGCACCGGCCCCCTCGCCCGACACCTTGGGGCGGCCTCGGGCTCCAGGCGCGCGGCAGGGCCGGCTCTGCGACGGTCGCTGGGGCCGAGCCGGGGTCGCGGCACGGGTTGCACCGGTTGCAACGAAGGCTTAACGCGTCGGCGCCGAGGGCGCGGTGTACGGTGGCCTGACCACCACCGGTGCGCCCCTTCAGGGAGACTGCTCGGATCCGTGGTCGTGGTCCGGCTTACTCCCCGCCGGCGCAACGCCCACGGCTCCATCCCCGTCGGCACGCACCCGTAGCCCCCGCGCCCGGGAGGAGCTGCTCGCGTGACCTACGTCGATCGGACGATGACCTGCGTGGATTGCGGCGTGGAGTTCATCCACTCCGCCGCCGACCAGGAGTACTACGCACAGAAGGGGTTCACGTCCGACCCCAAACGCTGTGCCTCCTGCCGCGCATACCGCCGGGCGAGTCGGGAGACGTCGGGTGACGACCGCACGTCGGGCGGACCGCGCGGCTACGAGCGCGCGACGGACCGCGCCCCGCGCGAGTACTTCGTGGCGATCTGCACCAGTTGCGGCAACCAGGCGCAGGTCCCGTTCAAGCCGCGCATGGACAAGCCCGTCTACTGCAGCGACTGCTTCCGCCAGATCAGGCCCGACTGAGCGGCACCCGGGCCCAGGCGCCCGACTGAGCGGCGCCCGACTGAGCGGCGCCCGACCCAGGCGCCCGATCGCCGGGGCCCGACCAGGCCGCGCTAGACCCGGAACGCCTCGCCGCGGCGGAAGCGCTCGCGCCGACGGCCGCGCCAGACCGTCACGCGGCCCGCCCCGTAGACCTGCCAGGCGCCGCTGCGCCCGACGACGGCGGTGTGCTCGTCGATCCCCAACGGGACGCTGCCGCGGGGCGCCTGGAGCGCGATGCAGGCGGAGAACGCCTCCGGCACCGCGTCGTAGTGCGGCAGCACCACCACGCCCTCGACCATGCCGAGCGCGGGCTGCCAGCGCATCGGGAACGGCATCGGCAGCGGCACCCGGGGTAGCGACCAGAAGTTCATCGATCGGCCGACCAGCGCCATCGCGCCGGCCGAGCACCCGGCCATCACGGCCCCGCGTTCGTGCGCCACGACCAGCGCCGCCCCGAGCGGAGACCCCTGGAGCACGCGCAGCAGGTGGCGGGGGTCGCCACCCGAGAGGTAGACCAGGTCGGCCTCGCCCACGGCCTGGAGGGCGGCGGCGTCGTGCCCCTCGGCGACCGTCCGGACCAGCACCGGCTCAACCTCGGCACCGAGCGCCGAGAAGTGGGCGACGCCCCGCTCCGCCCAGCCGAGGAACACCGCCTCGCCGTCGTTGGCCGAGGCGGTGGGCAGGATGACCACGCGCGGGCGGGGACGGCCGGTCGCAGCGATCAGGCTGCGATCGAACTCGTTCATCGTGTCCAGGAACTCGCCGGCTCCGACCAGCGCTACAGGGCCCCGCATGGACGGGAGCATAGTGGAGAACCGCGCAACGCCCCCGCGCCGGGTGGACGGCCACGACCGTCGCTGACACACTCCGGGCACCCGCCGAGATCCGCACCGGAGAGCCGCGCTTGGAACCTCCGCATGGCCTGCCCGGACGGGAGGCGCCTCGGGACTGGGACGCCGGCACCTACGATCGGGTGTCGGGGCCGATGGCCCGCTGGGGGGCGAGCGTCCTCGAGCGCCTCCCGCTGGGCGGCGACGAGACGGTGCTCGACGCCGGCTGCGGGTCCGGCCGCGTGACCGAGCGCCTGGCGGAGCGCCTGCCGGCCGGGCGCGTCATCGCGCTCGACGGATCGCCGGCGATGCTGGCCGCGGCGCGCACCCGGCTCACCCGGTTCGGCAGCAGGGTCGAGTTCGTCGAGGCGGACCTGGCGCGCCCCCTGCCGCTCGGCGACCGGTCAGTGGACGCGGTCCTGTCCACCGCGACGTTCCACTGGGTCGAGGACCATGCGGCGCTGTTCCGGCACCTCGCGAGGGTCATCCGGCCCGGCGGCAGGCTGGTGGCGCAGTGCGGCGGCCGCGGCAACATCGCCGCGGTGCAGCGCGCGATCGCCGCGGCCGGCGAGACGTGGCCGGGACCGTGGACGATGGCGGGGCCCGAGGAGACCAGGCAGCGCCTCGAGGCGGCCGGGTTCACGGACGTCGAGACGTGGCTGCACGACGAGCCCACGCCGCTCGAGCCCGGCGAACCGCTGCGCGAGTTCCTGCAGACGGTGGTCCTCGGCGCCCACCTCGAGCGCCTGCCGGAGGCACGCCGCGAGGGCTTCGTGGCGGCGGTCGCGGCCAACCTGCCGGACGCGGTGATCGACTACGTGCGCCTCAACATCGTGGCGACGAGGGCGGCGTAGCCGCGCGGCGTCACCGCTCCACCCGGAACGGGCCGCCGTGGCCCGGGATCACGATGTCCGCCGCCGCCAGGAGGCGCGCCCGAGACGCCTCGAGCGCGGCCTGGTCGTCGCCCAGCGGGTCCACCTCGGGTGTCCGGTCCGCACGCCACCAGGCGTGGGTCATCGCGTACACGGCATCGTCCGCCTCCACGATCAGCGACGCGTCCTCGCGCGTGTGGCCGGGCGTGAGCCACAGCTGCGCGTGGGGCGACAGGTGATAGCCGTCGCCGTCGTGGTCGAGCCACTGGTCGCCGATGTAGCAGGCCCAGAAGTCCACCACCTCGGCGTTGGGGAACAGCGCGATGTTGATCGTGTGGTCGGGGTGGTGGTGGGACAGGAACACGTGCGTGACGGCCTCGGGGGCGACGCCCAGCGCCGCGAGGGGGTCCAGGATCAGGGACCGCGCCTTGACCATGCCGGGGTCCACGACGATCCGCGCGTCCCCGTCGCGGACGAGCACGATC
This sequence comes from Chloroflexota bacterium, assembly GCA_021787395.1. Lineage (GTDB taxonomy): Bacteria > Chloroflexota > Limnocylindria > Limnocylindrales > CSP1-4 > CAIXZV01. Next base: position 8,894 of record JAJYLZ010000082.1, read on the forward strand.
GACGAGCCGACGCGCTCGTCGGCGTACCCGGCGTGGAGCAGGTGAACGCTTGCCATGGACGGGCTCCTGGTGCGCGGACGGTGGCAGCCGGGCGCCGCGGCCCCGGGCTTCGAAGCCTACGCGACCGTGCCGGGCCATGCCGCCTCGCGCCGGATGCACGTCCAGGCGACCGCGGCCGCCGTAGCCGCGGCCGAGGTCGCTGCCTAGAGTCGCCCGACAGGGGATGGAATCAGCCGCTGGCTGTCGTCTGTTCTCCTCCCAGCAGACAACACGACGGCCTCAAGGGCCGCCCGGGCCCGATTCGGGTCGGATCCTCTCCTCCCGGGCGACGGATCGGCCGACCGGTCTCGAAATCGTCCCTTCTCCGGCGACGGCGTAGCGGGGACGCGAGCGGGAACGCGAGGCGGGGACGCGAGGCGGCGGAGAGAGGCCCCAGGCGACGCGGTGGCGAGAGGCGCCGGCCCCTAGCGCGTCGATCCCCCGGACAGGTCTCCCCGGGTGTCCACGTCTCGGAGCGTCCGACCCTCGGGATCGACCGCACGCCACGCCGCCGCTGGCACGACGACCGACGGCACGCGGACCAGCACGGCCCGCAGCGCCCGGCGGCCCTCGGCGAGCAGCTCCGCCGCCGCGGCGCCGACGACGATCGGACGCACCCCCATCGGCAGGACGGCCGTCGGATCGGCCGCGAGCGTGGCGGCAGCAGGCTCAGGATCCTCGAGCGCGTCGAGCAGCAGCCTCAGCACGGCCGGAACGAGCGACGGCATGTCCCCGCCCACGACGACCGCGCTTTCGGTGCCCGGCGGCAGGGCCGCCAGCCCCGCGGCCAGCCCCGCGAGGGGGCCCTGGTGCGCCGCCGCGTCGCGCGCCACCACCAGCCGACCGCGGAGCGCCGGCAGGGAAGGCATCGCGCCACCCGGGGCGAGCACGAGGACCAGCGTCGCCGCCACCGCGTCCACGGCCGCCAGCGCGTGGTGGAGCAGTGGGCGCCCGTCAAGGTCCGCCGCGAGCTTGTCGCCGCCGAAGCG
>JAJYLZ010000083.1 GCA_021787395.1 Chloroflexota bacterium
TCGGGCCGGCCGCCGAGGCCGCGGTCGGGGCGGCGGGCGCCGGCTGCGACGGGCCGCACCCGGCGAGGGCCGCGGCCAGGACGACGACGCCCAGGATCCGGCCCATGCCCGCGGCCCCGCGACGGCCCGCCGGGCAGGCCCGGGCCGGGCCCCGAGGTGCGCGTCCCGCGGTGCTCGCCGCCGGGGCCGGGTTCCGTGTCACGGGCCGAACCGTACACGGGCGCTCGATTCGGCGCAGGCCGGCGCGCGCCCCGCCGGCCTGCGATCCGGGCCCGCCGAGCCCTCCGCAGCCCTGTAGCATCGGCCCCATGCTGGTCGAAAGCGTGCCCAACGTCTCCGAGGGCCGTCGCCTCGACGTGGTCGAGCGGCTCGTGGACGCGCTGACGTCGGTGCCCGGCGTGTACCTGCTCGACCGGACGTCCGACCCCAGCCACAACCGGTCGGTGTTCACGGTCGCCGGCGAGCACGACGCGGTGGCGGACGGCCTCGACCGGCTGGTCGCCGCCGCCATCGACGAGATCGACATGGACGAGCAGCAGGGCGAGCACCCGCGGATCGGGGCCGTGGACGTGGTCCCGTTCGTGCCGCTGGGCGACACGACGCTCGACGACTGCGTGGAGCTCGCCCGGACCTTCGGCCGCCGGATCGCCGCCCGCTACCAGCTCCCCGTCTACCTGTACGCCGCGGCGGCCAGCCGGTCGGACCGGGTCAAGCTGGCGGACGTCCGGCGCGGCCAGTACGAGGGCCTCAAGGTCGAGATCGCCCACAACGGCCGCCAGCCCGACTTCGGCCCCGCGCGCATGCACCCGCGCGCCGGCGCGACGGCCGTCGGCGCCCGGCCGTTCCTGATCGCGTGGAACATCAACCTCGACTCCGAGGACGTCGAGCTCGCCAAGCGGATCGCGCGGCGCGTCCGCGAGTCCGGCGGCGGGCTGCCGCGCCTCCAGGCCAACGGGTTCCGGGTGGAGGAGCCCGAGCGCGGCCACCCGATGCGGGCCCAGGTCTCCATGAACCTGCTCGACTTCCGGGCCACGCCCCTGTGGCGCGCCTGGGAGGCGGTGGGGGAGCTGGCGGCCGAGGACGGCGTCGCGCTCGCGGAGTCCGAGCTGATCGGCCTGGCGCCGCTCGCCGCGCTGCTCGACGTCGCCGACCACGCGGACGTGCCGGCCGGCCAGCCCCTGGAGGCCCGCCTCGCCGCGGCCGCCGACGCGATCCGGCTGCGCGACTTCGACCCGCTGATGGCGCTCGAGCTCCGGCTCGCCGACGCCCGCGGCCGCACGTGAGCCTGCGGCTGATCGAGGGCGGCCGCAGCCAGAGCGACGCCCCCGGGCTCCTGGTCCACGGCGCGGCGCAGATCGCGACGCTGGCGGGCGGCCTCCGCCGCGGGGCCGCGCAGGGCGAGCTCGCGATCCTCGACGCCGCGCCGGTGGGCGGCCCCGCCTCGCCCGCCTCGCCCGTGGTCGCCTGCTGGGAGGGCCGGATCGTGGGCGTCGGCCCGCGGGACGGGGTGGAGGCCGGGCTGGAGGCCAACGGGTACTCGCTGGCGCGCTTCGCCCGCCTCGACGCGGACGGCGGCGTGGTCACCCCCGGCCTGGTGGACCCGCACACCCACCTGCTGTTCGCCGGCACCCGCGAGCGCGAGCTGGTCCTCCGCCAGCAGGGCGCCGGGTACCTCGAGATCCTCCAGGCCGGCGGCGGGATCCTCTCCACCGTCGCCGCCACGCGGGCGGCCGACACGGAGGCGCTCGCCGCCCACGGCCGGCGCTGGCTGGACGAGATGGTCCGCCACGGCGTGACCACGGTCGAGGCGAAGTCCGGCTACGGGCTGGACCTGGCCACGGAGCTGCGCCTGCTCGAGGTCGCCCACCGGCTGGGCCAGGAGGGCCCGGTGGACGTCGTGCCCACCTACCTCGGCGCCCACGCGGTGCCGCCCGAGTTCCGCGCCCGCCCCGACGGCACCGAGGCGTACGTGCGCCACGTGATCGAGGAGCAGCTGCCGGGCGTGGCGGCGCAGGGCCGCGCCCGCTCGTGCGACGTGTTCTGCGAGCAGGGAGTGTTCACGGCCGACCAGAGCCGGCGGATCCTGGAGGCCGCCCTGGGCTACGGCATGGCGGTCCGCCTCCACGCCGACGAGCTCGCCCCGTCGGGCGGCGCCGAGCTGGCGGCCGAGCTGGGCGCGCTGTCGGCGGACCACCTCCACGTGCCGTCCGACGAGGGGCTGGCGGCGCTGGCCGCGGCGGCGGCCGGGCCGAGCCCGACCGTGGCCACCCTGCTCCCGGCCACGACGTGGTTCCTGATGGCCGACGAGGCGGCCCCGGCCCGGCGGTTCATCGACGCCGGCGTGCCCGTGGCCCTGGGCACCGACTTCAACCCCGGCACGTCGCCCACCCCGAACCTGCCGCTGGTCATGACCGTGGCCTGCCTGGAGATGCGGCTGTCGCCGGCGGAGGCCCTGGCCGCGGTGACGATCAACGCCGCGCACGCGGCGGGGGTGGCGGGCGAGGCGGGCTCGATCGAGCCGGGCAAGGCCGCGGACCTGGTCGTGTGGCGGGCGTCCGACGTCGGACAGCTGCCCTACTGGGTGGGCGCGGACCTGGTGGACGTGGTGGTCAAGCGCGGCCGCGTGGTCTACCGGCGCGGGGCCTGAGCCGGCTCGACGGCGCCCGATACGGCTCGGCGGCGCCTGCCAGAGCTGGATGGCGCTCGCCTGCGAAGTGGGGTATAGTTGCTTGTGCAACCAACCACATAGGCCGCGTTCCCGGCCGCCGCAACTCCCCGGAGCCTCAGATGTCCTCGCACCGCCTCCTCGTCATCGTCGCCAGCACGCGCCCCGGCCGGGTCGGGCCGTCCGTCGCCGCCTGGCTCACCTCGGCCGTCGCGGCCGACGGCCGGTTCGAGGTCGACCTCGCCGACCTCGCCGAGATCGACCTCCCGCTCATGGACGAGCCCAACCACCCGCGACTCCGCCGGTACGTGCACGAGCACACGCGGGCGTGGGGCGCTCGCGTCGACGCGGCCGACGCCGTCCTGGTCGTGACCCCCGAGTACAACCACTCGTTCCCGGCCAGCCTCAAGAACGCCATCGACTACCTGCACCACGAGTGGGCGGACAAGCCGGTCGCGTTCGCGAGCTACGGCGGGGTCTCCGGCGGCCTCCGCTCGGTGACTGCGCTCAAGCCCGTGTTCGCGGCGCTGCGCGCGGTGCCGATCCCCGAGGGGGTCGTGGTGCCGAACGTGTTCGCGCAGCTGACCGAGGGCGTGTTCATCCCCTCGAAGCCGAACCTCGACGGCCTGCGCGCAACCCTCGACGAGCTGGACCGCTGGGCCCCCGCGCTGCGCCAGCTCCGCTCGCGGACGGGCCAGGCGGCCTGACCGGGCCCGGGAGCCGTCAGCCGGCGGTCAGGAGGGCCAGGACCAGGAGCGCCTGGGCGGCGTGGTACGTCGCGATCACGCCCAGCCGCAGGCGGGCGCCGCCGCGCGACCGGCCGGCCGCTGACGGCGCGACGACGAACTCGCCCCAGCCCAGCATCGCGTCCGAGGCGACGAACAGCCAGCCGCCAATGGCGGCCGCCGGCAGGCCGCTCCGCGTCGCCATGGCGGCCATCACGGCAATGACCCCGAGGTACGCCGCCACGGGGCCGCCCATGCCCTGCCGGGCGGCGGCGCGGACGAGGGTCCGCCCGACGCTCGCGACGACCACGGCGGCGACGCCGGCGCCGGCCAGCAGCCACGCCGGCGAGCCCGGCAGCTGGGCGAAGGCGGCGACGTAGGCGAGGTGGCCCAGCAGGAACGCGACCAGGCCCGGCACGAGGCGGCCCGGCGGCAGCAGCAGGACGTCGCCGACCAGCGAGGCGGCGAGGGCGACGACGAGCCAGGGCCGGACGCCCGGCACCGATGGCGGCACGGCCAGCGCGACGCCGAGGAGCGCGACCAGGGTGGCGGGCTTGGCGACCCGCTCCGCGGCGCGGGCCCGCGAGGTTCCCGCCCACACCGCCCACCAGTCGACGGGGGCGGCGACGGCCGCCACGGCCAGGCAGGCCCAGCCCAGGGGCGTCACGGCCCTACGCCTTGCCGCGCGACTCCAGCAGGACCGTGGTGGTCTCCGACGGCAGCCCGGACGTGGTCACGGACAGCTTGGGCTGGACCGACGGCTGGGCGCCCATCTCGTGGAGGAACTTGTCCATCGCGTCCTGGCAGTCCGCCTCCTCCTCGCAGACGGGCATCGGGACGACGATCTTGGGGTCGAGCTGGGCGACCAGGGCCGCGGCGGCGGTGGCCGACAGGGAGCCGCCGATCGGCACGCAGGCGATGTCCACCGGGCCGATGTCGGCCAGCTTCTCCTCCGTGAGCTCGTGGCCGATGTCGCCGAGGTGGATGGTGTGCAGCCCGTCGAGCTCGGTCACGAAGGCGGTCTGCTTGCCCCGATCGGCGCCGCGCTGCCCGTCGCGGAAGGTGCGCACGCCGGTGATCAGCACGTCGTGGACCTCGTACTCGCCCGGCCCGTCGAGCGCGAAGGCCGACTCGAGGCTGGTCGGGATCGCCGTGCCGCCGTCCCGCGAGGTCTTGACCGGCTTGCGGCCGAGGCCCGCGTCATCGGGGTGGCTGAAGGTGATGACGTCGCCGGTGATCCCGCGCCCGGTCGGCCCGACGATCGAGGGGTAGGGATCGTTGACGACGACGGCGTCCCGGCCCTTGAGCCGGATGCAGGTCCTTCCGTACCAGGTGAGCTCCATGCCGGGGATTCTGGCACAGGTGGCTCACGCCGGGCTCCGCCCTGCCGCGGCCCTCGGGCCCGGAAAAGGAAGGACCGGAGATGCCTGCCCAATTGGCATCTCCGGTCCCGAGGGAGGGAGGATGGAACCTGAGGGGGTGTTCCGCCACGAACCATAGGGCCGGCGCGATTCAGCCGCGAGGCGCCGAACGGTTAAGAAAGGAACATTCGCCGCGGGCCTCAGGTCCACCTCGCGGTGGCATGATCAGGCCCATGACGCCTCGCCGCCCTCGGGCCGCCGGTCTGGCGGCGCTCCTCGCGCTCGTCCTGGCGGCGGGCTGCGGCAGCACAGGCCCGACCGGGGCCCCCACCGCGCCGCCCGCCAGCAGCCCCCCGGTCGCGACGGAGAGCGCGGCCCCGACCCAGGCCGCTTCGCCGTCGGCCGCGGCCAGCCCGGGCAGACCGACCGCCTCCAACTGCGCGGACGCCCCCGCCCAGGCCAGCTTCTCGCCCCGGCCCATCGGGCCCGACGACCCCAACGCCGCCCTGCTGGACAAGATCGAGGCCGCCGTCCAGACGATCCGCGGCATCACCGCCACCAAGACGGTCCCGCGCTACACGCTCGACCAGGCCGGCCTGTGCGCCTTCCTGCGCGAGTCCCTGAACCGGGACAACCCCCCGGAGCTGGTGGCCGCCACCCAGAAGCTCTACCAGCAGCTGGACCTCCTGCCCGCGGGCGCGTCGCTCGAATCGCTGTACCTCAACCTGCTCACCAGCCAGGTGGTGGGCTTCTACGACCAGCGCACCAAGGCGATGTACGTGATCTCATCGACGGGCGACATCGGGCCGGCCGAGCAGATCACCTACGCGCACGAGTTCGACCACGCGCTCCAGGACCAGAAGTTCGGCCTGGGGGCCATCGTCGGCGACGCCAAGGACCAGACCGACCGGACCCTGGCCCGCACGGCGCTGGTCGAGGGCGACGCGACGCTGCTGATGAGCCTGTGGGCGCAGCAGAACCTCACGCCCGCCCAGCTGATCCAGGTGGCCAGCGCGGTGGACCCCGCCTCCCAGGCGGCCCTGGACGCCGCCCCGCCGATCCTGCGCGAGACGCTCCTGTGGCCCTACACCCAGGGCCTGACCCTCGCGCTCGGCGCCTACCAGACCAGCGCCAGCTTCGCGGGCGTGGACGCGCTGTGGCAGAACCCGCCCAGCACGACCGAGCAGCTGCTCCACTCGGACAAGCTGGCCACGCGCGAGCCGGCCGTGCCGGTGGCCATCCCCGCCGACCTCGCGGCCCGGCTGGGGGCGGGCTGGAAGGTCGCGATGGAGGACACGCTGGGCGAGCTGGAGCTCAACATCCTGATGCGGACCGGCGACCCCAAGGCCGGCACCGACCCGGCCGCCGGCTGGGGCGGCGACCGCGTGGCGCTGGTCGAGGGTCCCGGCGGCACCACGGCCGCAGTGGTGGACACGGTCTGGGACACGAGCGCGGCCGCCGGCAGCGCCCTGGGTCAGCTGCAGCAGCTGGTGACGGTCCTCCAGGCCGCGGGCAAGCGCGCGTCGGTGCTGCAGCCCTCCGGCCAGCGCGTGGTGCTGATCTCCGCCGACTCCGACGCCACCCTGCGCGCGGTCGCCGGCGCCCTGGGGCTGGCCGGCTGAACCCCGGCTGAGCCGCGGGCCTCGGCGCGCGCGCCTCGTGCCGCACGGTCCTCGCGCCCCGCCGCGGCCCGCTGGACCGGCAGTCCAGACTCTCTGCCCCTCCCGGTCGCTGGCTGGACTCGCGCTCCAGTCGCGAACCGCTGCGGCGCCTTCTTCGGCGATTTTCGGGCGCGGGCTGGACTCCGGGTCTAGCCAAGGACGGTCAGCGCTGGAAGTCTGGCGTGCAGGTCCAGCCGGCCGCCGGACCCCGAGATTCGGCGCCGGACCCCCGAGAACGGGCGCCCGAGCCCCCAGGTCCAGCCGGGCGCGCGGACCCCGAGATGCGGCGCCGGACCCCCGAGCACAGCCGGGCGCCGGGCCCTCGGAGCAGCCGACGGCCCAGCCGCGGGCAGGCCCCGCCGCGTCGCGTCGGCCGAACCCGGAACCCCGGTCCGCGCCGCGCCGCGCCGCCGCTACATCTGCTCGGGCGCCGAGATCCCCAGCAGGCCGAGCGCGTTGGCGAGCGTGGTCTTGGTCGCCAGGGCGAGGGCGAGTCGGCGCGCCGAACGCTCCGGTGCCGCCTCGTCCACCACGCGCGCGTCGCGGTAGAAGGCGTGGAACTGGGTGGCGAGCTCGGTGGCGTATGCCGTGACGCCCTGCGTCTCCTCGGCGAGGACCGCGTCCTCGACCACCTCCGGCAGCCGCGAGACGACCCGCGCCAGGGCCGCCTCGGGCTCGCCGGCGAGCAGCCCCTCGATCGACGCCGCCGGCGCCAGCCCGGCCGCCTCGGCCTTGCGCAGGATCGACGCGATGCGCGCGTGCGCGTACTGGACGTAGTAGACGGGGTTCTCGGCCGACTGCTTCCGGGCGAGCTCGATGTCGAAGTCGATCTCCACGTGCGCCGCGCGGGAGGCGAAGAACCAGCGGGCGGCGTCGGTGCCCACCGCGTCGAGCAGGTCGTCGAGCGTGACGAACGTGCCCGCGCGCTTGGACATCGAGACCTCGACCCCGTCGGAGACGAAGCGCACCCAGCCGATCAGGATCACCTGGTAGTGGTCCGGGTCGTAGCCCATCGCCTGGGCGGCGTTCTTGTTGCGCGCCACCGTGCCGTGGTGGTCCACGCCCCAGATGTAGATCAGGTGGTCGAAGCCGCGGCTGAACTTCTCGGTCACGTAGCCGATGTCGGCCGCGAAGTAGGTGGGCCGGCCGTCCGAGCGGTAGACCACGCGGTCCTTGTCGTCGCCGTAGCGGGTGGAGCGGAACCAGGTGGCGCCGTCCTGCTCGTACACCTCGCCGGCGTCGCGCAGGCGGGCCACCGCGCGCTCCACCCAGCCCTCGTCGTGGAGCGAGGCCTCGCTCTTCCAGACGTCGAAGTGGACGCCCAGCCGGGCCAGGCTGGCCTCGATCATGCCCCGCACGCGCTTCGACGCCCAGGCCCCCAGGACCACGTCCGGCTCGGCGCCGTCGGCCGTCGCGGCGGCCCACACGTCGTCGGGCACCTCGCGGGCGAGCGCCTCCACGTAGGCGCCCTTGTAGCCGTCCTCCGGGACGGGCTCGCCCCGCCGGAGGGCGAAGACCGAGGCGCCGAGGTGGTTGATCTGGGCGCCCGAGTCGTTGAAGTAGTACTCGCGCGTGACCTGCTGCCCGCCGGCCTCGAGGACCCGGCACAGCAGGTCGCCCACGAACGCGCCGCGCGCGTTGCCCACCGTCAGCGGGCCGGTCGGGTTGGCGGACACGAACTCGACGTTCACCCGGCGCGGCCTGACCGCCGGGATGCGGCCCCACCGGTCGGGCGCGGCGAGCACGCCGGCCACCAGCGACTCGTACGCGGCGTCGGCCACGCGCAGGTTGAGGAACCCCGGCCGGGCCACCTCCACGGCCGAGAACAGCGCAGCGTCCTCCCCGTCCCGGAGCGCCGCCGCGAGCGCCCCCGCGATCTCGAGCGGCGGCCGGCGGAGCGGCCGGGCCAGCTTCATCGCGAGGTTCGTGGCGAAGTCGCCGAACGCGGCGTTCGAGGGGCGCTCGACCTCGACGGCCGGGACCGCCGCCGGATCCGCCACGTCGGGCAGCGCGCCCGACGCCACCGCCGCCCGCCAGGCCCGGTCGATCGCGGCGCTGACGCCGGAGCGGATGGCGGTAGGGGAGGCGGGCTGGTCGGCGCTGGTCACGAGGGCTCCTGGTGCGGTCGGGGCAGGCTGACATCGTAGCGGCTGTGCTGGCTGGGCCCCGCGAGCGACCACGAGTGCCGGCCAGTTCCTGTCTCGAAGACTGCTCTCTGCGCCGGCGGGCACGGTTGCCGTAAGTCCTACGACGTTTGTCGCGAGCGCCCGGGGAACCGGTGCGCCCGAGCACCACCCAAGGCGCCGCGCCTAGTCCAGCGGCCTCAGAACCTAGGAGAATCGCCGTGGTCATCCCCCCTTTGGCCTAGTACGTTGTGCTGCGGGCGTCCGCCGTAAAGGCGAATGCTAAGGCCGGCTCCGGCCAGCGACTCCCCGTCGTGATGGCCGTCCTGCGGTGTAGTTCGAACCTGACTGCTGGGAGCGTAAGGACCTCGTGGCGGAACTGTTGGGATCCCTCCGATCCGGCGCCACGAGGATTGACCGAGCGGCAACCTGGCAGTCCGGTCCGGGTCCGGTACTGGTCCTCCGGTGTGTGCCGGCACCACTAGCGACTCGTCCGCCGCTCGTAGGCCTCAGTTGAGGGGGGTCTGGTGTAGTACCCCTCTCGACGCTCGGGTAGTACCGTTGGCAGACGCCAACATCGGAGCAGCAGCACTAATCAAAGACCGGGTCATATGACCGGAACGTATCGGGGAGAGAAGCATCGATGAGGTCCAATCGATTGTTCCGGGGGGCTGGCTGGCTCGCCGCCGCGGGCATGATCACACTGGCGTTGTTTGGACCGGGAGCCAGTCCCGTCTCGGCGTTCACCGCAGGCGACAACGGCCATCCGACAAACGGTCCGTACACGGACCTCAAAGGTGGAACCGCGACATTCACGTTTGAGCAGAATGCGGTCCTGACCTGCGATTCCAGCAATGCCAGCAGCTTCACGTTCCATCTTGACTACACGGTTCCCAACCCGGATAAGCTCACTCCGGCCCCGACCCTACCGGCCGGAGCCACTGTCGTCATCTACCTGTCCCCGAACCAGGGCGCCATCAATGGAAACGCCGGTGGCAACGCCGCAGCGTATATCGCCCAGGTCGAGTCGAACTACACGGTTCTTGACGTCGGCGGGCTCACCGGCAGCGGCACGCTGCTCGTCAATCTCAGCGTCTCGAACACTTTCCCTCTCTCGTCCGGGGGTGTTCTGGGCGTTGGCGCCTGGCAGGTCAACACGACGAGTAGCCCCGTCACCAACAAGACGAACTCTCTGAACTGCACCGACGCGACGCCGACGCCCACGCCGACGCCCACGCCGACGCCCACGCCGACGCCCACGCCGACGCCCACGCCGACGCCCAC
>JAJYLZ010000002.1 GCA_021787395.1 Chloroflexota bacterium
GGGCGTCGGTCTCGGTCGCCGGGACCGTGCCCGGCGGCGCCTGGTCGGCCGTGTGCCCGACCCCGTCGTCCGGCTCCTCGTGGTACCTGGTGACCGCCGTCAACGGCGTCCCGGTCAGCTCCGCCTACGGCGTCGGCGCCCTGTACGCCGCCACCGGGGTGCTCACGGCGGCCGCGACGCCGACGCTGCTCGGCCCGACGGTCACCTTCTATGGCCGCGGCGACGGCCCGGGCGTCGGCATGTCGCAGTACGGCGCGCTCGGCCGCGCCCAGGCCGGCCAGGACGCCGCCACCATCCTCGCCCACTACTACCAGGGCACGACGCTGGGCATGCTCGCGACGAGCCCGAGTGTCCGGGTCTGGCTCGAGGACCAGTCTGCCACCCAGAGCGCCCCGCTCACCGTGTACGGACGCGGCGGGACCTGGTCCGTGGACGGCGTGGCGCTCCAGCTCCCCGCCGACGCCCGCGCCCGCGTGTACCGGACCAGCACTGGGTGGCGCCTGGTGATCGACGCCGCCGGCACCACGCTCGTCAACAAGTCGGTGTCGTCGGCGGTGGTCTTCCGGCCGGCCGCGAGCGCGACGACCCTGCAGATCAGCTCGATGGCTTCGTCCTACGACCAGTTCCGCGGCGCGATCACGGCACTGCTCTACTCCTCGAAGGCTCGCCTCATCAACGTCGTCGGCATGGAGGACTACCTGCGAGGCGTCGTGCCCGCCGAGATGCCCTCGAGCTGGCCGCTGCAGGCACTCGAGGCGCAGGCCATCGCCGCGCGCTCCTACGCCGACTACCACCTCCATCCCGCCACCGGCACGTTCGACCTCTACGACGACACCCGGTCCCAGGTCTACCTCGGCGTCCGCGCCGAGCGCCCGACCACCGACGCCGCCATCGCGGCGACCGCCGGCCAGGTCGTGCTCAGCGGCGGCCAGGTGGCCGACACCCTGTACTCCTCGTCCGACGGCGGTGCGACCGAGGACAACCAGATCGCCTTCGCGTCGCCGACGGGCGCGATCGTCGCCACGCCGGTCAGCTACCTCCAGGGCTCGCCGGATCGCGACCCCGCGGGCGTCGCGTACGACGCCGCATCGCCGCACGCCACCTGGCAGACCGCCAGCTACTCGCTGGCCTCGCTGTCCGCGATCTTCGGTGCGGACGCCCGAACGAACGTCGGGACGATCACCTCGATGGCGCTGTCGAACCGCGGGGTGTCCGGGCGCCTCATCAGCGTGACCCTCGTCGGGAGCGCGGGCACCGTGACCGTGTCCGGCTCTGTGTTCACGGCGGTGTTCAACGCCAACCGGCCGGCCGGCGACCCGGCCATGCTCAGCACCCTGCTCGACACCTCCCCGATCCCCTGACCGCGGCGCGTCCAGCGCGTCTCGACACCCTCTCCGCCCGGCGCCCCCTACGATGTCGGGACACGAAGCGGAAGAGGGTGTCGACAGTGCGGTTCGGGGCAGCATTCTGGGTCCAGCGCACGGACTGGCCGTCGCTGCGCGAGGCGGTTCGGCGGGCGGAGTCGGCAGGGTTCGACGACCTGTGGATCGACGACCACCTGCTGTCCGACGAGGCCGACTGGCCTGACCCCAAGTTCGAGGGCTGGACCACGCTGGCGGCCGTCGCAGCGATCACGGAGCGCCCCCGCCTGGGCCTGATGGTCGGCGCGAACACGCTGCGCAACCCAGGCCTCGTGGCCAAGATGGCCACGACGGTGGACCACGTGTCCGGCGGCCGGGCGATCCTGGGGATCGGCGCCGGCTGGTTCGAGCGCGAGCACGCCGCTTTCGGATTCGACTTCGGGTCCGGCTTCGGCGAGCGCCTCGACCGGCTGGCCGAGGCGGTGCCGCTCATCCGCCGCCTGCTCGACGGGGAGGAGGTCACCCACGACGGCCGCTTCTACCGGTTCGACCGCGCGGTCTGCGCGCCCCGGCCCGTCCAGGCCCGGCTGCCGATCCTGATCGGCGGCTCGGGGCCGCGCAAGACGCTGCCGCTGGTGGCCCGCTCCGCCGACCTGTGGAACGCGTACGGGCGGCCGGAGGAGGTGGCTGCCGCCTCGGCCGTGCTGCGCGCCGCGTGCGAGGCCGCCGGCCGCGACGACCGCGAGGTGGAGCGGACGATCAACCTCAACGCGGTGATCCGGCGCGACCGAGCCGAGGCGGAGGCGGCGTGGGACGGCTGGTACCGCGAGCACCGGCCGCAGGCCGGCGAGGGCCGGCTGGGCGCGGGCGGCTCGGTGGCCGACGTCGCGGCCGTGCTGGCGGCCTACCGCGACGTGGGCTTCGCCCACCCGGTGCTGATCTTCCGCCACCCCTGGGACCTGGCCACCATCGACCGGCTGCCGGAGCTCCGGGCCGCTCTCGGGGACGGCTGACGCGCGCATGCCGGGCGACGCGGACGACCCCCGCTTCCTCGCCGACGCGGAGGTGCGCGCCAACGGCGGCGAGATCGTGTACCGCGGGCCCCTCAGGGCGGACGACCCGCGGTGGCCCGCCGAGGCCGCCCGGCTCCACCGCGGGCTGCGGATCCGCGACGCTGCCGATCCGGACCCAAGGGGCTGGGCGGTGCTCGTCTTCCCGGACGGCAGCGCGCGGATCAGCCCGGCGCTCGCACGCGCCCTCTGGTTCACGGGCGATTTCACGGGCGGCCAGCCGAGCCCGCCCCCGGGCGGGCGGCCAGCCGGGTGACGGCGAGTCGCCGTCGGGGATCGGCTCAGCGCCCCGCCGCGGCCGCGAGGAGCTCCTCCTCGTCCGAGGGGTCGCGCTGCGCCAGGCGCCCGGCGACGCGGGCCGCGGCCGCCTGCCCCTGGGCGATGCAGTCCGGCAGCCCGACGCCGCGGTACGAGGCGCCGGCCAGCGTGACGGCGGGCCACGCCTCCATCGCGGCCTCGACGGCGGCCACGCGGTCGAGGTGCCCGACCGTGTAGCGGGGCATCGCCCGCTCGTAGCGGGCGGTCCGCACCAGGATCGGCTCGCCCCTGATCGACAGCGTCCGCTCCGCGTCGGCGCGGGCGGCCGCGACCAGCTCGGCGTCGGGCAGGGACGTGGCCTCGCCCTCGTCGCGGACGAACATCCGCAGCAGGACGGTGCCCGCGGGCGCGCGGCCGGCCCACTTCTCCGACGACCAGGTGCACGCGGCGATGGGCCCGCCCTCGGAGCGCGGCACGAGGTACCCGTGGCCGTCAAGCTCGCGGCTGACGCGGTCGCGGGGATAGGCCAGCGTCACCAGCACCGACGTCCCGTGGGGGATCGCGTCGAGGCGTCGCGCCGCCGCGGGCAGCGGGTCGTCGAGCAGGCGGGCGGCCGCATTGGCGGGCGTCGCGATCACCACGGCGTCGAAGCGGGCCCGCGTGCCGTCGGCGAAGCCCGCCACCACGCCGGCACCGGACGGCTCCAGCGACCGCACGCCCAGCCCGGTGCGAAGCTCGACGCCCGCGAGGGCGGCTGAGGCGGCCACGGCCGAGGTCAGCCACCCGAGCCCGCCGCGGAGCGACACGAAGGCCCCGAGCGGCTTCGCGCCCGGGTTCGCGGCCGCCCGCTGGGCCGCGGCGGCGCGCATCCGGCGCCCGTCGGCGAGCCCGGCCAGGAGCAGGCTCCGGTGCTCCCGCTCGGCTGTGCGCAGCGTCGGCACCACCGCGTCGAGCGAGAGCTCGTCGATCGGTGTCCCGTACACCCCGCCGACCAGGGGGCCGGCGAGCCGCTCGACCAGCGGATCGCCGAGCCGGCGGCGCAGGTACACCCCCACGGCGATGTCCTCGTCCGGCATGGACCGCGGCGCGACGAGGTCCTTGGCCATCCGCAGCTTCTCGGGCCACGAGAACAGCGGCGACATCGCGAACGGCAGGGCGCGGGTCGGCAGCACGAGGCCCAGCCCCTCCGGCATCGGCACGAGGCGCCGCCGGACGCGGATGTAGACCGTCCGGGTGCCGGCCGTCCCGACCAGCTTCTCCCCCAGGCCGAGCTCGCGGACGAGGGCGGTGCCCGCCGGCCGCGTGGCGAGGAACGAGTCCGGGCCGTGCTCGATCGTGAAGCCGTCGGCGTGCTCGGTGGACACCTTGCCGCCCAGCCGCGGGCCGGCCTCGGCCAGCACCACCGGGATGCCGTCGCGGCCCAGCGACCGGGCCGCGGTGAGCCCGGTGATGCCGCCCCCGACGACGAGGACGCTCATCGGCCGCCTCAGGCCATGCCGTAGGCCGGGACGTTGCCGCTGGGCACGTACGGGCAGAGGGGATCGGACTCGAGCGGGTCGCCCGTCCACATGTACGCCCGGGCCCGCGAGCCGCCGCACACGCGGGCGTACTCGCACATCCCGCAGCGGCCCTTGAACCCCTCGGGGCTGCGCAGCGCCTTCATGGTCTCGTGGTCGCGGTACAGGTCCACGATCGACGCCTCGCGGACGTTGCCCAGCGGGATCGGCAGGAACCCCGACGGGTTGACCGTGCCGTCGTGGGCGATGAACACGATGCCGTTGCCGTCGCGGATGCCGAAGCCGCGCCCGACCGACGTCTTGGTGATCGCCTCGTCGTCCATGCCGGCGGCGTGGAACGCCTTGATCGCCTGGCGGCGGTAGTGGGTGGCCTCGGTCGTCTTCACCTGGAACGGCGCCGTCTTGGCGAGGTCGAGCAGCCACAGGTTGAGCCGCTCGGACTCGACCGGGCTGACCTCCTTGAGCGCGCTGCCCCGGCCCGTGGTGATGAGCATGAACAGGCTCCAGCGCATGACGTCCATGCGGGTGAGGAGCTCGTACACCGCGGGCAGGTCGGGCAGCGTCTCGTCGGTCACCAGGGTGTTGACCTGGATCGGCAGGCCCACCTCGTTGGCCCACCTGGCCGCCTGCAGCGTCTTCTCGAACGTGCCCGGGACGCCCCGGAAGCCGTCGTGGCGCTCGGCGTCGGACCCGTCGATCGACAGCGAGATGTTCTGGATGCCGGCCTCGTGGAGGCTGGCGAGGACCTCGCGGGTGAGCAGCGGCGTGGCGGCCGGGGCCAGCGAGCAGCCGATCCCCCGCTCCGTGGCGGCGCGGACCAGGTCGTGGAGGTCGGGCCGGTTGAGCGGGTCGCCGCCCGTGAACACGACGTGCGGGAACGGGCGGCCGAACTTGACGATCTCGTCGAGGAGCCGGTAGCCCTCCTCGGTCGTGAGCTCGAGCGGATTGCGCTCGGGCTGCGCCGTGGCGCGGCAGTGGCGGCAGGCGAGGCCGCAGGCGAGGGTCGTCTCCCAGTAGACCAGCATCGGGGCGCGCGAGTAGACGTAGCCCTCGGCGCGCACGGCGCCGACGCCGGTGATGCCGGGGTGGCCGGGGTGGCCGCCGCCCGGGTGGCCGCCGGGATGGCCGGGGCGCTGGGGTTCGATCGTCGCGGTCACGGAGACGCTCCTCTCAGGCAGGCGCCGGCAGGCCGAGCGCCGCTTGCGCGACGTCCGCCAGGCCGGCGATGAAGACGGGGTCGGTGTTCATGGAGCGGGCGCGCTCGAGGCGGATCCCCGCCTCCCGGGCCACGCCCTGCGCCTCGATGTCCAGGTCGTACAGGACCTCGAGGTGGTCGGCGACGAAGCCGACGGGGCGGACGGCGATCTCGGTCACGCCCGCCGCCGCGAGCCGGCGGATCTCGGCCAGGATGTCGGGCCCCAGCCACGGCTCGTCGGTGCGGCCGGCGGACTGGAACGCGAACGTGTAGTCGGGACGGCCGACCGCCTCCGCCACGAGCCTCGCGGTGCGGGCCAGCTCGTCGGGGTACGGGTCGCCCTCGTCGACCACGCGGGCGGGCAGGCTGTGGGCGGAGAACATCAGCGTGGCCGCGCCGGGGTCGGGGAAGCGCGCGAGCAGCTCGCGGGTGGTGATCGCGAGCGCCTCGATGAACCGCGGCGCGTCGTGCCAGCTGTCCACGAACACGACCTGCGGCGGGCGCTCGACGCCGGCGAGGCCGCGCTCGACCGCGCGCCGGTAGCCGGCCGCGTTCGAGCTCTTCTGGGGCGCCATCGGGATCGCGACGATCCGCTCCACGCCGTCGGCCGCCATCTGCGCCACGACGTCCCAGATCCGGGGCGCGATGTGGCGCATCGCCGCGTAGACGGGCATCGGCATGCCGCGTGCCGCCAGCTCCGCCTCGACGGCCGCCCGCTGCTCGCCCACGATCCGGGACAGCGGCGAGCCGCCGCCGATCGCGCGGTAGCGGCCCTTGAGCTCCTCGAGCAGGTGCGGCGGGGGCGGCGAGCCGCGCCGGATGTCGGTGTAGTACGCCTCGACCTGGTCGAGGCTGTCGGGGCTGCCGTAGGCCATCAGCAGCACGGCGTCGCGGCTCACCGGGACGCTCCGTGGTCGTGGACGAGGTCGACCAGCCGGCGCAGGTGGTCGGGGTCCGTCCCGGGCAGCACGCCGTGGCCGAGGTTGAACACGTGGCCGGGCCGGCGGTCGTTCTGCTCGAGGATCCAGCGCGCCGCCTCCTCGACGGCATCCCACGGGCCCAGCAGCAGGGTCGGGTCGAGGTTGCCCTGCACCGCGCGGTCGCCGACGATCTGGCGCCCCTGCGAGAGCGAGATGCGCCAGTCGAGCCCGATCGCGTCGCCGCCGGCGGACGCCTGCAGGCCCAGGATCCCGGCCGTCCCCACCCCGAAGTGGATCGACGGCACGCCGAGGTCGGCGATGCCCTCGAACAGCCGGCGCATGTGCGGCCACAGCCGGCGCTCGTAGTCGAGCGGCGACAGGGCGCCGACCCAGCTGTCGAACACCTGGACCGCCTCGACGCCCGCGGCCGCCTGCGCGCGCAGGTAGGCGATCGTCGTGTCGACCAGGCGGTCCAGCAGCCGTCCCCAGGTCGCCGGCTCGGCGTGCATCAGCGCCTTGGTCCTCCCGAAGTCGCGCGACGGCCCGCCCTCCACGAGGTAGCAGGCCAGCGTGAACGGGGCGCCCGCGAAGCCGATCAGTGGGACCGGCGACTCGCGGCGGATGATCGAGATCGCCTCGAGCAGGGGCGCCACCGCGGTCTCGGGCTCGAACGCGCGGAGGCCGGCCACGTCATCGGCCGTCCGCACCGGGTGCTCGATGACCGGCCCGCGGCCCTCCACGATGTCGAAGGCGACCCCCATCCCGGCCAGGGGCGTCGTGATGTCCGCGAACAGGATCGCGGCGTCCACGCCCAGCCGGCGGACCGGCTGCAGGGTGACCTCGGCGCACAGCGCCGGGTCGCGCGTGATCTCGAGCAGCGTCGCCCGCTCCCGCACGGCGCGGTACTCGGGCAGGGCCCGCCCGGCCTGGCGCATGAACCAGACGGGCGTGGCGTCCACCGACCCGCCCCGCAGGGCGCGCAGGAACCGCGCGTCCGGGCGCGGGGCGACGCCGGTCGTGCCGGGCGGGCGGGACGCGGCCGCCGTCATGCGCGGAACGCCTTGCCGGCGGCGGCGACCGTCGCGTCGATGTCCGCGTCCGCGTGGGCGGCGCCCAGGAACCACGCCTCGAACTGCGAGGGCGGCAGCAGCACGCCGGCGTCGAGCATCGCGCCGAAGAAGCGGGCGTACGCGTCGCGGTCCGACGCCAGCGCCTCGGCGCCGTTCCGGGGCGCGCTCGGGCGGAAGAACACCGTCAGCAGCGAGCCGACCCGGCTGATCGCCACCTCGCGGCCGGCGTCGGCGGCCTCCGCCCGCAGTCCCGCCTCGAGGCGCGCGCCGGCCCGCTCCAGCCGCTGGTACAGGTCCGGGGTGAGCAGGTCCAGGGTGGCGATCCCCGCGGCCATCGCCAGCGGGTGCCCGGACAGCGTGCCCGCCTGGTAGACGGGCCCCTCGGGCGCGATCTGCTTCATCAGGTCCGCGCGGCCGCCGTACGCGCCGACGGGCATCCCCCCGCCGATGATCTTGCCCAGCGTGGTGAGGTCGGGCCGGACGCCGTACCGCTCCTGGGCGCCGCCCTTGGCGAGCCGGAAGCCGGTGATCACCTCGTCGAAGATCAGCAGGGCGCCGTGGCGCTCGGTGACGTCCCGGAGGTGCTCGAGGAAGCCCGGGTCGGGCGGGATGACGCCGACGTTGGCGCCCACGGGCTCCACGATGACGCACGCGATCCGGTCGGGGAACGCCTCGAAGGCGGCGACCAGGGCGTCCCGGTCGTTGAACGGGACGACGACGGTGTCCCGCGCGGCCCCGGCCGTGACGCCCGCCGAGCCCGGCATCGCGAGCGTCGCGAGCCCCGACCCGGCGTCCACCAGCAGGCTGTCGCCGTGGCCGTGGTAGCCGCCCGCGAACTTGACCACGATGTCGCGCCCGGTCGCCCCGCGTGCGAGGCGGATCGCGCTCATCACGGCCTCGGTGCCCGACGAGACGAAGCGCAGCCGCTCGACCGACGGCATCGCGGCCCGGATGCGGCGGCCGAGCTCCACCTCGCGGGGCGAGGTGGCCCCCAGCGCGAACCCGTCGAGGACCGCCTCGCGGACCGCGTCCACGACCTGCGGGTGGGCGTGCCCGAGGATGGCCGGGCCCCACGAGCCGATGTAGTCGAGGTAGACGATGCCGTCGGCGTCCTGGACCCGGGGCCCCTCCCCGCCCGTGAGGATGAGCGGCGGCCGCCCGACCGACTTGAACGCCCGGACGGGGCTGTTGACGCCGCCCGGGAACAGGTCCTCGGCCTCCTGGCGGAGACGCGCCTGGCTTCCGCCCGACGCAGCGGGGGTCCCCGCCGGTTCGCGCGCGGGCATCAGAAGGACTCCCGGGCCCAGCCCGCGAGGTCCGCCGCGGCGTAGGTGATCACGAAGCCCGCGCCCGCGCGGAGGATCGACGTGGTCGACTCGGTCAGCGCGCGGCGGCGGTCCAGCCAGCCGTTGCGGGCAGCCGCCTCGATGGCCGCGTACTCGCCGCTCACCTGGTAGGCGCCGATCGGGACGTCGAAGCTCTCGCGGGCCGCCGCCAGGATGTCGAGCGACGGCATGGCGGGCTTGACCAGCAGCATGTCCGCGCCCTCGGCGAGGTCGTTGGCCATCTCGCGCATCGATTCGCGGCCGTTGGCGGGGTCCATCTGGTAGCCGCGGCGGTCCCCGAAGGAGGGCGCCGAGCCGGCCGCGTCGCGGAACGGACCGTAGAAGGCGGAGGCCGTCTTGGCCGCGTAGGCGAGGATCGCGGCGTCCTCGAGGCCGGCGGCGTCCAGGCCGTGGCGGATGGCCGCCACCTGGCCGTCCATCATCGCGGACGGCGCCACGATGTCCGCCCCGGCCTCCGCCTGCGAGACGGCCGTGCGCGCGAGCAGCTCGATGGTGGCGTCGTTGTCCACGCGCCCGTCCTTCGTCAGCGGGCCGCAGTGGCCGTGGTCCGTGTACTCGCACAGGCAGGTGTCCGCGATGAGCACCAGGTCCGGGTCCGCGTCCCGCAGGCGGCGCAGGGTCTCCTGCACGATCCCGTCGCGGATCCAGCCGCCGGTGCCGATGCCGTCCTTGTCGGCCGGCAGCCCGAACAGGATGACGCCCCCGATGCCCAGGCCGGCGAGCGCCCGGACGTCCTTCTCGGCCTCGTCCGGCGTCACGCGCTCGACCCCCGGCATCGAGCCCACCGGCTCGCGCAGGCCCCGGCCGGGGAACACGAACAGCGGGGCGACCAGTTGGCGCGGGTGGATCCGAGTCTCGCGCACGAAGGCCCGCAGCGCATCCGTGCGGCGCATCCGGCGCAGCCGGTGGGCCGGGTCCGGCAGCGGGACCGTGAGCGGGGCGGTGGACTCGGTGCGATCGGCGAGAAGGCTCATCGGGCGGCTCCGGTGGCGGATTCGAGGTCGGCGGTGGCGTGGTCGCGGCTCCCGGGGTCCTCGACCCCGAGGACGGACGCGGTGAAGGCGGCGAGGTCGGTCGCGGCGGGCGACGGGGCGACGAGCACCGTCGTGTAGCCGGCGGCCCGCGCGGCGGCGGCCGTGGCCGCCCCGGCGGCGATGGCCGGGATCGACGCCAGCCGCTCGCGGGCCGTGCCGTCGGCCAGGGCGAGCAGGCCCCGGGCGGTGGAGCCGCTGGTCAGGACGAGGGCGTCGATCGGCCCGTCGTCGAGGGCCGCCGCGAGCAGCGGGACCGACGCCCCGGGCGCCTCGGCCGTCTCGTAGGCCACCGCCTCGGCGACCTCGACGCCCCGGTCGGCCAGGACCTCGGCGAGGGAGCCGTCGGCGATGTCGGCGTGCGGCACCAGGACGAGGTCGCCGGCCCGCACCGGGAGCTCGCGGGCGAGGGCCGCGCCGTTCGCGGCGGACGGCAGGAAGGCATCCTCGACGCCGGCTTCACGGAGCACGGCGGCGGTCGCCTCCCCGACCGCGGCCCAGCGGACCGTCGTCGGCGCGAGGCCGACCCGGGCGGCGGCGGCCAGGGCGGCCCGCGCGGCGTTCGCCGACGTGACGACGATGAACTGCGCCCGGGATGCCTCCGCGAGCGCCGCGTCCAGCTGGCCCCCCGCGGGAGCCTGGCGGATCTCGATGGCCGGCACGTGGACGGTCTCGACGCCGTGGGAGCGGAGCCCGGCCACCAGCTCGTCGGCCTGGCCGGTCGGCCTGGCGACGAGCACCCGCGGCGCGGAGCGCAGGGCGACGACGCTGGCCGCGAGGCGCTCGGCGAGGGCGCCCCCCTCGGCCAGCGGGACGGTGCCGCGGACCCACACCACGCCGGCGGCCTCGACCTGGCGGCCGGCGGCGGGCGTCCAGGAGCGGGCGGCGCCGGCGAGCAGCGTCAGGCGCTCCGCGTCCGCGGTGCCGATCGCGCCGATCGGGGACCGGCAGCCGCCGCCCGTGGCGGCGAGGAACGCGCGCTCCGCCTCCACCGCGGCCCGGGTGGGCAGGTCGTCGAGCCGCCCGACCGCCTCGACCGCCTCGGCGTCGCCCGCGCGGACCTGCACGGCGAGCGAGCCCTGGCCGGGGGCGGATGGGATGGCGGCCGACGGCAGGACCTCGTCGATGCGGTCCGCGCGGCCGAGCCGGGTGAGGCCGGCGACGGCCAGCACCAGCGCGTCGCTGTCGCCCCGGTCGAGCTTGGCCAGGCGCGTGTCCACGTTGCCGTGCAGCGGGTGGAGCTGGAGGTCCGGCCGGAGCGCGCGGAGGAACGCCACCCGGCGCGGGCTGTCGGTGCCCACCCTCGCCCCGTGCGGCAGGGTCGCGAGGGTCGTGCCGCGCACCCGGCACACGAGGGCGTCGCGCGGGTCCTCGCGGGGCGGGTACGCGGCGATGACGAGCCTGTCCGGCTCGGCGGTCGGGACGTCCTTCGCCGAGTGGACGGCGAGGTCCACGCGCCCGTCGAGCAGCGCCGCGACGATCCGCGCCACGAACGCGCCCTCGCCCCAGGCGGTGTCGACAGGCCGGTCGTCGCCCTCGGTGCGGATGATCTCGATCTCCGTCGCCACGCCGTGCTCGGCGAGGCGGGCCGCCACCCAGCGGGCCTGCACGAGCGCGAGCTCGCTGCCGCGGGTGCCGATGCGCAGGGTCCGGGCCATCTCGCGGTCGTCCGCCCTAGAGCGAGAACAGCGCGCGCGCGGCGCGGTCCAGGTCGCCGGTGGAGTCCTCGCGGAGCGACGCGAGGGGCGCGTGCAGGAGGCCCGCGACCAGCCGCTGGCTCATCTGCTCCACCAGCTCCCGCTCGTGGTCGGCCAGCTCGAGGCGCCGGAACAGGCGGTCCAGCTCCTCGGCGCGCCGGCTCTCCGCCTGCTCGGCGAGCGCCTGGATCGCGGGCACCGAGGAGCGGGCGTTGACCCAGGCCGCGAACTGCGCCTCGGCGGCGTCGATCGCCTTCTCCAGCCGGTTGCGCAGGCGGGGGCGGATCTGGTCCTGGGGGCTGCGCGCGAAGTCGTCCACCGAGGTGTAGCGGTCGCCCAGGGCCTCCCGCAGGGCGGGCTCGAGCGCGGGCGGCGACGACAGGTCCACGACGGGGAACTCCCCCTCCAGCAGGCCGGCGCGGGCCGCCGGCGAGAGGTCCCAGCGAGCGGCGATGGCGGGGATGACCGCGTCGACCTCGGGCAGCGGCGCCGTCGGCCCGTAGGGCGCCGGCTCGCCGTCCACCTCCCAGGCCAGCGCGCCGGCACGCTCCGCGCTCCGGTTGGCGACCAGGACCCTGGCTCCCTGCCGCGACGCGGACAGGGCGGCGAGGCGGGCCATGCGGCCGGCGCCGACCACGAGCACCCGCTTGCCGATCAGCGGCCCTGCGGCGGCGGCCACGCAGTCGGTCGCCACGTCGCCGAGCGAGCGCGGCGGGCCCTCGCGCCACGAGCGCGTCTCCCGGCCGAGGTGCAGGGCCACCTGGAACAGCCGCTCGATCAGCGGGTCGAGCGGCAGCGCGGCCGCGTCGTGGGAGCCCACCTCCACCGGGCACTGCTCGGCGCCCGGAACGCGACGGTCGGCGAGGCACTCGCGGAGCTGGTGGAGGATCTGGTCCTCCCCCACCACCACCGAGTCGAGGCCCGCGGCCACGGTCAGCAGGTGCCGCGCCGCATCGAGGCCCTCCAGGCTGACCCCGCCGTCGGGGAGATCCGGCGGGGTCAGCGCCTGGAGGTCGGGGGATGGCGCGGTGACGAAGTAGAGCTCGACCCGGTGGCAGGTCCGCAGCAGGATCGCCCTCGGGTCGTGGGCCACGCGCATTGCGGCGCGGGCGAAGGCTTCGCGCTCCTCGCTCGAAACGGCTCTGGCATGGACCGTGAGCGCGTTGAGCTCGAGCGCGGCGCGGGGGACGTTCACGACGGTCGGTGCTCCGTGGTGGAATGGATCAGGAGGCGGCGCGCTTGGGGCGGCGGCCAGCGCCGAGCGTCGCGGCCTCCCAGCCGCGGAGCGTGGCGAGGAGGAGGCCGTCGAGGGCGGCGTTGGCGTCGGCGATCAGGGCCGACGTGGCGGTGGCGTCGAACTCGCGGCGCCGGGCGACGGACGCGAGCTCGTCGAGGAACGGGCGGCGGAAGCGCAGGAACAGGTCCGCGGTCATGGACGCGCCGAGCGCCTCTCCCGCGGCCAGCCGGCCGTAGCTGGCGCAGGCGTCCTCGGCCGAGCGGAGCAGCTCCACCCGGCGGGAGGCGTCGTCGGCGTCGAGGGCGGCGAGCAGCGAGGTCACGATCCCGCGCCCGTAGCCGCGGAACCGCTCACGCTTGGCGTCGTCCAGCTCGGACACCCAGGGGATGTGCGTCGGCGCGTCGTCGGCGTTCTTGCGGTAGCCGCGGGCGAGGCTCGTCGGCGTCTCGCCGAGTCCGGTCAGCGACGGGCGGACGCTCGGGCGGCCGGGCAGCATCGCCTCCAGGCCGGCCCGGGAGAAGCGCCGGTGGCCGCCCGGGGTGGTGTACGTCCGGACCACGCCGGAGTCGCCCCAGCGGCGCACCGTGGAGGGGGAGACGCCGAGGAGACGGCAGGCCTCGGTGAGCGTGACCCAGCCCGGGTCATTCGCGCTCGCGGGGGACGCCATCCGCCTCGAAACCTCCCAAACCTACCAAATCAGATGTAAACTGCCGCCATCCTAGCGGGTTTGGCGGCATCGCGCGGCAGGGCCGTGCGGACCGTGATCGTCCTCCCGCACGGTGACGGAGGTCATCTGGGCAGGTGCAAGGTCGCCCGAATCGGGGTGAATCGGCGGTGCGCCGTGGCACCACTCCCGCGCCGGGCGCGTGGCGCCTCAGCCGGCGTCCCGGCGCTCCCAGCCGGACGCCCGGGCCCAGATCTCGGCCGCCACCAGCTCGGCCGCCGCCGGCGCCACCAGCGCGCCCACCGCCCAGTCGTCCGGGCCGACGGCCATCGGGACCGCCACGTCCGCGTCGTCGCGGGGCCGCCCCACCGCCACCACGCGCCCGCCGCGCCGGTGGACCGTGGCGATCGCCTCGTCGTCGGCCGGCGAGCCCGCGAACAGGAGCACGCCGTCGCCGGGGTACAGCGTGTACTGGCCGACGTGGAGCCAGTCGCCGGTGTCGAACGGCAGGGCGGCGATCCGGGGCGCCTCGCGGAGCATCAGCGCGGCCTGCTCGGCGAGCCCGGACCCGAGCCCGTCGGCCAGCACGTGGACCTCGCGCCCCGTCTCGAGCAGCGTCGCGGCCGCGTCCAGCCAGGCGCCCCGCCCGTCGATGAACGCGGCGAGCGCCGCCGGGGCACAGGACAGAGCCGCCGCGGCGTCGGCGGCCGCGCGGCCGACGCCGAGCAGGACCAGGCCGCTGACGGTCGCGCGGTACGTCTGGCAGGCGATCCCCGCCGTCTCGACCGCGGTTGCCCGGAGCGGGACCACGGCGTCGGCGCCCGCCGCGAGCGGGCTGGCGGGCTCGGCCGTGAGGGCCACGACCGTCGACCCCTGGTCGCGGTGGCGGGCGGCGGCGGCCAGCACCTCGGGCGTCCGCCCCGACGCGGAGATCACCACCGCCAGCGTCCCGGCACCCCCGGGGGACGGGGCCGAGGCCGAGGCCACCTCCGCCACCGCGTCGAGGCCGTCGTGGCGCCAGCGGGCCGCGGCGTCGCGGGCCGCGAACCCGGAGCTGCCCATCCCGATCAGCCGGCGCCGCCGGCAGCCGGCGAGGTCCTGCGGGAGCCGGGCCGCCGCCGACCGCTGCGCCTCGATGACCGCGGCCAGCTCGGAGGGGGCGTCCAGGATGTCCTGCAGGAACAGCTCGTCGCGGCCCGGCCGGCGCGACCGGGGGCCGTCCATCAGTCCTCCCCGTGGGCGAGCAGCCAGCGCATCCCGTCCCGCGGCGCCCACAGCCAGGACGGCAGGACCGTCGCCGCGTAGCTGAACTCGTAGCACTCCTTGGCCACCTCGAACGCGTCGAGGAGGTCGAGGTCGAGCATCGGCGGCGCGCCCGCGTGGCGGAGGCCGGCCGCGTAGGCGCCGAGGAACCGGGCGCGGGCCCGCTCGATCCAGGCCTCCACGTCGAGCCCGGGCCGCTCGATCGGCCCGCCGCTGCGCCGCTCCGCCCGGCGCCGCGCGGAGCGCGCCACGTGGTCGAGGGAGCGCAGCATCGACGCCACGTCGCGGAGCGGGGAGTCGAGCCGCCGGCGCTCCTCCACCGGCCGCAGCGGCTCCCCCTCGAAGTCGACCACCCGGTAGCCGTCGTCGGCCACCAGGATCTGGCCCAGGTGCAGGTCCGCGTGGATGCGCATCACCAGCGGGGGCGTCACCACGGCCTCGAAGCGCGACGCCCGGGCGGCGATATGGGCGCCCGAGTCGCGCAGCTCGTCGGCCAGCTCTGGGTCCACGGCGGCCACGTCGGCGATCGCCCGGTTGAGCCGCCGGTGCGCCTCGAACCGCCACGCCTTGAGCTCGTCGCGCGTGGCCGCGCGGGGCGCCATCTCGGCCGCCTCCCGGGGCGGCGACGCCAGCGCGGCGTGGAGCCCGGCCACCAGCACGCCGAGGTCCTCGGCGATCTCGGTCGCCCACTCGAGGCTCACGGTGCCGGGGGCCGCCACCAGCGCGGCCAGCCGCTCGGCCGTCGCCTCGTAGGCGTCCGCCGCGTGGCCCACGTAGGCCTGCAGCATCGCGATCGTGGCGGCGCCGCCGTCCCGGGTCACGGCCTCGGCCCAGCCGGCGAGGCGCGGCACGCCGGGGAACGCCGCCTCCTCGGACAGGAACGCCGTCAGCTCGAGGTCAGGGTTGAGGCCCGGCTGGACGCGCCGGTAGGCCTTGAGCAGGAGCGCCCCGCCGCCGAGCACCACCGAGGTGTTCGACTGGTCGCGGCCCAGCGGCGCCTCGTCCTCCTCGGCCAGCCTGGCTGGCGGGCCGGGCCAGGAATCCGCGAGCCCGGGCGAGGGACGGCAGACCAGTGCCGCGTCCACGCCCGCCCCCTTGGCGGCCGCGCCGTCGGCCGGCTCGCGCCCGAGCGCCGGGATCGTGCGGCCCTGGGCGATCGCCGCGGCCAGCGATCGCCATGCGCCGTCGCCGACCCCGGCCGGGACGACGGCCCCGTCGGCGCTCGTCGTGAACGGGACGAGGTACCGCTCGAGGCGGCCCTCCCCCTCCCCCAGCCGCACGTCCACAAGCGCCAGGACCTCCTGCGCGGAGAGCGCGAAGGCGTGCGCGAGGCGGGCGGAGGTGACGACGTCGCCCTTGGCGGCGAACCACCGCTCACGGGCGAGGGCGTCGAGGTCGAGCCCGCGCACGGCGGCGGCGACCGCCGCCCGGTCGAGGCTCACGGGAGACGAAGCGGCCGCCGGGGTCGCCGGCGGCCGCGTGCCCTGTGCAAGGCGGGCTAGATCCCGGTGTTGATCGTGATGTGCTTGACGGTCGTGTAGTCCTCGAGCGCGTACTTGCTGCCGTCCTTGCCCCAGCCGGACTCCTTGACGCCACCGTGCGGGGTCTCCGACGCCAGCGTGAAGTGCTCGTTGATCCAGACCGTCCCGAACTGGAGCCGGCGCGCGGTGCGCATCGCCTTGGCGATCGAGCCCGTGAACACCGAGCTCGCCAAGCCGTACCGGACGTCGTTCGCCCAGGCGATCGCCTGCTCCTCGTCGGAGAAGCGCTGGACGGTCACGACGGGGCCGAAGACCTCCTCCTGGACGATCTCGGACCTCTGGTCCGGGTTGGCCAGGACCGTCGGCTCGAAGTAGGCGCCCCTGAGGCCGGGGCGCTGGCCGCCGACGACCAGCTCGGCCTTCGCCTCGAGCGCCTTGTTGACCATCTGCTCCACCTTGTCGGCCTGGAACTTGCCGATCAGCGAGCCGATGTCGAGGTCGTCGTGCTCGAGCGGGTTGCCCCACTTGATGGTCTTCACCCGGTCCGCGAGCGCGCCCAGCAGGCTGTCGTAGATCCCCGGACCGGCGATGACGCGGCAGGCGGCGGTGCAGTCCTGGCCGCTGTTCCAGTAGCTCGCGAAGCGGAGGGTGTCCGCGACGAGGTCCACGTCCGCGTCGTCGTAGACGATCACCGGGGCCTTGCCGCCGAGCTCGAGGTGCAGCCGCTTGACGCCGGCGGCCGCGACCGACGCGATGTGCTTGCCGGTGACGGTGTCGCCGGTGATCGAGATCATCCGGACCTTCGGGTGCGCGACCAGCAGGTCGCCCATCACGCCGCCCGAGCCGGTGATCACGTTGAGCACGCCGGCCGGCAGCGCCTCCTGCACCACCTCGGCGAAGCGGAGCGCCGACAGCGGCGTCCGCGAGGCGGGCTTGAGGACGCAGGTGTTGCCGGTGGCGAGGGCAGGGCCGAGCTTCCAGGCCGCCATGTACAGCGGGTAGTTCCAGGGCGCGATGCTGGCCACGACGCCCACGGGGTCGCGGCGGACCATCGAGGTGTGCCCCTCGAGGTACTCCGTGACCGCGAGGCCCTCGGGCACGCGGCAGGCGCCGGCGAAGAAGCGGAACAGGTCCGACGCGACCGCCATCTCGTCGATGGCGGCCTGGACCGGCTTGCCGGTCTGGAGGCTCTCGAGCCGGCCGATCTCGTCGGCGTTCGCGTCGAGCAGGTCCGCCACCTTGAGCAGCGCCAGGCTGCGGGTCTGCGGGGTGGTGAGGCTCCAGTTCTCGAACGCCGCGGCGGCCGCCTCGACGGCGCGGTTGACGTCCTCCTGGCCCGATGCCGGGACGCGGGCGATCTCCTCGTAGACGGCCGGGTTCTCGACCGCCTGCGTCTCGCCCGACGCCGCGTCGACCCACTGGCCGCCGATGAACTGCTGATACGTCTTGACGTCCGTCACGGGGGCCCTCCAAGGCGAAATGCGACGCGGTGGTGCCGAGGTCCGGTGGTAGTGGCCTGATTGTGGCGCAGGTCGGAGGGCGCCACCAAGCGCGAGTGCACGGGGCGCGACGGCGTCCGAGCCGGCTGGTCGTCGGCTGGCCGCCGCGTCGGCCCGCCTGCCGCGGCGGGCCTGTGCAGGCACGCGCTCGAAGAGGCGGCCCGGACTGGCAGTCCGGACTCCTGGCCTCGGGTGGGGCCACGCTGGACCCAGAGTCCAGGACGGGACCCGCCGCCGACGGCCCAGGCCACATGGATCGCTGGGCTCTGGACCGGGAGTCCACCCGCGCGCGACATCCCGCGCAGAGTCTGGACCGGCAGTCCCGTCCCCTGCCCCGCCGGGTCGCGCTGGTGGAGGGCGCCCGCGCTGCTGCGGCGGGCCCGCTATCCCGTGACGGGCTGCCCCGTGAGCGCCAGGCGCTCGATCAGGTCGGCGGCGCGCACGGTGCCCGCGCCCGACTGCATGCGGGCGGCGACGGCCGCCATGCGGGAGCGCAGCGCGGTGTCGGCCAGCAGCGCGTCGATCGCGCCCAGCAGCTCCTCGTCGCGGAAGCCGTAGGTCGAGAGACGCCGGCCGAACCCGGTCTCGTCCACGCGCTGGGCGTTGTCCACCTGGTCCCAGAACAGCGGCAGCACGACCATCGGCTTGCCGTGGTGGAAGCTCTCGACCACGGTGTTGTTGCCGCCGTGGGTGATGACCAGGTCCACCATCGGCAGGATGGCGGGCTGGGGCAGGAACCCGTCGCCGGCCATGTTGTCGTGGAGGGCGATCTGGTCGGCGAGCGGGCCCTTGGACACGATGACCCGGTGCCCGGTGCGGCCCAGCAGGTCCACCAGCCGCTGCATCAGGCCCACGTCGGCCGAGCCGAGCGAGCCCAGCGAGAGATAGATCAGCGCGCCGGGGAGGCTGGCCAGGTGCTCGGGCAGCGCCCATGAGGTGTCGGGCTCGCGGACCGTCGAGTCCAGCTGGTGCCAGGTCGGCCCCAGCGGGACGGCGCGCTCGTAGTCGGCCTCGCGCGGGTACGAGTAGAGGTTGAGGTACGGCGACTCGTGCATGAAGTCGGGCCCGTACGGCCCCCACGTCAGCCCCCCGGCGCCGTTGGCCCGGCAGAACGCGTCGAAGTCGGCCCACATGTCGCCGTGGGTCCGCCGCACCTCCTCGAGGAACGCCGGCCACTCCCGCCGGTCCTCGGCCGGATACCCCGACGAGAAGGGCGCGACCAGCGGGTCCTTGAGCTCGGCCGGGTTGCAGGACACGATCCGGACCCACGGGTGGCGCGTGGCCATGATCGCCGGGAACGAGACCACGTTGTCCTCGACGATGGCGTCGGGCGCCAGCTCCTCGACGATCTCCTGCAGCCGCGGCTGGACGTACTTCGCCCCGTCGATCAGGGCCTGGAACGTGGGCGCGATGAAGTCGCCCAGCTGCTCGATCGTCGGCTTGCGGAACACCGGCGCGGTGTCGCGGATGAAGTCGATCCAGAACTGGCCCGGGACCTCGGGCTCGGCGGGCGGCGGCCCGAGCCGCATCAGCCGCTCCTCGAAGCCGCGCTGCTCGAGGCTGCCGGCGAACGACTCCTCGACGATGAACACCACACGGTGCCCGCGCTCCCGCAGCACTGCCCCGATGCCCGCGCAGTTGTTGGTCGGGCCGTAGGCGCCCTCCGGGAAGAACACGATCGTCTTGCGCTCGGCCACCGCTGCCACCTCGTCGCTGGTCGGTCGTCATCGGGGCTCGGCCCCGGGCGCGTGGCCGGGCCGGCCGGTCCGCGGATGATCGCACGGCGCCGTTCCCGCAGGACCCGCGTTGCGGCCGGCGTCACGGGTCCCGCTTTCATGGTGGTCTCAGGTGCAGGGCGCTAGGCTTGACCCGCTGGCGCGTTCCCGGCCCGCTCCCGGAGCGCCGCACTGCGAGGACCCCATGTACTACCGCGTTCATCCGTTCGGCTTCCCCGGCCTGTGGTGGCTGGTCGGCCTCATCTGCATCGTGGTGCTCGTCGTGGGCGTCGGCTGGCTGGTCGCCACGGCCCTGCGCGGCGGCCACCGCACGCCGCCGCAGCCGTGGCAGCCGCCGTACACCGGCGCTCCGCCCGCCTTCCCGCCGCAGGCCGGCACGACGCCGCCCGCCCCGATGCGCCCCACCCCGCACGACATCCTTCGGGAGCGGCTCGCGCGCGGGGAGATCTCGGTCGAGGAGTACCAGCGCACGGTCGCCGTGCTGGGGCCCGACCCGTACGCGCCTCAGCCTCCGCAGCCGCCCCAGGGCTAGCCGGGGCGACCGGCCAGCAGCGCCACGACCGCGACCGCCAGCGCGCCCGCCGCCACGGCCGCGTCGAGCGGCGACCAGCGCACCTCCCGGTAGCGGCTGCGCGGGCCGGACCCGAACCCGCGCGCGTCCATGGCCAGCGCCAGCCGGTCGCCGTGGCGGATGGCGAGCACGAGCAGGCCCACCAGCATCCGGGGATGCCACCCGGCGCGAAGCCCCCGGGTCCGCCGCGCCTCGCGCAGGGTGCCCAGCTGGCCCGCGAGGCGCGGGATCGCCTGGTAGGCGGCGAGCGCCCCGTAGGCGAACCGCTCCGGCGCCCGGCCCTGCTGGACGAGCGAGTCCACGAGCGCCGTGGGGTCGGTCGTCTGGCCGAACACCACCCCCACGGCGACGACGGCCACGACCCGCGCCGCGACGCCGATCCCGCCCGCCACCCCGGCCGCCGTGAGCCGGAGCGGTCCGATCATCGCCAGCACCGCGTTCGACGGATCGGTGTTGGCGGCCGAGAACAGCATGTTCGTGACGCCGATGCCGACCGCGACCGCCCACAGCGGCGCGACGCCCGCGGCGAGCCGGGACGGCGCCAGGCGGCCCACCGACAGGCCGGCCAGGAGGGCGGCCGCGGCGATCACTGCCGCGGGCCGGACGTCGTACGAGAACGCGAGCGTCACCAGCCAGGCGAGCGCGATGGCCAGCTTGAGCAGCGGACTGGTCCGTCCCAGCGGGCTCGCCAGCGCGCGCTCCTCCACCTCGAGCCGACGGACGATCACGCGACCGCCTCGTCGGCGACGACGCGGCCCCGCTCCAGCCGCACCACGCGGTCCGCGAAGGACGCGATGAAGCGCTCGTCGTGGGTGGCCGCGAGCACGGCCGTGCCGCCCGAGGCCTGCTCCGCCAGGATCTCCTCGAGCGCCTCGCAGCCGCGCCGGTCCTGGCCGAACGTGGGCTCGTCGAGCACCAGCAGCCGCGGCGCCCGGGCCAGCGCGGGCGCCAGCGAGAGGCGCCGCTGCTCCCCGCCCGAGAGGGTGTACGGGCTGCGGTCGCCGAAGTCGTCGAGCGGGAGGCCGAGGCGCTCCATCAGCGCCGCGACGGCGTCCGCCAGGACCCGGTCGCCAGGGTCCAGCCCGGCGAGGACCTCGCCGCGCACGGTGGGCGCGACGAACTGGGCCTCGGGGTCCGGGAACACGAGCCCGGCCCGGCGCGCGAGCTCGGCCGCCCGCAGACGCGAGGGGTCGGCGCCCCCGAGCCAGACCGCGCCGGCCAGGGGTCGAAGCAGCCCCGTCAGGAGTCGGGCCAGCGTGGACTTGCCGCTGCCGTTGGCCCCGACCAGGGCCACCCGCTCGCCGGGGCGGATCTCGAGGTCCACGCCGTCGATCACGACGGGGCCGTCGTACGCGAACCGGACGCCGCGCGCCGCCAGGACCGGCGGCGCGTCCAGACCGACGGTGGGGGCGGGCCGCGGGCGGCGCCCCTCCCGACCCCGGCTGGCGCCGGCGGGCCCGGGCAGCCACGACCCCGCGGCCTCGATGGCCGCGCGAGATCGGGCCAGCACCTCGTCCGGAGCGCCGACGTCGATGGGCCGGCCGTCGGGACCGAGCGCGAGCACGAGGTCGGCCAGGGGCCACGCCTCGTCCACGCGGTGCTCGACCAGGACGATCGTGGCCGACCGGGCGTCCCGGATGCGGGCCAGGCGGGCGGCGAACGCCCGGGCGCCGTCCGGGTCGAGGTTCGCGGTGGGCTCGTCGAGGACGAGCACCCCCGGCTCGGGCGCCAGCGCCCCGGCGAGGGCAAGCCGCTGCTGCTGGCCGCCCGAGAGGCGCGTCGTGCGCCGCCGCTCCAGGCCGCTCAGGCCGACCTCGGCCAGGGCGGCGGGCACGCGCTCGCGCATCGCCCCGGGTCGCCAGCCCCGGCACTCCAGCCCGAACGCGACGTCGTCCTCGACGCGGTCCATCACCAGCTGGCCCTCCGGGTCCTGGAACACCAGGCCGACGCGCGCGGCGACCGCCGGGCCGTCGGCCGAGACCGGGTCGAGCCCAGCCACCTCGAGGGTCCCGGTCCAGTCGCCGGGCAGCTCCCGGGGCACGAGGCCGGCCAGGGCGAGGGCCAGGGTGCTCTTGCCCGACCCGGACGGCCCGACGATGAGCAGGCAGCCGCCCGGCGGCACGTCGAAGCCGACCTCGGCGAAGGCTGGACCCGGACGGTCGGCGTAGCGGAACGAGGCCCCGACCGCCCGGACGCGACCCGGGTCAGCCAGCGGGGAACCCCTTGAGGACGCCGGCCTGCCGGAGCGCGCGCACGAGCAGGATGGAGCCGCCGGCGACGATGACGACGCTGGAGACCCCCATGAACACGCCCACCCAGAGCTGGGTGTCGGTGGCGACGTCCGGGAACCAGACGATCCAGTCGTGGATCCAGGCGGCCGCCGCGGACGCGATCGAGGCGAGCACCAGCACCGGGATCGACCAGTTGCGGTAGCGGGCGAGCAGGAACACGAGCTCGGCGGCGCCGCCCTGGACGAAGCCGGACAGGATGGCGTCCGGGCCGAACTGGCTGCCGATGAACGCCGACAGGGCCGCCCCGACGAGCTCGGCGAACAGCGCCGCTCCGGGCTTGCGGACGATCAGCGGCGCGAGCACCGCGGGGACGAGCCACACGCCGTACAGGAGGTTCTTCGCGGGCGGGAAGAACACGAACACCGCGTCAAAGGGCCCCCAGACGAGGTTCCACACCTGGAACACGACCCCGAAGACCACGCCGATGATCGCGGTCACCACGATGTCGCGGGTCCGCCACCTCGAGCCCCCCGAACCGAACGTCGCCCGGGACGCAGCCGCCGTCATCGCCTGACCACCTCCAGCTGCAAGTTCGCCGCCCCCGGATCACGGGGACGGCGACTGCCGCGGTGGGCCTGCTTCCTACACCGGTACGAGCCGGATCAGGTTCAGCGGGTCTGTGGCTGACGCCACACTCTCAGCGCGCTCGGCGCTCCCCGGAGGCGGTATTCGGATTGTGCGCGGAGTCTACACCCGGGCACCCTGACGGGACGAACGCCGGGCGCCCCGGGCCGGCCCGCGGCTCAGCCTGCCGCCCGGGCTGCCGGCACCCGGGAGCGGATCCAGGCGACCACCTCGGCCAGCACCTGGTCGTGCTGCGGCTCGTGGTGGCACTCGTGGCGCAGGCCGGGCCACACCCGCCGCGTCACGTTGCCCTTGCCCTCGAACACCTCGGTCATCCGGGCCGGCACGATCGGGTCGGCGCCGCCCTGGAGCACGTAGGTGGGCATCGGCATCGCCTGCAGCCCGGGCAGCAGCACCCTGAGGCGGTCCTGCTCACCGAACGCCTCCACCGCGAAGCGGACCGTCGAGGAGTTGATGCACAGCGGGTCGGCGTCGGCGCGCTGCCGCACGGTCGGGTCGGACGAGAGCCCGTCCTCGGCCAGCCCGTTGGACATGCGCAGCCGGGGCACCGCCGACTGGAGCACCGTGGCCAGCGCCTTCTTCCAGCCGGGCGTCGCCGCGTCGATCGCCGGCGCCGAGAGCACCAGCAGGTCGGGCTGCGGGCGGCCGTGGCCCGCCACCACGTACCCGGTCGCGATCAGCCCTCCCAGCGAGTGCGCGTACATCACGAGCGGCAGGCCGGGCCGCTCGGCGCGGGTCGCCTCCACGCGGTTGGCGAGGTCGTCGTGGTACTGGCTCCAGTGGTCGACGTATGCCCGGAACCCGGACGAGCCGCCGAAGCCGCGGTGGTCGTAGCCGAACACGTCGATGCCGGCAGCGGTCAGCGCCGCGGCCACCGTCTCGTACCGCCCGGCGTGCTCGCCCAGCCCGTGGACGATGAGCGTCGACGCCCAGGGCTCCCCGGCCGCCGCCCAGTGCAGGGTCCGGAGCGTGGCCCCGTCGGGCATCCGGGCCGTGCCCTCCGCGGGGACCAGCGGCTCGGCCGTCGCAGTCGCCGTTGTCATCGATGCCTCCTGGCGCGAACCCCCGCGCTGCAGACGGTACGCCCTGCGCGCGGGACCGCGCGAGCCGAGCGCGTCGCGATGCGTACGATGGCGACATGGCCGGGCGCTGGACCGAGGTGGCCGACGGCGTGTTCGTCCGCCGGTACCGCTTCTACGAGCAGAACATCGTCGCGGTGGTGGACCGCGGCGAGGCGCTGCTCGTGGACACGCGGAGCACCTACCGGCAGGCCCGCGAGATCCTCGAGGACCTGCGGGCGGTCGGCGCGCCCCGGATCGCGGCCGTCGTCAACACCCACGGCCACTACGACCACGCGTTCGGCAACCGGGTCTTCCGGCCGGCGCCGGTCTGGGGCCACGTGCGAGCGGCCGCGATGCTCAGCCCCGGCGGCGGCCAGCGCGAGACGGCGATGCGGGACCTGCCGCGCCTGGCCGACGAGCTGGCCGAGGTCGAGCTCGACCCGCCGGACCGGGTGTTCCCGGGCGAGGCGGAGGTGCCGGTGGGCGGCCGGCGCGTCCGGCTCGCGTTCCTCGGCCGGGGGCACACCGACAACGACGTCGTGGTCACCGTCGAGGCGGCCGATGTGCTGCTCGTGGGCGACCTGCTCGAGGAGGGCGACGCCCCCTCGTTCGCCGACGCCTATCCCCTCGACTGGCCGGCGACCGCGGAGGCGATCCTCGCCCGCACCACCGATCGGACGGTGGTCGTCCCGGGCCACGGCGATCTGGGCGGTCGCGGGTTCGCGGCCCGGCAGGCGGCCGACCTCGCGGCGGTGGCGGACCTCGCCCGCCGGGTGCACGCAGGCGCGCTCGATCTCGAGGCGGCGGTCGCGGCGTCGCCGTTCCCGCCCGAGCAGAGCCGCGAGCCCCTGGAGCGGGCGCTCGCCCAGCTGCGCGGCGAGCTCGGCTGACCCGGTCGCCGCCGCGCCGTCGTACCCCGCGCGGGTGCCGGCGCCGGCGAGGCGGCCGCGGTCAGCCTGCCGGCGCGGCCACGCGCACCACCCAGCGGCCGCGCGCCAGGCCGGCGTGGATCGCGTCGAGCGCGGGCTCGAGGGTGTCCAGCGTCACCTCGGTGATCCCGTCGGCGATCCCCCGGGGGAGGAGGTCCCCGGCGAGGCGGCCCCACAGGGCGCGGCGGCGCTCGATCGCCATGTTCGCGGAGTCCATCCCCAGCAGCGCGCAGCCGCGGAGGATGAACGGGAACACGGTCGTGGCGAGCTCCGCGCCGGATGCGTTCCCTGACGAGGCCACGGCCGCGCCGATGCGCAGGGTCCGGAGCACGTAGGGCAGCGTGGCGGCGCCCACCGTGTCCACGGCTCCCGCCCACCGCTCGCGCTCCAGGGGCCGACCCGGTCCGGTGACCTCCTCGCGGGCCAGGAAGCCGCTCGCGCCGAGGTCCCGCAGGCGGTCGTGCTCGTCCGCCTTGCCGGTGGCCGCCCACACCTCGTGCCCGCGCGCGGACAGGATGGCGATCGCCGCCGAGCCGACCCCGCCGGAGGCGCCCGTGACCAGCACCGGCCCGGCGCCGGGCTCCAGTCCGCGATCCTCCAGCGCCGCCACGCTCATCGCCGCGGTGAAGCCCGCGGTGCCGATCTCCATGGCATCCTTGGCGGTGAGGCCCGCCGGCATCGGGACGGCCCACGCCGATGGGATCCGCGCCAGCTCCCCGTACCCGCCGTGGCGGGCGACACCGATGTCGTAGCCGTTGGCGAGCACGGCGCTGCCCACCGGGAACGCGTCGTCCTCAGACGCCACCACGGTCCCCGCCAGGTCGATCCCCGGGATCAGGGGGTAGCCGCGGGCGACCCTGCCGTCCTCGCGTGCCGCCAGCGCGTCCTTGAAGTTGACCCCCGACCACTCCACCCGGACCGTCACCTCCCCGGGAGGGAGGTCGCGCGGGTCCATCTCGCGCACGCCCCGGCTGAAGGGGCCCCCGGCGGGCTTGTCGACGACGAAGGCTCGGAACGAGGCGGGCAGCTCAGGCATGCGGCGATGATAGGCGAGCCGTCTGGCCGGGCCCCTGGCCGGTGCACTCGCCCAGCGAGCCAGACCGGACCGGGTCCGCCGCGGCGCCCACGATTGCAGTTCGGTTGCGTCTGGGCGCGAGGGCTTGACGGAACCGCCCCCGCTCCCCCATCCTGCGCAGCCTGATGACCCACACGACTGTGTCCTGGTTGATGTGCATGCGTGGGCGGCCCCGTCGTTCGGAGACGGGCGCCGAGATCGCCGCGCGCTGACCGCACACAGCGGGTGACAGCGGGGATCTCGGAGCCGAGGTCCCGGGGCCGCGAACCAGCGAGGGTTCGCGGCTCTTTCGTTCTCCGGCCACAACGACGGGCAGCCGCCGAGCCAGACCCCGCAGGGGCCCCTCGACGAACCCGCACCGGCGCACGGCGCGCCAGCCAGGAGACCGAACCACGATGAGCAGTTTCGACCCCAGCGCCCTCGGCAGCCTCCGTCCGGAGACCCAGGCCCTCCACGCCGGTCAGGCCCCGGACCCCACCACCAAGGCGCGCGCGGTCCCGCTCTACGCCACGACCAGCTACGTCTTCGACGACGCCGCCCACGCCGCACGCCTGTTCGGGCTCCAGGAGTTCGGGAACATCTACACCCGGATCATGAACCCCACGACCGGTGTGTTCGAGGAGCGGGTGGCCGCGCTCGAGGGGGGCGTCGGCGCCGTGGCCCTGAGCTCGGGCCAGGCGGCCGAGACGCTGGCCATCCTGAACCTCGCCCGGGCCGGGCAGAACATCGTCGCCAGCTCCAGCCTCTACGGCGGCACCTACAACCTGTTCCACTACACGCTCGCCAAGCTGGGCATCGACGTCCGCTTCGTGGACGGCTCGGACCCGGCCAACTACGCGGCCGTCACCGACGACGACACCCGCGCCTGGTACTGCGAGACCATCGGCAACCCGCGCCTCGACGTGGCCGACCTCGACGCGGTGAGCGCCGCCGCCCATGCGCACGGCGTGCCGCTGATCGTGGACAACACCTTCGCGCCGCTCATCGCCCGCCCGTTCGACCACGGGGCCGACGTCGTCATCCACTCCGCCACCAAGTGGATCGGCGGGCACGGCACCGTGATCGGCGGCGTGGTCGTGGACAGCGGCCGGTTCGACTGGGCCGCCAGCCCGCGCTTCCACGAGGACTTCGTCGCCCCCGACCCCTCGTACCACGGCGTCAGCTACACCGACGCGTTCGGGCCGCTCGCGTACATCCTCAAGCTGCGCGTGGTTGGCCTGCGCGACCTCGGCGCGGCGATCTCGCCCTGGAACGCCTGGCAGCTCATCCAGGGCCTCGAGACGCTGCCGCTCCGGATCGAGCGCCACAGCCAGAACGCCCTGCGCGTGGCCCAGTGGCTGTCCGACCGGCCCGAGGTGGCCTGGGTGAACTACCCCGGCCTCGCCTCGCACCCGACCCACGCCGTCGCCCGGCGCGTCCTGTCGGGCGGCTTCGGCGGCATGATCACGTTCGGGATCAAGGGCGGCGTCGACGCCGGCCGCGCGTTCATCGACAGCGTCAAGCTGTTCAGCCTGCTGGCGAACGTGGGCGACGCGAAGAGCCTCGTGATCCACCCGGCCAGCACCACCCACCAGCAGCTGTCCGCCGAGGAGCAGGCGTCCTCCGGCGTCACCGACGACCTGATCCGCCTGTCGATCGGCATCGAGCACGTCGACGACATCGTCGTGGACCTCGAGCAGGCGCTCCGCGCCGCGACCGGGTCGGCGGTCTCGCCGACGCCCGCCGGCGCGTAGGACCGCCACGATGGCCCCAGACGACGGCACCGCGCGGCGAGCCGACAGCTCCCCCGCGTCGGAGTTCGACATCCCCGGCGACGCGGCCGGCATCGAGGGCCTGGCGGCCGCCGGGCTCGCCCCGGGCCGGGCCTCTGCGGCGGCCCGCCGGGCGTCGCCTGCCTCCAGTCCGCCGCTCGGCACCGGGCGGGTCGAGACCGTGCCGGTGGGCACCCTGACGCTCGAGTCGGGGGCCTCGCTGCCGGTCACGGTCGCCTACCGGCACGACGGCCCCGGCCCCGACGCGCCCCAGGCGCTGGTGGTCCACGCGCTCACCGGGTCCGCGGACGCGGCCGGCGACTGGTGGGAGCCGGTCATCGGCCCCGGACGGGCGCTCGACACCGACCGGGTGGGCGTGCTGTGCGCGAACCTGCTCGGCGGGCGGTATGGGACCACCGGTCCGACGTCCCCCCACCCCGGCACCGGCAGCCCCTACGGCTCGGCATTCCCGCAGCCCACCGTGCGCGACGAGGCCGCCGTCCTGTGGGCGCTGGCCGACCGCCTCGGCATCGAGCGGTTCGCGCTCGTCGCCGGAGGCTCGCTGGGCGGCATGGTGGCCCAGGAGGTGGCGCTCGCCCGGCCGGGCGCGGCCGGGCACGTCGCGGTGCTCGGCGCGCCCGCCGCGACGGGCGCCATGGCGCTCGGCTGGAACCACATCCAGCTCGGGCTGATCGACGCGCTGGGCGAGCGGGGGCTCGAGCTGGCCCGCCAGCTGGCGATGACCACCTACCGCTCGGAGGCGGACTTCGACGGCCGATTCGGCCGCTCGGTCGAGGACGACGGGCGCTTCACCGTCTCGTCGTATCTCGACTACCAGGGCCACAAGATCCTGGGCCGCTTCGACCCGGACACGTACCGCGTGCTCGTGCGCGTCATGGACAACCACGACGTCGGCCGGGGCCGCGGCGGAACGCTCGAGGCGTTCCGGGCGCTGGCGGCGTCGGGGACCGGCCTCACCGGCATCGGCATCGAGGGCGACATCC
This sequence comes from Chloroflexota bacterium, assembly GCA_021787395.1. Classification (GTDB taxonomy): domain Bacteria; phylum Chloroflexota; class Limnocylindria; order Limnocylindrales; family CSP1-4; genus CAIXZV01. The sequence goes on from JAJYLZ010000002.1 coordinate 28,613, forward strand.
TGTTCGGGCCCGACCAGGTCCGCCGGCTGGTGGACGAGGCCGTCGGCGCCGGCGTGGACGCCTCGTACCGCGAGATCCGGTCGGCAAAGGGGCACGACGCGTTCCTGATCGAGTGGGAGCAGCTCACCGCGTTCCTGTCCGACGCGCTGGCCGATGCCCTGGGGCGCGCGACCCGCGAGGTCACGGCCACCGCATAGAGCGGGTCAGCCCGACGAGGAGGCGGCGGCGCAGCTGGCGGGCGAGGCCGGCGGCGAGACGAGCGGCGCGCCGTTCGCCGCCGCCGCCGAGGCCGGCGTGATGTCGCCCTCGGAGACCATCGCGTCGAGCACGTGGGCGCGCCGGGCGGTCGCCTCAGCCCGGTGCACCAGCGGGTCGTAGGCGGACGGCGCCTCGGGCATGCCCGCAAGGAGGGCCGCCTGCGGCAGGTCCAGCCCGTCGAGCGAGACGCCGAAGTAGGCGCACGCGCCGTTCGCCATCCCGTAGCGGTCGATCCCGACTCCGACGATGCTGGCGTAGTCGGCCAGGATCTGCGCCTTGTCGTAGCGGAACTCCACCTTGAGCGCCAGCGCCATGTCGGCCAGCTTGTTGAGCCCGGCATCGGACCCGTTCAGGTACACGTCCTTGGCCAGCTGCTGGGTGATCGTGGACCCGCCCTGGCACAGGCACCCGTGGGACACGTCGAACAGGAACGCCCGGCCGAGGCCGATGAGGTCGATCCCGTGGTGCTGGTAGAAGCGCTCGTCCTCCGTGTCGACCAGCGCCCGAGCGAGCAGGGGCGGGACGGCGCCCCGCTCCACCACCGTGGACCCCCGGGCCGCGGCGAGCGCGGCCACGCGCACCTGGAGGTCGTCCACCCCGGGCGTCAGCAGCCAGGCGGCGAGCCCGACGACGAGGGCCGTGCCGAGGAGCAGCGCGAGGCCGAGGGCGAGGGCCGAGGCCAGCTGCCGGCGGCGGACGAGGCGAAGTCGTTCGATCACGATCTCGATCACGATGCGCATGGCGCCCGTGCCCGACATGGGCATCCGGACGCCCCCGCGCCGGACTGGCGCGCCCTCGGACGCTAGCACGGCGGGCCGACTCGAGCCGCGAACCCCACCGGGGCCCCGGGATTGGTCCGGGGACGCGGAGTTGCGGTACACTCCCGCAGCCCGCTGGCGCGTGGCTCAACGGTAGAGCACCTGACTCTGGATCAGGGGGTTCCAGGTTCGAATCCTGGCGCGCCAGCCAACACACAACCTGTGGTGCAGCAGAGCCAGTCGCACCACCAGATGTTGTGGTTTCGACCCTCCTCGGACGACCCGCCGAGGAGGTCGCTCGATGGCACGTACGCTTGACTCCCACCCCGTAGCTTCGCCTGACTCACGCAGGAATCCGCGCGCTTCGCTTGATTCCGCGCCCCCTGATCGCTTCTCAGGCGGTGATCCGCTCGCTTCGCCTCATTCGGAACCCCCTGACCGCTTCTCAGGCGGCGGCTCGCTCGCCGTGGGGCTCGGCGCGGCGGTCGACCTGTTCCTCGCCGCGAAGGCCGCCGAGGGCGCGTCGCCGAGCACCGTCGAGTGGTACCGGTACATCACCGGCCGCGCCGTGCGCCGGCTCGGCCCCGGCCGGCCGCTCGACGGCGTCGGGGCGCCCGAGCTCCGCGCCTGGCTGCTCGACCTGCGCGCGACGCTGTCCCCCGAGTCGGTCGCCGGCTTCGTCCGGGGCCTCAAGGCCTTCGGCAACTGGTGCGCGGCCGAGGAGCTGGGCGAGGCCGCCGGCTTCCGGGCGCTCCGGCGGCCGCGCGTGCCGCGCCGGCTGATCGCCCCCTTCACCGACGCCGAGCTGCAGGGCATGCTCGCCCTCGCCGAGCCCCGCGAGCGCGCCGTCGTCCTGCTCCTGCTCGACACCGGGCTGCGGCTCGCCGAGCTGCTGCAGCTCCGGGTCGGCGACCTGCGGCCCGACGGCACGGTCCGGGTCATGGGCAAGGGGTCCAAGGAGCGGATCGTGCCCGTCGGCGCCACGGCCCGCCGGGCGGTCGTGCGCTACGTCGCGGGGCGCGGCGCCGCCTCGCGTCCGGGCGACGCGCTGTTCGTCGGCGCGCGCGGGGCGCCGATCGAGAGGCGCATGCTCCAGAAGGCGATCGCGGACCTCGGGCGGCGCGCCGGCGTCGGCACCCGCTGCAGCCCCCACACCTTCCGCCACACGTTCGCCCGCAGCTTCCTCGTCAACGGCGGCGACGTGTTCAGCCTGCAGCAGATCCTGGGCCACACCACGCTCGACATGGTCCGCCGCTACGTCAGCCTGACCGAGGCCGACCTCGTGGCGCGGCACCGGGTCGCGTCGCCGGCGGACCGCCTCGCACGGGGCCGCTCGGGATGACGGCCGACCGCGGCCGGGGCGCGCAGGGGCGGCGATGGCCCGGCATCGGGTTATCGGCCCTCGGCGCCCGGGCGCCGCCGGCGGTTCCCGGGCTTGACCTTCAAGCAGCTTCAAGGTCTACCCGCCCCGTGCGCATCGCCATCTTCTCCGACGTCCACGCGAACCTTCCAGCACTCAAACCTGCGCCAGACGTTACGAACCGCAGTCCCTCCGGCAAACGGCAGATGTGTACGACGACGTCGTGTACGTGTCGGTGATCGACGGGCTCGAGGCCGGTGATGGGCGGATCGGGCTGCCGGTCGCGCATGCGGGGCTGGCCCGTGCCCCCTGGCCATGCAAACCGGGCCCTTCGTCATAAGACGGGCGACCTTGTGGACCTCTCGTAAACCGGGCTTGTGAACGCACGATAGGGACGCCCGAGTTCGTCGCGAAGCGGTGATCCGGGGCTGTTGCGGGAGATGCCGGTGCGCCCCGGAGGGTTCAGCGAGGCGGTCGAGATGTACCTCAAGACGCTCGCGGTGCTGGGCGGGGGCGACGGGCCCGTCGCCGCGGCCGCGGCGGCCGAGCGCCTGGGGGTGTCGCCCGTCGCCGCCAACGAGATGCTGCGCCGACTGACCGCCGAGGGACTCGTCGCGCACGAGCAGCGCCGCGGCTTCCGGCTCACCGGGCAGGGCCGCGCGGCGGCCTGGGACGTCATCCGCCGCCAGCGCCTCTGGGAGCGTTTCCTGGTCGACCGGCTCGAGCTCGCGCCCGGCGACGCGATGAGCTGGGCTTGCCTGCTCGAGCACGCGACAGTCCCCCAGGTGCTCGACGCGCTCGACGCGTTCCTCGGTTTCCCGCCGACGTGCCCCGAAGGCCAGCCGATCCCCCGCTCACCTGGTGACCCCGTCCGCCGCCCGGGGCCCTCGATTGCGGACAGCGAGCCGGGCGCCTCCTTGCGGGTGGACGCCTTCGACGACACCGACGCGGAGGTCCTCGCCTACCTCCACAGCGCCGGCCTGCCGATCGGTGCGGTCGTGCAGGTCACCGCCGTCGGTCCGCGCCGCAGCGTGTTCTCGGTCGAGGGCCCGAGCGGAGTCGTCGTCCTCGCCCGGGAGGTCGCTGCGACGATCCAGGCGACGCCCGTCACTCCGCCGACAGCATGAAGGACACCCTGATGGTCGACATCCCCGTGGCAGCGCCCCTCGCCGTCCCCCTCCGCGCCGCGACGACGCGACGCGCCGCCCACGTGCTGCGCGTTCTCGGCCCGGCCTGGATCGTGATGATCGCGGACGTGGACGCGGCGTCGGTCATCACCGCGGCGCAGGCCGGCAGCTCCTTCGGGTACGCGATGCTGCTCCCGCTCGCGCTGCTGATCCCCGTGCTGTACCTCGTGCAGGAGATGACGGCCCGGCTCGCGGTGGCCACCGGCCTCGGCCACGCGGAGCTCATCCGGGAGCGCTACGGGATGCGCTGGGGCGCGGTGGCGGTGACGTCGATGGTCGCCATCGACCTCGTCGCCTATGTCGCCGAGTTCGCCGGGATCGTGCTAGGCGCCAGCATCGTCGGCATCCCCGCCGGCGTGGCGGTGGCCGGGGCCCTGGCGCTGCACACGGGCATCGTCCTCACGGGCAGCTACGCGCGGTTCGAGCGCCTCGTGCTGGTCCTCTCGCTGGGCCTGTTCGCCTTCGTCGCCCTGGCCGTCGCCGCTCGGCCCGACCCGTCGGCCGTGCTCGCCGGCTTCGCGCCGGCCGGGCAGTTCGGCCACGACGGGTACCTCGAGCTGGTGGTGGCCACCATCGGCGCGGTGATCATGCCGTGGATGCTCTTCTACCAGCAGGCCGCCAGCGTGGACAAGGGCCTGCGCCGGGACGACCTGGGCGCGGCGCGCTTCGAGACGATGGCCGGCTCGATCGCCAGCCAGGTCCTGATGGCCGCCGTGGTCGTGGCGGCGGCCGCGGCGGTGGCGGCCGGGGCCGGGTCCACCATCTCCGCCGGGGGCATGGTCCTGCCGGCCGGCCTCGCCGGCCTCGCCGTCGGCGGCGGCGCGGTGCTCATCGCGGCCGGCATGATCGGGGCGGGCCTCCTCGCCGCCATCGTCATCTCCCTCTCCTCGGCCTGGGCCTGGGCGGAGCTCTTCCGCTGGCCGCGCAGCCTGAACCTGACGCCGAGGCGGGCGCCGATGTTCTACGGCCTCTACCTGCTCGAGATCCTGCCCGCGGCCGCCGTGGCGCTCCTCGCGACGGACCTCGTGGGTGTCGTGGTCAACGCGATGGTCCTCAACGTTCTCGTCCTGGCGGTGCCGCTGACGTTCCTGATCCGCCTGTCGAGTGACCGCGCAGTCGTGGGCGACCTCGTCAACTCGCCCCGGCGCCAGGCGGTCCTGTGGACCATCACCGCGGTGCTGCTCGCCCTAGGGCTCTGGAGCACCGGGGCCATGCTGCTCGGCGGCTGAGCAGAAGGCCGGCCCGGCAACCCGGCGCTCAACGCTGATCGCATACGTCTGACCTATTCGCGAGTGCCGTCGTAAGGCAACCCGTCTCGTTTGCCGCTGAAGCGATGAGCGCTCAGCTGGCGCTCGCAAACTGAACTACGATCGGGTGGTGAGCCACCGCGTCGAGTTCCTGTACTTCGTCGACTGCCCGAGCCACGTGCCCGCCCGCGCGCTGCTGGACGAGGTGATCACCGCCATTGCTCCTGGCACGCCCGTCGAGGTCGTCGACGCGAGCGACCCAGCCGTCGCCGCTGCCCACCGCTTCCCGGGCTCGCCCACGATCCGCGTCGACGGCCGGGACATCGTCCCCGGCTACGTGGACCCAGGTGACTACACGCCGCGGTGCCGGGTGTTCCAGACGCCGGCAGGGCTGCGCGGCGTGCCGCCCCGTGAGTGGATCGAGGACGCACTGCGCGGGTAGCGCCCCTGGTCTTTGGCGTCGGGTCCATGCAGCCAGAGCCGCCCGGATCACCCTGCTCTCGACCGCGCGCCGGCGGACGCGGCCCTGCCGGTCGGCTCGAGGAGGGCTCGACCCCGACGGCGCCCGACCGCCGGTGCATCAGTCGCCGCCCCCCCGCTGTCGCCGCCGGAGCTGCCCCTCTGGCCGCCGCCGTCTTCGCCTCACTCTCTTCGCCAGCCGCGCCCGGGAACAGGTCGACGAGGCGTGGCCGTAGGTCCCGTCCGGATCTAGCCGCAGGGCCGCGCGCCGGCCGCGAGCCGCTCGGCCCCAACCCAAACGGGCAAGCCAGCATCGCGCGACTGCCCGGAGTGGGACCTGAGGCATACCGTGGGTCGGCAGCCCGATGCCCGCTCGGGCGTGGCGGCGTCAGCGGCTCGTCGCCAGGCCCTCGATCACCCGCTCGAGCCGCGCCTTCGCCTCCTCCGCGACGGACGCGATCGCCGGTTCCCGGACGATGCCGAGGACGGCGAGCGGGTCCATTGCCTCGACGATCGTCTCCGGCCCGTCCTCGCGCAGCACGACGTTGCACGGCAGGAGGGCGCCCACCGACGGGTCCGCCTCCAGGGCCCGATGGGCGAGCGGCGGGTTGCACGCGCCCAGGATCACGAACGGCGGCCGGTCAACCCCGAGCTTGGCCTTCATCGTCGCCTGGACGTCGATCACGGTGAGGACGCCGAAGCCCTCAGCCCTCAGGGCCGCCTCGACGCTGGGACGGACGTCGTCGATCGACCCGATCATCCGGGTCCCGAAGGTGTAGCCCGTCGTAGTGATCATCGGTACCCCTGTGGTGTCCGGGTCGGTGAAGCGGAGCCGGTCCACGGTGGCCTGCTCCAAGGAAGTCGCGCCAGGTGATGTTGTGCGGCGGGCCCTCGAATGCCAAGAGCCGACAGGCTCGTGTCAGCGATTGGACCCGAGTCAGCCGCTCAGGGCGACTCGGGACGGAGCTCGTCCACGAGCCGCCGCGCGGCCGCGGGGTCGCGGTACCAGAGGGCGTTCACCTCGGTGTAGCCCGTCCAGGCGGGTGGCACCGACTCCTCGGGAAAGATCGCCTGGACGGGGCACTCGGGCTCGCAGGCGCCGCAGTCGATGCACTCGTTCGGGTCGATGTAGAGCATCCGGTCGACCCCCTCCTCGAAGTGGATGCAGTCCACCGGGCAGACCGCGACGCACGCCTGGTCGATGACGTTGACGCACGGCTCGGCGATCACGTAGGTCATGGCTCCCCTTCCTTTAGGCCCGTGCGGCGCGGAGGCCGTTGGCCACCGCGAGCAGCTCTGCCCCCTCGTGGACGGTGACGACGAGGACGACCGTGAACAGGCCGCCCGCCGCGCCCAGGATGAGGATGGGCAGGATGACCAGCGAGAACGCCAGGTTCTGGCGCGACACGCGGCGCGCCTTGCGGCCGATCCGCAGGGCGTAGCCCGCCTTCTCGAGGTCGTCGGCCATGAGCGCGACGTCGGCCGCCTCGATCGCGGCGTCGGAGCCCGCGGTCCCCATTGCCATCCCGACCGTCGCTGCGGCGAGGGCCGGCGCGTCGTTGACGCCATCACCGATCATCGCCACCGCACCGTGCTCGCGCTCGAGCTCGCGGATGGCGGCGACCTTGTCCTCGGGCTTCAGGCCCGCCCGGACGTCGTCGATCCCGAGCTCCCGGGCGATCGCGCGGGCCGTCCGCGGGTGGTCGCCGCTCAGCATCACGACTCGCCCGACCCCCAGGCGGTGCAGCTCGGCAACGGCCGCGGCGGCGTTGGGCCGGACCTGGTCGCGGATCGCCAGCAGGCCGAGGACCCGCACGCCGGCCGTCGCGTCGGCGGGACCCTCGCCGACGAGGACGACCGTCTTGCCCTCCTCGCGCATCTCCTCGAGGAGGGCCGCGGTCGCGGCCGACGGTGCGGCACCGAGCTCGCCGAACAGGTCGGGGCTGCCGACGTGGACGAGGCGGCCGTCGAGGCGCGCCGCGGCGCCGGCTCCGGTGAGGGCCGCGAAGTCGGTGGCGTCCGACGGGACGACGCCGTGCTCGCTCGCGGCGGCGACGATCGCCCGCGCGAGCGGATGCTCCGACAGCCGCTCCACGCCGGCGGCGGCCGCCAGCAGGCCCGCCTCGTCGGTGCCGTCGAGCGGGACGATGTCCGTCACGACCGGCCGGCCGTGGGTGAGCGTCCCCGTCTTGTCGAGCGCGACCACCCGGACCGTGCCCAGGTTCTCGAGGTGGATGCCGCCCTTGATGAGGACGCCGCGCCGGCCGGCCGAGCCGATCCCGGCGGCCATGGCGACCGGCGTCGACATGACCAGGGCGCACGGTGCGCCGGCGACGACGACCGTGATCGCCCGGGTGACCCACTCCCTGGGGTCGCCGCCGAGCGCGATCGGGACGATCGCCAGGAGCGCCGCGCCGACGAGGACGAGCGGGCTGTAGACGCGGCTGAAGCGGTCGATGAAGCGCTGGGCCGTGCCCTTCTGGCCCTGCGCCTCCTCGACGAGGTGGATGAGCGCGGACAGGGTGTTGTCCGCGAACGCCTTGGTCGCCTCGATCGTGAGCGCGCCCTGGCGGTTGATCGTGCCCGCGAACACCGGGTCGCCCGGGCCCTTGTCGACCGGCACGCTCTCGCCCGTGACCGGCGACTCGTCGAGGCTCGACGCGCCCGCGCGGATGACGCCGTCGGTCGCGAGGCCCTCGCCCGGCCGGACGAGGAAGACGTCGCCGGGCACGAGGTCGGTCGCCGGGATCGTCAGCTCGGCGCCGTCGCGCAGGACGTGCGCCTCCTTCGGTGCGAGGTCGAGCAGGGCGCGGATGGCCGAGCGGGTCCGGGCGAACGTGAGGGACTCGACGGCCTCGGCCGAGCCGTAGAGGAAGACCAGGAACGCCGCCTCCTCCCAGAAGCCGAGCGCCGCCGCCCCGACGGTGGCGACCGCCATCAGGACCTCGATGCCGACCTCGCGCTCCGAGACCAGCTCCTCGAGGCCCTCGCGGGCCCACCAATAGCCGCCGAATGGAATCGAGGCAAGGTAGAAGGCGATGGGCAGTGGGCCGGGCAGGAGGCCGGTAATCGATCCGAGCCAGCCCGCCGCCAGCAGGACTCCCGAGACGGCCGCGCCAAGGATCGGCGGGTAGGTCCACCACGGACCGGCGTGGGCGCCCTCGCGCTCCTCGTCCTCGTCGTGGTCCTCGTGATCGTCGTCGCGCACGTGGTCGGTCGGCATCGGTCACTCACGTCCTACTGGCTGGTAATTCACGCATTGCTGAAACGATACTCCCGCGATCTGGCCACGGGACAGGCCGTCCGGACCGAGGTTGATGATCGACAGGCCTGTCTGAGGCACAGGAGGGGTGGCTATTGTTCACTCATGCCTGAACCGATGACAGTGGCTGGGCGCCCTTCGCTCGAAATCGAGACCAAGCTCCACCGCGGTCTCGCCGATCCCTCTCGCCTCGCCATCCTGCGCGAGCTGCGCCGAGGCCCGCTGACCGCCGGCCAGCTGGCCAGCTTGGTTGGGCTGACGCCGCAACGGGCGTCGAACCACCTGCGCTGCCTGCTCGAGTGCGGCCTCGTCGCGATGGAGCCACGAGGCCGCTACAACGTCTACCGGCTCGCCGATCCCTCCGTCGGTCGGCTGCTCGACGCGTCGGCGCGCGTCCTGGCCGAGGTGGCCCCGCAGATCGAGGCATGCCTCAACTACGGGCCGCCAGATCGGCGCTCCTTGCGTCCGCCTCCAGGCGCGTCCCCGGACGCCGAGCAGCGGGGCGATCGGGCGACGGCGCAACAGAAGGAGACGTACTGATGATGGGGCTCATCCACGCCCTCGTCCGGGCCGGCGAGCTCTCATGGGGCGAGTTCGCGGCCAGCGTCGCGATGACCCCGCAGGCCGCATCGAACCAGCTCACGCGGCTGCTGGACCTGCGCGTCGTCGCCTCGGAGCGACGCGGCGCCCGCGTCTACTACCGGCTCGTCGATCCCTGCGTGCCCGGCGTGCTCGACAAGGGCCTCTGTGTCGCTGAGGAGTCGGCCCGATGGCGGCCCTGACCGAGGCGGCGGCTCTCGTCGCCGCGGAGAACCTCGAGCTGGCGACGGCGGCGAAGAAGTGCGCGGCGTGCGGCTGCTTCGCCGGTTCGCTGCCGACGATCGAGGCAGCCGCGGGCTCCGAACCGCCCGATCGACTCGTCGGAGCGCTCGCTGCGGCCCGGGGCCACATCGTCCCGGCCCGCTACGACTGCCTCGGCTGCGAGGTCTGCTGGCCCGCGGTCGCGCTCAACGCGGTCGCCGACGCGGCCGGCGCCGAGGCCGCCTGCCCGGCCGAGGCCGTGGCCTCCCGCGAGGGGTGGCCGCCGCTGCCAGGCTCGTATCGGGTCCTCCGCTACCGGGCTCCCGTCGCCGTCTGCACGCTCGATGACGACGCGCTCCTCGAGGCCGTCGTCGCGGGCGCCGGGCCCGAGATCGCGCTCGTCGGCTCGCTGCGCACCGAGAACCTCGGCATCGAGCGGCTGATCGCCAACGTCGTCGGCAACCCCCACATCAGGTTCCTGGTCCTCGCCGGCGCCGATACCCGCCAGCGCATCGGGCACCTGCCCGGGCAGTCGCTCCTGGCGCTCGGCGCTAACGGCCTCGACGGCCGTGGTCGGATCGTCGGCGCGCCCGGCAAGCGCCCGGTCCTCAAGAACGTGCCGGCCGCGCTCGCGGAGCACTTCCGCGCCACGGTGGAGCTCGTCGACCTGGTCGGCGGGCGCGATGCTGCCGCGGTCCTCGAGGCGGCGGCCACGTGCGCCCGTCGTGATCCCGGCCCGGTCCCTGGCGTCGAGGTCGTGGCTCGCGTGCCGGTGATCACCGGTCGGCTGCCAGACCGGACCGTGCCAGACCCCGCCGGCTACTTCGTCGTCTATGCAGACGGGGCGCGCTCGGCCCTGTCCCTCGAGCACTACCGCAACGATGGCGTCCTTCACCGGGTCATCGAGGGACAGTCCAGCGCCGAGCTGTACATGGCGGCGATCGAGGAAGGGCTCGTCAGCCGCCTCGATCACGCCGCCTACCTCGGGCGCGAGCTCGCCCGCGCCGAGATCGCCCTCGCGCGAGACGAGCCCTACGTCCAGGACGGCGCGCCCGAGGCCGCCTGCTCGTGCCGCGGGAGCTGCGCGGACTGAGCCAAGCGGCCGGCCCGGGCATCGTCCTCGCGCTCGTACAACAGGGCCGGATGGGCCGGCCAATTCAGCCAGTGCGTCGGGCTGGGCATGACCCTCCGTGTCGGCCTTCGGGCTCGGACAGCCGCGGAGCCGAGATCCAGGCGAGCTGCGCCGTCGTCGGCGACCCGACCTTGGACCAGCGCTTGCCAAGTCGTGCTTGACGGCCGAGTCCACCAGGCCGAGGCGGTGGCGGCCGACTCTTCTGACCCCCCAACCAGCACCGCCGCGGCCCCGCCGATCTACCGACGGTGGCGCGCTCGGCGGAGGCGCGTCCCCGGATCGTGCGCTGAGCGGGGTTCCTCATGCGTGGCTCCTCTCCTCGAGCCGCCGGCGGTCGGCGGTCTCGAGCTGGAAGGTGGAGTGCTCGATGTCGAAGTCGTCGGACAGGCACTGGCACAGCGCGTCGAGGGTCAGGGCCGGGTCGGCGCCGTCGGCCACGATGACGTGGGCCGAGACCACGTTCATGCCCGACGTGATCGTCCACGCGTGCAGGTCGTGGCAGTCGACGACGCCGGGCGCGTCGAGGATGTGCTGGCGAACGTGGTCCATGTCGATGCCCTTGGGGGTCGCCTCGAGGAGGACGTCGGTGGCGTCCCGGAGGAGGGCCAGCGTCCGCGGCAGGATCAGCAGCGCGATGGCCACGGACGCGACCGCGTCCGCCTGCGCCCAGCCGGTGGCGGCGATGACGAGCGCGGCCACGATGACCGCGGCCGAGCCCGCGAAGTCGCCCATCACCTCGAGGTAGGCGCCGCGCATGTTGAGGCTCTCCCCCTGGGCCTGGCGCAGCAGGCGGAGCGACACGCCGTTGGCGGCGAGTCCGACGAGCGCCACCGCGAGCATCAGCCCCGACGCGACCTCGGGCGGCGCGGAGAGCCGCTGCCACGCCTCGTAGAGGATGAATGCCGCGACTCCGAACAGCAGGAGCGCGTTGGCCACCGCGGCCATGATCTCGACCCGCAGGTAGCCGAAGGTGCGGCCGTTGGTCGCGGGACGTCCGGCGAACCAGATCGCGAGCAGGGCCAGGCCGATGCCCGACGCGTCGGTGAGCATGTGCCCGGCATCGGCGAGCAGGGCGAGGCTGTGCGAGGCGAGCGCGCCCGTGGCCTCGACGACGAGGATGACGAGGCTGAGGCCGAGCACCGCAACGAGGCGATTGCGGCTCGCCGCGGCGGCCGACCCGTGGGCGTGCGCCATCAGGCAGTCTCGGCGACGTGGCTCGCGGCGCCCACCACCAGGTCGCGGAGGTGGCCGTCGACCAGGCGGTAGTAGGCCATGCGGCCGGCCTTGCGCCGCTCGACCGCTCCCCGCTCGCGCAGGAGCCGGAGCTGGTGCGACAGCGCCGAGACGCTCATGCCCAGGACGAGGGCGATGTCGCAGACGCAGAGGTCCAGCTCGGTGATCGCGAGCAGGTGGACGATCCTCGCCCGGGAGGGGTCGGCGAGCGTCGCGAACAGCTCTCCCACGGCTCTTGCGCCCTCCGCGCCAAGCGACCGCCCGAGCAGCGGCGCGATCGTGTCCGGGTGGAGGCACTCGACCGAGCAGGCGTCGGCGTCGATCTCGGAGGCGAACACTTGAGCCATCGCTCAAGTGTACACGGGCGACGAGACCTCCACAGGGCCGCCACCGGGGATCCAGCGTACGTCCACACGGGCCTGCGACGCTCCCTGAGCACCACCCGGACACGCCGCCCGGGCCCGAGAGAGCAGGAGCAGGAGCGATGCAGCCCAAGATCACCGCCTTCGCCTTCGGGGCGCTCGTCGCGCTCCTCGCCGTCACGACCGTGGCGGCCGTCGACCCGTTCCGGGCGGGCAACCCCACGGTCGCCGACGCGGCCTCGGTGACGCCCGCGGCCCCGGCCGCCGTCGACCTGGCCGCGCCTGTCGCCATCCCCGTCGCCGCACCGCTGGCCACTCGGGCCCCCGCCGCAGCCCCGTCGGCGACAGCCGCGCGCGCGCCGTCCCGCGCCACCGGCAGCACGCCCGGGACGCGGACCTACTCCAGCCAGCACCGCTGGACGGCGCCGGCGGCGACCCCCTCGCCTCGCTCTACGCATCACCAGTCCGGGAGCACGCAGTCCGGCAGCGGCTGGTCCGGCGGGTGCGACGACTGCTGCGGCTGGCACTGACGCCCGGTTGCCCGCATAGGGGCCGGTCGGCACCCAACGGCGCGACGGTCGGCGGTCGGTTGACCGCCGACCGCGCCCGTACGCTGGCGAGGCCATGAGCGCAAGCGTCCTGATCGCCGACGACGAGCCCAACATCCGCGACGTCGTGCGCGCGTACCTCGAGCGCGACGGGTACGTCGTCGAGACCGCCGAGGACGGCGAGGCTGCCCTGCGGCTCGCCCGCGAGCTCCGGCCCGACGTCGTGGTGCTCGACGTGATGATGCCCCTCGTCTCGGGGCTCGACGTGCTGCGGGCGCTGCGCGCCGACGGGTCGCCGAGCGCCGTCATCATCCTGAGCGCCCGCGACCACGTCATCGACCGGGTCGCGGGCCTCGAGCTCGGCGCCGACGACTACGTCACCAAGCCCTTCGAGCCCCGCGAGCTCGTCGCCAGGATCGGCGCCGTGCTGCGCCGCGTGCGCGCCGACCAGGGGGGCGCCTCGGCCAGCGCGGAGGGCCTCGCGCTCGGCGTCATCGTGATCGACCGGACAGCGCGCGAGGCGCGGCGCTCAGGCGCGAGGGTCGAGCTCACCCGGACCGAGTTCGACCTCCTGGCCGCCCTCGCCGAGCAGCCGTCACGGGTCTGGACGCGCGAGCAGCTCGGCGAGGCCCTGTTCGGCCAGGCCTTCGACGCCTTCGACCGGGCGATCGACAGCCACGTGAAGAACCTGCGCCGCAAGCTCGACCCGGCGCCGGACGGGACGAGCTACGTCGAGACGCTCCGCGGCGTCGGGTACCGGGCGTGGCGCCCGGCCGACCGGCCGTGAGGCTCCGCGCCCGTTTCGCCGCCACGTACGGCGCCATCGCGCTCGCCGCCGGCGCGGTCGTCGTGCTCGGGACCCCGCTCCTCGCGGCGGGGGTGGTCGGATCGGGCCAGCGGGGCGCGGACGGCGCCCCCGGACCGGCCCTCACGGCGGACCCCAGCACACCCGCAGGCCCCGCGACGGCGCCGGTTCCATCGGCCGGGCCGGACACCGCGTCGCCCCCTGGGGGGTCGCCAGCCCCCGCGGCCACTCCCGCGGCATCACCCAGCGCGCGGCCCACGCCGCGGCCCACGCCAAGGCCGACGCCGCGCCCCACGCCAAGGCCGACGCACCACCCGGAGTGGTCCGAAGGCCCGTGGATGACCGACTGGCCGGGCTGGCAGGGCCAGGCCGACCCCGGCGGGGTGGTCCTGGCCGTCGCCCGCGTGCCGGTCCAATCGAGCCAGCCCGGGGAAGCCGCTCCGAGCCCCCAGGCTTGGGACAGCCCGCGGGCCTCCGCGCAGCCCGCCGGCACGGGCTCCGCCGACGACGTCGTGCAGGCCATCACCCTGCGGGTGGCAATCCTCGCGCTGGCGGCCGCGGTCCTCGCCGCGATCGCCGGGGCGGTCGCCGCCGACCGGCTCGTGCGCCCGCTGCGGCGGCTCGAGACCGCGGCCGCGGCCGTGTCCGACGGCGACCTCGAACGGCGCTCGGGCCTCGCCGGGCGGCGCGACGAGATCGGCGACCTCGCGCGCGCCTTCGACCGGATGGCCGACACGCTGGCCACGTCGGAGGCGACCCAGCGGCGGTTCCTCCAGGACGCGATCCACGAGCTGCGGACTCCGCTCACGGTCATCGAGGCGACGACGTCCGCGATCATCGACGGCGTCTACGAGCCCGAGCCCCGCCACCTTGCGACGATCCGCGGGCAGGCCCGGGTGCTGTCGCGGATCATCGACGAGCTGCGCACCATCAGCCTCGCGGAGGGCCGCGGCCTCGACCTCCGGCCGGAGCCCGTCGAGGTCGCGTCAACCCTCCGCCGCGTCGCGGAGGGGTTCCGGGCCCGCGGGGAGGAGGCGCAGATCGCGATCGAGGTCGACGCGCCCGAGGCGCTCGTCGTGGTGGCAGACCCCGAGCGCCTGCGGCAGATGCTCGGGTCGCTGGTCGACAACGCGATGCGGCACACGCCCGCCGGCGGCGCGATCACGCTCGCGGGCTCGGCCGAGGCGGGCCCGGCGGTCCGGCTCCACGTGCGCGACACGGGCACGGGCGTGGCGGCGGAGGACCAGCCCCACGTGTTCGAGCGCTTCTACCAGGCGGACGCGTCGCGCGACCGCGCCCGCGGCGCGTCGGGCCTGGGGCTCGCGATCGTGAAGGCGATCACCGAGGCGATGGGCGGCCGCGTCGGGGTGGCGAGCACGCCCGCCCGCGGCGCCGACTTCTGGATCGAGCTGCCGTCGGCGTGACCCGGGCGCCACCAGGTGCGCCTCGGGCGGGGTCGGACAATGGCGGCGCCGGCGAGATGGTCGGCATGACCTCGCGTGCCGGGCCGGCAGGGCGGCGGCGTCCTACCATCGTAGGATGGGCTCGGCCCGAGCCGCGCGGGCCGCGAAGCTCGATGCACCGGAAACCCACCTCGTGAGCGCCCGCCTTGCCACGCCGTCCGACGCCGCGTCGATCGCCCGCATCTACAACGAGGGGATCCAGGACCGGGTGGCGACCTTCGAGACGCGCCTGAGATCGCCCGAGGACGTCGCGGCGTGGTTCGACGGCACCCACCCCATCGTCGTCGCCGAGCGTGCCGGCAGCGTCGTCGGGTTCGCCGACACGTCGGCCTACCGCCCCGGGCGGGAGTGCTACGCGGGCGTGGCCGAGTTCAACGTGTACGTCGACCGTGCGCACCGGGGCCGGGGCGTGGGCCGCGAGGTCATGGCGGCGCTCGTCCGGGAGTCGGAGGCGGCCGGGCTGTGGAAGCTGCTGTCGCGCGTCTTCACGGACAACGCGGCGAGCCGGGGGCTGCTCCGCTCGATGGGCTTCTCCGAGGTCGGCGTGTACCGGTGCCACGCCAGGCTTGACGGCGCGTGGCGGGACGTCGTGATCGTCGAGCGCCTCCTCGGCGACGCGGCCGACAACAGTCCCGGGAGCGCTTGAGCCGGACCCGACCTTCACCCCGCTCGAATGATCCCTACCGGTCGACCGCCGCTGGACACGGCAGCGTAGGGTCCCTCGCCGTCAGGCGAGCGGCATCCGGTGACCATGCCAGCGGCATTTCCTCGAGGACGCGAGTCCACGAGCTGCGGACGACGCTGACTGTCCTCGAGGCCACGACCTCCGCGATCAGCGCCGGCGTCCGCCGTGAGGCGTAG
This sequence comes from Chloroflexota bacterium, assembly GCA_021787395.1. Classification (GTDB taxonomy): domain Bacteria; phylum Chloroflexota; class Limnocylindria; order Limnocylindrales; family CSP1-4; genus CAIXZV01. The sequence continues at coordinate 44,349 of JAJYLZ010000002.1, forward strand.
CGAAGGGATCGCTCGGCATCGGGCGATCGGCCCTCGGCGCCCGGGCGCCGCCGCTCAGAGCCGGTCGACGGGCGAGACCCGGCGGTGGACGGCGCGCAGGTCGTCGTCGAGCAGCCGGACGTAGCGGCGCGTCACCTGCAGCGAGGCCGGGCTGTGGCCGAGGATCCGCTGGAGCGAGAACACGTCGCCCCCGTTGGTCAGGAACGCCCGGGCGAAACTGTGGCGGAGGACGTGCGGCGAGCAGCGCCCGGAGAATTCGGCCGCGCGGCCGAGGCGCCGGACGAGTAACTGGACGGCCCGTGCCGTCAGCCGGCCACCCCGACGCCCGACGAATAGTGCATCGTCGGCGGAAAGCTTCCCACGGGTGACGAGCGACATACGGATGGCGCGCCGCGCCCGGCCGCCAAGCGGGACCACCCGCTCCCTCGACCCCTTGCCCATGACCCGGCAGCGCCCCTCCGCGAGGTCGACGTCCCCCACCGAGAGGGAGACGAGCTCGCCGAGCCGGATCCCCGTGTCGAGCAGCAGGAGCACGATCGCCCGGTCCCGGACCACCGCCTCGGAGCCGCCGTCGACCGCGGCCAGCAGCGCCCGCATCTGCGCGGCGGTGAGGCTGGGGACAAGCACGTCCGGGACCCTGGGCGGCGAGAGCCCAGCTAGGAGGTCCGCGCCCAGCCCGAGCTCACGCTGCAGCCAGTGGCCGAACGCCCGCAGCGTGCGGATGCGGCCGGCGACCGAGTTCGGCGCGAGCGGTCGGGCTCGCGCCGCCTGGGCCGCGAGCAGCCAGCGTCGAACGGTCGCAGGCGACAAGTGGCGGAGGGCGGCCGCCTCGCCGTCGCGCTCGGCGAACCCGGCGAAGCCCTCCAAGTACGCCCGATACCAGTCGATGGTGCGGCGGCTGCGGCCCGCGACCTCGAGGGCAGCCGTGTACTCCTCAACCAGTTCGCGCAGAGGGAGGTCGCCGACGCCTGCCACAGGAGATTCCGCGGGCGGGGCCGAGTGCAATCCCATCGTCGATGCTTCGCGGGCGCCCAATCCCCGGGCCGCCGAGTTCGGTCGGCTGACCCGGCTCCCCTTCCTCGCGCTCAACAACTGCTGCACCATGGTCAGTGTTCCTATCGCCTGGCGATCATCCGTCCGTCAGACCGCGTGACCACGGTCCCTCGTTCTGGCGCGACGCGCAACGAACACGCTAGCGGCGTAGGTCGCCGAGCGCAACAGATAATGCGTACGTATTCGTGTACGTACGCCCGTGACCCCGGTGTATAGGTCGCGCTTGACCGCCGCCCGCGTGGCATGTATTGTTGAATGAACGATCAATTAGCGAGGCACCATGACGGCGACGACGGGCAGGCGGGTCCACGCCGACACCAGACGGGAGCAGTTCCTGGACGCCGCGCTCGAGCTCTTCTCTGAGCGGGGGTTCGACGCGACCTCGATGAAGGACCTGGCCGAGGCCACCGGTTCCGCGCCGGGGCTCGCATACCACTACTTTGGCAGCAAGAGCGAGCTGCTCGCGGCGGTGCTCGCCGAGCGGAGCTTCTTTCCGAAGCTCCGCGCCATGCTCACCGACCTGCCTGATCGTCCTGCGGGCCTGGTCCTCAGCGAGCTCGCCGAGCGGTTCGACGCGATGCTCTCCGAGCGGGAGCCGATGGTGCGGCTGGTGGCCCACGAGGCCCAGACGGACGGGCAGATCAGGGCCGAGCTGCAGCGCAGGATCGACGATGGGGCCGGATTCGTCGCGCGATATCTCGAGTCGCGCGTGGCCCTCGGCGAGCTCAGGCCGCACGACTCGATGACCGCGGCCCGGGCGATCTTCTTCACGCTGGTCACGTTCCACCTCACGGGGACGCCGGCCGGCGACGCCCCACGATCCCTTGTGAAGCTCGTCCTCGAGGGCATCGCGGCAAGGGCCGACCAAGAGTGAGCCTGTACGACATCACCCTCGCGGCGCACGTCGCGGGCGTCGCGGGCGTCTTCCTCGCTCTCGGCGCCTGGCTGTACGGGATCGTCCTGCTCGGGCGGGCGACACAGGTGGGGCAGGTCGAGAGCGCGATCGAGCTCATCGAGCTCTCCGAGCCGTTCGTCCGCGTTGGCGGCGTCCTTCTCGCGCTCGCCGGGCTGTCCATGGCGGTCGCGACCTGGGGGGTCACGACGGGCTGGATCGTGGCGGGGATCGCCGGCGCGCTCGCCGTCGGCGTCCTGGGCGGGCTGGTGCTGGAACCGCGGGTCAAGGCGATCGGCGCCGCGGCGAGGGCGCTCCCGGCAGGGCCGGTCCCCGACGACCTCGCAGGCCGGCTGCGCGAGCCGCTGCTGGCGGTGGGTGTGCGCGTGGACGTCGCGATCCTGTTCGGCATCGTCGTCGTCATGACGGTGAAGCCGGAGCTCGCCGTCGCCGTGGCCGTGCTGGCGGTCGCGGCCCTCGCCGGGTTCGCGTGGGCGACGATCGCCGGCCGCCCCGCCGCGCGGAAGGAGCCCGCGTGACGACGCGCCGCGACGAGCCCGCGGTCATCCGACTCGACGATGCGGCGGCGACCGACGTCTCGGTCGCGGGCGGCAAGGGTGCCGGCCTCGCCCGGCTGGTCGCGCTCGGCCTGCGCGTCCCCGACGGGTTCGTCCTCTCCACCTCCGCCTACCGGGCGGCCGTCGCGTCGCTCGGCATCGCCGACCTGCCCGCCGCCCGTCGCGCCGACGCTCTGGAACAGGCGGACCTTCCGACACCGCTCCGCGACCAGATCGTCGCTTCCTACCGGAGCCTCGGTGGCAGGGTCGCGGTCCGGTCTTCGGCGAATGCGGAGGACCTCGAGGCCGCCTCGTTCGCCGGCCAGCACGACACCTTCCTCGACGTCGAGGGCGAGGAGGCGCTGCTCGACGCCGTGCGGCGCTGCTGGGCGTCGCTGTGGTCGCCCCGGGCCGTCGACTACCGCCGCGAGCGCGGCTGGGACGAGGCGGACCTCGCGATGGCCGTCGTGGTGCAGCGGATGGTCCCGGCCGACTGGGCGGGCGTGCTGTTCACGGTTGACCCGGTCTCGGGCGACCGGTCGGTGATGGTCGTCGAGGCCGTGCGCGGGCTCGGCGAGGCGCTCGTCTCGGGCCAGGCGAGCGGCGAGCGCTGGCGGATCGATCGGGGGGCGGGTCGGCTGGAGGGAGTCGGGGACCTGCCCGCCTCGCTTCTCCGGGAGCTCGGACGCGACGCGCTGCGCGTCGAGGAGGCGTTGGGCGGCCCGCAGGATATCGAGTGGGCGGCCGCGGAGAACCGGACATGGCTGCTCCAGGCACGCCCGCTGACCGTCAGGGCGCCTGCCCCGACCCCGCGGCCGGCTGGCGGTGCCACGCCAAGCCGCCTGGCCCGATCGTTCGCGCCAACCGCAATCGACCACGTGCCGGTCACGCCGTTGCCCTTCGATACCTCGCTCTTCTTCCGCCCCCTGTTCGAGCGGATCCTCACGGCTGCCCGATCGGTTGGGGTCGGCCTGCCGCCCAGCGATCAGGTTCTCGTCGAGATCGCGGACGGTGTCGTCCAGGTCGTGCCACCGGCTCCGCGGCCGACCCGATCACTCGTCCGCCTGCCGCGGGGAGTGGTACGCGCGTTCTCCGTCGACATGGATCGCTGGCTGGCCGACGCGGAGCGGCGGAGCGTTGGGCGCGCGGCCGAGATCGACGCCGAGGACGTGACGGCACTCTCCGACGCCGACCTACTGGGCCGGATTCGGGAGCTTCAGGCCCTGCTCCTCGAGTTCTCGACGACGCGGCTCCTGCCGCTCGCACGCGGCGCGATCGTCTCCGCTTCGTTCGGCCGGCTGCTCCGGGCCACCGTCGGCAGGGAGGCGGCGGTGCCTCTCGAGCGAGCGCTCCTCGCCGAGGTTCCCTGCACGACGACCGAGGCCAATCACGAGATCGAGGCCATCGCTGCCCTTGTCCGCGCCTCCGCTCACCTGCGCGACGTCTTCGAGGCGACCGAGCCGGCCGACCTTCCGAGCGCGCTCTCGGCGACCCCAGACGGCCGGGCGGTCGTCGAGGCGGTGGACGGCTACCTCCGCAGGTTCGGCCTCCGCGAGACGATCCTGCCGGCAGCCGCCTTCCCGGCGTGGCGCGACGACCCGACACTCGCGTACGGCCTCGTCAGCGGGCTCGCGCGGGGCACCGGGCCGGCCCACGCCGACCCGCGGGCCGCGAGAAGCGAGCTGGTCCGGCGGCTCGAGCGCGGGCGCGGGCCTCGTCGCTGGCTTGCGCCCAGGCTGCCGCGCCTCCTCGACGCCACCCGCGCCTTTCTCGCGTTCCGGGAAGAGAGCCACTACCGGGCGTTCGTTGCATTCCCCGTCGTCCGGCGGCTCGCCCTCGTGCTGGGGGGTCGGCTCGCCTCTCGCGGATCGCTCGACAGCGACGACGACGTCTTCTTCCTCAGCCTCGAGGAGCTCGAGTCGAGGAGCGAAGTGGCGTTCCGCGAGATAGTCGAGGGCCGGAAGGCGGCGCGTCGGTCGGTCGGCGCCCTCACGATCGTGCCGATCGAGGTCGCGACGCATGTCGAGGGCCGCTCCCTGGCCGGCGTGCCGGTGAGCGGGGGCACGGCGACCGGTCCTGTCCGGATCATTCGCGGAGAGGCCGAGTTCTCGAAGCTCCGGCCGGGTGACGTGCTCGTGGCGTCCTACACGAACCCGACGTGGACGCCCCTCTTCTCCATCGCTGCGGCGGCCGTCGTCGACGGCGGAGGGGCTGCCTCGCACGCCGCGATCGTCGCCCGCGAGTACGGACTGCCCGCGGTGATGGGAACGCTCGACGGGACGATGCGGCTCCACGACGGTGACGTCGTACTCGTCGACGGCTCCGCGGGACGGGTGACCCTGCTGGCCGAGGCCGCGTCCTGACCTGTAGCTCAGGCCTTGCCCCGACGCAGTGGCGCTGCGCGGAGTGGCAAGCGCCAGGTCAGGTCAGGAGGTCAGTCCTGCCCGCTGTCCCAGTCAGGCCTGGCGCCTTGCGCGGCGCCGAGCGTGCCGCCACACTTCGAAGCATGAGGACCGCCCGGGTGGACGGCCAGCGCGCGCGGCGCGTCCCGTCCTACGACACCTGCGACGACGACCCGGCGGGATGACGCCCCGAACGTCATCCGCCGCTCGCCACGAGGTGCCGCGATGTCCCTCTCCGTCCTCCCGCGCCGTCCCCTCGGCGCGCTGATCCTCGCCGCCGCCTGCTGGGGCGCCGGCACGGCCGCCAGCAAGCAGGCCGTCGCCGAGATCCCGCCGCTCACGCTCCTACCCGTCCAGCTCGCAATCAGCCTCGCCTTCATCGGCACCATTGCGCGCCGCCGCGGGGAGCGTCTGCCTCGCGGGCGAGACGGTCAGCTGCTCGGCCGCCTCGGCCTACTCAATCCCGGCGTCGCCTACGCGCTGAGCCTGGCCGGGCTGTCGATGATCACGGCCAGCCTCTCTGTCCTCCTCTGGGCGGTCGAGCCCGTGCTCATCCTCGTCCTGGCGGCCGTGCTCCTCCGCGAGCGGCCCGGGTGGGCGTTGGTCGCCCTCTCGGCGGTCGCGATCGCCGGCTTGGGACTCGTCCTCTACGAACCGTCGGCGTCGGGCGCGGCCATCGGCGTCCTGCTGACGGTCGCTGGGGTCGGCTGCTGCGCCGCCTACACGGTCGCGACCCGGCGCTGGCTCCCGAGGGCCGACTCGACCCTCGGCGTGGTCGTCGCCCAGCAGGCGCACGCGCTGGCCCTCGCGCTGGGGCTGCTCGCCGTCGGCGGGCTTGCCGGCCTTCCGGTGCTGCCGAGCGGGCTGACGGCCGCCGGTGTCGCGAGCGCCCTAGCGTCGGGCCTCGTCTACTACGGCGTGGCCTACTGGTGCTACCTGACCGGGCTGCGGGCGGTTCCGGCCTCGGTCGCGGCCGTCTCGTTCTACCTGATCCCGGTATTCGGGGTGGGCTCTGCGCTCCTGTTCGGCGAGCGCCTCGGGCCCGGGCAGTGGGCGGGCGCCGCGGTCGTAGTGGCCGCAGTCGCGGCGATCACCGTTCGGACCGCGGGCTGGTCGGGAAGGCTGTCGGCCCAGGCCGAGCCCTCGGATCTTGCGAGTTGGCGTCAGCCTCAACAAGTGGAGAAGCAGCCGCGATCAGGGGTCCTCCGCGGGCTGTCACCCAGCTCCCAGGACGAGCCTCGCCGAGCTCCACACGCCGAGGATGAGCAGGGCGGCGGTGATCGCCCAGAGGAGAGCCTGCCGCTGACGCGAGTTGGCCAAGTCGCCGACCACGGACCGGTCGCTCGATAGGCGGATCAGGAACGTCAGCGGCACGGCCAGCGCGAGCACGTTGAGGACCATCGCGTTCACGACCACGGCGACGAGGTCCGACGCGAGCAGCGCCACCGCGGCCGCCGGCAGGATCTCCAGCAGGTAGAGGGCGTAGAAGAGGGGGGCGCGCCGCGGCGAGAGGTTCAGGCTGCGGGGCCATCGGAAGAGCTCGGCCCAGGCCCAGGCGGACGAGAGCGAGATGATGATGGCGGCGAGCAGGCCCGCGCCGACCATGCCCACCGCGATCAGGACCGCGCCGCCCCCGACGGCGAGGCCCGCGAGGCCGACCGGCAGGACGAGCCCTCCCGCCGAGATGGACGCCTGCGCGCCGGCCGCCACTGCGGCGGCCGCGGCCACGACGACAGCCGCCATCAGCACCTGGCTGGCGACAGCCCCGACCATCGTCTCGAGGCGCGCCGCCCGCAGGTCGCCCCGCCCGAGGCCCTTGTCGACCGTCGCCGTCTGCTGGTAGAAGAGCATCCACGGCATGACCACCGCGCCGATGGTCGCGACGACCAGCTGGAGGTAGTCGCTGCCGTTGCCGAACTGGGCCGACGGCGAGAGCCCCGCGAGCGCGGCGGCCGGGTCAGGCCGCGCCGCCACCGCCAGGGCGACGAACGCGAACAGCCCGAGCGAGAGGACCAGGACCAGCCGCTCGAACCGGATGTAGCTGCCAGTCAGCACGACCCCGGTATGGAGGACGAGCGCCCCGAGCACGGCGACCGGCGCCGGGACGCCGACGATGCTCGCGCCGAGGACGATGCCGGCGAACTCCGCGACGTACGCGACCAAGTCGATCGCGACCATGGACCCAACGGCCACCGCCCCCCAGCGCATCCCGTATCGCTCCCGGATGAGCTCCGCGTGCCCGCGGCCGGTGGCGATCGCCAGGCGGGACGTCATCTCCTGCAGGAGGTAGAGCACCGGGATGAGCAGCGCGAGCGGCAGGAGCATCGCGTACCCGAAGGAGCTCCCGGCCTGCGCGGCGGTGATGACCGACGGGGCGTCGACGTCCGCGATCATCACGATCCAGGCGGGCCCGAGCACGCGAAGCACGTGTGCGGCCCGGCGCGCGGACGTGGCGCCGAAGGGCGCGGTGACGGTCGCGGTCACAATCGGTGGCTCCATCAAGGACGCCTGCTGCACATCAGCAAGACACCCTGATGCGATGGTCCCGCGCTGGCATGGCACCGGTGACCTGCTGTACGGCATGGCGGGCGGGGCCAGAGGTCCCTTCCTGGCGGACCACCGCTGACCTGCGGATCGGCCTCGCAAACGTGCGCGCCCTCGCCGACGCCAGGGGTGGGCGGGCGTGGGCCGAGAGCGCCGGACCGGGGGCCGGGGCGAGGTTCATCGTCGACCTCCCAGCGGTCTGACAACGGCCGGATCCCGGCCGGGACAGTCACGAGCGGCCCGCGCGGGCGCGGTCGCCACTTCTTGACCGAGTGTTGATCGGGACCTGACTCGCTCTCCATCGACATGAGCGTCGGCCCACCCGGATCACGGACCGATCGCGTCCTCGCGGTTCGCTCATCCACCAGGCGCCAGCGCTGGCGCAAGGAGCCGCTACATGGGCGTCGCCCTCGGGGTCCATCGGCCGGTCTCGACCGACCGCCGGCCGACTTCACACGATCATCGTGATGGCCGTGACCGTGGTGGCAATTGCGGGCATCTCCTGGTACGTCGGCCAGTCGGCCGATGACGGGATCTCCGCGATCAACGTGCGGGCGGCCGCCGGGATCACGCCCCCGACTGTCGGCACGCCGCCCACTCCGTTCACTGGTCCATTGAGCGGTTGGGCCAGCCCGTGGAGGCCGCTGCGCCCATCGTCTCCGACAATGCCCGCAACAGTGGCAAGCCGACCTGGATCGGGTCTGTGCGGCGGATGAGGCAGTCGTGAGTTCAGACCCGCCCCAGGCTCCTCCGAGCCGGTCTGAAGCCGCGTTCGGCGCTTCGGCTTCGCGGCGGCGGCCGAATGTTGCGCCGACTTACCCCTGAGTGTCCTGCTCGTTAGGTCCCTCGGAGGCGCACCCCAGCGACCCGCGACGCCTGGACCTCAGGTTCGCTTTCTCGCTTTCGGCCTGGCCTTCCCGGCCGGGTGGGCCCGCCTGCCACGCCGTCTGACGTCACGCCCACCGCCGCGGTCGGCGATCACCGGACGACGACGATCATCCCGCGCATGCCGGCCTCGTAGTGGCCGGGGGCATGGCAGGCGAAGGCGAACGGACCCGCCCCCGTGAACGTGTAGGTTAGCGACTCGGTCTGCATCATCGAGATCTCGGGGACCTCGGGGGTGCCGGCGGTGTCGGCTGCCACGTCGACAGCTGGCCGACCATGAACTCGTGGCTGGACATCCCCATCGACGTGACCTCGAAGGCGATCGTCTCGCCTTGCTCGACCGTCACAACGTCCGGGAAGAAGCGGAGGGCGTCGCTCGCGACGATGCGCACGACGCGAGGCGCGGAGGTCGTCCCTCCGACGAAGCCCGGCGAGCCCGGATCGGGGCCTGATCCGGCATTGGCCGCGCCCCGGCCCATCATTCCGCCGGGGCCAACGATCCACGGGCCAGCTTGGCCGAGCGCCGATCCAGGACCGGAGCCGAACGCGGCGCCGAGGGTCATGAGGATGATGCCGGCCGCGGCGAGAGTGGCGCCGAGAACAGCGAGTCGACGGTTGGCCACGAGTCAGTACCCCAGGGTCCTCTTCGCCTGCTCGAACTCCTGCTGGCTGATCTCGCCGCGGGCGTACCGCTCTCGCAGGATGTCGAGCGGCGTCGGCCGCTCGGGCTCCCTGCCCGCCCCGCCGCGGCTCACGGCACCGACCGCCCATGCGATCAGGACCACGAAGCCGACCATCACGAGCAGGCCGCCGAGCATCCAGATCCAGCCGAGCGCGCCGCCATCCCAGCCATACCCCATCATTCGTGTCTCCCCTTGCGCAACCTCGCTCAGCGCCTCCGCCGCATGCGTCAGTTTGCGCGGGTCACCTCAACCCGGCACGCAGGCTCGCGTCAAGGTTTCAGGATCTCCGCGAGGCGCAGCTCTATGCCCGGCCGAGTCAGCGGGCCAAAGACGCGGTCGCGGATGACGCCGGCCCGATCAATGAAGTAGTGGGTGGGGATGCCGAATACCCGGTAGGCGTGCATTACCGCGCCGGTCACATCCATGCCGATCGTGTAGGTCAGACCGTAGCGGGTGACGTAGTCGCGCACGACCCCCGGCTCCTCCTGGATGCTGATCGCGACGAGCACGAGCCCCTCCGTTCGGTGGGCCTCGTAGGCGGCTCGGAGGTCGGGGGTCTCCTGCTGACAGGGCGGGCACCAGGTCGCCCAGAAGTTGATCCAGACGGGATGGCCCTTCAGGTCGGCCATCGACAGGGGGTTCCCGTCGAGGTCGGTCAGGCGGACCGCCTCGCCCTTGTCGCCGCTGCCGACAAAATCAGGCGCGGTCTGCCCAATCTCGAGACCCTGCGTCTCCGCGCTCACCCGGTAGAACGTGGACTGGGGATTGACGGGCGCACCTGGGCCTGAGGTCCCGAGCGGCTGCAAGACCGCGAAGAGGATGACGAGGAAGACCGCGATCACCGTGTTCAAGACGGCGATGTGGCGAAAGGTGAATGGGCCGACGACCTGCCGGCTCCACCTCCGCGCGGTGGGCGTCGCGACTGCTCCGTGGGCGAGGTCTGTTGATGGATCGACTGGAAGCTCGCCGACCGTCGGGTCCGTATACTCGCTCATACGACACAGAGTGTAGTTCTTACGGCCCGAAGGAGCGCCGCGCGTGAGACAGGTGATCGTGGGGGTGCCTCGCCGGCCTCGCGACGGCGGTGATCGGACCCATCGTGGCCCTGGCGTTCCTCCTCGTGGCGCCCGTCCACCCGCGCAATCCAGCTCCACCGCGGTCCCCGCTTGCTCCGCCGTCGGCCCCAATCCGGCCACTGGCCAGCCCCACCGCGACGATCTCCCCGACCTACAGCGCGGCCACCATCGGCATCGACATCGGCCAACTCGCGCATGAATTCGTGCTTCGATCCCTCGATTGCAAGACGACCCAACTCTCCGACTTCCGGGGTCGGCCAGTCTGGATCATCTTCTGGGCCTCGTGTTGCCCGCCATGCCGTGACGAGATGCCTCGCCTCGAGGGAGTCCCCCTCACTCACGAGGCGGACGGCATGGTCATCTTTGGCGTCGCGGTGAAGGATGCCCCGGCGGATGTGAGAGCATTAGTCAAGCAAGTCGGTGCGACCTACCCGATCGTCGTCGACGAAACAGGGAAGGCCGCCGATCGATCCGGCGCCGTCGCGCTGCCGGTCCAGTACTGGTTCGACTGCGACGGGATCGTCCGCGGCTGGGCATTCGGCCAACTGCCGCTCGACCAATACGACCCGGCGCTCGCAAAGATCCTCCCGACGATTTCGGCGATCCCATGACGCTTGCCGTCGCCTTTCTGGCTGGTCTGGTTTCGTGCCTGTCGCCATGCGTGCTCCCCGTCATCCCGGTCTTCGCCGCCTATGTCGGTGGTGGGCGGGTGGTGGGCGGAACGAACATCGGTCGGGCGCGGGCGACCGGCTTCCTGCTCGGCTTCACCGGCGTATTCGTCCTGCTGTGGGCATCGCTCGGGCTTGTCGGGTTCGCCCTGCTCGAGGCGATCCCGACCCTTCGTCTGTTGGGGGGGGTGGCGATCATCTTGCTCGGGGTAGCCACGGTCATCGGCTGGCAGCCCATGCTCGGGGTTGGTCGCTGGCAAGGGGCGGGATCGCTCGGCGGCTCGTTCCTCCTCGGGGCCGGCGTCGCCGTCGGCTGGACTCCGTGTATCGGGCCGACGCTCGGCGCGATCATCACCCTGGCGGCGGCCAGCCAGACAGTCGGTGCCGGAGCAGCCTTGCTCGTCGCCTATGGTCTCGGGATGGCCGTGCCCCTGGCGGTCATCGGGCTGGGGCTACCTCGTCTGCAGCCCTTCATTCGCTTCCTGGGTGCGCACCACCGAGCCTTCCAGATCGCGTCTGGCACGTTGGTCGTCGGTGTCGGCATCCTCGTCGCGACCGGCGCCTTCGGGCGTCTCGCGGGCCTCGTGCCGTGGGGGTACTAGGCCGAACGCTCCCGGGCGACCTGCTCGCTTCGCTTCCAGGAGTAGATGCGGCGCTCGGCCCGAAGCCGCAGGAGGAATTGGCGTAGCACGAAGTAGACGGCGATCGCGGCCACGAAGGCGAGGCCCGGAAGGGGCAACGCTTGCCGCAAGACGAGCACGGTCGTGGCGATACCGATCAGCAAGCCGCTGATTGACTCCAATAGCTGGGTGGGTATCCGCCGGGCACCGATTCGGCGATCCGACGACCAGATGCCGAACCTGGAACTTGTGCAGCGGCCGGCGCAGCATCCGGTGAAGAAGCAGCCAAGGCGCCCGACGGCGACCGCGAAGAACAGGCCCGGGGAGACGGCGTCGAGATACGGTCCGATGGGCAAGGCGACGGCCGCGAGCGCGGAGACTGCCACGGCCGGCGCGACGAGGAGGAACCCGTCGACGGACCAACCTCCGGCCAGTGACTGCCGCCAGGGTCCGGGATGCAGAACCGCATACCAGACCTTCGCCGCGACCAGGCCCACGACCAGCGCAAGCAGCGAGACGACCAGAGAGCTCGCTACCGAGAGGTTCTCCTGTCCGGCGATCACAGCTTGTGTGAGGAGGGCGACGAGGATGCCGAGGGCGCCCAGGGCTGGGAAGCTGCCGGGGAAGACCGCCGGGATGCGAGCGAGCCGAGCCGGCAACGCCCACCGAGTCTTCACGGGGCCGTCGGGGGCCGTCATCAGGGCCCAACTGCGCCACGACCACTGCGCGCGAGGCGGTGACTCGCTCGCCTTTCGCCATGGATCGGAATGCCCATGTCCCCGGGAAACCCCGGGTCGCGTCAGTTCTGCCGCGACGGTCCAGTCGCCCGGCTCGAGTCCGTAGACCCATGAGCTGATCGACACGCGACCGCTGCCGGGCACAATGCCGTCGATCGCCTCCTCGTGCACGAAGGTGTCTTGCGATCGAGGGCTGCCACGGGTTCCGGCACGACGTCCGATCAGCCGGATCTTCGCAGAGTACGGATCACCCTCCTCTCCGGAGTCGAACCAGTGGCTGACGACCAGCGCCTCCGGCTCGTTGGTCCCGGGCGTCGCCTGGGGTTCGGTTGTCGATCGCCGATCCGCAGTCAACTGCCCGGGATCCGGCGGACGCTCCCGCGACGTCCGTCTGGACCGAGCTCGGGCGGCGCGACGATCAACGACAGCAATCCGTCTTGCCACCGGTCATCCACCTTCCTGCCGGCGCATCTGGTGGACGCCGGCGGTCTCGGCTGCGGCGAGATCGCGCTCGATATGGCGTTGGCGCTCGGCGAGCTCAGCCAGTTCCGCCCGCATCGAGTCGACGCTCGCGGGCGGGGCAGCGGGAGTCGCGGCTCGACCCATCGCGACGGCCATGACGACCATCGCGACCGGACACGCTGTAAGGAGCAGGAGGGGCAACGCGGCACCAAGCGCCCGAGGCGCGAGGATGGCCGTCCCAAGGGCGATGACACCGAGAACGGCGAGGACCCGGCGGTCGAGGCAGTAGCGGAGGCTGCTCATCGGTCTCTCCTGCAGGAGTGGCTACCCGACCGGGGGGAGGGCCGGGCAGCCCAGTGCATAGTACTACGCCTCTTGTAGTTGATATCGACGACAGGTCTTGTAGTACGATCGCGTCGATGGAAACTACTTCGCTTGGACCGCTGGAACAGCGCGTCATGGAGCACTTGTGGCATGTGGGTCCCGCCACCGTCGGCGAGGTCCTCGAGGCCCTCAACGCTGCGACGAAGCGAAAGCTGGCCTACACGACCGTCCTGACCATCCTTGTCCGCCTGGGCGAGAAGAGCTACGTCACTCGCACCCGGGAGGGTCGCCTCTTCCGTTACGCGGCCGCGTTCGCAGAGGATGACCTCGCAGCGGAGATCGGTCGTCGCGAACTCCGGCGGCTCATCGAACGCCACGGTTTGAGCACCCTGGCCGGTTTCGCGGCCGACCTCGCCGGGGCCGACGCAGCCCTGGTGGTCCGTCTTCGCGCACTCGCGAACGAGCCGGCGGACTCCTAGCCCATGCGACCGCTCGTATGGGTGCCGATCCTGGGCGCGACCGCCGTCGCCGTCGCGTGCGTGCTCGTCGCGGTTGCAGGCGGAACGACCTGTGCCCCGGGCATGGCGGCAACGGTTTGCCTCGGCGGGCCGGTCAGCTCGATCCGCGACCTACTAGGGGTCGCGGTCGCCACGGGCGTGATCGCTGGCGTCCTTCTCGCCGCATCGATCGTGTCGCAGGCGCGCCGCCATCGACGGTTGTCCACCGTTCTCGACCGGGCGGCGAGCCCCGCCCGGCTGGCCGATCAGGAAGTCCGTCTCGTACCCGGTCTCGGGGCGCCGCATGTCGCGGGGTTGGCTCATCCGCGGATCTATTGCCCGGCGGATCTCGCTGATCGCCTGGACGAAAGTGAGCTACGGGCCGTCCTCCTCCACGAGCGCCACCATCAGCTCGCGCACGCGTCCGCGCGGCTGGTCGTTCTCGCGGCAATCCTGCCCGCTGTTGGGCGTCTCGAGGCCGGCCGGCGCTGGGTCGAGCGTCGTCGGGCGGCCCTCGAGATCGCGGCCGACGTGCACGCGCTCGGGGCCGGTGCCAGTCGAGCGGAGCTCGCCCGCGCGCTGCTCAAGCTCGGGTCGGCGAGTCTGGACGTCAGTCTGCCGAGCTACTCGTCGGCCTCGGAGCTGCGTCTGCGCCATCTGACCGGAGAGACGATCCCAGCCAGCCGAGGACCGGACTCACTCGCGCCGGTCGTCCTCCCCGTCGTGGCGTTCGCCGCCTGCCTCGTCTGGCGCCTGATGGCCTGATCGAGCCCGTCCAGCGAGCGCGTCGACGGCTGTCGGACCTGCTCGGCGCCTCCGCCGACCCCGGTAGGGCGGTCGGATTGCCAACCCCACCGGGGCTTGGTGGGCGCTAACGAAGTCACGCGATGGATCCTGGCCCGCGGTGTCCAGATGATCAGCGCAAGGGCATAGCTCACGGCGCCGCCCAGAAGGCTGATCCCGAGATGGACTGGCTGCATGATGTGGAGGACGAGCCGGAGGACGTAGGTCGATGCGAGGCCGGTCACCGCGCCGATCAGCGCGTACTCCCAGGTCTCGCTCTCGGGCCCGAAACCCGTCACGCCCCGCACCTGACCCGCGCAGGTCCCAGCCTTCGACCCACCAGCGGTGTCCGGCGATCAGCGCTCCGACCGCGCCGGAGCCGAGGGCGAGGACCGACCAGATCGCGAGCGTGGAGCCGCCTGGCTGCTGCGCGAGCGCCAGCATTCCGAGGAGGGATAAGCGACTCCCCAGGCCCGCAGCGCCGATCCCAGATCGGCCCACACGACCTGGCCATCGGGCGTGCCGGCCGGATGGCGGCCGCCGACATGTCGCAACCAGAGCCACCCGATGAGCGCAAGCGAACCGAACGCCAGATCGGCGATGACGAACGATGGCATCGGGCTCGGTCGACCCTGCGGCGTGGTGCCGTGCAATCTACTACACTCGCCTTAGTAGGTCGTGGCCGACGATGTGCCGGACCAGACGAGAGGGTAAGAAGTGGCCGACCAGCGTCCCCCAATCAGCCGCGAGCATGCGGTTCTTGAGTACGTCAGCACGTCAGGTTGCTCGGACTGCCGGTCTTTCGAGGGGCTCCTTGAGAGGGTGCATCCGGACTACCCGTGGATCGAGGTGCGGGCCGTCGCGGCCGACTCGACGAGGGGCATGGACTTGTCGATCGGACGAGGGATCCTGCGCTTCCCGGTCATCGTCTTCGACGACGACGTCATCGCCGTCGAGTCCATCGCCGAGGCGGACCTTCGCTCGGTGCTGGGGCGTGAACGGGCGGACCCAGCCTCTTGAACGAGTTCGTCGTCGGGTCGACCATCCTGGCCGGATTCGTCGGCGGGATGGTCGCGCTGCTGGCCCCATGCTGCGTGACGGTCCTGCTGCCGGCGTACTTCGCCGCGGCATTCACCAGCGTCATCACGCTCGTCCGGATGACCTTCGTGTTTGCGGCCGGGATCGCCGTCGTCATCCTGCCGATCGCGCTCGGTCTGGCGGCCCTCGGACAGCTGTTCACGCGATTCCACCCACTGCTCTTCGGGACCGGGGGGCTGTTCCTCCTTGCCCTGGGGGTCATGACGCTCCGCGGCCGGGGGTTCGAGCTGCCCTTCGGCCACGCGCCGACGTTCGCCGAGCGACCGGGCCTGTCGATCTTCGCGCTCGGGCTGTTCTCGGGCGCAGCCAGCTCGTGCTGTGCGCCCGTGCTGATCGGCGTCCTGACCCTGACCGCGCTGACGAGCTCCTTCGTCGGCGCCCTGGCGGTCGCCCTGGCGTACGTCTTCGGGATGGTCTTTCCCCTGTTCGTGCTCGCCCTGGCGGGTGACCGCTTCGGCTGGATGCGCAGTCGCGCCGTCCGCGGAACGACGGTGCACTTCAGGATCCTGGGCCGCGCCTACGCCGTGCACAGCACGAACCTCATCGGTGGATCGCTCTTCCTGGTGATGGGCGTGCTCATGCTCGTCCTGGCCGCAACCGGCACCGAGGTCCTCGCCTTCCCGGGCCAGGCCGAGCTGAGTGCCGGTCTGCATCAGATGAGTGACGCGTTCCTGATCGCCGTCAACGGCCTCCCGGCGCTGGTCCTGTCGGCGCTGCTGGCCGTGTTCGCCATCTACCTCGTTCGCCGGGCTCGCCGACGGCCCAGCATCACCTCCGAGGAGATCGTCGATGACCCGTCCTGAGGCGCGCCCGGCCGCATCGCGCTCCAAGAGCAAACAGACGTCGGCTGTGCCGGCGCGGCGTTCCCGGGTGCCCATCCCCCTGCTGCTCGGGATCGTGGCCATCGGGGTACTCGTCGTCGGGATCGCCGCTCGCAACACCTTGACCGGCGCCGACAAGCAGGGGGTCTCGTACGAGGTCGGCCGTCCAGGACCGGGCGACGTTGCTCCGGACTTCTCGTTGGCCAACGCCGACGGCACCCCGTTCCACTTCGCGGACCTCCACGGCAAGCAGGTTCTGCTCTACTTTCACGAAGGGCTAGGCTGCGATCCGTGCTGGCGTCAGATCGACTCGATCCAGGCCGACCTGGCTCGCTTCAAAGGTCTCGGGATCGACCAGGTCGTGGCGATCTCGGCCGACCCGGCCACGGCGCAGGGCCAGCGGGCCAAGCGCACGAGCATCACGATCCCGACCCTGGCCGATCCGGACCGTGCCGTGTCGGGCGCCTACGGCACGCTGGCCTACGGGATGATGAACGGCGCCCTACCGGGCCACACATTCGTCCTCGTCGGTCCCGACGGCAAGATCCGCTGGCGCGCTGACTACGGCGGCGCACCGAACTACACGATGTTTGTCGCCGATGAGACCTTGCTAGCAGAACTCCGGCGGGCGCTCGGCATCTCGGGATGACTGAAAGGTCATCGCCCTCGACTGACGAGGATCGCCAGGATCTGGGGCCCGCTCATCGCCGTGATCAGCTTCGTCTGCTCGATCGGCAACGTGCCACTGGCGGCCGTGTTGTGGAACGGCGGGATCAGTTTCGGTGGCGTGATGGCGTTCATCTTCGCCGACCTGATCATCCTGCCGATCCTGAGTATCTATCGCAAGTCCTACGGACTCCGGGATGACGGCGTTCCTTGCCGTCACGTTCTACGTGGCGATGGTCGGTGCGGCGTATGTCGTCGAGATCGTGTTCGGGGCCATCGGGCTCATCCCCACCGAACGGAACGCGCTGGTCGTCGAGGCCGGCGTGACCCTGCACTACACGACGCTGCTCAACATCGTGTTCCTCACTCTGGCAGCGGTCCTCGTCGTCCGATTTCGCCGGAAGGGTGGGTCTGAGGTGCTCGCGATGATGGACATGAGCGCGGACGAGATGGCCGGCATTGGCGGCTGGGTGAACGCCCGCGCTCGGGGCCGATGGACGGTCCGCCGACCGACCCGGGCCCGACGAATGAGCGAGGGGCCACCCCGATGGCGCTTCCGTGTCCTTGGGGTTCTCGTCGTGGGCATGCTCCTTCTCGGGGCGCCGGCGCCGACCCTGGCCCACGCAGAGCTTCTCCTCGCGTCGCCCGAACCCGGGACCGGCCTCGCCCAGGCACCCGCGGCCGTCGTGATCAAATTCACCGAGCCGCTCAACGTTGCATTGAGCCGGATCGAAGTGCTCGATGCCTCCGGCGCCGACGTTGGCCAGGGGCCGACATTGGAGGTCGCGGGCGATCCGCGAGCAGTGCGACGCCCGCTCGGGCTGCTCCCCACCGGCCAGTACACGGTCGCCTGGACGAGCGTTTCGGCGCTCGACGGCCACACCCTCAGGGGTACCTACTCGTTCGCGGTCGGGACAGCGGCCAATCCCGGGACGACGATCGCCGACAGCCCACTCGACTCCGAAGGACCTCTCGGGTTGGTCGGCCGATTCGCGGCCCTCGTGGCACTCGGCACCTGGCTGGCATCGGGCCTGCTTTGTCGTCCATCGCGAACAGCGGGTCTCGACCCCGCGAAGACGGCGCGCATCGCGCGCCTCGCCCCACTGATCGCCTTCGCCGGGACCGCGCTGTCGATGGTCTCCACGGCCTTCGTCGCGACCGGCTCGCTGAGCGCGATCGGCGGGGTGTTCGCCAGTCCGTCGGGCGAGGCGCGGCTGGTCGTCCTCGCGGCCACCGCACTAGGCGCCCTTATCGGCCCTCGGTTCCCACCTGTGGCGATCATTCTCGCCGGCCTGGCGATCTTAGCCGAGGCGGCCTCCGGTCACGCCGCGTCCTCGGTCATGCCGCCGATCGCAACGGCGTCCTTTGCCGTCCACCTCGCCGCGGTCGGCGTGTGGGTTTACGCGATCACCGCATCGCTCCTGGCCGCACCGGACCTGCGCCGCGCGCTCGGGACGTACACGCGATATGCCGTGACCGCTGCTGTGCTAACCGCCGCGACGGGCCTCGTCAACGCGGTCCTCGAGCTGGCCGATCCGGCCGACCTCGTCCAGACCGGGTACGGCCTCGTCCTGGTCGCCAAGTCCGTCGCGTTCGTCGCGATGGCGTCGTTCGGCTTCATCCACTTCATCTGGCGGCGGCAGCCGTCTACCACCGAACTGACGCTGCGGGGTCCGGTCCGCGCAGAGACTGGCGCGGCCCTCTTGGCCCTCGGCCTTGCGACCCTCCTCGTCGGGTTTCCGAACCCGCCGCGCGATGCCGAAGCCTCCGCCGCCAGCATCACCACGACGGATCCTGTGCTGGCCGACCTTGGCGGGCGCGACGCGCTCTCGATCGCCGACGCGTCGGGACCGTTCATCGTCGGTCTGACGGTCCTACCGCCGCGGCCGGGGCCGGCCGAGGTCCGCGTCCAGGTCCTGGGCGTAGATGCTGGCGACGGCCTGCGCAACGCCCGCTTCACGGCGGGCTCAGGCGACGCCTCGGCAACGACCACGCTCGACGAGTCCTGTGGACTCGGCTGCTTCGCCGGCACAACGACCTTCGGGAAGGCCGGCGAATGGCACCTCGCCGTCTCGATCGACTCCAATCGCGGCCCGATCTCGATCGAGGCGTCCGCGGCCCTCCCGGCGCTTGACGGCTCGGAGGAACTCGCTCAGGCGCTGACCAGCGAAGAGGCACTGAAGTCCGCGGTCCTCACCGAGAGACTGCAAGGGGGCGGGAACGGGCCGACGATCGTCTCGACATACAAATTCCAGGCCCCTGACCGGGCCGAGATCACGGTCAACGACTCGACCCAGATCCTCGCCGGCCTGGACCAGTTCCGGCGGACCGGCACGGGACCGTGGGTCGAGTCGGCGTTCCCGCCACCCGGCTTCAGCTGGCCGACGGGTTACTACCGAGACTTCTGGGCGGGCGCGGCGGCGGTCCGCATCCTTGGCACGGACACGGTGGATGGTGTCCCCTCGACCATCATCGGCTTCGTCCGGCCCGACATCCCAGCCTGGTTCCGCATCTGGGTGGGGACGTCGGACGGGCTCCTCCGGCGCGCCGACATGCGCGCGGAGGGCCACATCATGAACCAGACGTACGCTCAGCTGAACGGGCCGATCACGGTGCAGACGCCGCCGTAGCGTCGCACGGTCACGATTTTCGACGAGCACGGCCGCACCCTGACGGTGTCTCGGAGCGGACTCTCGCCGACGGCGCCCCACGTCGTCGCCGTCGACCCTGTCATGCACCACAGCTTCTATCACACCCCGCACGGTGCGGACGGCCACCCGGCCCTTGAGCAGGCTACCTAACGGGGTCCTTCAAGAGCCAGGAGGTCGGGATGCAATGACGATCGCTCCGCCCCCGTAACCTCGATCTCCAGCGGCAGTCGGGCCGGGACATTCAGGTCGGTCGCGGCCGCTTGACTCCACGGGCGCCGCTCCTCGGCGGGGGCACCTAGCGCTGGCGCTGCGTCACCGCTGGACCGCCGGCCATGGGGTCCGAGGCATCGATGTCCTGGGAGGGCGTTCCGAGCGCAAGCTCCGCAAGCAGTTCGGCAGGGGTGCCCGAGCCGGCTCGTGGCTGGGGCACCCATCGAGCGAGACCAGCCCGACCCTCATCACATTCGAGCTCAACGTGCGGGCCGGACTCGTCGTCCACCACGACCGGAGGCGTGTCACCCGGGCATGGCCGGCATCCGCGTTGCACGTGCGACGGGCTCGGCCGTGCTCGAAGTCTCAGGGCCCGCTAAGCCGAAGCTCAGGTCAGGGCCGAAAACTCCGGCCGTGAACAGGACCCACCAGATCCGCGTTCCCATCCGCGACCCGGGGTGCGGCGCAGCCGATCGCATTCGGGTCGAGCGGGCACTGCCGCCGATCAACCGGGTCCTGCCTGCCTACGATCCGCACGTGCTCGGGACGCCGGCGGTCATGCAGGTCAGCGACCGAGCGGGCTCCTCGCGCGTCCGCACCGACGAGTCCTGACCCGTGCTCGCCTGGCGGAACCTCTCCCGCGACCCGATCCGGCTGCTGCTCAGCGTGGCCGGCGTCGCGGTCTCGATCGTCCTCATCCTGCTGCTCGTCGGCTACCGGTCGGGCATCTACGCGCAGGCCTCGGCGTACCTGGACCACGCATCCGGCTCGGCACTCGTAGCGGAGAGGGGCGTCGCGGACTTCTTCGGGACGACGTCCACGCTCGAGCCGCGCGTCGTCGAGCAGGTCGCCTCGCTCCCGGGCGTGGCCGCGGCCGTTCCGATCGTGACCCAGTTCGTCGTCTTCGAGGAGCACGGCCGCAAGGACGGCATGTTCCTCGTCGGCTACGACCCGGAGAAGGGCGGCGGGCCGTGGCGCCTGGCGGCGGGCCGTGAGCCGGCGACCGACGAAGAGATCGTCCTCGACGGCGTCGCCGCCGGCCAGCACGGGATCGGGTTGGGCGACCGCATTCGCATCCTCGATCGCGACCTCGCGGTCGTCGGGCTCTCCGAGGACACGACGTTCTGGTCCGGGTCCATGGCGTTCGCGCGCATCGGGGCCCTCGAGACGCTCCTCAGGGCGCCCGGGCTCCGCAGCTTCCTCCTCGTGACGCCGACACCGGGAGCCTCGCTCCCCTCCCTCACCACGGCCGTCTCGTCCCTGGGCGCGGACCTCGTCCCCAAGTCGACCTTGATCGCGAACGACCGGCGGCTCCTGGCGCGGGTCTACGACGCGCCGATCGGGCTCATGGTCGCCATCGCCTTCGTCATCGGCATCCTGGTCGTCGGCCTCGTGATCTACACCTCGACGGTGGAGCGGCGTCGCGAGTACGGCGCGCTCAAGGCGATCGGCGCCGGCAATCGAGCCCTCTACCGGGTCGTCGCCACCCAGGCGCTCATTGCGGCGCTGCTCGGGGCCGGTTCCGGTGCCGTCCTGGCGGTGGTGGGCGAGCGGGCCCTCATGGCGTGGCGCCCGCAGTTCCGCGTGGAGATCGACGCGGCCACGGTCGCGGTCGTCCTGGCGTCGAGCCTCCTCATGGCGGCGATCGCCTCGCTCGTGCCCGCCCGTGCGCTGGCGGGGCTCGAGCCGGCCGAGGTCCTCCGATCATGACCGCCGCGCGGCTCGCGCTCCGCAGCCTGGCGCGGCATCCCGTGCGGCTGGCCGCGTCGGTCGCCGGGATCGCGCTCGCACTGACACTGACCCTCGCCCTCGACGCGATCTACACCGGGGTGGCGAACGGCCTCACCGCGTACATCGACCACACAGGCGCCGACGTCTGGGTGAGCCAGGCCGGTGTCCGCAACCTTCACATGGTCGCCTCCTGGCTCCCCGACACGGTGGTCGACCAGGTACGCGCCGTACCGGGCGTGACGGACGCCACGCCGATCCTCTACTCCACCGACACCGTCGCAGCGGGCGACGACCGTGGCGTCGCCTACGTCATCGGGCTGCCGCCCGGCGCACCTGTCGGCGGGCCCTGGAGCGTCGTGGACGGGACGGGGCAACCGACTGCGGGTGGCGTGGTGGTCGACGCCGCCTTCGCCCGGCGCGCTGGCGTCACGGTCGGCGGGCAGGCCACGGTGATGGGGCGGTCGGCGCGGATCGTCGGCCTGACCGAGGGCACGGGGAGCCTCGTGAACTCGGTGGCGTTCGTGCCGTTCGCCGACTTCCGGGCTGCGCGCGGTGGCGCGCCGGTCGTGAGCTTCGTGCTTGTCCGGGTCGCACCCGGCGCTGTTCCGGAGGCGGTCGCGAGCGCGATCGAGGCGAAGGTCCCCGGCGTGACGGCGATGACCGGGAGCGCGTTCTCGGCCGGGGAGCGCCGCCTCGTGATGGACATGAGCGCCGACGTGATCGCGATCATGGACGGTATCGGATTCATCGTCGCGCTGGTGGTGGTGGCCCTCACCCTCTACATCGCCGTCCACGGCAGCCGCCACGAGCTGGCCGTGCTCAAGGCGATCGGCGCCCGGAACCGCGTGCTCTACGCGACGGTGCTCGCCCAGTCGGCGGTCAGCGTCGCGGCTGGCGTCGCCGTCGCCGTGGGGATCACCGCGGCCCTGGCCGTCGTCGTGCCCCGAACGGGCGTGGCGCTCGAGCCGGCGCTGACCCTGGCGTCCGTTGCCCGAACCGCCGCGGTCGGCGGGGCCGTGGCCCTGATCGCCGGGGTGCTGCCCATCCGCGACGTGGCGCACGTCGATCCGCTCACCGCATTCCGCCGAGGAGGCGCACCGGCATGACCACGACCCTTGCCATCCGCGGGGTGACCAAACAGTTCGGCCACGGAGCCACTTCTGTTGAGGCGGTGCGCGGCGTCGGGCTCTCGGTCGAGAGCGGCGAGGTCCTGCTGATCATGGGCCCGTCGGGGTCCGGCAAGTCGACACTCCTCTCGATCATGGGCGCGCTCCTCCGGCCGACAGCTGGGACCGTGACCCTCAACGGGGTCGCGATCTCGCAGCTGCCGGAGCGGGACCTGCCTCCGGTTCGCCTCCGCGAGTTCGGCTTCGTGTTCCAAGACTTCAACCTGCTCGCTGCCCTCTCGGCGCTCGAGAACGTCGCGCTCGTGGCCGAGCTCACGGGCACGGCGCGCGCGGAGGCGCTCCGCCGGGCGGGCGAGCTCCTCACAGAACTCGGGCTGGCCGAGCGGGTCGCGTTCCTCCCGGATCAGCTGTCGGGCGGCGAGAAGCAGCGCGTCGCCATCGCCCGCGCGCTCATCAACGACCCGTCGGTCATCCTCGCCGACGAGCCCACGGCCAACCTCGATTCGAGCAACGGCCACGAGATCATGCGGACGCTGCGCGCCGTCGCGAAGGAGCGCGGCCGGAGCGTCGTGATCGTCAGCCACGACCAGCGGATCCGCGACATCGCGGATCGCGTGGTCTGGCTCGAGGACGGGCAGCTCCGCGACCTCATGACGATGGCGGTCGACCCGGTCTGCGGGATGTCCGTCGAGCACGACCGGGCCGTGACGCTCGAGCAGGGAGGCGAGCTGCGCTTCTTCTGCTCGCGGGGCTGCCGGGCCGAGTTCCTCGGCGAGCTCGACGGGCCCGCCGAAACCCGTCCCGCGCGCACGGGCCCGCTGGCGTCGCTGTTCCAAGCGGTCCGGCCGAAGACACCTTGACCCATTCTTGAGTCGGGCTTGTCCGAACCTCCATGGTGTGCGGCTGGGCGCAGATCCAAGATGGTTGCGGAAGGGCCGTGCCCTGGGAACCACCCCCGCTCAGCCAAGACGATGCCTGAAGCCTCAGATCAGCCGCCCACGATCGCGTCGAACTCGACTGTCGCCCCCGGTGTGCGCGTGTCCCCGCACGGTACGCGGATCCTGGTCGTCGATGACGAGCCGCCCATCGCAGAGCTCGTCGCGGGGTACGTGGCGCGCGAAGGCTGGCAGGCTCGGACCGTGGGCGACGGGGTCGCCGCGGTCGCCGCTGTCCGCGAGTTCGACCCGGATGTCGTGGTCCTCGACCTGATGCTCCCCGGCCTCGACGGCATCGATGTGTGCCGGCAGCTGCGCGGCTTCTCGGATGCCTATGTCCTGATGTTGACCGCGCGCAGCGAGGAGGTCGACCGCATCGTCGGGCTCACCGTGGGCGCGGATGACTACCTGGCGAAGCCGTTCTCCCCGCGCGAGCTGATCGCGCGGATCAAGGCCCTCCTCCGGAGGCCGCGCTCGACCCCCACCGGACTCGACGTCCCCACCGCAGCGCCGCCCGGCCTCGCGGTCGACGAGGCGCGCCGATCGGTCCGGGTCGACGGCGGAGACGTCGAGCTCACGGCCATCGAGTTCGACGTCCTCGCCACGCTCGCCCGGCAGCCGGGGATCGTCCTGTCGCGGGCGCGGCTGTTCGAGTTGGTCTGGGGCGGGGACAACTACGCGGACGACCATCTCGTCGACGTCCACATTGCGAACATCCGCAGGAAGCTCGGCGACGACGCAACGGACCCGCGCTTCATCGACACGGTGCGGGGCGTCGGGTACCGGCTGCGCGAGGCTTCGTGATGATCCCCCGCTCGCTGCGCGCGCGCCTGCTCGCGGCGTTCGTCGCCGTCGCTGCCGCCGCTCTCGGAACCGTCGGTGCAGCTGCCCTGCTGGTAGGCCCGCACTACTTCTCGGAGGCGATGGGCCACGTCCCGGGCGACCCGATGGGGCAAGCCATGGCGATGGCGACCCAAATGGCGTTCGTCGACGCGATGCGCCGGGCGCTGATCGCGGCCACCGTCATCGCGGTCGTCACGGCGGCCGTCGTGAGCCTCGCCGTCGCAGCACGGATCGCGCGGCCGGTCACAAGCCTGGCCGACGCGTCGCGGCGCATCGCCGCCGGTCACTACGCCGAGCGCGTTGACACGGACGAGCCCGGGGAGATCGCCGACCTCGCCGCGTCCTTCAACGAGATGGCCGAGTCGCTCGAGGCCACGGAGCGCCGGCGACTCCAGCTGGTGGGCGACGTCGCGCACGAGCTTCGAACGCCCCTGGCGACCCTTGACGGCTACCTCGAGGGCCTCGAAGACGGCGTGATCAGCCCGAGCACGCAGACATGGCAGCTGCTCCGCGCAGAGACCTCCCGCCTTACGAGGATGGTCAACGAACTCGCAGAGCTCTGGCGTGCCGAGGCGCACCAGCTTCCGCTCAACACCGAGGAGGTCGACGCTGCCGAGGTCGCCCGGGAGGTCGCTGCGCGCTTCGCGCCCCAGGCATGCGCGCGAGGCATCGACCTCTCCGTCACGGCCGCCCACCTGCCCGTGCTCGCCGACCGCGACCGGGTCGCCCAGATCGTCTCGAACTACCTCTCGAACGCGCTCCGGCACGCTCCGGACGGCACGTCGATCGAGGTCGCGGCCGAGTCGACGCCCGAGGTCGGCCGGCTCTGGGTCCGGGACCACGGCCAGGGCCTCGCCGCCGACCAGCTCGAGGCGGTCTTCGAGCGCTTCTACCGCGTCGATGCCGCCCGCACCCGATCCGCAGGCGGCGCTGGGATCGGCCTCGCGATCGTCCGCGCCCTGGCCGACGCCATGGGAGGGCAGGCGTGGGCCGAGAGCGCCGGACTCGGCACGGGGGCGACGTTCCTCGTGGAGCTCCCGGCGGCCTGACGACGCGCGGACCCCGGCCCCGTCCCGCTTGACCGAGTCTTGACCAGCTCCTGACCTGCGCTCCATCGACGCTCCGACAACCCTGCCGGATCATCGAAACGGCCGCAGTCGGCGGCCGGGAGCCAGCGGTTGGGCGCCATGTGTGGTGCCGGGAGTTCCTCGTGGGCGTCGCGCTTGGGTCCGTACACAGCTCACGTCCCATTGCAGGCCGGCTCCAGACCATCCTCGTCCTCGCCGTGACTGCCATCGCGATCGGCGCTCTCTCCTGGTATGTCGGTCAGTCGTCCAACGACGGCATCACGTCGGTGGACATCCGAGCCGCGAGCGGAATCACGCCGCCGGCGGTCGGCAAGGCGCCGACGCCCTTCACCGGGGTCGACTACAACGGGGCGACGATCTCGCTGTCGGACTACGCGGGCAAGCCCCTGTGGCTCAACTTCGGCGCCTCGTGGTGCCGCGACTGCCGCGCCGAGGCCACGGACTTCGAGGCGACGTACGAGAAGTACCGCCCGAAGGGACTCAACGTCCTCGCGGTCTTCATCAGCGAGCCTGCTTCGGACGTCAAGGCGTACGCCGGGCGCGCCGGGCTCACATTCCCGATCATCGTCGACCCGGGCGACAAGATCGCGAGCGCCTACTCGCTCGTCGGGATCCCGATGCACATCCTGATCGGCCGCGACGGCCTGATCAAGATGATCAAGATCGGCGCCCTGTCGCCCGACGACATGGAGAAGGCCGTGGCGACGATCCTCCCGTGACCGATCATCTCTCAGGCCTGGCTCAGGGGTAACACAGCGACCGGGCGTCTCATAGGCAGCGCGACGCCTCGTGGCATCCTGCTCGAGGACTCGCGCCAGCGGACGCACTGGCGCCGGGCGCGATGCCACGAGCGCCGCACCACCGGCGCGCCGCGAGCCCACGACCGCTGCGCAGCACTCACGTCGACAGACCCCGAGGCCAGACCCATCGTCCTCCTTGCCCTCCTCCCGTTCCTGTCCACGCTTGGCGGCGGCGTCGCCGCACTTCGGCTGCGCCACCGGCTGCACCCGTTCATGGCGCTCGCCTCCGGCGTGCTCGTGGCCACGGCCGTGGTGGACCTGCTGCCGGAGGCCCACGCCCTCGTGGGACCCGGACGCGTTCTCGACGTTGGGCTCCTCGCCCTCGCGGGCTACCTCGCCTTCGCGTTCATCGAGGCGTTCATCCACCAGGCGAGCTTCGAGCATGCACAGCCTGTCGCTGCGCCGTCACCGGAGAGACGCCCGCTGTTGGCGATCCTGCCGCCCGCGAGTCTGATCGTCCACAGCACGCTCGACGGGGTCGCCATCGGCTTCGGCTTTGCCGCCGGCCCGCAGGTCGGCCTCATCGTGCTGCTGGCCGTGCTGGCCCACGACTTCGCTGACGGGATCAATGTCGTGACGCTGGCACTCGAGGCCTCTCGTGGCATCCCGCTCGCGATTGCGCTGCTGCTGGCGGACGCCGCGGCCCCGGTGGCCGGCGCTGCCCTCAGCCTCGTCGTGACGATCGAGCCCCCCACGCTCGGCCTGATGCTCGCCTGGTTCTCCGGGGTCTTCATCGCGATCGGCGCCGGCCACCTCCTGCCGGAGGCTCAGCACCACGATCGCCAAGGTGCGCCGCGACTGGTCGCGCTCGCAGCGCTCGGGGCCGTGATCGTGCTCGCGGTGCGGGCCTTCGTGGGCTGAGCCTTCGCCGTCGGCGCAGTTGTCACGGGCGGCCTCCTATGTGGGCAACCTGTCGACGAGGACGGAAGGCGCAGGAGCTCGGTTCGGACGTCCGGTCAGGGTCACGACAGCCGCGGTTGGCCATAGCGCGAATATACGAGATGGCGTATATGTATCTACGACAAAAGCATTGGTAAGGAGGCTCGTCTCATGACGGAACCCATCGTCTACATCGACCTCGGCGTCGGCGGGATGACCTGCGACGACTGCGTCGTCCACGTCACCGAGGCGCTCGAGTCGGTCCCGGGGGTGGAGTCGGCGGCTGTGGACCTCGCCACGCGGAGCGCCGTCGTGACCGCGCGGCCGGACGTCGGGGCGTCCGCGCTGGCCGCTGCCGTGCGCGCCACCGGCCAGTACAACGCCTTCGAGCGCCGGCGTCGGGCGGCGTCAGGTGAGTGACCACGTCGACTTCCTGATCCTGGGCTCGGGGTCGACGGCCTTCGCAGCCGCGATCCGGGCGGCCGATCTCGGGGCCCGCGTGGCGATGGCCGAGCGCCGGACGCTCGGCGGCACGTGCGCCAACCGGGGATGCCTTCCGTCGAAGAACCTGATCGAGGCGGCGCGGATCGTCCGCGAGGCGGCGCACCCGCGGTACGACGGGCTGATCGCGGGCACCGTCGGCGTCGAATTCGCAGCCCTGATCGCCCAGAAGGACGACGTCGTCCGGGAGTATCGGGCCAAGAAGTACGCCAGCGTCGCCGACGGCCTCGCCGACCTCGAGCTGCTCGAGGGCGACGCGACGTTCGTCGATCCGCACACGGTCAGGGTCGGCGACCGCATGGTGACCGGCGACCGGATCCTGGTGGCCACCGGCAGCCGCCCGACGATCCCGGCGATCCCGGGCCTCGCTGACATCCCCTATCTCACCAGCGACCTGCTCGACGCCGATGAGGCGGGCCGGTTGACCGAGCTGCCCGCGTCCCTCGCCGTCCTCGGCGGCGGGTACATCGCGGTCGAGCTCGCCCAGATGTTCAGCCGCCTGGGCAGCCGGGTCACGATCGTGGCCCGGTCCGGGCTCCTCTCGGGGTACGAGCCCGACCTGGGGCGCACGCTCGCCGAGGTGTTCACCGACGAGGGCATCGAGGTCCTGGCCGGCTCGCGGGTGGACCACGTGCGCGGGGACGCGAGCGGTGTGGAGGTCGCGATCGAGCAAGCCGGGGCGCGGCGCGTCGTTAGCGCCGAGCGGCTCCTCGTGGCGACCGGCCGGACGCCGAACACGGACACCCTCGGGCTCGAGCGGGCGGGGGTCGCCGTCGACGCGGACGGGTTCGTCACCGTGAACGCGCAGCTGCGCACCAGCCTGCCGCACGTCTGGGCAGCCGGCGACGTCATCGGCCGCCAGCACCGCTCGCAGACGGCCACACCGGTCGGCGCGCGCCAAGGCCGGATCGTCGCCGACAATGCGTTCGCCGACGCCGGCAAGGCCTTCGACGGCACGGTGATCCCGCGGGCGATCTTCACCGACCCGCCGATCGCGGTCGTCGGCGAGACCGAGGCCGAGGTCAGAGCTCGCCACTACCCCGCGGTCGCCGCCACGACCCCACTCATGTACGTCCCGCGGGCCGGGGCGGTCCACAAGCCGACAGGCCTCGTGAAGTTCATCGTGTCCACTGTCGACGAGCGGGTCCTCGGGGTCCACGTCATCGGCGAGTCGGCCCCGGAGATCATCCACGAGGCGGCGATGGCCATGCACTTCAAGGCTGGACTGCCAGACTTCATCGACCTGATCCACGTCTACCCGACGATGAGCGAGGCGCTCAAGATCGGCGCCCAGGCGTTCAGCCGGGACGTGACCAAGCTGTCGTGCTGCGCGGAATGATCGCCAGCCACGGCACCTCGGGAGGTTCTATCCGATGACGAGCAACCTGCCCGCGGCGGCCGAACGGGCGGACGCACTGGCCCGACCGGAGGTCCTCGGCAGCTTCTTCCAGGGGCTGTCCGATCCGACTCGGGTGAGGATCCTCGAGCTCCTGGCCGTGCGGCCGCTGACGGTCACCGAGATCGTCGATCGCCTGGGCCTCGCGCAGGGGCGCGTCTCCAGCCACCTGTCGTGCCTGCGCTGGTGCGGGTACGTGGAAGCGCGCGCAGAGGGCCGCTACAACCGCTACCGACTCGTCGACGAGCGAGTCCGCGAGATCCTGAGCCTCGGTGAAGCGATCGTGCGGGACAACGCGACACGCCTCACGTCGTGCCTCGTCCTCGCGACCGAGGGCGGCGGCGGGCGGTCGTCCGATGATCGCCCACAAGGCTGACCCCCCGAACGACTGCTAGTGGTCGCCCGATCGGGATCCAGCTGCATCGCCTCGTCGAGCGCGCCCGGCTGTGAGCAGTGCTCGCCGTGCTCAGGTTCTGGTGCGCGGGCGCAACCGTCGGGTCGGTCGTCTGGGGCTGCCGGGGCGGCATGGGCGTGCCGGGCATCGTTGCCGGGCCCGCTTGGTTCTTCCCTGCGCCGGGAAGCGAGTACCACGCCTACGACGTCGCCCGCTGGCGGACCGGCGACCTCGTCCCGCCGCCGCCGGGCCATGGCCGGCGTGTCGTAGGTCGCCGATGGTGGGCTACGCCACCCGGACGGCGATCGCCAAGGCGGCGCGGGCCCTGCGGAGCTCGCGCAACAGGACGGCCACGCCAAGGGCGTTCATCGCGAGCCCCAGGACGAGCAGTGGCAGCTTGTAGGTGTCGAGGAAGACCGCCGCCGCCGACACGCCGATCAGGGGGAGGATGTCGGCCACGTGGTGGGCGCAGCAGGCGAGCATGGCCGCTGTGCTGGTGCCCGTGCTCGCGGCGGTCATGGCGGCTCCGCGCCGGTGGCGCGAGGTGGTCCGGCGGAGCTCCAGGAAGAGCGCGATCTGGGTTCCGAAGCCGAGGATCACGGCCAGCACGAAGGGCGCGTCGGCAGCGAACTGCTCCAGGGCGTGGGACGGGCCCTGGGCCAGCATGATGATGCCGAGGTACCACCCCAGTAGCGCGATGCCGCCAACGGCCCCGGCCGCGGCCGACCGCCATCCGACAAGGCCGGGCTGCCGGAATCCCGGCGCGATTGCCGTCACGCTCGAAGCTCCCAGCGCAGGACACGCTCGGGAACGCCTCCCACATTGGGCAGCACGAGCTCGACCCACGAAGCGCCCTGGAGGACCGAGGTGGCGTCCCCTGCGAAGGTCAGCTTGCCTGAGCGGTGGTGGCCGCCCGCCGGGGCAGCCCACGACGCCCCGGAGAGTTGCTGTCCGCGGTCGCTGCGGAGCACTGCCCCGGCCAGATCGATGCTGTCCAAGGAGCCCGAGTGCGTGTCCATCTCAATCTCGAAGACGACGGCGGTGGCCGAACCGCCCCAGGTGGCGATGACCGTCACCCCGTTCGCGTCGCTGACCTGCTGGGCTGCGCCTACGGCGACAGCCGCGCCGCCCGCCGATGTCGCGCCTGGAGTCGTCCCGCCGGACGACGTCGGCGTGGCGCCTGGTGTCGAGGCGGCGCCTGCCGAGGAGCAGGCCGTGACGGCCGAGGCGGACAGCAGGAGCAGAGTGGCGAGCCGTGTCTTCATGTCGCCGAGCGTGGCTGCGGCGACTGAGAGCCGGGTGAGCGCCGCGTGAGAAGTGGTCGGAGCATGACGCACGGGGTGGTGCCGTCATGCTCCGCCATCCATCGCCGTAGTCGCCGCCTCGAAGTTGCGTTGCGGGGGTCGCGCGGCTATCCCAGCGTGAGCCGCAACGGGGCGAAGCGCTGCGCGATCCTTGAGCGCTCGAGTCGCTCGTCGAGACCGAGGGTCTTGCCAGCGGAAGCGTAGGCCACCGTCGCCGACAGGAGCATGTACACGAACTGCTGATTCACCGGGCCGAACTGGAAGTCCCAGGCCGCGAGCCAGAAGAGGAACGTCATGACAGCGCCGAGCGTGCCGGCCAGGCGGGTGGCGAGGCCGAGGATGAGGGCGACGCCGATGGCCACCTCGCCGAAGACGACGAGGACGTTGATGACGCCCATGATCCCCGGGTCCGCCGCGAGGCCGCCCCAGAAGCCCTGGATCGGGTTGTGGCTCATCGGATCCGGGAGGCCGTTCATGTTGGGGATGGTGCCTGCCGTACCGAACTTGAGGAAGCCGGCTGCAGACCAGGGCTTGCCGGTTCCAGCGAAGTCGAGGACCTTCTCGAGTCCCGCGTAGAGGAACCCGGCCCCGACTGCGATTCGGAGGACCGCGAGCGCGCGCGCCCGCCGTCTGCCGATCATGTCCACGATGTCACCTCCGTGCCACGTGCCGCGCGGCGCACCGCGACCGCGCTGGGCACAGTTGTGGGCCGAGCCGATGAAGGCAGGGTGAGTTACCGCTTAGAAGAGGCGCAGAACCGACCTCCCGGACAGGTTCACAGCACGCCTTCAGGCCGATCTCACGCAGGACTCATCCGGGAACCGAGACTCGGTCCCATGCGGACGGTTCGTCGCGGAGCGCTCAGCGGGCGGCTCATCGTTGCCGGGCTCGTGGTTCTTGCGGGTGCGGGCTTCGTGTCTGTCGCGTCGGCAACGGGGCGTGCTGGCGAGCCTGCCACGGTCGAGCTCCAGGACTTCCGGTTCGAGCCGAACCGGATCGACATCCGGGTCGGCCAGTCGCTCACGGTCACGCTCCACAACAGCGGCACCGAGGCCCACGACCTCAACTTCCCGTCCCTGCACATGCCGGGCCTCGGCGGCGTCGAGGCCATCCTGCAGCCCGGCGAGACACGGCAGGTGACCCTCCGCTTCGACCAGCCGGGCGAGCACACCTTCATCTGCACCCTGCCGGGTCACGCCGCGGCCGGCATGACGGGTGCTGTCTTCGTGCGTCCGTAGCGAGATGCCGCCCATCGCGCGCGAGGACCTGCTAGACGCGGAGGCCGTGCTGGCCGCGCACGGCGACGAACAGCGCGGTCTCGACGGTCAAGCCCTGGCACTCCTCGCTCGAATGCGAGCGCACGACGTCGCCATACCAGTCCGCCGATACTGTTCGGCTGCGGAGCCGGTTGACGAGGTCGGCCTTGATCCTCGCCAGACGCCGGTCCTCGTGCTCGGCGGCGCGGGCAGGGTCGTCGGCGTCGTCGGTCCGCGCCAGGTCGCCGCCGCCACCGGACGCGGACTCGTCGCCGCCGAGGCGATGATCCCGCTTCGTCGCCTGGAGATCGCCGCCGGCATCGATCACGCCACAGCCCTCGCGAGGCCGCTCGAGCGGGACGGCTTCGCGCTCGTGTCCTGGCGTGGCCGCCTGCTCGCGGCAGAGCTTGGCGATCTGGGGCGCCAGTCGCACGTGTTCGCGTTGCTGGCCGAGTGGGGCCGAGCTCGATTCGGCTGAAATCGGCCGCCGGGATCAGGCACGAGCGAGTCGTCCGATCGGGACCGGCCGTCAACCTTCTCAGCCGGGCATTACCGACGCCTCATCCGGCGTTCATCTGGCTCGACGATCGTGGCGGCAATGGACATCCTCGGCTACCTGCTGATCGCCATCCTCGTGCTCGTCGTGCTCGACCTTGTCGTGGCGGGCGGCGGGATGACGGCGTCGTGCGCGGGGGCGCTCATGGGCCTCATGGCGCACCCGGCGACCTGGC
The DNA here is from genome assembly GCA_021787395.1 of Chloroflexota bacterium. Classification (GTDB taxonomy): domain Bacteria; phylum Chloroflexota; class Limnocylindria; order Limnocylindrales; family CSP1-4; genus CAIXZV01. The sequence continues at coordinate 76,963 of JAJYLZ010000002.1, forward strand.
TGGTGGTCCTTGCCCTGGCGCTGATCGCGGTCCTCGGGATCGGAGCGCTGGCATGGCGGTGAAGGTGAGTCGTCGCAAGGGGCCCGATGCGGACCCGCAGGTCGTCGAGATCCTCGTCGCGAACGGGTACCACCCGAGCGTGGTCGAGGTCGCGGCCGACGTGCCGGTCCGGCTCCTGTTCCTCCGCATGGACACGCACGAGTGCTCGGACCGCGTGGTGTTCTCGGAGCCGCGGCTCGTCCGCCACCTGGCGCCGGGCGCCACGACCACCGTCGACCTTCCCGCGGCGGGTCCGGGCGAAGTCCGGTTCACGTGCGGCATGGGCCGCTACCGGGGGCGGATCGTCCGGCGCTCCGCGGCAGGCGGCGACGCTCACGGAGGCGGCGGCCGAGGCGCGTGGCCCTGGGCGATCCTGCTCTCGGCGCTCGTCGCGCTCCTCGGAGCGTCCGTCGTCGTGGGCGCCCCGGTCCTGGCCACCTGGCTCGCCGTCACTGTTGCGAGCCTCGTCGCCGCGCTGCTGCTCCTACGGATCGTGGCGCTCCCGCGCCGCGCCGCCAACCGCCACTGAGGCCCGTACATGCCCTTCGTCATCGACATCGACCCGGTCGCCTTCAGGGTCGCAGGGCTGGACATTCGCTGGTACGGGTTGACCCTCGTCCTCGCGATGCTCGTCGCCTACTCGGTCGCCGACCACGAGGCCCGTCGCCGGAGGCTCCCGGCGGGGATCGTGGCCGACGCCGTCATCTGGGTCGCGGTGGCGGCCCTTGCCGGTGGGCGGCTCCTCTACGTCCTCCAGAACGGCCTGCCCGATCTCGCCGCTGACCCGGCCCACCTGCTCATGGTGTGGACCGGCGGCCTCTCGTTCTACGGCGGCCTCGTGGCCGGGGCGCTGGCGCTGGTCGTGCTGGCCCGGCGCCGAGGCGTCAGCTGGATGGCAGCGCTCGACGTGGCGGCGCCAGCCGCGGCCATCGGCCAGGCGATCGGCCACGTGGGGTGCCTGATCGGCGGCGACTCCGCTGGCATCCCGACCACGGTCCCGTGGGCTGTCGTCTACCGAAACCCTGCCGCCATGGCGCCGCTGGACACGCCGCTCCACCCGACCCAGGCCTACGAGGCGATCGCGCTGCTCGGCCTGTTCGTCGCCCTTTGGGCGATCAGGCGCCGCCCCTTCATGGCGCCCGGCGCCCTGGCCGCCACGTACCTGGGAGGCCTGGCCTCCATCCGCTTCGTGCTCTTCTTCCTGCGCGACGAGCCGAGCGTCCTGCTCGGCCTCAAGACGGCGCAGCTGATCGGCATCGCGATCGGCATCGCCGCCGTCGGACTGGCCGTTCTCGCTCGTCGTCGTTCTCACTCGGTACTCGCGCCATCGGCGCATCTGGAGGTAGTCGCATGATCACGCACGCCGATCACACGGGCCAGCGCGCCGCGAACCGCCCACGCTGGATGTACCCGGCGCTCGCAGTGGCCGCGGTCGCGGCCGTTCTCCTCTACCTCGGCATCGTGACGCCGTCGTCGCTGCTGTCGATCGGGCTCTTCGGCGGCATGATCGGCATGCACCTGTTCGGCCACGGGTCGCACGGCGGCCACGGCGGGCACGAGACGCACGGGAGTGAAGGCGCGACGTCCGAGAGCCAGGCGACCGGCGCCGAAGCCGACCAGGCGACCCAGGAAACCGACCAGTCGACCCGGCATCGCGGGGGCTGCCACTGAGTCGTGGTCGCCGGATGGGCCAGCGTGCCGGCCTCGCGACTGCTCCATCCGTGTTAAGGCCTTGGAGTGACTCCGTCCGTGTCGCTCCTCACGGTCGGGCAGCTGACGCAGCGCGCCTCCAAGAGAACGGCCTCGACTCCGCGCGGAGGCGCAGGAGCCCCTGGCGCGCCATGGCGTACAGGAGAACCGTCGTCACGAACACGAGGCCCATTCCGAACGCCACGTGAGCTTCCACGACCAGCGCAGCAGCGGTCGCGAGGCCGGCCCCGACCACGGACTCCATCAGTTGTGTCGGGATCCGGCGAGCCCCTACGCGCCGGTCGGACGACCAGATGCCCAGGCCGCATGTCGTTCGCCCAGCGCAGCAGCCGGTCAGGAAGCAGCCGATCCTGCCGATCGCAACCGCGACGAACAGGCCCGGTGCCACGGCATCCAGGAACGCGCCAAGCGGCTCCCCAATCAACAGGGCGATGGCCGATGCAGCCAGGGGCGCCGTGACCAGGAAGCCGTCAACCGACCAGCCCTCACGCAGGTTCTGCCGGCTGAAGCCCTTCAGCGCCATGTACCACGCCTTCGCCCCAGCCAATCCCAAGGCAACACCGGCGAGCGAGGCCAGGAGGGCGCGCCCGAGGTCGATGCCGTGATGCGCGAGGAACGCTGGCTGCAGCCCGACCGCCGTCGCCAGCGCCACCGCCGCGAGGACGGTGAAGCTGCCCGGCACGACGCCAGGACTGGCCGCCAGTGGTGCTGCGAGCGCCCACCGCGTCGGGACAGGGGTCTCGGGCCCCGGTTCCACCGCCCAGCGCCGCCACGACCAACGTGCGCGCGGCAGCCGCCCGCCGGCGTTCGCCTGAAGGGCGCGCTCGGGCCCGACGAGCTCGGCGCTGACGTCCCAGTCGCCCGGGGAGATCCCGTAGACCCAACTGGTCACGGAAACGCGCCCGGAACCGGGGGCCACGCCGGTGACCATCTCAGACCGAACGAAACTGTCGCCGACGCCCGAGCGCCTCGCGTCGACGCCTCTGCGCCGCCCCGTGACCCGGATCGTCGCATCGTACCGAGGGCCGCCCGCCGGCCCGGCCTCGAAGCAGTACGAGACGACGATGGCGGCCGGTTCCGGATCCGGGTCGACGCCAGCTTGGGGGGCACCGTCTCCGTCCGCTGCCGGGGCCGCGGGCAGGATCGGTGCGTGCGGCTTGGTCCCGACCTGGCTCCCCGCTCGACCGCGACCCCGCCGGGAGCCCCTAGTCTGTCGGGAGGACATCGTCGAGCGTCTCGGGTGCGAGCGTGGTCAGCGGATCGCCGCGCGGAAGATCGTGCTAGGCACCAGTGCAGCCCGGCCAGTTCGAGAAGCCCTGGTGCATACCAGGGTTGTGGTCGCCGCTGAAGCCGCCCATGGTCGTCGCATGCATCGACACGCAGGCGCCATACGAGGCCCCCGACTCGGAAGCTGCGGTGGCGGCCGGGACGACGAGCGCAACGACAATGGTCAGTACGACGGAGCTCAACCGAAGAAGTCGGATCATGGTAAGTGCCTCTATCGGGGGCTGGTGGGCGGGCTTTCAGAATCCAGCGGCCCGCCGAGAACAATAGCGACGGGCCGTGCGTGCCTATACTACACAGCCTGTCGTTCATCGGCCTGGGCCGGTCCCGCGCCGACCGGGACAGTGCCGCCAACCACCCGCCTGGGCGTTGGCCCGTCCTCATGGGGCGTTCAGGTGCGTCTTAGGCGGTCGGCCGATCGTGGATCCAATCACCCGTTCTCCTCAGGCGCCTCGATGAAGACTCCTCCTCCAGCCACCGAGCCATCGCCCTTCAAGGGTGAGGCGATCGCCATCGATCCCGTCTGCGGGATGGCAGTCGATCGAGAGCGCTCGGTCACGCTTGAGGACGAGGGTCGGCTCCGCTTCTTCTGTTCGCGCGGCTGCCGCGACGAGTTCCTCGGCGTCGGCCCCCTGCGTGAGGAGGCTCGAGCGGAGGAGCTCGTCCGGCGCGTGCTCGACGCACCCGACCTGCTCCGGCCCGCCTTTCAGCCGATCGTCTCGCTCGAGACCAGCGCGGTCGTCGGGTACGAGGCGCTTGCGCGGTTCGCGCCCATCCCGCTCCAACCTCCGGAGGCCTGGTTCCAGCTCGCAGCCCGGGCGGGCCTGACGCCGGAGCTCGAGGCGCTCGCGCTCGCGACGGAGCTCGAGGTCGCGGGGCGTCGGCTTCCGCAGGCGGACGCGTTCGTGTCCCTCAACGTGAGCCCGCTGCTGCTTGCGGATCCCAGGATCGCGTGTGTGCTCGGTGCCACGCCGGTGGCGCCACGTCGGCTCGTTCTGGAACTGACGGAACGCGACGAGATCGCTGACTACGAGGCCCTGCGCACCGCGGTCGAGCCTTACCGAACGCGAGGCTTCCGCATTGCGATCGACGACGCTGGCGCCGGGTACGCGTCGATGCGCCACATCACGGAGCTTGCGCCCGACTTCGTCAAGCTCGACGCGCGCATCATCCGCGGCCTCACCGGGGACAGGGCCCGCCAGGCGCTCGTCCGGGCGATGACGACGTTCGTCGGCGAGATCGGTGCCCAGCTCGTGGCCGAGGGCGTCGAACGCCTCGACGATCTGGATCTGCTGATTCGGGCCGGCCGGGACATGCTCGTCCAGGGCCATGCCGTCGGTCGTCCCGGTCGACCATGGCCATTGGCCACCGCCCCTGGCATCGACCGCGTCCGCGCCCGGTCATTCGGCCTCAATGGAGAGCGGCCCCCGCGAGCCCCGAGGGAATGACCGCTCGATCGGCAGGACTGGCCGCGTTCGTGGCGGCCATCTGGGGGCTGTGCTTCGTCATCATCCAGGCGTCACTGCCGGCCCCGGCTCCGCTGTTGCTGGCGGGACTGCGCGCAGTGATCGGTGGCGGGGTCCTCGCTTTCTGGGCCCTCCTCACCCGGCGGCCCGAGCGAGCCAGACGGTCGGGAACGGGGTCGGTCGGTTGGGGGCCCTGGACATCGGGTCTGCCTTCAACGCGTCTGCTGATCGTCCTGGCCCTGGCGAACGCCACCGTGGCGTTCGGCGCGATGTACCTCGCGGCCGGGCGGACGGAGGCAGCGGTCGCGTCCATCCTGGCCGGAGGCCAACCGGTCGTCCTGGCGGCAGCGGGCTGGGCCTTCTTCGGGGAACGAATCTCGGGGCGCTCGGCGACGGGCCTGGCCATCGCGATGGCGGGCGTCGTCATGGTCGCAACGACGAGCTCAGGCGCCACGAGTCCGGACGGCGTAGCCCTGGCCCTGCTCGCGACGGCAGCGCCAGCCGGCGGAACGCTCCTCATGCGCCGGCTCGGGTCGAGCGTCGACCTGCTCCTGACGACGAGCGCCCAGTTCCTGCTCGGTGGCGCGATCCTCCTCGGGGTCAGTGCACTGCTCGAACCATGGGCGCGCTTGGATTGGTCGCCAGCGACCCTTCTCGGGCTGCTCGTCCTCGGTGTCCTCGGAACGGGTGTCGCCTATGTTGTCTGGTTCTGGCTGCTGAAGCAGGTCTCGCTGGTAGGCCTGGGGGCCGCGCTCTTTCTGGTTCCCGTGGTCGGCGTCGTGTCCGGGATCCTGACCGGCGACCGTCCGCAGCCGATCGAATATGCCGGGATCGCGGCCATGCTTGCCGGGATCGGGCTCCTCTCACTTCGCCGCGAGGCGAGCCCCGCGGTCGGGTTCACGGGCCGAGGCTGACTGGCGTACCGCGGCGTAGGCGGACAGCCGGGCCGCCTGTCGCCCTGTGATGACGCCCATTGCGACCGCGGTCATGAACCCGGTCATCGCGATCGCGATCGACGTCTATGCGGGCGCTCCGACCCCAGGCCATCGCGTCCGCCTCCGTCGGCGCCGACCTGCCTAGTGGTGGCCGTGCTCGCCGTGTCCGCCGTGCTCCTCGGCCGGGTGCCCGTAGCGATGTGGATCCCTGACGAACGTGTCGTGGCATGCCTTGCTGCAGAAGGAGAACGTGCGTCCTTCGTGGACCTCGGTGGCGGCCGCGTCCTCGGGCCGGATCATCATGCCGCAGACCGGGTCCTTGACCATGTCGGCGATGTCGACAACCTCCTTGTCGGGTGGATTGGGATCAGTCCGGTGGGCCGGCCGGCGGCCGGTGCCCGGAACCGTGCTGGGAGGGAACGCCCCCATCCGAGGGCACGGCCGGACGAGCGGTCAGCGCCCCCGCCGTCGCGACAATCGCGAGCGCCATGCCCACCCAGAAGACCGGCCAGGCCGCCCACTGCCCCGAGCCCTCGCGGTTGGCAACCAGGAAGCTCAGGATGACGAGGAGACCGCCCGCGAGGGCGCCGGTCGCCCGGACCGACCCCACGGCAATCTGGCTCCCGGCCCGCAGGCGCCGGGCCGCCGCGAGCCCGGCCCCGAGGAGCGCCGCGCTGACGACGAGCGGCGCCCACACGGGACCGATCCAGCGGGTCGGGACCAGGAACAGGACGTCCCATGAGTCGAAGGACAGCGGCCAGCCGATGGTCAGGCGCAGGCCGAGGTAGTAGACGATGTCCCATGCGCCGAAGACGACCGCCGCCCAGGCGAGGCGCTCGAGCCGGGTCCGCCCGGCAAGCGTGCCGACGGCCGCGATCATGGCCAGCGTCGCCACCTCGCGCGCGATCTCGACGGCCTCGAACGTCCCGAAGCTGCCGACACCCTGTGCCATGACCGCCCCGGGAGCGAGCCCGAGGGCGGCGCGGAGGTAGACGACCACGGCCGCCTCGACGTAGCCGAACGCGACGCCGAACGCGACGACAGCGACGGCCGTCGACGTGAAGCCAGGCCCGCCCCTGGTTGTCAGCCCGGCCACCAAGGTCTCAGGGGAAGCTGAGCCGGGCCGCGATGGTCAGGCCGGGCAAGGAGGAGCTGGGCGACGTCGAGCGAGCCGTCCTCGAAGCCCGTCCGGGCCGCGGCCATGTACAGTCGCCAGGTCCGGAAGACCTCTTCGCCCACAAGTTCGCGGGCCCGGTCGGCGTTTGCCTCGAGCCGCCCGACCCAGGCCTTGAGCGTCAGCGCGTAGTGGGGCCGCAGGCGCTGCACGCCCAGGAGCTCGAACCCGGCCCGGCGGGCGACGGCGATCGCCTCTTCGACCGTCACGAGCTCGCCGTCGGGGAAGACGTAGCGGCCGACGAAGCCGCCTTCGCCGAAGCGCAGCCAGCGAGGCCGAAAGGCCCCGCCGGTCTCGGTCGTGGCGATGCCGTGGTTGACGAACAGGCCGCCCGGCCGGAGCGACCGGAGGGCGGCGCCGAAGTAATCGGCCAAGTGCTCGCGGCCGACATGCTCGAACATCCCGACCGACGCGACGGCGTCGAACGGCCCGAGGCCGTCGAGATCGCGGTAATCGCGGACGAGGACGCGCGCCCGCCCGTCCAGCCCGCGCCGCCGGAGGTCCTCGCCGGCCCAGTTCGCCTGGGCCTGGCTCAGGGTCACCCCGGTCGCGTCGACGCTGTACCGCTCCGCCGCGAACGCGACGAGCGAGCCCCACCCGCAGCCGATGTCGAGCAGGCGCATGCCCGGCTGGAGTCGCAACTTGCGACAGATGAGGTCGAGCTTCGCCTCCTGCGCGGCGTCGAGCGTCGTCTCGGGCGTCTCGAAGTAGGCGCACGAGTAGACGAGCCGCTCGTCGAGCCACAGGGCGTAGAACTCGTTGCCGACGTCGTAATGGAAGCGCACGGCGGCCATGTCCCGTGCTTGCGAATGCCGACGTCCCTCGAGACGCGCTCGCCGTCGGAGGGTGGGCGCCGGACCCGCTCCGCGTCGGAGCCGGAGGGTCAGGCCGGCGAGACGGGGGAGCGAACGGGTGAGACGCCGCAGGTCGAACGAGCGCCCGGCCCCGATCGCCGTCCAGACGTCGCCCTCGATGTCGATGTCGCCCCGCAGATACGCCTCTCCGAACGCGTCCGGTGAAGGCGGCCAGACGAGGCGGGCAAGGGCATCGGGGCCGCTGACGACGACCCGTACGAGCGCGGTTCGCGGCGCGGACGCCTCCTCAGCCAGGACCAGCTCGAGCCGTCCGTCGGAAGGGAGCGCTTGACCGAGGATGGCGACGGCCTCGCGAGCAGCCGCGAGTCTGGCTTTCCGGCGGCGGGCCGGAACCGGGGCCCCAGGTTCGGTCGTGTCACTGCTTGCCATAGCGGCGGATCCCTTCCAGCCTCGTGCGCTTGAGCAGCAGCGCGTTGACCGCGACCAGGAACGAGCTGCCTGCCATGCTGATCGCCGCGATCTCGGGTCGCAGGAGCAGGCCGAGCGACGGGTAGAAGAGCCCGGCGGCGATGGGAAAGGCGATCGTGTTGTAGCCGACGGCCCACCATAGGTTCTGGCGCATCTTCCGGACCGTCGCGCGGGACAGCGCGATCGCGCCCAGGACGTCGACCGGGTCGCTCTTCATGAGCACGACGTCGGCGGTCTCGACGGCGACGTCGGTCCCGGCGCCGATCGCGATGCCGACGTCCGCCTGGGCGAGCGCCGGGCGTCGTTGATGCCGTCGCCGACCATCGCCACGAGCTTGCCGGTCCTCTGCAGCTCCTTGACCTTGTCGGCCTTCTGGCCCGGCAGGACCTCGGCGAAGACCGTGTCGAGCCCGAGCTCCGCGGCGATCCGATCGGCCGTCGCCCGGTTGTCGCCGGTCAGCATCGCGACCTGGATGCCGAGGTTGTGGAGGCGTTCGATCGTCTCCTTCGCGGTGGGCCGCACCGAGTCGGCGATCGCGACGAGTCCGGCGGCCGCGCCGTCGACGGCGACCCGAACCACCGTGCGGCCGGCGCCCTCGAGTTCATCCGCCCGGGCCCCGAGTGCCCCGAAGTCGATCGCGCGGTCGCGCATCAGCTTGGTGTTCCCGACGACCACCACTCGGCCGTCGACCTTCGCCTCGAGCCCGTGGCCAGGGACGGCGTTGAACTCGCGCGCGTCGACGACCGCGAGCCCGCGCTCCCTCGCGGCGTCGACGACGGCCGACGCGAGCGGATGCTCGCTCAACGCCTCGGCGGACGCGGCCAGCCGGAGAAGCTCCGCCTCGCTGACCCGGGTGGAGCTGGCCACGACGTCGACGACCCTTGGCTGGCCAACCGTGAGCGTGCCCGTCTTGTCGAAGATCACCGCGCCGACCTTCGACGCCTGCTCGAGCGCGGTCGCGTTCTTGAACAGGATCCCGTTGAGGGCACCGAGGCCGGTCCCGACCATGATCGCGGTCGGGGTCGCCAGGCCCAGCGCATCGGGGCAGGCGATGATGACGACCGTGATCGCGAGGGTCAGGGCGAAGACGAACGTCGCGCCGCCCAGCCAGTACCATCCGGCGAAGGTCAGGAGGCCGAAGACGACAGCCGCGGCCACGAGCCATTGCGCGGCCCGATCAGCCAGGCGCTGGGCAGGTGCCTTGGAGTTCTGGGCCAGCTGGACGAGCTTGACGATCTGGGCGAGGGCCGTGTCGGCCCCGACCTTGGTCGCTCGGAACCGGAAGGTGCCGGTCTTGTTGATCGTCGCCCCGATCACGTTGGAGCCGACCGTCTTCTCGACTGGGACGCTCTCTCCAGTGATCATCGACTCGTCGACGGCCGAAGCACCCTCGAGGACGATGCCGTCGACGGGAACCTTGTCGCCGGGGCGGATCAACACGATGTCGTCCAGGACGACTTCGGCGGTTGGGACCTCGACGGGCTCGCCGTTCCGGATGACGGTCGCCTTGGGAGGCGCGAGGTCGAGCAGGGCCCGGATCGCATCGGACGCGCCGGCCCGCGCCCGCATCTCGAGCCAGTGGCCGAAGAGCACGAAGGCCAGCAGCACGACCGAGGCCTCGTAGAACACCTCGCCTGCGAACAGGAACGTGGCGGCCACGCTGAACAGGTAGCCGCTGCCGACCGAGAGGGCGACCAGGACGGACATGTCGAGCGTCCGGTTGCGCAGTGCCCGCCAGGCGCCCACGAAGAAGATCTGGCCGCTCCATCCGACGGCAGGCGTCGCGAGGAGGAACATCAGAACGTTCGGGTCGATGCCGAATGGCGTCGCGAGTCGGATGCCGAACACCTGCGTCGCCAGAGGCGAGTAGATGAAGATGGGGATCGCGAGGACGAGCGCGACGAGGAACCGCTTCCGCATGTCGCGAACCATGTCGTCCATCGACATCCCGCCGCCGTGACCCATCGCGTGGGCCATCTGCGCCATCTCGCCCCGGGCCGGTGCTGCGGCTCCCGGCACCTGCATCCCGTGGCCGGCGTGCTCGGCGGCGGCCGGGACCGCCGCCGCGTAAGCTGCCTGCCCGACGGCGGGCGCAGCCGACATGTCGTGACCGGCGTGCTCAACCGCTCGATCGGGCGGCGCCGCCGACTCGACCGACGTCGGCATTGCGTGGCCCGAGCGCCCCACCGCAGGCACGTGCGTCGCGCCGCGTGGCACGGCGCTTCCGATAACCGCGGGTTGCTCATTGCGGCAGATGTGGCACGGGACGACCTCGCCACCGCACGAGCATCCGAAGCGATCGATCAGCGCCCTAACATCGTCGGCCTCCAGGATCGATTCGTCGTAGCGGACTGTCACCGTCTGTGAGACGGGGTTCGCCTCCGCCTCCGCAATGCCGCTGTGGCGCTCCAGGTATGCCTCGAGCCCTCCGCTGCTGCTCGCTCGCAGGAGGCCTCCGGCCTCAAAGACACGGCTGGTCACGGCGTGCTCCGCTGGCTCTCCGTGAGGAGACTGTCCGTCCCCTCAACAGGTGTTACAAATCGGGGCTCTCGGGGACATCATGGCGCATTCAGCTGGCTGCCCGATGAGCCGCAGATGAGACTCGAGCCGGTCGCACCGCGAGGGAAGCCCCAGGCGATGGTTGAACCCGCCACTGCGCAGATGCCGGCGAGATCGTCGCCGACCGTCGACCCGGCCACCGCAGACGGGGAGCCGGGGAGCTCGCGGCGCGATGCCCGGCAACGCGTCGTGGCGGTGGGCTGGCCCAACGGAGGGGCAGTCGCCGAGCCGTCCGGTCCCACCGTGGCGCTTGCGCGGGTGGCGAGCTCGGCCGCCACCCGCGAACGGCCTTCGACCCGACCCCGGCCGGGGGCGCTCATGCAAGCGGGTTCGCTGACGCGGTGTCGGTCCCCGACGCCCGCGCAATCCGGCGCCGTTCAGACTCCCCTGCCGGAAGGAGCGCCAGCGCCACCACCACGCCAATCAGGACCACGAGCGCACCGACGCGGAGGGCGTCGTCGAGCCCGGCGACGAACGCCGTTTGGACCGACGCGAGGTGCGTGGCAGAGCCCAGCCGCTGCGCGACCGACAGCCCGCCGAACACGCTGCTCTGGGTGGTGTCAACCGCCTGCGCCGGCAGCCCCGCCACGTGCACCTGGGCCTGATAGGTGGCGTTGAGGACGCTGCCCAGGATGGCCGCCCCGAGTGCGGGGGCGAGTTTGTTGATCGCCTGCAGCACGGCCGAGCCGACACCGCTGCGCTCGGCCGACAGCTCGACCAGGGCGGCCGAGGCGGCGGTGGCGAAACCCAAGCCGCCGCCCAGTCCAGCCACGAACGACCAGGCCGCCATGAGCCCGTCGCCGCTCGAGGCCGTCATCGTCGCGCCCAGCGCCAGGCCGGCGGCGAGGACGGCGAAGCCGGCGGCGACGCTGAGCTTGGCGCCGATCCGGGCAGCCACACGGTGGGCCGGCACAGCGCCCACGACCAGCCCGCCGATTGCCGGCAGCAGCCGGAGCCCGGAGCCCTGCGGGTCGAGCCCCATGATTGCCTGGGTGTACTGGGGCAGCACGAAGAGGACGCCGTACAGCCCGAACAGTCCGAACGCGGTGAGGAGCGTTCCCCAGGTGAAGCTGGGCGACCGGAACAGCGAGAGGTCGACGAGCGCCGAGGCGCCAGAGCGGGCGGTGAGCCACGCCTCCCACAGCGCGAACAGGACCAGCACGACCAGGCCGCCCGCCATGAACCCGATCGCGGTCGGGTCGCCCCAGCCGTTGTCGCCCGCCTCGATGATGCCGTACATCAGGGCTGCCAGACCTCCTGCCGAGAGGAGGACCCCGCCGATGTCGAGGCCGGGTGCACGATCCGCCCGCGACCCGGGCATGAACGACAGGACCGCCGCAAGCGCGACGAGCGCGATCGGGACGTTGATGAGGAAGATCCAGCCCCACCAGGCGTTGGACAGGATCCAGCCGCCGAGGATGGGGCCGAGGGGCAGGCCCAGGAAGTTGGCGGCCCCCCAGATCCCGATCGCCCGGGGCCGCTCGGCCTCGTCGAAGAGCACAGTGATGAACGAGATCGTCATGACGATGATCGCCGCGGCGGCGAGCCCCAGCCCGACGCGCAGGCCGATGAACGCCGCCGCGCTCGGGGCGTAGGCCAGGGCCGCCGAGCCCGCCCCGAACGCGATGAGGCCCGCGACGAGCAGCGGCTTGCGCCCGAAGCGATCGCCAACGAGACCTATCGGCAGTACCGCAGCCACGAGGGCCACAAGGTAGGCCGTGAAGAACCACTGCATGTCCGACTCGGATGCGTCGAGCGCACCAGCCAGGGTGGGCAGCGCGACCGTGAGCACCGTCACGTCCAGGGTCAGCACGAGCATGGCGAGCGAAAGGGCGCCGAGTGCCCACCACCGGCGCCGGAGCGTCGCGGCCGTGACGCCTGCGTTGGGCACCACGTCAGGGATTCGGTTCACTGTCATCGAGTCGCTCCTTCCTCCGCTCGCGCGGAACGCAGAGACGGCATCGGGTTGAGGGGGTTGAGATCTTCGAAGCGGACGAGCTCGATCTCGTCGGCCAGGCCCTGCAACCTGCGCGTCAGCAGGTGGACCCGTCGGCAGTTGACCGCGAGGAGCACTCGGCTTCCGGGGTTCGCGGACACGACCTCGCGCAGCCGCTCGATGATCCGATCGTTGGCGCGCGCCCAGGCGGCGCGGCTCGTCTTGCCGGCCGCGGCGGCCTCCAAGCTGCACACCTGACCGCAGAAATGGGCGTAGGCACCCCGGCTCACCACGGCCGGACTGTCGACGGCCCGGGCGATGGCGTTCAGCAGGTCGTCGGCCCCCCGAATGAGGGCCGTCCGAAGGCGAAGCAGCCCGCCGTCATCGGTCGCCGGCTCAAGGCGCGCCTGGGCTCCGAGGGGAACGACGACGGTGTCGGTCAGCCGGCTGGCCGGCGCCAGCGCCTCGCGGACCTCGAGCGGCAGTTGGTCGGGGTCGCCCGATTCCCAGGCGTCGGGCTCGACCTCGACCGCGAGGAGATCGGGCTCGAGGGTCTCGACGAGCCTGCGCAGGCGCTCGAGGTCATACCTGACAGCCTCGGCGTGCAGGTGGCCGATGGTGCCCAGGAGCGCGACGCGGCTGCAGGGAGGGCGTTGTTGGGATGACGGCGATAGCGGTGCCATGCCTCCAAGTACAGCCGGATCGCCGGCGGTCCGGAAGCGGGTGATCACTCAGGACCCTGGTGAGTGATTACCCCTACTCGAGTGGTGTCGCGAGTCCCGTGGCCACCCGCGAGGAGCGCGGCCCCCGTCCGACTGTCGCATTTCCTCATACAAGGTCGTGGGCGATGGTTCGAAGAACCCAAGATCGGGACTGGGGTCCTGCCTTCGCGCGCCTTCCTCCCCTGAGCGCGTCGGATTGACGATCGACTGCAAGGAAATCCGCCGGGCGAGCCCGATCTCCACTCCTCAGGTTCGGCTCAGCCGCCACTCAGCCCAGGTCGGCAGACTTCGACCTATCCGCTGGGATCCACCCGGGCGATATCCGGGGCCGATCCGCGGCCAGAGCGGGCAGATGGTCCTCCCGGTCAGCGTAGCCGGGCGACCGCGCCCACCCAACCTTCTGCTCTCACAAGAGCACACCAAACCTCGACAAGCGGAGCAAGACGTGACGCACAAGGCCTACATGATCGGCGCCGGCCTCGGCAACCTGAGCGCGGCCGTCTACCTCATCCGGGACGGCAAGTGGTCCGGCTCGGACATCACCCTCATGGGGATCGACGCGCACGGCGCGAACGACGGGCAGGCGGCGAGCGAGTTCGAGACCGAGTACGGGTACGGCCGCCTGGGCAACAGCCGCGGCTTCCTCAACCGCGGCGGGCGGATGCTCAACGAGGAGACCTACGAGAACCTGTGGGACATCCTCGGCACCATCCCGTCGCTCGAGCGCCCAGGCCTGTCGGTGACCGAGGAGATCCTCGAGTTCGACCACGCCCACCCCACGCACGACGTCGGCCGGCTGATCGACGCCACCATCGGCGTCCGCGACCACGGGCCCAACGACTACGTGCACATGCAGTTCACCCAGCGGGACCGCTTCCTGCTGACCAAGCTCATGCTGATGCCCGAGTCCCGCGAGCGCGAGCTCGACGACATCAGCATCACGGAGTGGTTCGCGAGCAGCCCGCACTTCTTCACGACCAACTTCTGGTTCATGTGGAAGACGACCTTCGCCTTCCTCGAGGTCGACTCCGTGATGGAGCTGCGCCGGTACATGAACCGGATGATCCTCGAGTTCAGCCGGATCAACACCCTCGAGGGCGTCACCCGCACCCCCTACAACCAGTACGAGTCGGTCATCCTGCCGATGCGGGCCTGGCTGGCCGGCAAGGGCGTGCACTTCGTGAACAACCGGAAGGTCACGGCCTTCGACTTTCGGGACACGCCCCTGCGCGACGAGATCGTCGTCACGGGCCTGCGCTACGAGGACACGGCCACTGGCGAAACCGGCGTGATCGCCGTCGACGAGGACGACTTCGTCTTCGACACCAACGGCTCGATCACCGACAGCGCGGCGATCGGCGACCTCGACACGCCTATCACCGAGGACCCGCGCTTCGGCCCGAGCGCGGAGCTGTGGAAGCAGGCGACCGAGCACTTCTACGGCCTGGGCCACCCCGAGAAGTTCTTCGGCGACCGCTCGCAGAGCGAGTGGCTCAGCTTCACGGTCACCACCGACAGCCACCTGCTCATCAACGAGATCTCGCGGATCACGAAGCAGCTGCCGGGCAACGCGCTCAACACGTTCGTGGACTCGACGGCCTGCCTCTCGATCGTGGTCCACCACCAGCCCCACTACCGGGCGCAGAAGCCCAACGAGGGGGTCTTGTGGGGCTACTTCCTCTACCCGCGCCGGTCGGGCGATTTCGTCCCGAAGCCGGCCATCGAGATGACCGGCCGGGAGATCCTGATCGAACTGCTGGGCCACCTGGCGACGGCGGACAAGAGCGCCACCGGGATCGCCGGCAAGACCGACGAGATCCTCGCCTCGATCGTCAACGTGATCCCGTGCCACATGCCCTACGCGAGCGCCATGTTCAACCGCCGCGCGGTGGGCGACCGGCCGGCGGTCGTGCCCGCGAACTCGAAGAACCTCGCGTTCATTAGCCAGTGGTGCGAGATGCCGTTCGACATGGTCTTCACCGAGCAGTACTCGGTGCGTGCGGCGCAGATCGCCGTGTACCACTTCCTGGGGATCCCGGACGAGCGGCTCACCCCGCTCCACCACTACGAGAAGGACCCGCGTGTGATGGCGCGGGCGACGCGGACCATGTTCCGCTGAGCGCCGACAGACTGGCGAGCGTCGGACTCCGCGCCGGCGCTCGCCTCTCGGCGCCTTCCCGCTTCACGAACGGTAGCCCGAGAATCGATGGTCCGGTCGGCTGGGTCGCGAAGTCCTCTCCATTGTCGCGACCGGGGTAACGTCTTCCGGGGTGGGCCCAGCGAGCGGAGGGGCATCGGCAGCGGCCGTTGCTGCGGTCAGGCAGGACGGGACGCGCCAGGCGAGAGAGTGACTGCTCACTCCCCCTGACGAGGCTAGCGGCTGGCCACGGCCGCGTCTCCGGCGACTCGAGTCTTTGTCTGTTCTGTGCCGGTCGGCATGGACTCTGGCATGTCGGCGAACCAGCCGCGCCGGACGGCGAGCACCGCCGCTTCCGTGCGCGACGCAACCCCGAGCTTCGCGTAGACGGCAGCCAGATGGTTCTCCACCGTGCGCAGGCTGAGGTAGAGCCGCTGCGCGATCTCCTTGTTGCCCAGCCCATCGCAGACCAAGCGCAGAACCTCTGTCTCGCGCGGGCTGAGGACCGAATCCATGCGACGCTCGGGGGGCGCGCCGCCTGCGTTCCCCATGATCAGGGCGCGAGCCACATCGTGGGGCAGCGTGACCTCGCCGAGCGCGACCTGTCGAATGGCTGCCGCAAGTTCGGCAAGCGTGGCGCTCGTTGACAGGCAACCGAGGACGCCGTCGTGAAGCGCTCGCTTCGCGTCGCCCAGTTCCCATGTCGGCGCAAGCCGCAAGACGTTGCTCGAGACGGGAACGGCAAGCGTGGCTGTGCGGCCAGATCCTCGGCCATCCCCGACGTCGACCTCCAGCACCACCGTTGGCGCGATCGGACCACCTGCCGCATGCGCCGCCAGCCGAACACCGGGCAGCGTCGCTACGAGCGACTCGAAGGCGGACTGGACCAGCGGGATCGCCTCGACCGCGACGAAGATCGGCTCGCGGCTGTTGGCCGCGCAATCGTTGGGCCCGGGCTTCAGGTCGAACATCCGATGAACTCCGTGCCAGCGTGGGCTCGCCGCATGGTCCCACCATCCCGCTCGAGGATGAACGGCTGCTGGGAGTTACCTGAGATATTCATCTGGCAGCCCGCCCGAAACGTGGCCACGGTAGTTCCCGGCACGGGCGGACGCGATGGGCTTCACCGTGAAACCTTTGCCGCCTGGGCCGTCGCCGGGCGGCACAGCCAATGCCGTTTGCGCGCCGAACCCCAGAGTAGGTTCCGAACTCCGGGGCGATTCAGGCGGCGCAGGCCATCGTGCAACCTGCGCAGTGGCGTTTGCCCGCCGTCTGGTGCGCAATGACCATGGATGCCGATGCCAGCTCGTCGTCCTCGTGCAGCTCGCAGGCGCACGCCACCTCGCAGTGGCGGTCGATGTCGAACGGCGCCGACCGCCCACCGATGGCATCGACAGCCCGGTCCCGAACCGTGCTGCTCAAGCGCACGGCGAGCAGTGCCGCGCTTGTCGACGCCTCGGTGGCTGCCGCGATGAGACCCAGTCGGCCGAGAGCTGGGGCCAACGCGCGGCGAAGTCGGCCGTCATAGCCCCGGAGCGAGGGCATGGCACCCACGGACCATTCGCTGATGGCCTGGGCAGCAACGACACCGGACAGCAGGGCGTACGCGATCCCCTCGCCGAACATGGCGTCGGCCGTCGCGGCGGCGTCGCCCGCCAATACGATGCGCTCTGAGGCGACAGAGCCCACCCGGAGCCCCATCGGGATCCAGTGGCCGCGCACGCGCCTCGCGTCTACCTCGAGACCGAGATCGCGACCGAGGTGGACGAGGTCATTCCGCAGCCGACGGTGCTGGGAACTGCGGTAGGAGCCCACGCCCAAGCTGGCGTGATCGTTCTTCGGGAAATACCAGCCGTACCCGCCTCGAAGCCCAAACGCCAGGACTGCCGTGTCCGGGACGACCAATTCAGACAGCGGCAAATCGATCTCGAGGGCCAGGGCCAGGCGGGTCGCCTCGCTGTGCAGTCCAACTCTCCGTGAGAGGTTGCTCGGTTAGCCGTCCGCGATCACGACGCAATCGGCCTGGTAACGTCCTGTTTCGGTCCGCACCGAGACGCCGGAGGGGCCCTCGTCGATGTCGGTCACGGGCGTGGCGTCGCGCACGCCTGCCCCAGCGCGTGCTGCGGCCTCGACGAGGGCGAGGTCGAACCGCTTCCGCTCGACCATCGCGATCGTGGCATCAGGGGCCTCCATCCTGAAGGACCCAAGATGAGGAGTGCGGATCTCGACCCGATCGACGCGGCGTTCGACGACGTCAAGCGCTTCTCGCGGCACGAGCCGCTGGGCTTTCGGGTAAGGCCTCCGCCGCACGGCTTCGGCCGGGGCAATGACCGCCCTTCGAACAGCACCACGGACGCCCCCCTGGACGCGAGGAGCCGAGCGGCTGTGCTCCCCGCCGGACCAGCGCCACAACCGCGACTCGAGGACGCGTCATCGGAGGCGGTACCCGTCGCGCCTGGCACGACGAATGCGGACCGGCAGAGCGCGCGACGACACCTGGGTTCGCTGGCGAGAAGGCATCGGTCATTGCTCTCCCGGACTGGCGTGGATGACGACCAGGCGTGGACCCCAGCGTCACCCACGATCCTATCCTCGGATCGTGCCGTGAGGAGGATGTGAGCCAGCGGTGTGAATCCTCGTCAGGCTGAATCTCCGCACAGCCCTCACCCTAGTCGTCGGACGGCCGAGGCTCTCCGAGCAGAAGGTCGTCGATCAGGCCGATAGGCGCCGGGCGAATCCGGCCAGCGCGATCCAGGAATGCGCCGCGTGCGAGATCGGCCGCCACGAGGGTTCCGTCTCCCCGTCGCATCTCGTGCAGCCACGTTCCGGAGACCCGACGGACCTCGACGAGTCTGCTCACGACATGGAGCGCCTCACCCTGTTCTGCCTCGAAACCGAGGACGAGATGGTGACTGACCACGAGACTGACGAAGCCGGCTTCGTCCATCCGCCGCAGCGGCCATCCCGCCATCGCGGCGGCCCTGAAGACGGCGTGCTCGAACGACTGGAGCGCCACCTGTGGCCGGAGCCGACCGTCCGGGCCTAGGTGATAGGTCCGGACGGGCTCCTCAAAGTCGAACCACCGGCCGCCTGCATCGGGCTCAGGGCACGACAAGGGTCGAGGTGGCAGGTCAGACAGGTCGGTCCACAGGGCATGGGCGGTCGCCGCGGAGCGGCCGCTGTCCGTGAACTCCAGGTCGGTGGCGATCAGGCCGTCATTGCCGGACCTTGCCGTGATGCGCACCTCCACCGATCCGCCGTGCATCACGGGCGCTCGATGCGAGATCTCGAACTCGACGAGGCGCGCGCCGGGAACGGCCAGCGCGTCGTGCGCCTCCCTGGCCAATGCCACGTACGCGGCGTTGTTGAGGTGCCCGAACCGGTCGCAGTCGTCCCAGCGGGCCCGGATCGAGATGGATCGGTCAAGCCCGCCCGCCTTCGGGTCAATCACGTGGACGTGCTCCTGTGCTGTGCCTCACTCACGTCGATACGGAACGATGCTCACCACGGTGTTCGGATGCCCGATGAGCGCCCGCTTGAGCCTGTTCGCCGTCTGGTTGAAGAGGAGTTGGTCCCACCAGTGGCGAGCCACGTACTCGGGCAGGACCACAATCGTGATCAGGTCCGGCTCCTGCCACGTATGGTCGAGATAGGCGACGAGGGGCTCGACCAGCGCTCGGTAGGGCGACTCCACGATGACGAGCGGCACACCCGGCAGTTGGCGGCTGAATGCGGCACGCAGGGACTCGCCGGCCGCGATGTCGTCCGTCACGTGGACGGCCACGACGTTGTCGGAGATCGACCTCCCGAAGTTCACCGCTTGGACCACGGCCCGGTTCATCTGCGGCACCGGGACAATCACGCGCTCACCGCGGCGTGGCGGTCCGATGACGGCATCCGGTCGAACCGCGAGTTCCGTCAGCTGTGCGGCGTACTCCCGACGGATCAGGAGCATGACCCCGGCGAGGGCGGGCACCATGACGAGGATCAGGAGTGACGCCGGCGCTTTCGCAGCGGCCACCACGACGGCGACGACGCCGGTCAGCGCGGCGCCAAGCCCGTTGACGGCGAGCCTCGAGACCCAGCCCGGCCCACGCTCCGCCAGCCAATGACGCACCATGCCTGCCTGGCTGATGGTGAACGCAATGAACACCCCGACGGAGTACAGGGGGATCAGCGCGGTAGTGCTCCCGCCGAACACGATCACCAGCATCGACGCGACGAGCCCGAGCAGGACAATGCCCACGGTGTACGCGAGGCGATCGCCCCGGAACGAGAAGTGCCTCGGCATCAGGCCGTCCTGGGCCAGGATGGCGGCGAGGCGCGGAAACGCGTTGAAACTCGTGTTCGCGGCCAGGAACAGGATCAGCGCCGCGACAACCTGGAAGGCGTAGAAGCCCGCCGAGTCGGGCCCGAACACGGCCGCGGCGAGCTGTGCGATCACGGTCTGGCCCTGGGGCCCGTCGGCCGGCCCAATCCCGTAGCGGTTGGCCAGGAACGTGATCCCCACGAAGAGGATGCCGAGCAGGATCGCCATGGCCGTAAGGGTCCGGGCAGCGTTTCTGGGCTCAGGCGGCTGGAAGGTCTGAACGCCGTTTGCGATGGCCTCGGTGCCCGTGAGCGCCACCGAGCCGGCCGCGAACGCGCGAACGAGCAGCACGATGCCGAGGGTTTCGAGGGGTCTGGGAGATGGCGTGCCAGTGGTGGCCGCCACGCCGCCGAAGGCCAGGACGCGGGCCGCGCCGAGGCCGATCATGAGCAGGGCGCCGCCGATGAAGAGGTACGTTGGGATGGCGAAGATGTTGCCCGACTCGCGGACGCCGCGGAGATTCGCGAGCGTGATGAGCGCAATGGCGGCGACCCCGATCAGGACCCTCTCCGGAGCGAGCGCCGGGGCCGCCGACGCGATCTGCTCAACGGCAGAGGAAGTTGACACGGCGACAGTGAGGACGTAGTCGACCAGGAGCGCCGCCGCCGCGACGACCGACGCGACGAGCCCGAAGTTCGCTCGAGCCACGGCGTAGGCGCCACCGCCCGAAGGAAAGGCGTACCCGATCTGGCGATAGCTCGTCGCGACCGCGGCGAGAAGTCCGGCGATCGCGAGGGAGACCCAGATGCTGGCCGAGAGGGCAGCCGAACCAGCGACCACCAGGACACGGAGGATCTCCTCGGTGGCATAGGCGCTGGAGCTGATGGCGTCGGAGCTGAAGATCGCAAGCGCCTTCTTCTTCGACAGGCGCTCGCCGATCTCCTGCTCGCTGGTGAGCGGCCGACCGATGAGGATCCTGCGCATCGATGCCCACAGTCGACCTCGTCGGCTCGCTGGCTCGCTGGCTTTCGGCCTGGCGCGCACCACACCTGGCGCTGTGTAGCGGAAGTACTCGGCCATCGGCCGCTCCACGCGCACGCGCCTGTCAGCCCGCCTCCGGCGTGCCCTGATTGGGTCCTCCGTGCTCACCTGGCCCACTATACCTACTGTAGTAATTCGTCCGCACCAGCATGACGCAGCGCGGGCTTGGGGGGCGCAGATGATGCCAGGAGGGCCCCGAGCAGGACGGTCGAGGCGCCCGCGAGCTCGATGGCGGCGGGCCGCTCTCCTCCGATGATGGAGGCGGCGATTCCGACGACCGGGACCAGGAAGAGCACGGAGCCAAGGCGGACGAGGGGCACCCGATCGAGCAGCCAGAACCAGGCGACGTACGCGAGGCCGGTCCCCACCAGACCTTGCAGCGCGAGGTCGACGAACAGGCCGCGGGTCAGGGCCGCCGACGACCACGGCTCGGTCACGGCGCTCGCGAGCAGCAGGGCTGCACCGCCGAGCGCGAACTGGACGCCGGTCGTGGCAACGAGGTCGACAGTGGGGTCCAGCCTGCGCATCGCGACGGTCCCGATCGCCGGTGCGATGGCGGCGGCGAGCGAGAGCATGACCCCGTCGAGTCGCGTCGGTCCGGCGCTGGGCACGGCGATGAGGACCACGCCAACCATGGCAATCAAGAGCCCGGCGAGACTCCGCCTGCCGAGCTGCTCGCCGAACAACAGCCAGCCGGCCACGGCGAGGGCGAGCGGCTGGCCCCCGGCAAGGATCGACGAGACCGCAGCCTCGGCCCGGCCTGCGGCGAGATACATCGCGCCCAGCGCGAGCACGGAGTTGGCCACCGCAAGGAGGGCGACGGTTCGCCATCGCGGCAGGCGCACTCGGGTGCCGCGCCCCGCCGTGCTCCGCGCCGTACGCCTCGCTCCCACCCACTGCCAGGCCAAGAGCGCGGCACCGCCGGTGACCGAGCGCAACCCGGCATGTAGGAGCGGCGTCGGGCCGGGGGCCGACACCTTGATCAGCACGAAGCAGAGCCCCCAGACCGTCGCCACGACGGCCGCGAGCGCGAGAGGCCGATTCATCGCGACACTATGGCGCCGGAGGTGGCGGCCGCGTCTCGGGACTTGGGCGCCCGATCCCCGATGCTTCCTCTGCGAGCCTCCAGCGAACCGGTCAGGGCACCGGCCCAGACCCAAGCGGTCCACCTTGCTTTGGGCGGCGGTTACCGCTGTCACGTGGGAGGCGCGCGAACCAGCGAGGAAGGGGTCGACCGGTGCGCGTCACCGGCTCTGCGCTCCCGGCCCCAACCGGAGTGCGCCGAGGATGACCATGGCACCGGCGACGGCCCAGATCACCGGAATGCCGCCGACGCTCACCAGGGTCGGCCAACCGACGATTCGCGACACAGCCGTCCCGAGGATGACGCCGACGGCCCCTGCGACAAGGATCCGGCGGGGGTCCACTCGACCGCCCAGAAGCAGCTGGCCGGCCACCCCCGACGCCAGCACGGCGACCAGGAGGGCCGCGACGCTGACCAGGGCACTCCACACGATCCCCGCCGCGGCCAGCCCTAGCACAAGACCGCCGGCGATCAGCACGCCGTAGCGTCGCGGCAACATCACGTTCCCGGTACGAGGCCGTGGGCCCCCAGCAGTGCGCGGACCTCCTCGATCGAAGCATCGGGGGGCGGCAAGACGGCATCGGACCTTCGGAGTTCCTCGGGCGCGAGCTCCGTGCCGTGGACGCGAACCAGGTGGACCAGCCTCGCGAGGTCTTCCGCGAAGCCGGCACCATCGCCGCGGTCGACGGCCTCACCGAGCCGTTCGTCGATCGCGTTGAGGTGAGCGACGTGCTCATCGTCGACCTGGTACTGGCCGTCGTTGAGGATGCGCACGATCATCGTCCCGTCCCCGCTACCGGCGCCTCGACAGCGCCGCCCTTGAGGGCGGCGAGCTCCGCCTCGACCGAGGCAGTCCTCGTCGCACGCTCGAGCTCACCCTGGATCGGGTCGGCTGATGCCGAGACGTCGTCGAGGGCGCCCGAGGCGACCAGCTCGTCGATGGCGCCCGCCCTCGCCTGCATCTCCTGGGTCTTCGCCGTGGCGCGGTCGACAGCCAGGCCGACGTCGGCCATCTCCTCGGAGACGCCAGTGAACGCCTCGCCGATCTTGACCTCGGCTTCCGAGGCGGAGTACTGGGCCTTGATGACCTCCTTCTGGTTGCGGAACGCCTCGATCTTGGTCGACAAGCGCGCCTCGGCTGCTGTCAGCTTCTCCTGCTGCGCCTGAACGTCCGCCACCTGCTGCTCGAGGGCTGCCTCCTGGCCGGCCAGGAGCTGCTTGCGCTCCAACGCGGCTCGGGCAAGGTCATCGCGGCCAGCTGCCACCGACTGGCGGGCCTGGTCGTCGGCTGTCTTGATGCTCGCCTCGAGCTGGGCAAGCTGCAGCTGGAGGCGCCGCTTGGCCGTCGTCACCTCGATCAGGCCACGCTGCACCTCGCGCAGCATGTCACGCTGCTTCTCGTAGGACAGGTCGAGCGTCTCGCGGGGGTCCTCCGCCGCGCCGACGATGGCGTTGAGCTTGGCCTCCACGATGGTCTTGGTGCGATTGAAGAGTCCCATTGCTTCCCTTTCGTCTGTGGTCAGCAGCAGCCGCCGTTGTGGCGCTGCTCGGGGTGTGCTTGGTTGTCGGCCGACGAGTCGCTTGCCTGCGGTTGGTGGCCGGACGATGTGGACGGCGTGTCGCCCCTCTGACGCTCGGCGTGCGGTTGGGCCGGGTGCCCCGAGGCGCCGGGGGCGCCGTCGAGCGGCATCGCCCACATCGGGTACCAGCGTGCCTGGTCCGGCTCGACCGGGATCTCGCGCCCGACAGCCGATGCGAGTTGTAGCTCGCGCGCGTTGTCCCGCTCTCCGTCGCCCGGGCCGGGCACGAACGGGTAGAACGCAGCACGCTTGAAGCTGTAGAGCAGGAAGGCCGGCCGCCCAGCCGCGTCGCGGAAGCCGAATGCCGCGGCGAGCACCGCGTCGCCGAAGCCCGCGTCGCGCAGTTCAATGCTCACCTGGTAGGCATTGGCGACGAGGTCGGCGAGATCCGGGTCGGCGATCACGACCCATGCATACCCGTAAGGGTCCGCTTGCCTCGTGACAGTCGCGCCCGTCTCGCGGCCCGCCAACTCGAGAAGCCGAGATAGGTCGGCGTCGGCGTCGCGGTACGCCTGCGAGTCGAGGGGCCGGATCACGATCGCGGCCTGCCCGCTCGCCTGTAGTCCGAGTTCGGCGCTTAGGGAAACCGCAGCCGAAGAGAGCGCAATCAGCTGCTCGTCGCGCGACCGGGCGGGACGCGTGCGGCCAAGGAGGGCATCGAGAAGGCTCATCGCGAGAGCTCCGCGGCCTCGAGGCGCCGAAGCTGCTCGAGGCGGGTCTCCAGCGACGGGTGCGTGGCCAGCAGGCCCACGAGCGACTGGCGGCTGAACGCGGGCACGATCAGGAGCGCGGAGCCGGGCTCGACGGTACGCAGGTCGGCGTCCGGGATCCGCCCCATTGCGCCGCTGATCTTGACCAGTGCGGACGCCAACTGGGACGGTGCGCCCGTCACGGCGGCCGAGCCGCGGTCGGCGGCCAACTCGCGGTAGCGCGACAACGCGCGGATCAGGACGAAGCTGATGAGCCATACGCCGAGCGAGACGAGGTAGACGACCACCACGCTCGGCCGACCCTCGCCGTCGCGGTCCTCGCCGCGCCCGAGCCCGAGCCAGAACCCCATCTGGACGATGAACGAGGCGACGGTGGCGAAGACCGCGGCCATGGTCAGAACCGCCGCATCGCGGTGGAGGACATGGCTGAACTCGTGGGCGAGGACCGCGTCGAGCTCGGGGCCGTCAAGCCGGCGCAGGATTCCCGTGGTGACAGCCACGACTGAGTGGGCGGGGTCGCGGCCCGTCGCGAGCGCGTTGGGGACGTCTGAGTCGATGATCGCAACGCGGGGGATCGGGAGGTCGAACTGCACGGCGAGCCGGCTTATTCGGTCAACGAGGTCGGGCGCCTCGGCGCGCGACACCACGCGCGCGCCCATCGCGGCGAGCACGAGGCGGTCCGAGTAGAAGTACTGCGCCAGGGCGAGCCCGGCGACCACCAGGCCGATCAGCACGAAGCTCCCGCCTGCCGCCCATAGGACGGCCACGAGGAGCGCATACACGGCGGCGAGGAGGAGCACGGTGACGCCCATCCTCGCAGTGAGGCCGGCGTCGCCGGAGGGCACGCCGCGGGCGAGACGCTGTCGCCGGTCAGACATGGAGCGGAGGGATTGCGGGAAGGGAGCGCATAGAGGGCAGCCTTGGACCCAACCCTGAGGCCAGCGTGAACGTCACCTGAGACTGGCGGACGTCGGCTGAACGGGGCGAGCGGCAATCGCTTCCACCCGTCTCCCTGTAGCCGCCCAGATTGCCACGGTGGTCCGACGCGAGAGATACAAGCACCACACCCTCCGGCCCGGGTGAGTTCTCAGCCGCGACTCACCGGATCCTCGACTGCCCCTAACAAGTCGTCCTCATGTTGAACGGCAACTCGACGGTGACAGGAGGTTCCGAATGGCCCACGACCACGACCGCACACCTGGCACGCCACTCGAAACGAGCGCCGCCCCCGGAAGGGCCAACGGAGCTCACACGGGGAGCGACCACTCCATCTGGTGGATGGTCGCCTGCTGCGCGCCGATGGTTGTGCTCGTTCTGTTACTCCTTTTCGGGTTCCTGGGAACTCGGTGAGGCGACCCCGGAAGGGGTGAGCCTCCTCCACGTGCATCCCTGGGCGAACACCGGTGACCGGCGGCAGACGGACCACAAGCTCAAGCGTTCAACCGGTGGCGAAGAGGCGATAGACAACGGCGGCAAGAGTCGCGAAGCCGGCGAACAACAACAGATCACGCCGTCGGCCGGGAGCCTGGCCGCCGAATGAACGCGCAAGGGGAAGAACGAGAACAGCGACCGCAGCGTAGAAGAAGTGCATCCCATCGCGCGGCGATGATCCGGCCGCGAGCATCGTGATGCCGCTCACCGAGGCCAGCACGATGATCGCCACGACCGCGGCGTGGAGTCGCTCAGTCGCCAACCCCGCGAATCGTCGCGTGAGGAGCGGCGCGGCTGACCAAGCGAGGCCGACCGCGACCGCGACAGCGACGAGATACGCCAACAGGTGGTGGATGTTGTCCACGCACAGTTCCTCCTCGCGTCGACGGCTGTCCGAGGTGATCGTCGCTTGGGCTCACAGGTAATCTTCAGCGGGCTCCCATTCGGCTCTCACCTCGCACTCATTTCGCAAGCGCGAAACTGGCGGACCTCCGGGATCGATCCGGGTCGGCCGCTCCGCTGTGAACGGGAGAATGGACATGAGTTCAGGCACGGCTATTGAGGACGTGCACGACGGTCGCGCCAGCGGACGGCTCTGGCGGATCTGGGCGGCCGTCGACGAGCGACTCGGCCTGAGCGGCCTCGCGTATCCCGTGCCGAAACACGCGAATGGCATCCCGTACATCCTTGGCGGCATCTCGTTCTTTGGCTTCCTGGTGCTCGCCGCCACCGGCGTGTGGCTGGCGCAGTTCTATCACTCGACGCCGGAAGGGGCCCGCGAGAGCGTCGCGTACATCATGAACGTCGCCCCGCTCGGCGACGTCGCCCGGGGCATCCATTTCTGGACTGCCAACCTGGTCATGGCGACCATCCTGCTGCACATGGGCCGCGTGTTTGTGACGGGCTCCTACAAGCGCCCGCGCGAGGTGAACTGGCTGATCGGCCTCGGTCTCCTGTCGATCACCATTGGCCTGATCTTCACGGGTACCGTCCTGAAGTGGGATCAGGAAGGCTTCGAGGCCCTCGGTCACAACGTCGAGATCGGCGAGCTGATCGGAGCCTTCGGGTTCTGGTTCTCGCCAACGTTCACGACCAGCCTGCCGATCGTCGGACGGCTGTACATCGCCCACGTGGTCATCCTGCCCGCGCTCGGCACGTTCCTCCTCATCGCCCACTTCCTGCTCGTCAAGCGTCACGGGATCTCGTCGCGGCCCTCCGATTTCGATGCGGCGGTCGACGGAGGCCCGGCGGCCTCGAAGGGCGGCTCGACGTTCGCCGCACACCTGGTCAGGATGGTCGGCTTCGGGCTTGTCATCCTGGCGGTCGCCACGGTCCTGTCGCTCGTCATCCGGACACCACTCGGTGGGCCGCCCGACCCGAGCATCGAAGTTTCCAAGCCTTGGTGGATGTTCCTGCCCTTCTACCCGTTCGAGGACTGGTTCGGATTGCCGGCGCTCATCTGGGCGCCAGGTCTCCTGATCGCCGCTCTGGCCCTCGTGCCGTTCATTGATCGAAACCCGTATCGCTCGCCCAGCCGACGCCGCGCCCTCATCATCATCGGCGCGATCGTGGTCATCGTCCTGGTGGCCTTGGTTGGGTACGCCCTGGTCGAGCCCGTCAAGAGCCACGTCGGAGCGATGTGACGTGGTGCCCCTGCTGGTCCGTCTTGGCCTCCTCACGCTGGGCTTGGGGATTCTTGAGATCGGGCTGACCAACATGCTCGGCCAAGGGCTGGAGCCGGTCTCTGCGCTGGAGCTCCTCATCGGTTCGCTGCTCGTCGTGGCTGGCACTGCCGCGATGATTGGGCCGCTGCTTTCGGCCCAGCACTCCCCGACTGACGCTCCGATTACTGACGCTCCGATAGGTGGACCCGATCATGACTAGACGACTCGTCGGCTTTCCGGTGGCTGCGCTTTTGGCGCTGGCGTTGGCTCCGTCGGCCTGGGCCCACAACATCACGACCGTGACGATCACGCCGAACCCGGTCGCGGCCGGCGACAAGGTCACGCTGAGCGTGAGCGGCGTCGAGCCCAACTCGCAGCGCGCCATCGTGCTCATCGGGCAGGGCATCGTCGTCCAGTTCCCCACCGTCCAAACGGACGCGTCTGGGTCCTTCACGAGCGAGGTCACGATCCCGTCACGGCTCCCCGGAGGAACCTACCGGTTCGAGGCGATCGGTGACGAGACGCTCACCGGCGAGGTTGACGTGATGGCCGCGGCGGGCGGTATCGCCGCCCAGGCTGCGCCAGCGCAGGCGGTGCCCGACGCACGCACTCGGTCGACGATCGAAACGGTCCTGATCGTGATGGCCGCCGGCATCGCCCTGCTGGCTGGGCTCGCGCTGATCCTCGGTCCCGAACGGTTCGGCGGCGCCGGCGAGGCCTGAGCCGAGGCCGAGGGCAGAGTGGCCCGATGAGTCTGTGCCCTCTGCCTCGTCCAGTGTCCCCCGGCCGAGACCGACATCGGGTCCGGCACCTGCGGCGGGTCCGAGGCACTTGTGGGCCGCAACGTCTCGGAGCGCTTGCGCGGGACGGAAGGCTGGTAGCGTCGGCCCTGACTCGATGCTGAGACTGCGCGGGGCGTGGCGAACCGCAGCCAGGGCCGCGCGGGCCGGTTCGACCCGGCCGAGGACCTCGTGGGACCGCGGCGCGACCCCGCCACGATCCAGCATGACGGGCGTAGGCGCCGCCGCCCGCTTCGCAAGCGCGCGGTATGCGAGGCAACCCAGTATCCCCTGGCGGACATCTCAGCCGCGACTCATTCGGATCTCAGCCGTCGTCTGGATCCTTCGGCTGCGCTTGTGTGGCGGCCGGGATCGGCCGCGGGCGCTCGAAAGGTGACCGTGTCCGACTTCGGTGGCGGGCTCTGGGTGATCGTCGTCCTGGACTCCGCGCTTCTCATCGGCTTTGCCGCAACGCTGTTTCGTCCCCAGACACGCCGCGACTGGCGGGTGATGGGCTCGTTCTCCGCGTTTGTCGTGGCGCTCTTTGCGGAGATGTATGGGTTCCCGTTGACCATCTACGTCCTCTCCGGACTGCTGGGTGCTGCCTTCCCGCAGCTCGCCGCCACGCACGCGGGAGGCCACCTGCTCAACGACCTGATCGGCTGGACCGGCGACCCGCACGTGAGCCCATTCCACCTCGTGAGCTACATCCTCATGGGCGCCGCGTTCTTCCTCCTCGCCCGATCCTGGCCGGTGCTCTGGCGTGCGCAACGTGCAGGAGAGCTGGCGGTGACGGGACCCTACGCCCATGTCCGCCACCCGCAGTACGTCGCCTTCCTCCTGCTGATGGTGGGGCTGCTCGTCCAGTGGCCCACGCTCGTCACGCTGGTGATGTTCCCGGTCCTCGCCGTCGCGTACCGTCGGCTGGCACGCACCGAGGAGCGCGAGATGCGCGCCCAGTTCGGGGCGAAGTACGACGCCTACGCTGCCACTACCCCGGGATTTGTCCCGCGGCGATCCAAGCGCAGCACCGCGTCGTGACTCCGCCGCTGGGATCGGAGCGGGGCGTGCCGTGGTGGGCCGGCGTCGCTGTGACACCAGATCGGCACTGGGCCGTCCCTTGCCCCGCAACCGAGCGCGCCGATACCGTTCGTCCATGACCTCGCCCGTCCGACCCATGGGGATGATGTGTATGCGCCGGCGGCCCCGCCGCGCTGAGGACGGGGCTCTGGGTGCCGCGACCGGCTGACGCCGGACGGGACCTCGGGCCGAGGTCCCGGGAACGCAGCCCACGCTGCGGCCCATCGCTCCTCAGGACGAACGCGACGGCCAGCCGCCGGAACCACGCCCCGGCCGGGACCTCCCACTCGTACGCCATTCACGACGCACCCCCTGGGAGATCATGTCATGACCGAGTTCGCCTTCGCCCCGCTCGTGTCCGCCACTCGCGAGGCCCTAGCGGCCGCCCCCCACGGCGCCGCCGTCCACACATTCCGCGTCGCTAGTCGGCAGACGTCCGGCCTCCGCAGCGACGCGCGCATCCGCTCGTTCGAGCTCGCGGTGGACGAGCCGCCGCTGCTCGGCGGCAGCGACACGGCGCCCAACCCCGTCGAGTACGCCCTGCTGGCCCTCGCCGCCTGCCAGGAGATCACGTACCGGCTTCACGCCGACCACCTGGGCATCCCGCTCGACGGGGTGGCGGTGTCGCTCGAGGGCGACGTCGACCTGCGCGGGTTCTTCGCCGTGGACAGCGCAGTACGCCCCGGCTTCCGCGAGATCCGCGGCTCTGTCCGCCTCGACAGCCCGGCACCGAGGTCCGAGCTCGAGCGGCTGAAAGCCCACGTGGATGCCCACTGCCCGGTGCTCGACCTGCTGCGCAGCGAGACCCCGGTGGCCATCGCCCTGGAGGCGGCCGTACCCGCCTGACGGGAAGGGGGAGTCTGGCAGCGGCCGCGCGTCGGCCGCAGCCAGACAACTAACGGCGCGGGGGCGACTCCGCGAACCCATGCCCTCCGGCACTCCTCTCAGCACACGTTCAGCCCGGGCTCATCCGCACGGGCCACCCTTCCCGCGAGCGGCAGCAAGCGCTGCCGCCTGCAGTTGGAGCCCCGCATGTCGTTGCGCGTCCCTGGAGTTGTCAGCGTGGCCGCGGTCGTCGCGGCGATTGTGGCGAGTGCGATCGGCGGCTACGCCCTGGCGGGGGCCAGGGCGGGCAGCGCCGGCGTCGCGACCGGCACCGATGCAGGCCTGGCCCTCGCCAGCCGCACGTCGCTCGAGCAGCTGCTCGCCACCAAGCCCATCACGCCGACTGGCAGGACGAAGACGTTCGACCTCGCGATCGGCGAGACCACCTGGGAGCTTGTGCCCGGCGTCACGACGCAGGCTGTCGCCGTAAACCGCACGGTGCCTGGCCCGACCATCCGCGTGACGGAGGGCGACGCGGTCGTGGTCAACGTGCGCAACCAACTCACGGAGCCGACTTCGATCCACTGGCACGGCGTCCACGTCCCCAACGACCAGGATGGCGTCTCCGGCGTGACGCAGGATCCGATCCCGGCGGGCGGCTCCTACACCTACCGCTTCACGGCATCGCACGCCGGCACCTTCATGTACCACGCTCACGGCCCGAAGAGCCGTGAGCAGATTGACCGCGGGCTCTATGCGCCCCTAATCATCGACCCAGCCGGGCCGGACCAGATCGCCGCAGATGTGGAGCAGGTGCTCGCGATCGGCAACTGGATGGTCGGCAGCGACATGGCGACGATGGGCGCCATGAGCATGGACTACAACTACTTCACCATGAACGGCAAGTCGTACCCGGCGACGACCCCGATCGCGGTGCGCCAGGGACAGCTGGTGCGGCTGCGGATCGTCAACCCCAGCCAGACCCTCCACCCGATGCACCTCCACGGGTTGGACATGGCCGTTGTGGCCAAGGACGGCGAGGCCCTACCGCAGCCCCAGCGACTCAACACGCTCGACGTCGCCCCAGGCGACACGTACGACGTGGTCATCCTCGCCTCGGCCCCCGGCACGTGGCTGTTCCACTGCCACGACCTCCACCACGTGACCAACAACGGCGTGGAGCCCGGCGGGCTGATCGTGCCCATCGTCGTGACGGCGTCCGACGGGCCTTCGCCATCGCCGTCCGCATCGGCGATCCCGGCTGCGTCGAGTGCCGCGCCCTCAGCGTCGCCCAGCCTTTCTTCGGATCCGACGGCGCCTGCGTCGACGACCCCCGAGCACACGGCGGTGCCGGGCATGACCGCCATGCCGGGGATGTAGGGCTGGCCTCGCTCGCTTCGCGAGCCGGCGCCACGCCCCCACCTGATCGGCCCGTCGGCTCGGGGGCGCGGCAATCACCGCGCGGGATGGGCGTTCGATCAGGGAGCGGGCGATCCCGGGCTGGCGCTGGCGGCGGACGACTGATTCGCGTCACTCGCGGCGAGCAGCGACTCGACCGTCGTGCGGCGCACGTCGTCGCCCGCCGCGACTTCCAGGAAGCGGGCGGCGTCGGCCCGCACGCGGGCGTCGGCCCGGCCGAACAGTTGCTGGTTGGCCACCATTCGCATGAACAGGGCGTCCGCACTCGCGCCGTTCGTGCCCAGAATGCCGTCGAGCAGCGTGACAGCGACGTCAGGGCGTCCCGATTCGATCAGGATCGCAGCCAAGCCGAGCTTCGGGGCGTCGGCCGCTGGGTCGACCGTCAGGGCAGCACGATAGCGCGAGGCCGCCTCGGGCAGGTCTCCGGCACCCAGAAGAGCGTCGCCGAGTTGGGTCAGAATCCTGGCGTCAGACGGATCGGCGGCAACCCACGCCTCTAGCTGCGCGATCGTCGGGGTCGTCGAGGGCGCGCCGCCACTCGCCGGCGCGCCTGCGGGCCGGAGGCCGAGCGCTGCTGGGATCGGCGCGAGGAGCGCCAACACCATCGCTCCGAACACCGCGCTCTCGGCCAGCCGTGGGCCGCCTTGCCGCGTTGCCAGATCGGCCGTACCAGAGTCGTGGTTGGCCTGTCGGGCATGGCGGGCATGGCGCACCAGGACGATCACTCCACCGACCACGACGACGGCTGGGAGAATCCAGACCACGATGTCCGGGCCGGTCGTCGGGGGGTCGAGGAGGATCCAAGTTCCGTATCTGTCGGCGAAGAAGCCCCTGATCTGCTCATCCGTGCGGCCGTCCCGGACCTGCTGCTCCACAACCTGTCGGATCTGTCTCGCAGCCTGGGCAGGGGAATCGGCAACCGACGTCGCCTGGCAGGTGGGGCAGCGGAGCGTCGACTCAATCGCCCGTGCTCGCGCCGAGAGATCTAGAGGCCGCGACGATGCCAGCAGCACGGCAGCAGCGATGACCAGCGCGCTGCCTGCCAGGGCAAGGAGGATCGCTGCTCTCATGCGAGAACGACTCATGGCCCGGCGATCGTGCGGAGCTTGGCGTCGATGTCGGCCTGCGAGAGCACCCCGACCTGGTGGGCCCGGATCATCCCCGTGCGGTCTATGAAGAAGGTCTCGGGGATGCCGGTGAGGCCATAGTCGATCGCGGCGGTCCCCTGCGGGTCGAGCAGGGTGGCGTAAGGCACGCCGAACTCGTCCACGAACCTCTGAGCGTTCTCTGCAGTGTCCTGATACAGGATGCCGACCACGGCCAAACCCTGGGGCGCCCTGCGCGCCAGCTGCACCAGCAACGGCGCCTCCTCGCGGCACGGAGGGCACCAGGAAGCCCAGAAGTTCACGATCACGGGGCGCCCTGCATAGTTCCCGAGGCCGAGGCGGCGGCCGTCGAGAGTCTGGAGATCGAAGGAGGCGGCCGGGCGATCGACGCCCGGACCCCGGTCCATTCCCGATGGCGGGGTGACCCGGAAGGTGACGGTCACTTCAACGAGGATCGCGACGGCAATGGCGCCGAGGATCCAGACAAGTCGGCGCCGGGTACGTGGCCGAGACGGCGGTGCCGGGTCCCACGCCTCGGGATCGGCCGGACCAGTCGAGGCCGCCTGCTCAGCCACCAGCGCGCACCGCGGCAGCCTCCGCCGCAATCACTGCCTCGGAACCGCGCCCCCTCTGGGCCAGCGTGAGCGCCGCGCCCAGGGCGAGCACGACCCCGCCTACCCAGAGCCAGCTGATGAATGGGTAGGTGGACACCCGCACGGTCACCGTCCCGGACGCCGGATCGGCGTCAAGGAGCGCCACGTACACGTCCCCCAAGACTCCCGGCCTGACGGCGGGCGTCGCGAAGGCCTGGTTCGATAGCGACGACACCGTCAGGCGCGGCCCCGGCTCGAAGGCGGTTCCGTCGAGGACCAGGCTGGCCTCCACGGTCATGCCCGTGCTCGACGATCCGGCGGCGGTCGAGAGAAACTCGACCCGGTGGCCCGCCACCGAAACGACCTGCCCGGGACGCAACTGCGCCTCGGCGTCTGCGCGGCCGGATGCAGCGAGCACGATCGCGAGCGCCATCACAGCGAGGCCTGCGTGCGCGACCAATCCGCCCTGCCGGCGGACCGAGAGCGGGCGCAGGCGGGAACGTCGCGCCACCGATAACAGCGTCGCGAACAGGGAGAAACTGGCGCCCGCCGTGCCGAGGACACCGGCCGCGCCGAGTCCCGCGGCCGCCGCGGCCACGGCCCCTACGACAGCGCCGAACAGCGGCGTGACAAGCCGCCAGGCGATTCGGTCGGTCCAGCGCCCCCAGGGCAGGAGCGGGCCAGCGGCCATCAGACCCAGGAGGACCGCCCCAATGGGCCCCACGATCCTCTCGAAATACGGAGCGCCAACACTGACCCGACTGCCGTCGACGGCCTCGACAACCAGGGGGAACACCGTTCCGGCCATCACCGTCGCGGCGACCGCCACCAGAAGGAGGTTGTTTGCCATGATCGCCGCACCGCGGATGCCGCCGATCGAGCCTGTCCGCCCAGCAGGGGTCCGCAGGGCCGCGAGGCCGACCGTGCCGATCAGCGACGCCGCCACGAGGCCTGCCAGCAGGGGCCCGATAGCGGACAGCGTGAACGCGTGCACCGACTGTAGGACGCCGCTCCGCGTGACCAGCGTCGCGAACAGCGTCAGCAGAAACGACGCGCTCACGAGCGCCACGTTCCAGCCGAGGAGCGCGCCGGTGCGGCGGCCGACCATCGCCGAGTGGAGGAAGGCAGTCGCCGTGAGCCACGGCAGGAGGGCGACGTTCTCCACGGGGTCCCACGCCCAGTAGCCGCCCCACCCGAGGACCGCGTACGACCACCACGCCCCAGCGGTCAGACCGAGCGTGAGCGGTATCCACGCCACGACCGTAGAACGCGACGCATCCGCAATCCATCGGTCATCGAGCCGCCGGTGCCACAGGGCGTCGACGGTCAGGGCGAACGGCACTGCTAGCCCGACGAACCCCAAGTAGAGCAGCGGCGGGTGAATAACCATGAGCGGGTGCTGCGCCAGCAGAGGGTTCGGGCCCGGCCCGTCGGCCGGCACCGGGAACACCGGTCGCCACGGGTTGCCGGGGCCGAGCAGCAGGATGCCGAAGAACGCGAGCAGCGCGTGGAGGACGGCGAGGACCCCAGGCCTCCGGTCAGGAGGTCGGCTGGTCACCCAGCGCGCCGCGGCGACGGTGACCACTGCGAGGAGCGACGCCCAGAGGAGGATGGAGCCCTCGAGCGCCGCCCACAGCGACGACACCGTGAAGAGCGCAGGCGTGGACCGGCTGCCGACCTGCGCGACGTACGAAACGCTGAAGTCCCTCGCAAGGAGCGCGACGATCATGAGCACCGACGCTCCCGCAAACCCGACGGCGGAGGCTGCGGCGCACATGACGGCGATCCCGGACGGCCAGCGTCCTCGCAGCGCCTGGATCGCGGCGATAAGGCCGAGCACCGCGCTGCCGGTCCCGAGGAATGTGAAGGCGTACCCTCCCGCAGCGATCACGGTGTGCCACCGCCCAGCGAGGTCACGACCGCCGGCGGAACCGTCTGCCCAGGCTGGATCGCCTCATAGACTTCGGAGTGCTTCACGAGCACTTCGTCCGCGGCGAAGACGTCCCCTGGACCCATGCTGCCGGCCAGAACGACCCCGACCCCATCACGAAACAGCGCCGTCGGCAGCGCCGTGGACACGACGCCGATCGATGTAGTGCCATCCGTGATCCTGAACGAAAGGCGGTGCGTCGCGGCGTCGACGTGTACCGATCCTGGGACGACCAGGCCATACAGGCGAGTGGGCGTGCTGTCCCGGCTTGCAAGGAGCTCCGAAGGCGTTCTGTAGTAGACGACGGCGCTCGAGAGCCCGACGCCGACCAGCACGACAAGCGCCGCACCGACCAGCAACAACCCGAGCGCCGAGACCCGTCTGCTCACTTGGGGCTGGCGTCATGCACGGGTGCCGCGTCGTCGCTGGTGGACTCGGAGAACGCACGCATGGCTGCCCTCCGGATGCGCGCCGCGGCGAGCCGGCGCCGGAGCATGACGGCATAAGCTGCAACGCCCCCCACAACGACGAGATACCCGGCCAGGACGAACGGGAGGTCAGACATCGGCAACCGCTTCGCGAATTCGCTCGAGGCGCACACGCTCGCGCACGAGCCAGACAAACGCGAGACTGAACACGGCCACGCTGGCGATCAGCTGGGCTAGCAGCAGGTGGTCGATTGTGGGGTCGCCTGGCCGGAGGATGGTCGGTGGCTGGTGCAGGCTCCGCCACCACAGCACCGAGAAGTGCACCACCGGCACGTTGACGAACGCCAGCACGCCGAACACCGCGGCCAGCCGGGCGCGTCGCCGGCGGTCCGCGATCGACTGCCGCAGCAGCAGGTATGCGGCGTACGCGAGCAGCATGATCGCCGTGGTGGTGAGCCTCGGATCCCAATCCCACCACTTGCCCCAGGTGGCCTTGCCCCAGATCGAGCCCGACGCGATCGCGACTGCGGTGAATAGCACCCCAACCTCAGCGCAGGCCGCCGCCAGGTGATCGAGGCGGGCGGTGCGCCGCCACAAGTAGCCGACGCTCGCGAGGAAGACCACGAGGAACGCGAGGTAGCCCACCCATGCCGCCGGGACGTGAACGTACATCAGCCGCTGTACGTCGCCCTGGCTCGCGTCCGCGGGCACGAGCATCAGGCCCGTGACCAGCACAACAGCGACAGCCCCCGCGACCATCATGCCGGAGTGTGCACGAAACCAACCACCTCGGATCATGCCGGCTTCGCAGCCTCGCGGTAGGTGAGCAGCCCAACGCCCACGAACAGGAGCGCTTCCGCACCGCTGACGCTGGCCCACAGGACAAGCGGACCGCTGCCCGCGAGCACAGCGCTCGCCGCCTGCACGCCCGACAGCAGGGTCGGCACAAGAAGTGGCAGCAGCAGCGTCGGCGCGAGCACCGTCCGCTGTGGCGTCGTGCCAACGAGCGTCATCACAAGCGCTGCGACCGAAGCCGCCGAGAGACTCGACAAGAGGGCGACCGGCACCAGCACCACAGTCGCCGCGGTGAGCTCGACGTCCAGGAGCAGCGACGCCGAGACCCACAGCCCGAGCTCGAGGACGAAGAGGCTTGCTGTCAGGCTGATCACCCGCCCGAGGAGGATCGCCCGCGGGTCATCCAAAACGAGCCACAGGGCGACGAACGCGTCATCGGCCCGGTCGACGGCGTCGAGCCGGTCGGCAAGCGTGATGGTGGCGAAGGCGAGCACCACGCCCACCAGCGCCGGGGCAAGCGAGCGGAGGCGCTCGACGTCGGGTCCGATGGAGAGCGCCACCACGAACAAGGCCGTCGCCCCGAGCGCAATCGCGCTCGGGAGCGCATCTCGTGCGCGGATCTCGGTGACGATGTCCTTGCGCGCCAGCTCAAGAGCCTCCCGAACCATGCTCATGCGCTGCACCGACCGGAGGCGGGGGTGCTATCGACTGCCGACACGAGCCGGCCACCGGACAGCCGATGCAGCCGGGCGCACACAGGGAGCAGCGTCGCCGCGTCATGGCCGGCAACGATCAGCGATCCGCCTGACGCATGCCAAGAGCGCATGGCGTCCGCCATCGCTTCGGCATGGCGCGCGTCGACCGAACTGAACGGCTCGTCAGCGATCAGCAGATCGGGATCCGAGACGAGGGCCCGGGCCAGGCCTGCGCGCCGACGTGTCCCGGCGGATAGCGTAGAGACGCGGAGGTCCGCAACCTCGTGGAGGTCGAGCTGGGCGAGCACCTCATCTCGCCAGCCCGCCCTGGAGTGGGAGGCGAGGGCGACCAGCCGCAGGTTCTCGCGAAGGCTGAGATCCCCGTACAACCCTGTCCGGTGCCCGAGGAGGGCGATCCTCGGGTGGGCCCGCGGTGACTCGTCGGCCACCCTCCGCAGGCCAGCGTCGAGGTCGAGGACGCCGGCGACCACCCGGAGCAGCGTCGTCTTCCCGGAGCCGTTGCCCCCGACGATCCCTACGGCATCGCCGCGGAAGACCCAAAGGTCCACACGCCAGATGGCAACCGTAGGGCCGTACAACTTGGTCGCGCCCGACAAGTCGACGAGCGGCTGTCCAGGACACGATGGGTCTGGGGACGTGACCATTGGTACCTTGACTGGCGAATTACGACACCCCAGTAGTATATGGGCTCGATGGCGCGGCCGCGTCCCGGCGGAGGTCGGCCTCGACCGCGGGCAAGGGCAAATGCCGTGCTATGGTCGCGCGATGCAGCAGGATGAGGAGCACCTCGGCCAGCCCGGTGTCGAGGCCATGCTCGGGCCACTGGGAACTTCGGTCATGCGAGTCCTGTGGGCGCAGGGTCCGTCCACCGTCGCCGAGGTGGCAGGCGCCCTGAACCGTCAGCAGTCGCACCAGCTTGCCTACACCACCGTGATGACGATACTGTCGCGCCTCCACGAACGGGGCTTGCTCAAGCGCAGCCGGATCGGGCGGGGCTTTCGATACTGGCCGGTCGCGGACGAGGCTTCGTCGGTTGACGCCCTTGCGGGGCGGGCAGTGGACGCCGTGCTCACGCGCTACGGTGCCGCAGCCCTACGCCAGTTCGGCGAACGGCTGAGCACGCTCGATCCCGAGCTCCGCGCCGAACTCCTGCGTCTCGCGCAGTGCGAGGACTCGTGAGGCCTCGTCCGCACAGTCTCGTCACCCTGCTGCCGGTTCTGGGCGTGGCGGTGTGGGCCATGTGCGCGTTCGTCCTCCCCGATGCCTCAGGCGACCCCGTCCGGGCGCTCGAGCTTGGCGGCGGGCTGCTGCTTGGTGTCTGGGTATTCGTAGCCACAGGGATTCTCCTGAGGGATGCTCGGGCTGGCCGGGCACTCGACAGACGCGCGATCTCAAGCGACCTTGGTGGCGTGCTGGTACGCGTCCTGCCCGCCGGGGGGAGCCACGCGTTCGTCCTTGGCGCGCTCCGGCCGCGCATCTACGTGGGCGATGCCCTCCTCACGCATCTCGACGGCGACGAGGTCCGGGCAGTCATACGCCACGAGGACCACCATCGGAGGACGCGGGCGCCCCTGCGGGCAGCCGCCCTGCAGGCTTGGGGCGTGATCCTCGGGCCGGTTGGCCCCGCACGCAACGCGGTGGCGGATCGGCTCGCGGCGCTGGAGATCGAGGCAGACCGCGCGGCCCTCGCAGCCGGGTCAAGCGCGTCGACGCTCGCGCGTGCCCTTCTCAAGGCGGATCGCCTCGGTGTCGGAGGGACCTCTTTCGCCAGCGTCGCGGATCAGCGGATCACGTGGCTGGTCGGCCGCGACCGGTCGGGGGCGGACGCCTGGCGCCCAGCCCTGCCCTATGAGTGGCTGCCCGCTGCTGCGTTCCTTCTGTTCGTCGTCGCCTGCCACGCGGGACCGCTGTTCTGAGGTTGCTGCCGGGCGGGCTCAGACGGCCGGTCGTCGCCTAGAGGTGGCCTGAGTAGCAAGATGACGCGTGCTTGCTGCTCATCGTACGCTCAGGTGGCGTTCAGGCACGGTGCCTAACGTCGACTCCAGCCCGGGCGCGTGCCCGAGCGCCACCGGAGACAGCGATGCCTGAGAACGACCAGCCCGTGACCGACCCCGTCTGCGGGATGAAGATCCGCCCGTCTGAGGCGGTCGCAACCATCGAGCACAACGGCACCACGTACTACTTCTGCAGCCAGGACTGCGCCGACAGCTTCCGCGAGTCGCCGGAAGACTACGTCTAGGCCATGACGGATCTGGGCCCGCTCGCGGTCGCCTTCTCGGTGATGGTGGCCGCCCTGCTCGCCGTGCTCGCCTCGTGGCTGCGCACGGCGCGCAACGCTCGCGCGACGGCGCCCGAGCGGGTCCCGTTCACCGGTGGCCGCGCGCCGTCGGTCCACGCGTGGAGCCGTTACCACGCCCGCTACTACCCCATGGCGCTCCTCTTCCTCGCCTTCGACATGGAGATGGTCTTCATGTACCCGTGGGCCGTCGTGTTCGTCACCGAAGGCATCGTGGCCATGGTCGAGATGGGCATGTTCATCGCGATCCTGCTCCTGGGCGTCCTCTACGCATGGCGCGAGCGCGCCTTCGAGTGGACATGACCTCGGTCTTCCGCCGGATGGCCGCAGCCGCCGATGCCCCCGTCTTCGCGCTGGCGGGGGCAGGGATGCGCTGGGCGGTGCAGGACCTGCGGCTCGCCGACGGCGTCACGCTCGTCGACTCGCCCCGGTCGGCGTCCATCCTCCTAGTCGCGGGTGAGCTCGACCCGCGTCTGGGCGAAGCGGCGGCTCGGGTCCACGACTCGCTGCCCCACCCGAGGGCGACGGTCGTCTGGGCCTCGGGGCCCGACGGCCTGGCCGGCGCGGACGCGGAGCGGATCGGCCACGACGCCGACCCGGTCGCCGCGGCGCGCGCTGTCTTCCGCGACCTCGTCCTTGGCCGGAGGCAATCCGAGCCGGATCTGCTGCCGGATATGGACCCCGCCCCCTGGCGCGGCGTGGGGCCGTACGGACAGGGCGGCAGCGGCATGACCGGGGGCACTCCGTACGGGCGGCCGATGGCGGAGCTTGGGCCCGACCGCGACGGCCTGCGACTCGACGTGCTGCCGACCCGGCTCGGGCCGTTCTTCGCGCCGCTCCCCGCCGGGCTCGAGCTTGACCTGCGGGTCGCTGGCGACGTCGTCGTTGAGGCGCGGGTCACGGGGTCCGAAGTGGGTACCTCGGAGGCCGCCGGGCGGTCGACGTTCGTGCGAGCGCTCACGCAGCCGCAATCGATCGCCGACCTTGAACTCTCGCGTGCCAGGGCGCACCTCCGGTGGGCCGCCGAGGCACTCCGCCTCCAGGGCCTGCGCGCCATCTCGCTGCGTGCGCTAGAGCTCGCCCGCACGGTCGCCCCCGGCGACTCGGCGGCCGTCGGCCGCCTTGCGACGGCGGTCCAGAGGACCGGCGTCTACCGCTGGTCCCTGCCGAACGTCGACGATCGCCGCCGCTCCCTGCTGGCGGACGCCCGGCTGGGCCCGGTGTCGCGCGCCTGCGGCCGTGCCGAGGACGAGCGGCTCGCCGACCCCGCGTACATCGCGCTCGGCTTCGCGCCGATCGCGGATGTGGGAGATGGCGTCGCCGCGGTCTGGCGAGCGCGATTCGGCGAAGCGTCGCAGAGCCTCGACCTTGCATCTCGCGCGGGCAGCGCTGTGACGACGGTCACAGGGACGACCGAGAGCCCCCGAGGGCGGATCGCCTTGGGCGACGCGCCGACGGCGCGCGCCCTCGAGCTCGTCCCGGCCCTCGTGGAGGGCCTCGAGTGGGGGGACGCGCTTGCGACGATCGCGGCGCTCGACCTCGACCTCGACGAGCTGGCGGCGCTGGCCGGCGTGACAGCGGCGTGAGCCCGCTGCTCGACGTGATCGCGGCCGCGGCGGCGGTGGCCGGCCTGCTCGCGGTTGGTGCGCTCGCGCTCGCGATCGGCGACGGGGTGGCGGGGGCCGCAGTCGCCGGACGCCCGATCCGGGTGCTCCCGCTCATCGCGGCGCCATTCGCCCGGGCCGCGCTCGCGGCGCGCACCGGCTCGACTACGACCGAGCGCCCGGATGGGGCTGGGCGGGCCGTGGCGCCCGCACTTCTCGCGGGCCTGGCCGCGCTCGCGATGGTGCTGCTGCCGCTCGCGCCGGGCGTCGCCCTCGCCGATCCGGATACGGGCTTCGTCGTGTACTCGGCCGCGGTGGCGTTCGTGATGATCGCGGTGTTCCTCCACGGCTGGTCGCCCAACTCCACCCTGCCGCTCCACGGGGCCTACCGGTTCGGGGCCGTGGCGCTGTCGTTCCAGATCCCGTTCCTCCTCGCGATGCTCGCGACGGCCCTCCCGGCCCAGTCCCTGTCCATCGTCCGGATCGTCGAGGCGCAGGCCAGCCTGTGGAACGTGGTCCGCGAGCCGCTCGGCCTGCCGATCTACCTCGTGGTGGGGCTCGCCGTGGGGTTCTGGGGCCCGCTCAACCTCCCCGACGGGGATGACCTTGCCGGAGGCACCTCCGCGGAGGACGCGGGTCTGGCGCGATGGCTCTGGCAGGTCGCGCGGCTCTCGATGCTCGTGGCCGTCGCCGCCCTCGGCGCCGCAGCCTTCCTCGGCGGCTACTTTGGGCCGATCCTCCCCGGCCCGGTGTGGGTCGCGGTGAAGACGGGGCTGCTGCTGGCCGCCATGGCCGCGGCCCAGCACCTGCTGGCCCGGGTGCGGATCGAGCGGTTCGTCGGCGTCGCGTGGGTGCTGCTGGTCCCCCTCGCGCTGCTCAACGTGTTCGTGTCGGGGGCGTTTCTCCTGTGACCGGAGCGCTGATCGACCTCAGCTTCGCCGCCTTCTCGCTCGTCGCGATCGTGGCGGGCGTCAGGGTGTTCCGGACGGACTCGATGGTCCGCGCCGCGTTCTACCTGCTGGCGTCCTTCGCGGCCGCGGGCGGGATCATAGTGCTCCTCGGGGCGGAGTTCCTGGGCATGGTGCTCATCCTGATGATGGCCGGCGAGATGCTCGTGATGGCCATCGTGATGGTCATGTACATGATGAACCCGGCCGGGCTCAACCCGATGGTGATGGTCCACCAGCCGCGCACGGCCGTCGTCGCCGGGGTCGTCGCCTTCCTCGCCATCGCCGGCGTCGGGCTGTCGGGCGAGGTGCCATCTCGCCCAGCGCCGAACCCAGCCGCCGCGACCGCCGACCTAGGGCGCGAGCTCCTCGGCAACTCGATGCTGGTGTTCCAGACGGCGGGCGTCACGCTCCTGGCCACGATGGTCGGGGCGATCGCGGTGGCGGCGCCCCGCGGCCGGTACGGCGACGCCGCGGAGGGCTCCGAGGAGCCCGGCCTTCAGCCGGACGAAGAGGCGTCAGCGTGACCACCGAGGCCGTCCTCGTCGTCGGAGCCGCGCTGTTCGGCATCGGCGTCTTCGGGGCGCTGAGCCAGCAGTCCTTCGTGATGCTGATGATGGGCATCGAGCTGATGATCAACGGGTCCCTGCTCGTCCTCGTCGCCATGTGGGCGCGGGCTGCGAGCGGGAGCCCCGACGGGCAGATGCTGGCCATCGTGTTCATGACCGTGATGGCGGTCGAGATGTCCCTCGGCTTCGCCCTCATCACCGGCGTTTACCGGGTCAGGCGCGCGGACATCACCGAGAAGCTGCGGAAGCTGAAGGGATGACCGCGCTCGCCCAGCCGCTCGTCGCGCTGCTCCTCGCCGCGGTGCTGGCTCGCCTCGGCTCGCGTCCCCGCGCGCTCGGGCCGGTGGCCGTCGTCGGCATGATCCTCGTCGCACTCCTCGGCGTCGCCTCCGCGCTGGCGGAGCCGTCGTTGCGCATCGCGTGGGGACCGGCGTTCGGGCTCACGCTCGCGGTCGCGGGTTTCGGGCGCGTGATGGTCGTGCTCGTGCCGGCCATCGCCGCGCCCGTGATCGCGTACGCCGCCGCATCCGGGGAAGTCGAGCCGACGCGGCTGCTCTCGCTGCTCGCCGCCTTCGTCGCCGCGATGCTGCTCCTGGTGTCGGCCGGGGACTTCATCTCGCTGCTCATCGGCTGGGAGCTCGTCGGGGCCACGTCCTGGGCGCTGATCGGGCACGGCTGGCGCGACCGCACGAACGTGGACAGCGCCACGCAGGCGTTCCTCACCACGCGCCTCGGAGACCTCGGGCTGTATGTCGCGGCGGGCGCGACCTTCGCGGCGACCGGTGCGTTCGCATTCGACGGCGTGGCGGCCGCCGCGTCGCCGTGGAGGGAGATGATCGCGGCCGGCGTGCTCCTCGCCGCTACCGCCAAGTCGGCGCAGGTCCCCTTCAGCCCGTGGCTGTTCGCCGCCATGGCGGGCCCGACGCCGGTGTCCGCCCTGCTGCACAGCGCGACGCTCGTGTCGGCCGGGGCGTACCTGCTGATCCGGCTGGCGCCGTCGCTCGCCGCCGTGCCCTGGTTCCTGCCGGCGATCCTGGCCATCGGCCTGACGACGGCGCTGGGGGGCGGAGTCGTCGCCGCGGTCCACCAGCACGGCAAGCGCGTCCTCGCCGCATCGACGTCGGCCCAGTACGGGCTCATGTTCATGGCGATCGGCGCCGGGTCGACGGCAGCGGCCGGCGCCCAGCTCGTCACCCACGCCGCGTTCAAGGCGCTGCTCTTCCTTCTCGCCGGCATCGCGATCCACGCCACGGGGACGCCGGATATCCGGCGGTGGCGCCTCGGCCGGGCACTGCCGGGTCCCGCGCTCGCTGCGGCTGTCGGCGCGCTCGCCCTCGCAGGCGTGCCCCCGCTCGGCGCCGCGTGGAGCAAGGAGGAGATCCTCTCGGCCGTCGCCGCAGCCGGTCCCCTACTCGAGGTGCTCGCCCTCGGCTCGGCCCTTCTCACCGCCGTCTATGCCGGCCGCTTCCTGCTCCTCGCCTATGGTCCTGGCCACCCTGGCGAGTTGGCGCGGCGGCCGGGGCGCGTCGAGGTTGCCGGTGTCGGCGCCCTCGCGGGGGCGAGCGTCGCCCTCGCGGCCCTCTGGTTGCCGCCCGCAAGGCCGATCGTGGAGGCCGCGACCGGAGGCGTCCTGATCGACGGCGCTCTGTGGGGCGTCGCGGCCGCGGTGATGATGCTCATCCTCGGGGCGGCGACCGTTGCCGCGCTCGAGCGCCGGGGCCTGCTCGCGGCATTCCGCGCGAGGCCGATGGTCGAGGACTGGCTCGGCCTGCCGGTGCTCGCGACCCGGCTCGTCGTTCGGCCGACGCTCGCCCTGTCCGGCGCCCTGGCGCGTGCCGACGATCGCGTCATCGACGCGGGCGTCCGGGCAGCCGTGCGGATCGCGCGGGCCGCCTCCGCGGTCACGGCCCTTCGCGTCGACGTGTCCGTCGACCGCCTCGTCATGGCGACCGCCGCGGGCGGCATGCTGGCGGGCCGGCTCTCCCGGCGCGCGGACGAGGCCGTTGTCGACGGCTCGGTCGAGGGCACGGGGCGGGCGGTCGGCATGGCCGGCCACCAGAGCCGTCGGCTCCAGACCGGCCTCACGCACCACTACTACGTCATCGGCGCCGTCGGCGTGGCCGCAATTGCGGCCATCCTCGCCGCGGCCCGCTAAACCGCCTAGGAGTCCAGCCCGTGCTCACCGCCGCCATCTTCATCCCGATCCTTGCCGCGGCGCTGCTCGCGCTGCTCCCGAGAAGCCGTGGTCTCGGAGCGAGCCCGCGTGCGCTCGCC
Source organism: Chloroflexota bacterium (assembly GCA_021787395.1). Classification (GTDB taxonomy): domain Bacteria; phylum Chloroflexota; class Limnocylindria; order Limnocylindrales; family CSP1-4; genus CAIXZV01. The sequence continues at coordinate 121,388 of JAJYLZ010000002.1, forward strand.
GTTGCGGCGACCATCGTGGCGGTCGTCCCGCTGGTCCTGGTGGCGGCGGCATGGCTCCGCTTCGATGGCGCGTCGGGCTTCCAGCAGGTGGAGACAGTTCCGTGGATCCCGACGCTCGGCATCTCCTACCGGGTCGGGGTGGACGGGCTCTCGCTGCCGCTCGCCGCGATGACCGCGCTCGTGTTCACAGTCGCTGTGGCCTACCCCGTCGACTTGCGGGGCCGGCCGGTCCCCTACTACGCGCTGATCCTGTTCCTCGAGGGCGCCTCTGTCGGGGTGTTCCTCGCGCTGGACCTGTTCCTGTTCTTCGTCTTCTGGGACGTCTCGCTGGTGGCGATGTACTTCCTGATCGGCGCGTGGGGCCACGGTGACGCCCAGAGGTCGGCCCTCAAGTTCTTCCTCTACACCTTTGCAGGCTCGCTGCCCCTGCTCCTCGCCATCCTCGGCGTCTATCTCGCCACGGACCCCCACACGTTCGACATGGCCGAGATCATCCGCCAGCAGCCGCTCGCCGGAGGCGGGGTCTACGCGGCGCTCGTCTTCGCGGGGTTCTTCGCCGGGTTCGCCATCAAGACCCCGATCGTCCCGTTCCACACGTGGCTGCCGCCCGCCCACGTGGACGCGCCAGGCCCGGCCTCGGCCATCCTCGCGGGCGTCCTCCTCAAGATGGGCACCTACGGCTTCGTGCGCATCCTCATGAGCATGGTGCCGGGCGTCTGGGCGGAGCTGTCGCTGCCGCTCGCCGTGCTGGCGGTCGTCTCGATCGTGTACGGCGCGCTCGTCGCGCTCGCGCAGACCAACCTCAAGCGGCTGATCGCCTACACCAGCGTCAACCACATGGGGTACGTGATCCTCGGGCTCGCCGTCGCCGGGGCCGCGGCACCCGGCCAGGAGGCGGCGCGGGCCCTCGCGCTCACCGGGGCGACGGTCGAGATGGTCGCCCACGGCCTGATCACCGGCGGACTGTTCCTCGTCAGCGGATCGGTCCTCGCCCGCGGCGGCACGTACGACCTCGACTCGTACGGGGGGCTGCTCGGGCGGGCGAGGTCGCTGACATGGATCACCGCCCTGCTCGCCTTCGCGAGCTTGGGCCTGCCCGGACTCGCAGGCTTCGTCGCGGAGGTCCAGATCTTCGTCGGGGCACTCGCGGTCTACCCGGCGCTCGCCGCCGTGGCCCTGCTCGGGATCGTGATCACCGCAGGGCTCTTCCTGCGGATGCTGGGCAGGTTGTTCCTGGGGGCGCTGCCCGACCGCTGGCGCGAGTTCCCCGACCTCGGCCGGCGCGAGGCCGGGCTGCTGGGCGTCCTCGGCGCCCTCGTGCTCCTGATCGGCGTGGTGCCCGGGTGGCTGCTCGGCACCATCGACGCCTTCGCCGGGCCGTTCGTGGGGAGGCCGTGATGCCGATCGCCACGATGGTGGGCTGGGCGGGCGACGTGCTCGCCGAGCTCGCCATGGTGATCGGCGGCATCGTGGTGCTGCTCTATGCGCTGGCCGCCGGGCCCCGGCGGCAGGTCGGGGCTGCCTGGCTGGCGCTGGCCACGACGGGTGTGGCGCTCGCGCTCACCATCCCCGCGCTCGGCGAGCCCGGGCGCCTGACGTTCGCCGGGACCTACGCCCACGACGCCGCCGCTGCGGTCGCGCGGGTCATCGTCCTCCTCGCGACGGGCGTGACGGTGGCCTTCTCCGTCCCGTGGTTCCGGCGCGACCCGCGGCATGGCGAGTACTACACCCTGCTGCTGTTCGGCGCGCTCGGCGCGATGCTGCTCGCGGGGGCGGCCGCGCTGACCGAGCTCGTCGTGGCCATGCTGATGTCCTCGGCCACGGGGTTCGTGCTCGCCGCCTATCACCGCAAGTCGTCGGCCGCCGCCGAGGCCGCGATCAAGTACTACCTGGTCGGGGCCTTGGCCAACGCGGCGATGCTGATGGGCGTCGCCATCCTCTATGGCCTAGCCGGGGTCACCACTCTCGACCGCCTGGCGGCCGGCCTTCCGGACAGCGCGTCGCCCGCGGCATCCGTGGCCGTCGCCCTGGTGATGGTCGGTCTCATGTTCAAGCTCGGCGCCGTACCGGTCCACGTCTGGGTGCCGGACGTGGCGCAGGGCGCGCCGGCCCCCATTGCCGGCTTCCTGACCGCCGTGCCGAAGGTTGGCGCATTCGTATTCCTCGCCCGCCTCGTCCTCGTGCTGCCGCCCTCGGCGCTCGGCTGGGAGGTCATGGTCGCTGTCGGCGCCGCTGCCACCATGACCCTCGGCAACCTGGCCTGCCTGTGGCAGGACGACGTCCGACGGCTGCTGGGATGGTCGGCGGTCTCGCAGACCGGTTACGGGCTGATGGCGGTCGCTGCCCTCGGGCGGAGCGACCTCGCGATGGCGGCGCTCCTCTACTTCCTCGCCGCCTATGTGCCGGCGAACCTCGCGGCCTTCGGCGTCGTCGTGACGCTGCGAGGACGCACGGCCCTCACCGACTACCCGGGTTTGGCGAACGAGCACCCGACTGCAGCGGCCTCGCTAGCCCTGAGCTTCCTGTCCTTCATCGGGGTGCCGCCGCTGTCGGGGTTCGTCGCGAAGCTCCTGCTGTTCGTCGTGGCGATCCAGGCCGGGCTCGCCTGGCTCGCGGTGATCGCCGCGGCCAACACGGTCATCTCGATCTTCTACTACGTGCGGGTGCTCGCGCCCGTGTACTTCGCGGCCGCAGCGGGACGGATGCGGACGCTCGGAGCTGGGGCGGCGCTCGCGACGGCGGCCTCGGCGGCGGTTCTCGTCGTGACCGGCGTGATTGCGCAGCCGCTCGTCGCTGCGTTCGCCGCGGCGACGCCAGGGCGCTGAGGGACGCAGTGACGCCGGACTCGGACCGCGACGCCGTCCGCGACGCCATTCGCCTGGCCGACCTGCACGCCGCCGCGCGCGGGGCGATGGATCCGGACCAACCGCAGGCGCCGAAGCCGCAGCCAGCTGTGGGTGGCGAAGGCTCATCCCCGGTGCGAGGTGGCGGCCCGGCGGCACGCCATCCGCCGATGGTGCGCCGCGAGCCGAGCCCACGCCGACCCGCCTGACGACCGAGCCGCGCCCCGATCGGCGGTACCTCTGCGGCGAGCGGCGCGGGGGCTCCCGTCGGCTCGCCGACCGCCGTGGTCGGCGGTGTCGGTGCCGCTCACAGGAGGTCTCAGCCGAGGCTCATCCCGCCCTCACCTGTGGCCTCAAGACTGACCCTGTCGGCCGGAGCCAAGCGGGGACACGAACTGGTGGCCCGAGCTCCGAGGAGCCGACAGGAGATGACGATGACTGACAAGGGCACCCAAGGGGTCACCTTCCAGGGGGCCGCCCGTCCACTGCTGGCCGGCCTGCTCGCCATTCAGGCGTTCCTCGGCTACGAGTGGTTCATGTCCGGGTTGTCCAAGCTGCTGAGCCCGGACTGGGTGAGCGGCCTCGGCGACAATCTCACGGACACGGCGAAAGGCCTGAGCGGCCCCTACGACTCTTTCCTCACCGGCCTGGTCATCCCGAACGCACAGCTGTTCGCGGTACTGGTGATGGTCGGCGAGCTCGCCATCGGCGCGCTCCTCGTCGCCGTCGCCGTGCTGTGGTGGGCACGCTGGGATCGCCTCGGCGCCAGCCGCCAGTCGCTGCTGCTGGCGATCGTCATCGGGGCTGGCCTCCTCGCGATCTTCCTGAACGTGAACTTCCACCTGGCGAACAACGGCGGACACCCCTGGCTGATCTCCGGCGACCCGTTCGACGAGGGCGTCGACCTCGACAGCGTCATGCCGGTGATCCAGCTCGGCATCTCTCTGGTCGCCCTGCGGTTCCTCCGCGAGGTCCGCGCAGCATCACACCGCGTCGGCGAGCTCGCGGCAGGCGGCACCGCACCCAGCCGTTCCGTCCAGGGCGGCCCGATCGCCGGGGCGCACACCCACTGACGACGGCCACCCCGCCGAGGAGGTTCCTCCACCTGCACCCACGGCGCCAGGCTCGCGAGGACGAGCCGACTGGCGCCAGGGCGACCCCCACAGGCGTACGCCGACGCCTGCGGGGGTCGCTTCGCTGACCCGGCGAGGGCGCGTCGGACGCCCCCGGCGAGATCAGCGACCGTCTCATTCCGCTCTCATGTCGTCCTAAGGTTCGGGCGGCACAGTGCCCATGCGCGGGCACCCGCCCGGCCGCAGGTCGCCAGTGGCGGCGGCAACGTACGATGGCCGCACCAGCGACGCGCCGCGCGGACCGGGGCCCAAGCGCACGAACCACAGGAGGCCGTCCCGACGCCATGGCCGAACCCACGCGCATCCTCGTCGTCGACGACGACCCGAAGATAAGGACCGTCGTCCGGCGGGGCCTCGCCTACGAGGGGTACCGGGTGGTGGAGGCTGCCTCGGGCGAGGAGGGCCTCGACAAGGCCCGGGAGCACCTGCCCCAGCTGGTCATCCTCGACGTCATGATGCCGGGGATCGACGGTCTCGAGGTGACGCGGCGCCTCCGCGCCGGGGGGGACGAGGTCGCCATCCTGATGCTGACCGCTCGCGACGAGGTCAAGGACCGCGTTGAGGGCCTGGAGACCGGCGCCGACGACTACCTGGTCAAGCCGTTCAACTTCGAGGAGCTCCTGGCCCGCGTCCACGCCCTGCTGCGGCGGAGGACGTCGCCGGCGGGCGAGGTCCTCCGCTTCGCCGACCTGGAGTTCGACGTCGACGCGCGGGAGGCCCGCCGCGGCGACCGCCGGATCGAGCTGACCACGACCGAGTACAACCTGCTGCTCCTGTTCATGCGCCACCCGCGCAAGGTGCTGACCCGCGACGTGATCATGGACCACGTCTGGTCCTACGACTTCGAGGGCGAGTCGAACGTGCTCGAGGTCTACATCCGCTACCTGCGCGGCAAGCTCGAGGCCGACGGCGAGCCCAGGCTCCTGCACACGGTCCGGGGCGCGGGCTACGTCCTCAAGGACGGGTGAGCCGCCTGCCGCGGCTCTCGATCCGCGTCCGGCTCGCGCTGCTTTACACGGGCCTGCTGGCCGCCGCGCTGGCCGCCTTCGGGGGCGGCATGTACGTCGTCCTGAGCCGGGAGCTCGAGTCCTCGTTCGACGCCTCGCTCGTCGCAAACGCGGAGCACGCCGCCGGGGCGATCGCGCAGGACCTCAACGCTGCCGGGGGCCTGACGCCGTCGCCGAGACTCGTCTCGCAGCTCGCGTCGACCGGGGGGCGGATCCTCGTGCTCGACCCCTCGGGCCGCGAGATCGCCGACTCGGCGCCCCCCGCGGAGCCGGCCCTGCCCGTGACCCCCGATGACATTGCTGCCGCTGACCACAACGGCCACTCCATCCATGAGCATCCGGTCCCCGGGGACGTCCTGCGGATCACGGTCCAGACGGTCCGCGGGCCTGACGCGAGCACGCTCGGGTACGTCGTGTGGGCCGACAGCACGCGCCCGCTCCGCTCGCTGCTCGACACGGTCCGCCTCGCCCTCTTGCTCGGGGGTCTGGCCGTGACGGCGCTCGCCCTGATCGGCGGGCTCTTCCTGGCCCGCCGGGCTCTCGCGCCGGTCGCCGACATGACCGACACGGCCCGCGCGATCGCCCTGTCCGGCGACTTCGGGGCCCGCGTCGAGGGGCCTGGGACGGCCGACGAGGTCGGCGAGCTCGCGGCGGCGTTCAACGAGATGCTGGCCGCCCTCGAGTCGAGCCACCTGGCCCTCCAGCGATTCCTCGGCGACGCCTCGCACCAGCTCCGCACCCCGCTCACGGTGATCCGCGCCAACCTCGACCTCGCGACGCGGCCCGACTTCGACGAGACCGAGCGGTCGGCCATCCTCGACGACGCCCGCGACGAGGCCGAGCGGATGGGCCGCCTCATCGCTGACCTCCTCTCGCTGGCCCGGGCGGAGTCCGGGGCCCGCCTCAGCTTCCAGCCCGTCGAGCTCGACGCGCTGCTCGTGGACAGTGTCCGCCGGCATCGGCAGGCGGCGCCCCACGTGCGGATGTCGGTGGCTGCCGTGGAGCCCGTGGTGGTCGAGGGCGATGCCGACCGCCTGCGCGAGCTGTTCGGCATCGTGCTGGACAACGCGGCCCGCTACACCCCGCCGGGCGGGAGCGTCACGGCCCGCCTCACGACCCGCGACGGGGCGGCGGTGGTCACCGTCGACGACACGGGGATCGGCGTGGACGCGGAGGATGCTGACCATCTGTTCGAGCGCCTGTACCGCGGACGCCGCGCGCGGCAGATCCGCCCGTCCGGGACGGGCCTCGGCCTCGCGATCGCGCGCTGGATCGCCGACGCCCACGGCGCGACGATCTCGCTGTCGCCGCGACCGGCCGGGGGCACCCGCGCGGAGATCGTCCTGCCCGCGCGAACGAGCTGAGCCGGACGCGCGGGCGAGTTGGCCCACAGCGCCGCCGAATGTCTCACGAGAGGCTCACCTGGCTCTCAGCCTGGCGGGCGACCATCGGGTCCATGGACGGTTCGCTTCAGTTGAGGATCCCGGTGTTCGGCCTCGGATGCGGCGGGGCCGGCGCGACGACGCTCGAGCGCGCGCTGGCAGCCGTGCCCGGCGTCCGCAGCGTGTACGTGAACCCTGCCACCGAGACCGCGTATGTGCGGGGCGATGCAGGCGTCGTGGACGCGTGGACGCTGATGCGGGTGATCCACCGGGCCGGCTATCACGCCGGCCGACCGGTCGACGCTTGAGCGCAGCATTGGGAGCGAGCACATGCACGCACACGACCATCGCCAGGACCACCTCGCAACCGACCCCGTCTGCGGGATGAAGGTTGCGCGGGGAGGATCCGCATCCGTCGTTCACGGAGGAACCACGTACTGGTTCTGCGAGCCCGCCTGTGCGGCGACCTTCCGCCAGGACCCGGATCGCTGGGCCGCGTCGGAACCGCTCACCCACGACCACGCCGACCACGACCGCGCCGGCCACGCCCACCATGGGTAGCAGCGCTTCGGCACGGCCGGGAGGCGTACCGAGGTGAGCTCCAAGCGGCGTCCGCAGCGGGGCTCACACGCAACGCCGGCGCGGTCCGTCGCGACTGCCAATTCCGCGCGGCCGCGCGTCGCGAGCCCGGAATTGGCTCCGGCGTCCCCGGCCCCTGACGCCGCGCCCACCAGCCCCGGCGCCGTGCCCATTGCCGCCGAGGCCGAGCCGCAGGCGCTCGTCGTGTCCCACAGGTTCGACCCCGGTCCCGGGGGCGCGCCGCCGTACACGGCCACGATCCGGCTCACGGGCCGCCGACGCGGCGTCGTCGGCGCGCCGGGCTCCGAAGACGCGTTCTCCACCACCGAAACGGTGGTCGGGGTCGTGCCGGGCAGCGACCCGATGTCGACGACGACGTGGGTCTACGGGATCGCGTCCGGCGAATGGGATGTCACCGCCGAGGTCATCGGCCCCGAGCGGGCGCGCGCCGCCAACCCGACTGCGCTGTCGGCGGTCGGATGGTCCTGGCGTCGGTGGGCGATGGTCGGGGTGGCTGGCCCCGCCAAGACGCGCTGGGCCCTCACGGCCCCGCTGGCTGCCGCGCCCGGGGTCATGACCGGAAGTTTCCTCGCCGCCGCAACCATCGCGCTGCTGGGGGCCGTCGCCGCGCAGCCGCTGTTCCTCACGCACCACGGCGTGTCCGTCGGCCCGGCCATCCTCGCCTCAGTACTGGCGATGATCATCGGCGTCGCGGGCGCGAAGGCCTGGTACATGGTCCTGAAGGGCCCGAGCCGCGCGACGCTGCGCGAGGGCTGGTCGGTCGACGGGTTCCTCGTGTCCGCCCCGGTCGTGGCCGTCGTCACTGGCCTGCTCCTCGGCGTCCCGACTGGCGGGTACCTCGACGCGATCGCGCCGACGATCTTCCTGGCGGTCGCCGTCGGGCGGGTTGGCTGCTTCCTTACCGGATGCTGTGCCGGCCGCATCACGACAGGCCCTGGCATCTGGTCATCCGATCGGCGGGTCGGCGCGCGGCGAATCCCCGCCCAGCTCATCGAGTCGGCCGTCGGGGTGACGCTGTCCATCCTCACCTCGGCCCTCGTGCTGGGGCGGGTCGCCCAGGGCACCGGCCTGGTCTTCGTCGGCTCAGTGGTCCTCTACGCCGTCGTGCGCCAGGGGCTGCTCAGGCTCCGCGCCGAGTCGCGACGGTTCTCGTGGCGGCGTGCGGATCGCGGGCCGGCCGCCGCGTGACCCGGTCCTGAGAACCTCGGTTCAGAGGCACCACTCGGTGTACGGCGTCGAGCTCGACGCCGGTGCCGGCTCGTGGTTCGCCTCGCCCGCGCAGCAGATCGCCGTGAGCCCGTCGGGGGCGTGGTCGTGGTCGAGCACGAAGCGCGAGAAGCACCCCGCGCAGCGGAACCGCAGGGTTCGGCCGTGGAACAGCGCCGTGACGCCCGACCCGGCCTCCACAGGTGAGCCGCAGGTGGCACAGGCCGCCGCGGGCTGGTCGTCGGAGTCGATGACGGCGAGTTCGCTCAGTTGCATGGGAACCTCTCGATTGCGTCGCACGGGGCATCGCCCCGGGGTTCGAGGGTCGTCCCGCAGGCTTAGGCAGCCATGAGGCGGCGATGAGGAACCTCGATGCGACGGCGCGCCAGGTCGCGACCCACCGGTCCGCCCGGCTGGCGGCAGTGGCCACGCCGATCGTGATCGCGGGCGCCAGCCTCGCGCTGCTGTTCAACCCGTGGTGGGTCTTCCCGGCCCAGCAGCGGGCGGGCGTGGCGGCCCTGACCGGCTACTCGGACGCCGACGTCGCCAGGATCACCGGGTCTCTGATCGGCGACGTGACGCTCGGGCCGCCCGACTTCGCCGTCACCGATCAAGGCAGGCCGGTCCTCGATGACGCCGAGCGCGGGCACATGCGCGACGTGTTCGGGGTGCTGCGGGCGTTCGATCTGATCGTCGCGCTCGCAGCCCTCGCCCTCGTCACGCTGGGCATCCGGTGCCGGGGCGAGGGCTCCTGGTGGCGAGCTGTCGGGCGGGCGGTGCTCGCGATGGCGGTCGTCGGCGCGGGTGTCGGCATCCTCTTCGCTGCCTTCTTCGACGCGGCGTGGCTCGCCTTCCACGAGGTCTTCTTCCCCGGGGGCAACTACCTGTTCGATTCGCGGTCGGAGCGCCTGACCCAGCTCTTCCCTACCGCGTTCTGGATGGATGCGGCCACGACGGTCTTCATCGTGGGCGTCTCGATGTCGCTCGCGGTGTGGATCGGCACGCGGTACATCGCCTCGAGAATCGAGGGCCATCCCGACTGAGGGAGCCTCGAGGGCCGCAAGTCTCAGCATGGACTCATGCTGCGCTCAGCGTGCGCGCCGACGCTCACGACAGCCCTTCCCCCCAGGGCGTCAGGTCCCCTGAGCAGTCGTCACGTTGGGCGGCCGGGGCCTGTAGACCCGGACGTGCCCGGCCTCCCCCCGGGCCGCCGTCCACGCGGCTCCTGCGATGGGCCGCCAAGCGGGCGGGATCCGCCTCGGTGTGGATCCCGCCCGCTGACTATTCCCCGCCCGCGACGCCCTTGGCGACCGGGCCGCCACTTCCTCATGGATCGCTCAGACCGCGCTCATCAGGGATTCAGCCCCGAGCGGTGAACTCCGGCATGGGCCACCTAGGGCCGGGCATCGCAACAGGAGACGACAGACATGGCCAGCCCCGCAGTCGCAGCGCTCATGCGCCGGGGGTTCATGTCGTCCTTCGCATGCGGTGCTCGCGGCAAGGAGCAGCGCTGATGCGCCGCATCCTGGCCGCCGCGGGCGCGCTGGCCGCCCTCGTGATCCCCCTCGGCATCGTCACCGGGTACACCGGGAGCGGCCAGGCATCTGTCCAGGTCGAACCCGCGTCAATCGACGCCGGCGCAACCGTCGTCTTCGCCGGCACCGGTCTGCGGCCCGACAGCGACCGCGACCTCGTACTCGCCGGGGACGGCATGGTGATCGACTTCGGGGTTATCAAGACCGACGCCACCGGGACGTTCAGCAAAGAGCTCCACATCCCCGGCCATGTCCCGAACGGGACCTTCGAACTCCGCGCCGTCGGTGATGAGACGCTGACCGTCCCGCTGCAGATCGCAGGCACCGCCGCGGGGGATGGCGGGGCGACGAGCGCCGCCCAGGCCGCCGTCGGACGCTCGACGTCCGGGCTCGAGTCGGCCGCCTTCCTCGGGACGATCCTCGCGCTGGCCGTCGCGGGCGGCCTCGTGGCGTGGAAGGCCGAGCGGCTCAACCGGACGATCCAGGCCTCCCGGACGCTCCGCGAGACATTGAGGTGAATGGCGTGCGCGGCGGGACGGGCCCCGGCCCCGGACACCCGTCGGCCGCCACAACAGGACAGGCGCGCTCGCTGCTGGTTCCGGGAGCGATCGCCTTCGTCCTGATCGCGACCGTCTATATGCCAACCCACCCCAGCGGGTCAGCGGGGCAGGCCCTTCTCGGCGCGATCGCGGGCCTGTACGTGGTGGGAATGGCGGTCATCCTGCCCCGCGTTACGCGCGTCCTGATCCTCGGGGGCCGGCGCGTCGCCGCCGACGCGCCGTTCCTGCGGCCGGGCCTCCTGGCGTCGGGGGCCTCGCCCGCTCGGCGGTTGGTTGCTGTCGCATCCGGCGCGGTCGTGTCCGGGGCGCTCGCGGTAGCGGCCGCGGCGGCGACCTCCGGCACCGACGTCCGGAGCTACCAGCACGCGATTGGCTCGCTGGCGGTGCTCGCGAACCTCGGACTCCTGCTCGCCACCATCGTCCCGATGCCCGGACTCGCGGGATGGGAGGCTGTCGAGGCTATCACCGAGGCCAGGTGCTCGAACACCGACCACCACGCGGCGCACGCGGCGCGGGCGGCCAAGGCGGTGGCCGTCGCCCTCGCCGTCCTGCTCGCCCTGGGCGCGGCCCTGATCGGCGACCCGATGCTCGCCGCACTGGGGATCCTGGCCGCGGCGACCGTCTGGGCACAGGCGGAGGCAGTCCGACGCATCGACATCGTCGAGCGGTTCTTCGCGAGCCACACGGCGTCCCAGCTCGCCCACCCCGTGAACGCCGTGCGGCGAGCCGACGAGCAGATCGGCGACCTGACCTCGGATGCTCGGGCCTCGACGTCCCTCGTGGTCGACGGCGCCGGGCTCTTCGTGGGCGCCATCGGCCCGCGCCAGATGCGGGCGGCGGCCGCGCGGCCGGCCGCGCGGTGCGGTGACGCGATGGTGCCGGCCAGGACGCTCCGGATCGCACAGGCCAACGACGGCGCCGCCGACATCGCCACCGACCTCGAGGTCGCTGGGATCGTGCTGGTCCGCGGCGACCCCAGGTACGGTGCGGTGGAGGCGGACGATGTGATCGCGCAGATGCGGGCGTGGGCGGACGCCGACGCCCTCGCGACGCGCCAGGCGCACGGCACGGCCGCATGAACGTCCCGGCCGCGCCTTCCCGCAAGCCCCGGCGCTACGAGGCGGCGTCGTCGGCGCTGGCGCACGCGAGCCGTGCCGCCGGCCAGGCCGCTGGCGTGGCCGAGATGGTCCGCACAGGCCAGCCGCTCAGCGCCATCGTCCAGCAGCTGCTCGCGGCACAGGGTTCGCTCGACGCCCTGCTCGTCCGCCTCGTCCAGCAGGAGGTCGACCGCCAGGTCCTGGCGGAGAACATCCACCCGGACGTGCGTGAGCTGCTGGGCCCAGTCCTCCGCAGAAGCCGAGGTCCCTCGCACCGGACCCGTGCGCCCCGCAACCCCGCGACACCATCCCATTTCGCCCAGTCCGAGGAAGCCCCAAGATGACCAAGCCCAACCGCCCGACCGCCGACCGCCCCCGCCCGCCCATGAAGGCACGAAATCGCCAGGCTCCCAAGCACCGCGGCCTCCGCACGGTTGTCTTCGGTGCTGTCGCGCTCGTGATCTCGGTCGCCGCACTTGCCTTGGTGGCGACGCGCCTCGCGCCCCCCGCGCCCGCAGCGGCCGGCGTCGTCCAGATCCAGGCAAGCATGGGCGGGTTCCAGCCGGCCGCGATGAGTGTGAAGGCAGGCTCGGCAGTCTCGGTCGAGCTGACCTCGACGGACTCGTCCTTCCACAGCGACGGCGGCGGCTGGCACGAGATGGCGATCGACGAGCTCGGGATCGACTGGAAGGTCGGGCCCGAGAGCAGCAAGGAGTTCGAGTTCACCGCTCCGTCGACGCCGGGCACCTACACCTGGTTCTGCGGCATCTGCTGCGGCGGCCGGGCGAACCCGTCGATGCAGGGCAAGCTCACGGTGACGGCATGACGCGTGCCGCGGCAATCCCGCGGCGGGGCGCCGCAGTCGCGGGGGTTGGCGTCCTGCTGGCGGTGGCCGCGGCGGCGGTTGCGCTGGCCCAGCCGGCGACCTCGATGGCCGCCCATGACGGCCTGCCGGGCTTGACCGTGCCGGTCATCCTCGGCGCGGGATTCCTCGACGGCTTCAACCCCTGCGCCTTCGGCGTCCTGATCCTGTTCGCCACCTTCGCGCTTGGTCTGGCGGCACGCGAGTCTGTCGCGTCGGGCAACGGGCAGGCGACAGCGGCGGCGTCAAGGCGCGTGCTCGGCCTGGGGTCGCTGTTCGTGGCTGGCGTCCTGGTCACCTACTTCCTCCTCGGTCTGGGCATGCTCTCGGCCATCGTCACGGCGACCAACTTCGGGTCGAGCCACCTGCCGAGCCGCATCGCCGCCCTGATCGCCATCGGGATGGGCATCTGGATGCTGCGCGACGCCCTGCTGCCTGACGCCCGGCTGCAGCTCGCCGCGCCGCACGCGCTCCACGGCAGGATGCGCTCGTGGGCGCGGACGAGCTCCCCCCTGGCACTGGTGGGCGGTGGGATACTCATCGGCCTGTGCACCGTCCCGTGCAGCGGCGCTGTGTACCTCTCGGTGGTGGCGCTCCTGGGGGCCGGGGGCAGCGTCGCGGCAGGCCTCGGCGGGCTGATCCTCTACAACGTCGCCTACATCACGCCGCTGGTCCTGCTCCTGGCGCTGGCCAGCCGCCCGGGGGTCATCCGGACGATCAACCGCTGGCACCTCGAGCACGCCGGCGGGACCAAGCTGATGCTCGCCGGCGTCGTCCTCGTCATGGGGTTCGCGATCCTGCTCACCGTCTGACACGGAGGCCGACATGGACCTGGCGCTCATGGGTCGCGTTCTCGCCATGCGCGGCGGGTTGCGCCGGCGGGACCGTTGGGACCGGGCGGAACTGGACGCGCATCGCGAGCGGCGGCTGCGCGAGCTCCGTCGGTTCGCCGTCGAGCGGTCGCCGTTCTACCGCCGGCTCCACGCCGGGCTCGAGGACGCGCCGCTCGAGGCGCTGCCCACGGTGACCAAGGCCGAGCTCGCGGCCAGCTTCGACGAGGTCGTCACCGACCGCGGGGTCCGGCTTGCCGACGTGGAGGCCCATCTGCGCTCCATGGCCGGCGATGCCCGGTTCCGCGGCCGCTACCGCGTCGTGTCGACGTCGGGCACGACCGGGGTGCGGGGCGTCTTCCTCTCTGACGCTGCCGAGTGGGCGGCGGTGGTCGGCTCGTACAACCGCGCGCAGGAGTGGGCCGGCGTCGCGGCCTCGCCGACGCACCGGATGCGGCTCGCGGTCGTGAGCACGACGACGGCTTGGCACCAGTCGGCGCGCGTCGGCGCGAGCGTCGCAAACCCGCTCGTGCGCACGCTCCGGGTCAACGCCACCGACCCGGTCGCGGACAGTGTGGCGCGGCTCAACGCCTTCCAGCCCCAGTCGCTGATCGGCTACGCCTCGATGCACCGCCTGCTCGCCGAGGAGCAGCTGGCGGGCCGGCTGCGCATCTCGCCGACCGCGGCGCTGTCCGCGTCCGAGGTGCTCACGGATGACACGCGCCGCATCGTCGCGCAGGCCTGGGGCCGGCAGCCGTTCAACGTGTACGCGGCCACCGAGCCCGCGGGCATTGCGTCCGAATGCGAGCAGCACGACGGCCTCCACCTGTACGAGGACCTCGTGATCACCGAGGTCGTCGACGAGGCGAACCGCCGGGTCTCCGTCGGCACCTTCGGGGCCAAGATCCTGGTCACGGTGCTGTTCAGCCGAACCCAACCGCTGATCCGCTACGAGATGAGCGACAGCGTCCGGCTGGCGTCCCGCCGATGCCCGTGCGGCCGCCCCTATGCGCTGCTCGACGCGATCCAGGGCCGCCAGGAGGACATCCTTCAGCTGCCCGGGCGCAACGGGGGGCTGGTCGCCGTCCACCCGCTCGTCTTCCACGATGCCCTCGACCGCGTGCCCGCCGGCGAGTGGCAGGTCGTCCAGGAGGGCGACGCCCTGCGGCTGCTGGTGGCGGGACCGGGCGCGGGCTTCGACGGCGCCGCTGTGATGGCGGAGATCCGTACGGCCATCGAGGCAGTTGGAGCGGTTGCGCCCAACGTGACGTTGAGCGAGGTCCCCGCGATCCCGCGCACGGCCGCCGGCAAGGCGCCGCTCGTCCGCGCGGATCCAGGCGTCACGCGCCCTGCGCCGCAGCGGTGATGAGGAGCACGAGCACCCCGAGCCCAGCCTGAGCGCGGGCTGTCCAGACGAGACTTGCGCCCGGCGCCGACGGGGAAACCTCTCGCCCCGCCCGGACCAGGAAGCCGTCGAGCGCCGAGCCGACGGCGAGCATCCCGACCACCACGAGGTGCTTGACCAGGAGCAGCGCCGCCCAGGCGCCCCGCACTTCACCCAGCCCCTGGTACTGCGACGCCGACGTCTGGAGGGAGATGCCGGTGGCCAGGAAGGCGCCGACCGACGCGAGCAGGAGCGGCAGCGCGCGTCGCTCGATGGCCGCCAGCAGCTGGCCGACCGGGAGGACGACAGCCCGGCGATCGCCGGGCGCGCGCGTGACGGCCGGGATCACGACGGCCGCGAGCAGCACGTAGTAGCCGACCAGCACGACCGTCGCTAGCAGGTGCCCCCAGAGCAGCCACGACGCCAGTGACATCGGGATCCCTCCACGGTTTGGACGCAGAGCTACCGGGCCTACCGATCAGAAGAGCAGGAGGGGGTTGACGAACCGGCCGCCCATCTCGATCCGCACGTCCAGGTGCGGCCCCGTCGAATTGCCGGTCGTGCCGACCTCGGCGATCTCCTGGCCGTCGCCGACGCGCTGGCCGACGGACACGAGCACCCTGCGGCTGTGGTTGTAGGTCGAGATCATGCCGTTCGGGTGGCGCAGGACGACGACGAAGCCGCCCCCGTTGTCCTTCCAGCCGGCCCAGATGACGACGCCGGCCGCGACCGCGCGGATGGGGGTGCCGGCCGGAGCGGCGATGTCGATGCCGGGATGGCGGCTCGAGAAGGTCGTGGTGACCTCGCCCCGGACAGCGAGCGGCCACTGGTGGCCCGACGCCCTCGGAACCACGACTGGCTTCGGGACCCGCGTGGGCGCGGGCTTGGGGGCTGCCTTGGGCCTGGCGGTTGCGGCCTTGGCGGTGCGGCCGCCCGGCACGAGGACCTTCGATCCGATCCTCACGCTGGCCGGATCCACCGCGGGGTTCCACCGGACGACGGTGGCGAGGGGCACGCCGTGCATGACCGCGATGGTCCACAGGCTGTCGCCCGGGCGTACGACGTGCGTGGGTCCCGGGGGCGGCGCGTCGGCTGGGGCCACGGGCGTTGGCGTGGCCGTCGGCTGCCCAAGCGCCGGCGCGGCGGACGGAATGGCAGTGGGGTCGGGTGTCGCGCCTGCTGAGCCGACCGCAGGGACGACGGCGACGGCGTCGACTGTCGGGACGGTCGGGATGCCCAGAACACCAAGGGCCAACGAGGGAGCCGCCGACGTCGGCGCATCCTGGCCCGACGGCGTTGCCTCCACGTCCATCCGTGGCGCCGCGACGACCTGTCGGAACGCCTCCGGGGGGAGCGCGCTACTCGATGACGGCGCCCGTCCGGCCACCGCGCTCAGCGACCAGATCGCCCCGACAGCCCCGAGGAGCGCGGCCGCGGCCAGCTGTCGTCGGCGCGCGCGGGCGCGCACGGGGTGTGCCTGTCGCATCTACCACCTCGCTGTGTTCGACGCCCACCGCCGGACACAGTCAACGGACGCTGCGGCTCGGGCCTGCCGATCCTCGCGCCGACTCCTGAGCGCAAGGTGAAACAGGGGTGAGAGTGGCGGTCCTTGGCCTCGCGTTGACCGACTCTTGACCAACGCTTGCCCGTCCCTCCATGGCTTTCCGGCTCGGGACGCACGATGCTCGGCTTCACTCCCGGCGGTCCACCGACCGGAGACACGGAGGCTCGGCATGACGGGCTGGCAAATGGGTACCGACGCGTGGGTGTGGATCGGCGCATGGGCGCTGATCATGGCCATTGTCGTCTGGCTCCTCGTTCGCGAGCCCCGGCACGCCCGACGTGAGGACCCCGCGCGGATCCTGCGCGATCGGTTCGCCCGTGGCGAGATCAGCGAGGAGGAGCTCCGACGGGCGCTGGCCACGCTGGACGACGACCCGCCCGTCCCCCATGCACCGGCGCGCCACCGCGCCGCGCATCACGCCCACCACGGCCAGGAGGCCCGCCATGACTGACCACGCCCAGCAGCCCGCCTCGCGCCGCGAGCGCCGGGAGCAAGAGCGCGAGACGCTGCACAACACGGTGGTCGCCCGAAGGGATGCCCGCCGCGCCGAGCGTGCCCGCGCCGCCAGGTTGGACAAGGTCCGCAAGATCGCCTTCGGCGGCATCGTGGTCGCGGTGCTCGCCGTGGGGACGTACCTCGCGTTCGGCGACTTCCTGCGCCGCCCGGCCGATGCCGCCTCGAGCGGGATCATCGACGTCCAGAGCTCCATGGCCGGGTTCACCCCGTCCGAGATCGACGTGACCGCCGGCCAGACCGTCACCTTCAAGTGGTGGACCCAGGACGCGGCGCCCCACCTCACGGGCGGCGTGCACACGATGGTCTCGCCCGACCTGGGGCTCAACGAGCAGCTCCCGGCCGAGAGCACGAAGATGGTCACCTGGACAGTGCCGAACAAGCCGGGCACGTACGACGTGTGGTGCGAGAGCTGCTGCGGCGGCAAGGACGCGCCGCAGATGCACGGCAAGATCGTCGTCAAGCCCTCGTCGGCCTCGATCGGGGCGCCGGTCGCATGACAGCCCCCGTCGCGGGTCCCCTGCCCACCCACCGCCTCGTGGCGGGCTGGCCCCTGCCGGCGGTCGTCCTCGCCGCCATGCTCACCATCGTGGGCGTGACCGCGTCCGCCTACGTGCTCGCGGTCCCCTTCGAGGCCGGCGCGTTCGGCGGCCTGACGATCCCGGCGGTCCTCGCCGCCGGGTTCCTCGACGGCTTCAACCCGTGCGCCTTCGCGCTGCTGGTCCTGTTCGCGACCTTCACGCTCACGCTCGTCAACGCGGTGACCGCGAGCGGCTCGCCGACGGCCGAGGCCCGGCGCCGCCTGCTCGGCGCGGGCTCGCTGTACGTGGGCGCGGTGTTCGTGACGTACTTCGTCATCGGCCTCGGCCTGCTGACCTTCCTGGGCTGGATGGGCCGAGACCACCTCGTCGCCCGGGTCGCCTCGGTCATCGCCCTCGGCATGGCCCTCTGGATGCTCAAGGACGTGTTCCTGCCGGGCGTGGGCCCTTCGATGATGGCGCCGTCGGGCACGCACGGGAAGATGCGCAAGGCGATGGAGCGGGGCGGGCTCGCCGGGATGCTCATCGCGGGCGTCCTGGTCGGGATCTGCACGGTCCCCTGCTCCGGTGCGATGTACCTCCAGATCACCGCGGTCCTCCACGCCTCGGGCGGCGGCGCCACCGGCTACGCCCTGCTCGCGCTGTACAACATCGCGTTCATCGTGCCGCTCGTCGCCATGCTCCTGGCGGTGAGCAACCGGCGGGTCCTCGGCCAGATCGGCCGCTGGAACCGCGCGAACTCGCCGTGGGTCAAGGCCGGCATCGCGCTCGCGATCATCGCGATGAGCTTCGGCCTCATGGTGTCGATGTGACCGGGCAGCCCGGCGGGCTCGAGGTCGTCCGCTTCCCGGTCCGCGGCATGACGTGCGGCTCGTGCGTCAACCGGATCATCCGCACGGTCGGCAGGGTGCCCGGGGTCGCGAAGGTGTCCGTGGACCTGCGGCACGAGACCGCGACCGTCCGCCGCGAGCCCGCGCTGGTGTCGAACGCGGCGCTCGCGGCGGCGGTCGCCGCAGCCGGCTACGAGGCGGACCTGTCCGCGGCCGAGGTGCTCCCGCCCGGCGCGGACCGCGGCCTCCTCGAGCGGCTCCTCGGCCGCTCCTGATGCTGCTCCTCCCGATCGGGCTCGACCCCGTCGCCTTCTCACTCGGCGGGGTCGAGATCCGCTGGTACGGCCTGTTCGCCGCCCTCGCCATCGCGGTCGCGGTGGGGATCGCGCTCGCCGGGACCCGCCGGGTCCACCTCGCCCCGGGCCTCGTCGAGGACGCCGCGATCTGGGTCGGCGCCTCGGCGCTCGCGGGCGGGCGCTTGCTCTACGTGCTCCAGAACGGCCTGCCCGACATCGCGGCCCACCCCCTCCACGTGTTCGCGATCTGGCAGGGCGGCCTCTCCTTCTACGGCGGGCTCGTGACGGGCCTGCTCGGCCTTGCGGTGTGGGCGCGCCGTCGGGGCGTCGGGCTCGGCCTGGCCGCCGACATCGCCGCGCCGGCGGTCGCGGCCGGGCAGGCCGTCGGCCACCTCGGCTGCCTCATCGGCGGCGACTCCTACGGGCTGCCCACGAGCGGCCCGTTCGCCGTCGTATACGAGAGCCCGAACGCGATGGCGCCGCAGGGCGTCCCGCTCCAGCCGACGCAGCTCTACGAGGCCATCGGACTCGGCCTCCTGGCGCTGGCGCTCTGGGGATCGCGCGGCCGGTTCGAGCGCCTGGGCCCGGGCGCCACGGCAGCCGTCTACCTGCTGGGCAACGCGGCAATCCGGTTCGGGCTGTTCTTCCTTCGCGACGACATCGTCTTCCTGGCGGGTCTGAAGGTCGCGCAAGTCATCGCGATCGGCATTGCCGCGTTCGCCCTCGGGTGGCTGGCCGCCCTGGCGTTGCGCCGCCGGAGCCCGGTGCTGTCGACGCCCTGAACGCGGCCCCCAACCGCCGCGCCTGCGGCCGGAGTGCTACCCCATGCCCGCGGTTGCATCCCGCCGGAGCAGCACGTAGGCGACCATGGCGACCAGCATCGCGGGGTGGTACGCGGACTCCGATCCGAGCGGCGTCATGAGCCCTGCCGTGCCTGCGGCGACCAGCACGATGGCGGGCACCGCCATGACGGCAGACATCTCGATGACCCCTCGCCGATGGTGTCCCCGGAAGGCCATCCAGAGCGCCATCGGGACGGTCATCTCGGCCGCCATCACCAGGGTTGCCGCAGCGGGCATCGTCGTGCCGAGGTCCGGGTAGCCAAGCGCTCGCGCGATAGCGGCGACTGGCGCCGACAGCACCATCATGCCGGCCATCATGACGACCACCATCTCCGCGAGATGGCGGGCTCGGTCCGAGCCGGGATGGGCAACCGCGGGAACCTCAGCGACAGCCTCAGGCAAAGCGCCGATCTCTCCCGCGATGTTGCTGCTGCCCGCCGCCACTCGTCGCCCCTTCCCGAGCCGCTATGCGGCCACGTCCATCTCGTCCGCCACCTCTGTCGGCGCCATCCTGTCGTAGCCCTTCCAGCGGTAGATGACGGTCGACACGGCCCAGCTACCGATGAACACGGCGATGATCGCGACGCCGACGAAGCCGAAGTCGACGCCGCTGACCAGGTCCCAGATTCCGCCCGTGAGGTGGAACTCGGCCGCGACGATGCTCAGGATCTCGATGCCCCCGACGGCGAAGGCGATCAGGACGGACACGAGCGTGATGTTGAGGTTGTAGTAGAGCTTGCGGATCGGCTTGACGTAGGCCCAGCCGTACGCGCCGAGCATGAGGATCCCGTCGGTCGCGTCGATCGTGCACATTCCGGCCGCGAAGAGCGCGGGCAGGATCAGGATCAGCGCGATCGGCAGGTGGCCCGCGCCCGAGGTCGCGGCCAGCCCCAGCAGTGCCACCTCGCTCGCGGTGTCGAACCCGAGCCCGAAGAGCACGCCGAGCGGGTACATGTGCCAGCTCCTGCGGATGAGCCGCATGGCCGGGCGCAGGAGCCGGGCGAGGAGGCCGCGGTTGTTGAGGTAGTCCTCGAGGCTCTCCCCGTCGTAGGTCCCGCCTGACGAGACCTTCCGGAACATCCGGTAGATGTCGAGCAGGACGACGAGGTTGATCGTCCCGATCGCGATCAGGAACGTCCCGGACACCGCCGTGCCGATGAGGCCGCCAACCTGCTGGGCGGCCGGGATCGCGCTGACGATCCCCGCGGAGATCGCGACGAGGACCGTGAGCGAGACCACGATGGTGGAGTGCCCGAGCGAGAAGAACAGGCCCACGCCGACCGGTCGCTGTCCGTCCTGCATGAGCTTGCGGGTGGAGTTGTCGATCGCCGCGATGTGGTCGGCGTCGACCGCGTGCCTCAGGCCGAAGGTGTACGCGAGGAAGGCCGTGGGAAGCATGATCGGGTAGGAGGTCGATGCGCCGACGGCCAGCGCCCACGCGACCAGGTTGAAGAGGGCGAGGAACACGTAGACGGCGACGACGCGGTTCCGCAGCCCGCTCGGAGACCGGCCGAGGCGGCGGAAGGTGCTCAGCATGCGGCGGATCTCCCGGGGACGCGTGGAGAAGGGGCCAGAGCCTACCACCACTCTGTCCCTATTGCATGAAGTCGCATCTGGGCCGTCGAATCCCCACCGGGCCGCACTCCCGGCAGTCACGGGCGATGTACCATCGGGCGCTGACATGGCCCTGAACCCCTCCCTTCCTGACGCCGCTGCACGGGCAAGGGCCGAGCTGCGTGCTCGGGGGATGCGCTGGACGCCGCAGCGGCGCGCGCTGGTCGAGGTGCTGGCCAGCTCGAACGGTCACGTCACCGGCGTCGAGCTCGTCGAGCGCTGCCGGGCCATCGACCCGGAGACGACGGCGTCGACCGTCTACCGGACACTCGACGTGCTCGAGGAGATCGGGCTCGTTCGCCACTCCCACGGCCACGACGGACGCGAGGAGTTCCACGTCCTCCCGGCCACCGAGCACGGACACCTGCGGTGCGAGGGCTGCGGCGCGACGTGGGAGATCGAGGCGGAGGAGGCGCGACGGCTCACCCTGACCCTGTCCCGCGAGCGGCACTTCTTGGTAAACCTCTCGCATCTCACGATCGTCGGCCGCTGCGCGGGGTGTGCTGCCGGTCACTGAGGCACTCCGCGGTACGCCGGCGAGGGCGGACAGGGCGACCTGCCTTCGCCGATGCCGGTGAGGGTCGTCCCGGGGGTTTCCAAGCGAGCGTGACCAGGTTCCGGCCGGCGTCGGCCTGCCCTGCCCGAGCCGCTCGCGTAGCCGGGGCACCATCGCAGCCTGGTCAAAGCTGGGCACGGGACTGACGCGGCCACGGCTTGACCAAGTCTTGACGAAGGCTTGCCCGTTCCTCCATGGCCTTGGTGGGAGCGCTCGGACACCCTTTCCCCATCGCCCGGCGAGCCGGGTCCCGCACGAGGAGCGAGCGTCCTGATGTCCCGCCGTCGAAACCGGTCGCGAGCCCAGGCCCAGAGATCCATGCCTGCGCGCGCCGCCGCCACCGAGACTCGCGGGCCTGCCGAGCACCGCCTCGCCCAGATGCCGGGAGTCGTCGAGACGGCTGCCGCCGAGGAGCCGCTCAGCGAGGCCGAGGAGCTCCACCGGCGCGCCGTGGAGATGCGCGAGATCCGCATGGGCCTGCGCGCCAGGCCGGTCGCGCCGACGTCGTCGGTGACGGCCGCCGGGACAATCTCCATGACCTTCCCGGTCATGGGTATGACCTGCCGCTCGTGTGAGGTCCGCATCGGCAAGTTCGTCGGCCGACTCCCCAACGTCGAGCGGGTGAACGCCTCCGCGGTGAAGGGCCAGGTCACGGTCGAGTGCTCAGCGCCCGTGGCCGCGGCCTCGATCGAGAAGGCCATCAACAAGGCGGGTTACGAGGTCGGCCGCACGCCCTGGCTCGTGCGCGACCCGGTCATCTGGGGCACCGCGGGCGCCGGCGCCGTGATCCTGCTGGGCCTCGCCATCGCGGCGCAGCTCTCCGGGATCGGCGACCTCGCGGGCGCCGCGGGCGACATCAGCAAGGGCGGCATCGTCGTCGCCCTCCTGCTCGGCCTGGCGGCGGGCGTGTCCACGTGCATGGCGCTCGTCGGCGGCCTTGCGCTCGGGATGTCGGCCGCGTTTCAGGCGGGCCGCCCGGACGGCACCGGCAAGGTCGCGCAGATGCGCCCGGCGCTCGTCCTCGTCGGCGGCCGCATCGTCGGCTACACGCTCTTCGGGGCCCTGCTCGGCGAGCTCGGCGCGTCGATCGCAATGCCGCCCCAGCTCACCGCGGTCCTGATGATCGGCGTCGGCCTCGTGATGCTCCTGCTCGGCACGCGGCTCACGGGCCTCTCGCCGCGCCTCGCCGGCTGGTCGCCGACCCTCCCGATGGGCCTCGGCCGGAAGCTCGGGCTCGCCGGCGACGGCGGCGCGCCGACCTCCTACTCCGACACGCGCGCAGCCACGCTCGGCGCCCTCACGTTCTTCCTCCCCTGCGGCTTCACCCAGGCCATCCAGATCTTCGCCCTCTCAACGGGATCGCCGCTGTATGCGGCAGCGCTGCTCGGCGCGTTCGCGATCGGGACGGCGCCCGGGCTCCTCGCCCTGGCCGGCCTCCCCCTCGTGGTCCCGTCGCGCGCCAAGCCCACCCTGCTGCGCTTCGTCGGCGTGATGGTGATCGGCTTCGCGATCCTCAACGGCAGCGCCGGGCTCCGCCTCTCCGGCTTCAGCCTCCCGTCGCTCGTCGGAACCGCGGTCGCGGCGGACGTCGACCCGTCGATCGTCGGCGCCGACGGCGTCGAGCGCTTCACCACGCGCCAGGACGTGGGCGGCTACAGCCCGTCCAACGTCACCATCTACGCCGGATACCCGGTCGAGTGGACGATCGTGTCCTCCAACACCAGCACCTGCGCCGCCTCCCTGTTCGCCCCCGGCGTCGACATCCGCGCCCGCCTCCAGAAGGGGCCGAACACGTTCAGGCTCCCCCCGCTCCCCGCTGGCGTCCTGCGCTATACGTGCGCGATGGGCATGTACTCGGCCCAGATCACCGTGGCCCCGAAGCCTGCGAGCGCCTCGCCCGCAGCAGCCGGCAGCGCCAAGTCCTCCCCGGTCGCGGCCGTCTCCTCCACGCCGGCCCCGTCGCCCACGCCGGCGTCGACCGATCCCCTCGACGAGGCGCTCAACGCGGGCGCGGTCGTGGCCACGCCCGAGCCTGCCTCCGCATCCCCGGCGACGCCGGAACCCCCCTCGGCGTCGCCCGCCCCTGCGAAGATCCAGGAGCTGCGGACGTACCAGGACGAGGGCGGCTACGGCCCGTCCGGCGCCAAGATCACGGCCGGCATCCCGACCAAGTGGCACGTCGACTCCCGCTTCCAATACGGGTGCGCGGCCTACATCGTGGTGCCGAGCCTGAACATCGAGGTCACCCTCAAGCCCGGCGACAACGTCATCGACCTACCCGCCCTCAAGGCGGGGAAGCTCGAGTACACGTGCGCCATGGGCATGTACTACGGCTCGATCACCGTCCAGCCCGCCCGCCCATCCGGC
The DNA here is from genome assembly GCA_021787395.1 of Chloroflexota bacterium. Taxonomy (GTDB): domain Bacteria; phylum Chloroflexota; class Limnocylindria; order Limnocylindrales; family CSP1-4; genus CAIXZV01. The sequence goes on from JAJYLZ010000002.1 coordinate 144,948, forward strand.
TGACCCTTCCACCCCGACACCAAACGACGGCGCCCTCGGCGCGCCCGACAACGGAGCCAACCATGACCAGTCCCGCCGCCACGCCGCTCGAGACCGTCAGCTTCCCCGTCGAGGGGATGACCTGCGCCTCGTGCGTGAACCGGATCACCCGCTTCCTCGCCAAGGTCGAGGGCGTGGACGAGGCGAACGTCAACCTCGCGTCCGAGTCCGCCACGGTCCGGTTCGACCCCGGGCAGGTGTCCGTGGCGGACCTGGTCGCGGCGGTCGACGCCGCGGGCTACGTCGCCCGGGTGGAGCAGGCGGCGTCGGCCGACCACGAGGCGGACCTGGCGGAGGCGGCTGCGGCGAAGGCTGATCGCGACGAGGCGGCGGCCAAGCACGCCGCGGACCTGCGGAAGCGCCTGACGGTGTCCGCCGTCCTGACGATCCCGCTGATCGTCGGCCTCGCGCGGATGACGGTCCTGCCAGGCGTGCCGGCCATCTTCACCAACCCGTGGTTCCAGCTCGCCCTCGCCACGCCGGTCCAGTTCTGGGCGGGGTCGCTCTTCTACGCCGGCGCCATCAAGGCGATCCGCCACAAGGCCACCGACATGAACACCCTGATCGCTGTGGGGACGTCCGCCGCGTACTTCTACTCGGTCGCCACCATCGCGTTCCCCGAGTTCTTCCGCGCCGCTGGCCTCGGCATGGACGGCGGGGCGCTGCCGATGTACTTCGACACCAGCGCCGCGATCATCACCCTCATCCTGCTCGGCCGGTTCCTCGAGGCCCGCGCCCGCAGCCACACGTCGGACGCCATCCGACGCCTGATCGGCCTCGCCCCGCGCACCGCGCGCGTGGTGCGCGACGGCGCCGAGGTGGACGTGGACATCGCGCAGGTGCGCGTCGGCGATCTCGTCCGCGTCCGGCCCGGCGAGACCGTTGCGGTGGACGGTCTCGTCACCGACGGCGCCTCGGGTGTCGACGAGTCGATGATCACCGGCGAGAGCCTGCCGGTCTCCAAGCGCGTCGAGGACCTCGTGGTCGGCGGCACGCTCAACACGACTGGCACGCTGACCTTCCGTGCCACTCGCATCGGCGCCGACACGGTCCTCGCGAAGATCATCCGCCTCGTGTCCGACGCCCAGGGCTCGCGAGCGCCGATCCAGCGCCTGGCGGACGTCGTCACCGGCTACTTCGTGCCGGCGGTCCTGGGCCTCGCGGCGCTCACGTTCGTCGCCTGGTTCGTCCTCGGGCCGCAGCCCGCGTTCAACATGGCGCTGCTCAACACGGTCGCGGTGCTGATCATCGCCTGCCCCTGCGCGCTCGGGCTCGCCACGCCGACCTCGATCATGGTCGGCACCGGCAAGGGCGCCGAGAACGGGATCCTGTTCCGGAACGCCGAGGCGCTCGAGCGCCTGGGCTCGGTGCGGGCCGTGGTGCTCGACAAGACCGGCACCCTCACCGAGGGCAAGCCGCGGGTCACCGACGTCGTCCGTGCCGATGGTGCCCTGGCCGAGGACGAGCTCCTGGCGCTCGTCGCGGCCGCGGAGCGCGGCTCGGAGCACCCGCTCGCGGACGCGATCGTGCGCGAGGCCGTCGAGACTCGCCAGCTCGTCCTCGCCGACGCGGCTGACTTCCTCTCGGTCGCCGGGGGCGGCGTGTCGGCCACGGTGTCGGGCCATGCGGTGCTGGTCGGCCGGCCGGGGTTCCTCGAGTCGCTCGCCGTCGACGTCGCGCCGCTCACCGCTGCCGCGGACGCCCTCGCCGCCGATGGCAGGACGCCCGTGTTCGCCGCGATCGACGGCCGTGCGGCCGCCGTCATCGCGATCGCCGACACGCTCAAGGCGGGTTCGGTCGAGGCCGTTGCCGAGCTCCACCGCCTGGGGATCTCTGTCGCCATGCTGACCGGCGACAACCGCCGGACCGCCGAGGCGATCGCCCGGTCGGCTGGGATCGACCGTGTCGTCGCCGACGTCCGGCCCGACGGCAAGGCCGCGGCGGTGAAGGCGCTCCAGGCCGAGGGCAAGGTTGTGGCCATGGTCGGCGACGGCGTCAACGACGCCCCGGCGCTGGCCTCTGCAGACGTCGGCGTCGCGATGGGCACTGGCACGGACGTCGCCATGGAGTCGGCCGGCGTCACGCTGATGTCGGGCGACCTGCGCGGCCTCGTGACGGCGATCGCGCTCTCGCGGGCGACGATGCGCAACATCCGCCAGAACCTGTTCTGGGCGTTCGGCTACAACGTGATCCTCATCCCGATCGCGATGGGCGTCCTGTACCCGGTCAACGGGATGCTGCTCGACCCGATCTTCGCGGCGGCGGCGATGGCGGCGAGCTCCGTCACCGTCGTGTCGAACGCGCTCCGCCTCCGCCGGTTCCGCGTCCGCCAGGCGGCGTCGGACCCCGTCCCGATCCGCGCCTCCGCCCCCTCCGCGTCCTGACCCACCCGCCGCACCAATAGGAGAAGACACCCGCTCATGCGTTCCCTGCGCCTCGCCCCGCTCGCCGCTGTCGCGGTGCTCGCCGCCGCCTGCTCGTCGGGCGGCGCTCCGGCAGCGACAAACCCGATCGCGTCGCCCACTGCCACCCCCTCCGGCGTCGCGTCGCCAGAGGCAGCGTCGCGCATCGACGTCATGCTCAGCGACCAGCTCCGGATCGACCCTGCGGCCATGACCGTCCCCGTCGGCAGGCCCGTCACCTTCGTAGTGACCAACAAGGGCACGACGCTCCACGAGTTCGTGGTCGGCGACCAGGCCTTCCAGGACGCCCACGACCAGGAGATGATGGCGGGCGGCGGCATGTCGATGTCCAAGGACGAGCCGACCGCGATCGGCGTCGAGCCCGGCAAGACCAAAGAGCTCACGATCACCTTCGACAAGGCAGGCACGACGCTCGCCGGCTGTCACGTCACCGGCCACTTCGCGGCCGGGATGCGGGCGGAGATCACCATCCAGTGATGCGAAGTGCAGCAATGCAAGGATTGGGGGCCGCGACTGCGCTCGCGGCGCCGGTGCGATCGCAGCGAGGCTCGCATCCACGACGTGCGCTTCGCATCCTGCTCGCCCAGCGAACTGCTCCGTATGGCCGAGGAGGCCGGACTGGACCGGAGTCGGGTTAGCCGGCTCGTGCTGAAGGAGCGGCTCTGCCTCTCCGCCCCTACGTCGTCATCACAATCCGCAGCTGAGGAGATCAGAATGGCCGAGCACCGAACAGTCGCCCCGAACGAGGACCCCGTCTGCGGCATGACCGTGGACGCGGCCGACGCCGTGAAGAAGGGCCTGGCCCGCGAGTACGAGGGCCGCCAATACGTCTTCTGCGGCAAGGGCTGCTACCTCGAGTTCGGCGACGACCCCGAGGCGTTCCTGGCGGTGGGCTTCACGCCGACGATGTAGTACCGGCCCTCAGGCCGCCGCGCTGCTCAGGCCGCCCGGCGAACCACGAGCGCCCGCTTCCGGCCCTCGGGCTCGACGGTAATCGTCGCGGCGTGCCCCTCCCGCTCGAGCCCCCTGCGGAGCTGCTCGAGCTCCGGATAGCGGGCGTGGATGTAGTAGCGGGGCACGAGCGGGAGGCCGAGGTACCGCCGCAGCCACTTCTTGGCGCCCATGGTCCGGCCGTACCGGGAGCGGCGGTCATGGTCGAAGACGACGAGCCGCCCACCTGGCCGGACGTGGTGGAGCATGACCTCGACGGCATCAGCCTGGGCGTCCGCAGGGAGCTGCTGCACAACGTCGTAGGCGAACACGAGGTCGTGCAGGCTGCGCCCGTGCATCGCGTAGGCACCGTCGTCGAGGACGTCGCCCTGCCACACCGTGGCGGCGACGCCAGCGCGTTCGAGCCGCGATGCCGCAGCGCCAGCCATGTCGGCAGAGAGGTCGAAGCCGCCGATGGCGAGCGCGGTCGACGAGGCGGAGAGTCGCGACACCTCCTCCAGCCACACGCCCGTGCCACACCCGACCTCGAGGACGCTCCCGTCCGAGGCGGCATCGTGGAGGACGGGACCGATGACCTCGCCCAGGAACGTCACCGCCCACGGTGACTGCGTGAAGCTCGCGTCGAAGGTGCCGTCCGCGACCAGCCGCGCGTAGGAGCCAGCAAGAACGGAGGCATACTCCACGCGTCCGACCACGGCCACCGCCAGCGCGAGCAATGCGACCGCGGCCAGCAAGAGGAGCGCCGGCCCGAGCGCCGCCAGGCGGGCGATCTGGGCGAGCGGCGCGAGCCCCGCTAGGTGGCCCGCCAGCAGGATGTGCTCGAGGTTTTCCAGCAGGACGAAGCCGGCGATCGCGGCCAAGAGCAGGCCCAACCACATGCGCAGGAGGAGGGCGGCGTATGCCCGCCGACTCCTGACCGGCGCGGTCCGGGCGAAATGGACACGCGACCGCGCCGCGGCGGCAGCGCAGACGAACACGGCGACCGCCGCTAGGGCCGCCACGGTCCACCACGGCTCGTGACCCGACGCGGCCATCGCCGGCTCGTAGCCGGTGATCCCATAGCCGACGGTATAGGCGATCGCGTGGACGGCGGCGAGACCCACGCCCACGGCTGCGGCGAGCAGCCACAGCGGAACCGCGATGGGACGACTACGGATCATGGTCGGCAGAGGATACGCGGTAGAGGCGCGGCCGTCACCGCGCCCCGCGGTCGTCACTCACCGCTCGACGGGCGCCTCTCCGCATCCCCTCTCAGGCCACGAAGCGCGGTCCTGCGCACGCCTCCGCTTCCCCGAGCAGTCCGCGCGCGAGGAGCCAGTCGTCGTCGTAGAACTTGCTCAGGTAGTTCCGCCCGGTGTCAGGGAGGATGACGACCACGACGGCATCACCACGACCCTGTTCGGTGAGCTCCCGGACCAGGAGCTGGGCGGCCGCGATTGCGGTCCCGGCCGACCCGCCGGCCAGGATCCCCTCCTCCCGGGCGAGCCTCCGCGCCGCGTGGAACGCATCGCGGTCCGGCACGCGGACCCAGCGATCGACGATCGCAGGGTCGAAGGTTCCCGGGAAGAAGTCCTCGCCGACGCCCTCCGTGAGGTAGCTCCTCGCCGCGTCGCCGGAGAGCACAGACCCCTCGGGGTCGGCGCCGACCACCTCGATCGCCGGATTTCGGGCCTTGAGGTAGCGGCCGGTGCCGCTGATCGTCCCGCCCGTTCCGGCGGCGGCGACCAGGTGCGTGATCCGTCCTGCGGTCTGCTCCCAGATCTCGGGGCCCGTGGTCCGCTCGTGGGCAGCGGGGTTCTCTCGGTTCCAGTACTGGCCCGGGCTGAAGGCCCCGGGCGTCTCCTCCACGAGCCGCCGGGCGACGCTGTAGTAGCTGTCGGGCGACTCCGGGGGCACGTCGGTGGGGCACACGACGACCTCGGCGCCGTAGGCGCGCAGCAGGGACCGCTTCTCCTCGGACTGCTTGTCGGCCATCACGAAGATGCAGCGGTAGCCCTTGAGCGCCGCCGCGATCGCGAGGCCGTGCCCGGTGTTGCCCGAGGTGGGCTCGACGATGACCCCGCCCGGGCGCAGCAGCCCGGCACGCTCGGCCGCCTCGATCATGGGCAGCCCGATCCGGTCCTTCACGGATCCGCCGGGGTTGAGCATCTCGAGCTTGGCGAGCAGCAGGGGCTGGGCCTCTGCCGCGCCCAGGCCCCGCGTGACCCGGGACAGGCGCACGAGCGGCGTATGGCCGACAAGGTCGAGCAGCGATTCCGCGTAGCTCATGACACTCGTTGAGGCGGCGGGATTGGCGATGGCGGTCATCGGAGGGCTCCGTTGGCGATCGGTGCCCGGTGGAGGCGGACGACCGAGTGAGGGATCAGCAGCTGGCTGGCGCCGATTGACCCCAGCTCCGACAGCCGAGTCGGCGCGCCGTCGACAAGGGCCGTGGCATCCGGGAAGACCCGGACAAGCTGGGGCAGGGCGTCTCGGATGCGGCTCGTCGGGCCGACGGCGCGCCAGCCGCGGTGCGGGAAGCTCACCTCGAACCCGAACTCGGTCGCCACCTGAGCCAGCGGCGTCCCCCAGCCGAACGAGCGCTCGATCCCGTGGAAGTCGAAGAGGTGGATCCAGATATCGGACGTCCCGGGCTGCGCGCCAAGGCGGCGCACGAGCGCGGCCGCGAAACCTTCGCCCAGAGAGGATTTCCGCGGGGCCTCCCACCACGCCTCGGTCGGGAGCATGGGCGGGTTCACGACCACGGACCTGGCCTGCGGCAGCCGGATGGCCAGGGCATCGCCGCGGAGGACCCGGAAGCGGTCACCGAGGCCCATCGCTGTCGCCCGTCGGACCGATTCGAGCGCCGCGCCGGATGACACCTCGACACCGACGACGCGCAGGTCTGGTCGAAGGTGGAGCAGGCGCATCGCCACGGCGCCGGCTCCCGACCCGATGTCGAGGGCGACGCCCGGGGGCACCACGGCTGCGACGACGCGGGCCAGTTGCCGCGCGTCATGCTGGTGGGTCATGCAGCACGCCGCTGCTGCGGCCGGCATCTGTGGACTGGCGAAGGCAAAGGGCGCGAGAGTCATGGATCGATTCCCAAGCAGGTGGAGTGCGCGAGGCGCGCGACGACACATCGGTGCGGCATGCGCTGCTCGGGAGAGGCCTCGGACTCGAGGCCTGAGGGCCGCCCGGATTCGGGCTGGCCGAGACGATCAGGTCGTCAGGAGTCCGGGGTCGCGGCCTCTGCGCAGCGCAGCCGCCGCGCACACCTACACCGGAACTCGAGCCCAGTCGCCATGCCGTCAGTCTACAGCGACGTGCCCGACACTCCTCGTCAAGATCTGGTCAAGCCGGAGAAGGGTGCCCCAGACCATGTGCACCCGATCCGGGCCCCCGTGCCGGTCTCTCGGCGCGACTGAACGTCAGGCCAGCGGCAGCGTGACGGTGAATGTGGTCCCCTGCCCGCGGCCCGGGCTATCCACGGTGACGGTGCCACCCATTGCCTCGACCAGCGACCGCGTGATCGCAAGCCCGAGGCCGCTGCCGCCGACCTCTCGCGAGCGCGACGGGTCGGCGCGGTAGAAGCGGTCGAACACGCGGCCCGCCTCGATTGCGTCGAGCCCCGGGCCGTCGTCGCGCACGGTGATGACCGCCTCGCGGCCGGAGGCACCGACCCCCAGGACCACCGCGCCGCCCTCGCGACCGTAGCGGACCGCGTTGCCGACGAGATTGTCGAGGACCTGCCCGAGTCGCATCGGGTCGGCACGAAGACGCACGCGCGGGCCGGCGGCCACGATCGTCATCGATCGGCTTGCTGCCGCGGCGGAGTGGCGTGCTTGGGCAGCCTCGATCGCCTCGACGCCGTCAAGGGGCACGACCTCGAGCCTGAGTCCGCTCGAGTCGGCCTGCCAGAGCGTCGCCAGATCGTTGACGAGGTGCTCGAGACGCGACGTCTGCTCGCTCAGCACCCGCCACGCCTCCGGCCCCGGGGCGAAGACGCCCGCCTCGAGGCCCTCGACATAGCCCCGGACCGACGCGATCGGCGTGCGCAGCTCGTGGGCCACGTCGCCGATCAGGTCGCGGCGGCGGCGCTCCTCCGCGGCGAGGCCCGCAGCCATGGCGTTGAAGGACGAGGCCAGATCGCCGAGCTCTCCGGCCGCAGCCGGCACCGGATGCGAGTAGTCGCCCGCGGCGACCCGCCGGCTGGCCTCCGCCAGCTGGTCGATCGGCCGGGAGAGGCGCGTGGCGAGCAGGACGGACACGGCGACCGCCACGACGACGGCCGCGCCGAGGCCGAGCCAGATCGCGGCGCCCACAGCGTCTCCGAACGCGGATCGCAGGAGCGGGTCCATCATCCCGGAGGCGCCGCCGCCCATCATGCCTCCGGAGCCGCCTGGCATCCCGGCGCGGGCCATCGCGTCGCCGAAGGCGCCCGGGGCTGCGAGCCACACGCCGAGAACAGCGGCAATGACACCGGCGGCGGCCACCGCGAGGTTCGCGGCAAGGATCCGCCAGCGAAGTCGGCCGAGGTCGGGGCGGCTCACCGGTCGTTGAGCCGCAGGCGGTACCCGACGCCGCGCACCGTCTCCACGAAGCGCGGCTGCGCAGGGTCGTCGCCGAGCTTGCGGCGCAGGTTGGCGACGTGGACCTCGAGCGTGCGCTCGCCGCCGGCCCAGTCATCGCCCCAAGCGGCGTCGAGGAGCTGCTGGCGCGAGAGGACGACACCCGGGTCGCGGGCGAGCGCGGCGAGCACGCCGAACTCGGTGGCGGTCAGGTCGATCTGCACGCCGTCGACCGCGACCAGGTGGCGCGGGGCATCGACTAGCAGGCCGTCCGGAAGGCCTGCAGCGCGATCTGTCATGGGCCGCCGCCGCCGCAGCAGGGCCGCGACGCGTGCCGCGAGCTCGGCCGCCGAGAATGGCTTCGTGACGTAATCGTCGGCGCCGATGCGCAGGCCAACGATCCGGTCGAGCTCCTCCGCCCTCGCCGTCAGCAGCACCACCATCGGGTCCGAGAACGCGCGCACCTGCCGCAGGACCTCGAGGCCGTCGAAACCCGGCATCATCACATCGAGCACGATGACGTCCGGGCCGACCGACCGGGCGGCCTCGACCGCAGAGGGGCCGTCGCCGGCCTCGAAGACCTCCAGCCCCTCGCGCTCGAGGAAGCCGCGCACGACCGCCCGGATCGGCGGCTCGTCGTCCACGACGAGGACGCGCGGCGGGCGATCGTGCGGGGCCATGGTGCGATCGTAGCCGTCAGCCGACGACGGTGATGGTGCCCTTCATCCCGGCCTCGTAGTGGCCGGTGGCGTGGCAGGCGAACGCGTACGGCCCGGAGCCGTCGAAGGTGTAGGTCACCGACTTGGTCTGCATCATCCCGATGTCCGCGACCTCGGGCGTGCCCGCCTGGTCCGTCGCGACGGCATCGGCCGGGCCGACCATGAACTCGTGCGTCAGGCCACCCATCGATGTCACCTCGAAGGTCACGGTCTCTCCCTTGGCCACGTTGATCGTGGACGGAGAGAACGTGTAACCGGGGCCCGCGAGGACGCGGACGACTCTTGGGCTCGCCTGGGTGCCCGCCACGAAGCCGGCCTGGCCTGGCTGGGGGGCCGTTGCGGCGCCGTACCCGCCCATCATCCCGCCAGGGGCACCGTATCCGCCCATCATCCCGCCCGTGGCGCCCGAGATGCCGGAGACGCCGCCCATCATGCCAACCCCTCCGGTGCCCATCATCGAAACGCTACCGACGCCCCCGCCGAGCGCAGTCCCTGCGCCGATCAGGACGACGCCGGCCACCAGCAGGCCCGCGCCTGCAAGGCCCAGCCGGGTGCTCACTGCCTCGCCTCCAGGATCTGCTTCGTTGCTGCGAACTCCTCGGGTGAGATCTCGCCGCGGGCGAGGCGAACGCGCAGGACCTCCATCGCGTCAGGCGGTGTTCCCGTCGCCGCGCTGGGCCACTGGGCCGGGGAGGCTGACGTGCCGCCCGACCGCCCGACCGCCCATGCGATCAGCAGGACGAGGCCGACGACGACGGCCACGCCGCCGAGCATCATGATCCAGCCGCCGAAACCAAAGCCGAGCCCTAGCCCGGTGCCGTATCCCATCATTGTTGCCATCTCCGTTTCTGACTTCCCCTTCTCGGGTGTGATGACAACGGTGACGGGCCGGCCTCAAGACTCACGACAGCCTTGGCTCAAGAAACCGTCAAGACCTCGGCTCTCTCGCCCTCAAACGGGGGCGAGAGTGGCCGAGCCAAGTCACGATGGCCAATGCAGTGACTTGCCCGACCGCCTTGAGGGGCTGCAAGGGGAGGAATCTGGCGACCGGCCATCGACGGCGGTCCGTACGAGCGGGGGGATGCAGCGAGTGCCGTTACGGCAGCGATCGGCATACAGCCGAGACGCCGTCGATGGCGGCGTCTCGGCCCGATGTGCAGGGGCGACCAACGGGCACCTCTGGCTCCTGCACCGCCCAGGCGCGTGGAGGCAGCCTACGGAAGCCCTCGCTAGGCTTGTCCCGTGCCAAAGGGGCTGGCACGCGACGGCGTGGTGGCAAGCGCAGTTGCGCCGCGATACCAGGCTCAGCCGGTCGCGCCCCCCAGCACTCCCCGAACTCGCCGGGCAGCAATCGCCCCGGGTCGCCAGGGGGTCCCGACCAGCGGCAAGAGCCACCTGTCAACGCCGTAGTAGCCTGCCACCTTCCACGCGAGGATCAGCCCAATCGCCGCCGTGAACATGATCGGGTTCGTGGACGCCGATCCAGCGAGCAGGAACGACATGTTCATGAAGGCACCGAAGAAGGCCGAGACGCCTGTCAGGACTCCGAAGATGAGCCCGAGCCCGACAGCGATCTCGCCCACCACGATCAGGACCGCGAACCAACTCGCGGCGTGCCCCGCCAGGAGCGCGTTGAGGAAGTCGCGGTACCAGTCGTATGTGATGGCAGCCTTGCCCTGGTCCGGCACAGCGACTGCGGCCTTCCAGAATCCGGCGAGCGCCGATCCGCCGTCGAGCCAGCCGGACCCGGTCGCTTTGTGCAGACCCGCTTCGAGCCACGCGAATCCGACAAACAGCCGGATCGGCAGCCAGAACATGCCAGCCCGTGAGTTGCTGAACAGGAACCGGGCGAACCCGGGCCCCTCGATCTCGACCTCGTCGGCCTTGGGAGACCGCCGTGCCTCCAGGAAGAGGGTGACGACAAGTGCGATCGCGGACGCCCAGAAGGCAATGGTCACGAGCCCGTTGATGCCGGCGGGCACGTCGACCCATGGGTTGACCATCCAGAACAGCAGTACTGCAGCGACGGTCCCTACGCCGAGTGCGACGTTGCGGAGTGAGGACATGACCTACCTACCTCCTGGGCCAAGACGATGGACCGTGGCCGTCTTGCAGACTGGCCTCGCCGCGAGTTCGCGGAGATCGCCAGTGAGTCCCCTTCCGTCTGATCTGACGCCCCCGCCGCCCCTGGCTCTCCAGAGGCGAGCTGCGGCCACGCACGAAAGCCCTGAGCCCGCTCCGGTAGGAACTGGGTCGGCCGCAACCGGGACTCAGGTGCATCCGTCGATGGAGTTGAGCATCGGAACCTGAAGCAGAGGTGAGTCCTCGGTGTGCTGCGGCTGAGGATCCTTCCGCAGCACATCGACGCTCAGGCGAGGTGCGGTCGCCCGATGCGCGGTGTCCCGAGGCGCTCGAACTCGGCGCCGCCCTCGCCACGGCCCGTGGGGCACACCCGGCCACCGGGTCGGTGCGGCCGCGTCTCTCGTTTTCGGGCGCCTCGACCTCGGAATTGAGCGAGCCCTGCATGTCCTGGAGCGAAACCGAGCGGCTGCCTCCTTCAGCGCCTGCCATCGGCTGAGCTGACCGCTCCCCTGCTTACACGCCCCGTAAGTTCTGTAAGTTCCGGGCGGCGGCGCAGGAAGTCGCCGAACAGCGGCAGCGCGAAGTCGTAGGCGCCCCGGCCCGTTCGATACACGAGGCCGCGCTCGACGAGGCGGCGCACGAGGAGGTCCAGGCCCGCCTGGCTGGGCAGCCGCCCGCGGAGGTCGGCGATGCGGACCTGGCCTCGGCCCCGGGCCATCGCCGCGAGGACTCGGTGCTCGGTTGGGCTGGCGCCCTCGAAGCGGTCCTCGAAGAAGGCGAGGTCGAGCTCGTGGAGCAGCGCCGGCTCGAGGGCCCGGTAGTCGTCGGCCGTGACGTCCGGAGTCGACGCGCTGCGGCACAGGTAGGCGCCGAAGAACTGGAGGAAGTACGGGTAGCCGCCGGTCGCCTCGACGACGTCCGCGAGCACGGACGGGCTGAACGCCCGGCCGGCCGCCGCGAGCGGCATGCCCAGCGCGTCCCGGGCGTCGCCTGGGTCGAGGTTGCCGACCACGACGTGGCGGAACATCCGCTCGGCGTACGTGCGGGCGCGCTTGAGGTTGAGGCTGAGGGTGGGCAGCCCGCACAGGACGAACCGGACCCGTGGGTCCGACCGCTGCACGTGGCCCACGGCGGCGAGCAGGCTCGAGAGCGGGAACCGCTCGCGTGCCGGGTCCTCGGCGAGCAGGTGCGCCTCGTCGAGGAGGAGCAGCGCGCCGGGGCGGCGCGAGTCTCGGAGGTCGGCGTCGAGCTCCGCGAGGCAGGTCCGCATCCGGTCCGCCGACTCCGCCGGGCCACGCTCGTAGGCCGGCTCGTACCCGAGCTCGCCGATCGTGAGGCGTCGCGGTCGCAGCTGGCGGACGCCTTCCCCGACCGCCTGGCCGACCGCGGCCAGCGGCGAGAGCCGGCGGCGCAGCGCGTCTACGTCCTCCTCGATCGCGTCGGCGAGGCGGGCGTCGTCGCGGTGCCGCTCCCCCACCTCGCGCTGCAGGACGATCCAGCCGGCGCGCTCGGCCCGCGCCGCGAAGTCCGCGAGGAGCACGGTCTTGCCGGTTCCCCGGAGCCCGGTCAGCGTCCAGTTGGCGTGGAGCGGCCGCTCGCGCGTGAAGGCCTCGAACTCGGCGAGCAGCGCGTCTCGGCCGGCGAGGTATGGCGGCGGGACGCCGTTCCCGGGCCGGAACGGGTTCGGCAGCGGCTCGGCCCGGGGAGTCGTGGTCTCGGCCATCGCCGGCTCCTCGCTTCTTGATGTGGTTCGGCCGGGGAGCGCCGCTGGCGCCTCCCCGGCCGGTTGGTGTGCACCCTAGGTGGACCACACTTGCTCTACTGCGCGCCCTCCGGGACGCGGAACCAGCGCCGACTTCGCATCGCGCACTGGGCCGTGTCGAGGAAGACCTCGCTGTAGGGGACGCTGCCGGTCTCGCTCAGCTGCCAGAGGCAGCTGAGCATCGCGCTCGCGACCATCAGGTTGGTGGCCAAGAGCTGGGGCCGCTCGTCCACATGGGCGAGGCAGCCGTCGGCTCCCGGCACCGGGTCGCCGTCGGCCTCGCCGATCTCCGGGTGGATCTCGGTGAGGTGGCCGTCGACAGACCAGCCGTCGCGGCGGCGGACGAGCTGGACGTTGCCGTCCGTCTCGTCGTTCCCGCCGCTGATGAGCGTCGCGTCCCGGAGGGTCGCGACGTGCCGGTCGATGAGCGCCCGCGCCGGGTGGTTGTCGACCGCGAGCAGGACCAGGTCCCCCTCGCGGACGACGTGCCCGACGTTGGCGCCGCTCACGTACTCCGGCACCACCTGGACGGCGAGGCCGACCGATCGGGCGACCCGGGCCAAGGCCTCGGCCTTGTTCGTGCCCAGGTCGCCGACCGCGCAGGCCTGGCGTCCGAGGTTCCCCGCCTCGAAGGCGTCGCCGTCGACGAGGACGAGGAGCGGGCTGGGCTCGGGCCGGCCCGCGAGGTACCGCGCGAGCGGCCCCGCGAGCTGGCTGCCGATGCCGCCGCAGCCGATGAGGACGACCCTGCTAGGCATGGAGGCCCTCCTCCGGCACGGCCGGCGCTGTCGCCGGGGCGAGCCGGGTCTCGAGGTTGTAGCCGAGAAAGGAGGCGAGCCTCCCCGCCCGCTCGAGCGCCTGCTCGAGGTCTCGGCGGGTCGGCTTGACCACGTCGTCCGGCGGCCGGAAGGCGCGCCGGGTCCAGTCGGCCATCGACGGCCGCTTGGCCGGCCGCGTGGGCGCCGGCGCGATCTTCACCCTCGCGAGCCAGTCCGCGGGCGGCTCGGCGAAGCGCCGGGGCCGCTCGAGGAGCCGGCCGATCGGGAGGCGGAACCGCACCCCGTCGACGACGACCGCGGCCGCGTAGCCGGTGGTGCGCCGGTCGAGGTCGCCCACGACGACGTGGAGCCCGTCGAGCCCCGCGTCGTCGTCCTCGTCGGTCGAGCTCGCGTAGGCGCCGAAGCCCCCGTGCGAGTGGATCGTCCCGACGAGCCGCGAACCGGCCGGCAGGTCGCCGTCCGAGATCGCGAACTTGACGGTGACCGGGCTCACCCGCTGCCCCGGCACGGCGAGGTCGAACGCCCCGTCGCGCCAGAGCAGCAGGGCCGCGGCCTCCGTCCGGTGGAGCCGGTACACGGCGCGGAAGAGCCCGACGGCGCGCGCCATGACGTCCGTCGGGACGGGAGGCAGCGCGTAGTCGAGCGTCTCCCGCTCCTCCGGCAGGTGGGCGATCCTCCCGGCCCGCGTCTGGCTCGTGCCGAGGAGCGTCCGCTTGCGCAGGTACACCCCGTCGCGCGCCACGACGAAGGCCGGGAGGGCCGTCGCGGGGGCCGGGTCCCCGGCGGCGAGGATGGGGAACATCACGGCTCCCCCCTCCGCCGCTCGGGCGCCCGGTACACGAAGTTGACGAGGCGCTCGAAGCCCGCCCGCTCGCCGACCAGCTGCTCGCGCAGCGGGCCGGCCTGCAGGTAGACCGACGCGAGGACCGTGAGCGCCGCCTCCTCGACGTAGCGGGGCGGGTACGTCCCGACCCGGCCGAGGTAGGGGGCCATGCTGGCGGCGACCGACCGGGCCCTCGCGGGCTCGAGCCGGCGGACCGCCTCAGGCAGCGACGTCATCGTCCTCGCCTCCCTCGGACTCGGGGGGCTCGGGCGTCCAGACCTCGGTCTGGGCCTCCGCCTCTGGCGAGATGGGCGCGGCTGGGAGGTCCGTCGGCGCGATCCCGGCCATCTGCGCCACGACCTGGCGGAGGGTCCGCCAGTAGGGGTCGTACGCGAGGGTCAGGGCGGCCAGCGGGTCGTGCCGGCTGCGCGACGCCCAGGCGCGGAAGCCGCCGGTGAACGGCAGCGGGTGGCGCCGGATGTCGGAGTTGAAGCGGCTCGACCAGAACGCCGCGAGAAGCGCGTCGACCCGCTCGCCGACGCTCGCCCCGCTCACCCTCACCGACCCCAGGCAGACGTTCCCGTCGTCCGAGGTGTTGGGCAGGGTCGAGCAGAGAAGCGCCGCGTCGAGCGAGGCGATCGGCTCGGTGCGGAAGAACGTGGCGAGGCCCTCGATCTGCTCGCCGTGGGTCGAGACCACGAACACCACGTACGGCAGCGCGACCCGGTAGCTGACCGGCTCGGCGCCGACGCGCGTGCTGGCGTGG
>JAJYLZ010000084.1 GCA_021787395.1 Chloroflexota bacterium
CCGCGCCGGCTGCGCTTGTCGAGGGCGCCGACCTCCTTCGCGAAGGCGTCGGGCCCGGCCTCGGCGACCTGGTCCCAGTCCCAGACGGAGTCCGCAAGCAGCGACGCCTCCTCGCCGCGGTGGTCCACCCGTCCCGCGACGAGCAGGATCGCGCCGTCCCGCCAGACGCCCGCCGTCTGCTCGTACGTCTTGGGGAACACCACCACCTCGATCGTCCCCTGGAGGTCCTCCAGGGTCACCACGGCCATCGTGGACTTGGACTTGGTGATCACCGTGCGCAGGCCGGTCACGATCCCGCCCAGGACCACCCGCTGGCCGTCGAGCGACTCGTCGCGCAGGTCGCCCGAGTAGGCGGTCACGAACTGGCCCACGCGGTCGGCCACCTCGCCCATCGGGTGGTCCGAGAGGTAGAGCCCCATGAGCTCCTTCTCCCAGCGCAGGCGCTCGCGGACCGGCGTCTCGGGCGTGGCCGGCAGCGGCTTCTCGAGCACGGTCCCGTCGTCGCCGCCCATGTCGAACAGGCTGGTCTGGCCGGACACCCGGTCGCGCTGGGCGGCCTGCCCGGCGGCGAGCGCGTCGTCGAGGCCGAGCAGGAGCTGCGCCGGGTGGCCGAACGCGTTCATCGCGCCCACCCGGATCAGCGACTCCAGCACCTTGCGGTTGGCCAGCCGGACGTCCACCCGCGAGCACAGGTCGGTCAGGCTGCGGAACTCGCCGTCGGCCTCGCGCGACTCGATGATCGAGGCGATCGCGCCCTCGCCCACATTCTTGACCGCGAGCAGGCCGAACCGGATGGCGTCGCCCTCGACGGTGAACCCGAGGTGGCTCCGGTGCACGTCCGGCGGCCGCACGTCGATGCCCAGCCGCCGGCACTCGGCGATCGCGGCCGCCACCTTGTCCGCGTTGTCGCGGAACGTGGACAGGACCGACGTCATGTACTCGACGGTGTAGTTCGCCTTGAGGTAGGCGGTCTGGTACGCCACCAGGCCGTACGTGGTGGCGTGCGCCTTGTTGAAGCCGTAGCGCTCGAACGGCTCGAACGCCTTGAACACCGCGTCGATCGTGTCCGCGGACACGCCCCGCTCGGCGGCCCGCTCCACGAACATGTCCTTCATCGAGCGCAGCACGCTCGACTTCTTCTTGCGGATGGCGTAGCCGAGGGTGTCCGCCTCGGGGCCGGAGAAGCCGCCGAGCGCCACGGCGGCCGCCATGATGTCCTCCTGGTAGACGAACACCCCGAACGTCCGGGCCAGGAACGGCTCCAGCAGCGGGTGCAGGTACTCGACCTGCTCCTGGCCGTGCTTGCGGCGGATGTAGGTCGGGATGTTGTCCATCGGGCCGGGGCGGTAGAGCGCGACCATGGCGGCCAGGTCGTACACGGAGGTGGGGCGCAGCTCGCGGATGTAGCGGCGCATGCCCGCGGACTCGAGCTGGAACACGCCCGTCGTCTCGCCCGAAGCCAGCAGGTCGAACGTCTTGGGGTCGTCGAGCGGGATCGCGTCGAGGTCCACCTCCAGGCCGCGGTGCTCCCGGATCAGCTCGACCGCGCGGCGCAGGATGGTCAGGTTGGACAGGCCCAGGAAGTCGAACTTGAGCAGGCCCAGCGCCTCGATGCCGTGCATCTCGTACTGGGTCATCAGCGCGTCCGAGTTGGTGGCCTTCTGCAGCGGCATCAGCTCGGTCAGCGGCTCCCGCGAGATCACCACGCCGGCCGCGTGGGTGGACGCGTTGCGGGCCACGCCCTCGAGCTGCTGGGCGAAGCCGATCAGCTTGGCGATCTGCGGGTCGCCGTCGTGCATCTCCTTGAGCGGCGGGCTCATCTCGAGCGCGTCGGCGAGCTTGATGCCCAGCTGGTTGGGGACGGCCTTGGCGATCTTGTCCACGTCGCCGTAGCCCATGCCCATCACCCGGCCGACGTCGCGGATGGCCGCCCGGGCGAGCATCGTGCCGAACGTGATGATCTGGGCGACGTGGTCCTGGCCGTACTTGCGGCTGACGTAGTTGATGACCTCGCCCCGGCGCTCGTCCTCGAAGTCGATGTCGATGTCGGGCATCGTCACCCGGTCCGGGTTGAGGAACCGCTCGAACGGGAGCCCGTAGTGGAGCGGGTCCACGGGCGTGATGCCCAGCGTGTAGGTCACGATCGAGCCCGGCGCCGAGCCTCGGCAGGACGTGGCGATGCCCTCGCTCCGGGCGAAGTTCACGAAGTCGGCCACGATCAGGAAGTAGCCCGCGTACCCCATCTGGTTGATGATCCCGAGCTCGTAGTCGAGCCGCGCCTGGATGTCCGGGGTAACCATGCCGTACCGGCGCTCGAGGCCGCGCTGGCACTCCTTGCGCAGCCAGGTCTCGATGGTCTCGCCCTCGGGCACCGGGAAGTGCGGGATGCGCAGCTCGCCCAGCGGCAGCTGGAGGTCCACCATCTCGGCCACCCGCCGCGTGTTGAGGTACGCCTCGCGCTGGTCGGGGAACAGGGCGAACATCTCGGCCGCGGTCTTGAGGTAGAAGCTGTCCGAGTCGAACCGCATCCGGTTGGGGGTGTCGAGGTTGCTGCCGGTGCCGACGCACAGGAGCACGTCGTGGGCCTCGGCCTGGTCGCGGTGGACGTAGTGGAGGTCGTTGGTGACCACCAGCGGCAGGCCCATCTCGGGCGCCAGCCGCAGGAGCCGCTCGTTGAGCTGGACCTGTTCGGGGATGCCGTGGTCCTGGAGCTCGAGGTAGAAGCGGTCCTTGCCCAGGATGTCGCGGTACGTCCCGGCGGTCTCGCGGGCGAGGTCCCAGTCGTCGGCGAGCAGGGCGCGGGAGACCTCCCCGCTCAGGCACGCCGAGAGGCCCACCAGGCCCTTGCTGTAGCGGGCGAGGTGCTCGTGGTCGATCCGCGGCTTGTAGTAGTAGCCGTCCACGTGGGCGTCGGTGACCAGCCGGCACAGGTTCTGGTAGCCCTCGAGGTCGGTCGCCAGCAGGACCAGGTGGAACGGGTCGCGGTCGGCCCGGGCCTCCTTGTCCCGCATGCCTCGGCGGGCCACGTAGGTCTCGACGCCGATGATCGGCTTGATGCCCGCCTTGGTGGCCGCCTGGTAGAACGCGACGCTGCCGTAGAGCGCCCCGTGGTCCGTCACCGCGAGGGCGTCGAAGCCGTGCTTGACGCTGGTCTCGACGAGGTCGGTGATCCGGCCGAGGCCGTCGAGCAGGCTGAACTCGCTGTGCGTGTGGAGGTGGACGAAGTCGTTGGGGGCGATGCTCACGGGGCCCCAAGTCTACCCCGCGCGGGTCGGCCGGAGCCCGGGCGGGGCTAGGCGACGTCCGCCGCGGCGGGCTCCGCCGGCGCTTCCGGCTCCGGCCGCGGACGGACGGCGGGCAGCGCCACCGCGAACGCGAGGATGGTGGTGACCACGGCTCCGTAGACCACCACGGGGATGCTGTCGGCGTCGGGGAGGCCGGCCGCCAGCGGGAACGTCGCCAGCACCCCCGCGGCGAGGCCGCGGGGGCCGAGCACCCCCACCACCCGGCGCTCGGGCCGGCTCAGCGCCGACCCGAGCAGCGCCCCGCGCATCGCGACCAGCCGCGCGCCCACCAGGACGAGCCCGAGGACGACCCCGAAGGCCAGCTGGGGGGACGGTTGGCCGAGCATGGCGCCGATGAACGTGAAGAAGAACGCCTTGACGACGAACGTGACCTGGCTGTGGACGGAGCGGGTCGCGTCGTCCAGCGAGCCGACGAGGTGCGCGCCGTCGCTGGGCACCCGCAGGCCCAGGTTGCCCAGCATGAGCGCGAACACGAGCACCGCGAGCGGCGCGCTCCCCCGCTCCACGTCCACCACCACGTACAGCGCCAGCAGGGCGGCCAGCAGCAGCGGGTACGCGTACGCGGAGGGCCGCACGAAGCGGGCGAACGGGACGCTCGCGAGCCCGGCCACCAGGCCCGCGACCACCCCCACCGCGAAGGTCATCGCGATCTCCGCGGCCGGGCCCTGCGCGGACGGCTCCGTGGCGGCCATGATCGCGACCATGCTGGTCGCGCCGACCACGCACAGGATGTCGGTGAGGGCGGACTCCAGCGACACCAGGTTCGACACCCGCGCCGGCAGGCGCGCCTGCAGCACGGCCGGCATGACCACCACCGAGCTCGACCCGCCCAGCGTCAGGCCGATCAGAACGGCGTACTGCCACGTCCAGCCCGCGGGCAGGACGCCCACCGCGACGCCCGCGAGCACCGTCAGCGTCGCCGCCAGGGTCGAGAGCACGAAGCCGATGAGCGCGATGACGGCCGCCCGGGGCGTGCTGGCGAGCACGCCCACCAGCTGCAGGCGGCTGCCGCCCTCGAACAGCACCACGATGATCGTGAGGGCGCCGAAGAACGGCGCGATCGCGACCAGGGTGTCCCGCTGGAGGAATCCGAGCACCGGCCCGAGTACGACGCCCGCGCCGATCAGCCAGATCGCGTCGGGGATGCTGAGCCTCGAGAACACGTACCCGCCGAGCGATCCCAGGGCCAGGATCGCGGCCAGGGTGATCAGGAACTGGTCGACGCTGCTCACGCCACGATGCTAGCCCGAGCCGTCCGCCCGCGGCCACGCCGAGACGACGGGCGCCCGGGGGCGGTCGATTGGCTACCATCGCGAGATGCGGTACCTCGACACGCGCGGGCTGGCCGACCGGCCCCGGTCGTTCAGCGAGGCGGTCCTCGAGGGGATCGCCCCGGGCGGCGGGCTGTTCGTCCCCGAGCGCCTGCCGGCGCTGTCGGACGCCGAGGTCGACGGGCTGGCCGCCCTCCCCTACGCGGAGCGTGCGGAGCGCGTCCTCACCGCCTTCGGGCCCGACCTCGACGCCGACGTGCTCCGGGCGGCCGCGAGCGGCGCCTACGGCGCCCAGTTCGACACGCCCGAGGTCGCCCCGGTCCGCGACCTCGGCGGCGGGCGCTTCGTCCTCGAGCTCTGGCACGGCCCCACGCTCGCGTTCAAGGACATGGCGCTCCAGCTGATGCCGCGGCTGTTCAGCGCGTCGATCGAGCAGGCGGGCGCGGACGGCAGGTCCTACCTGATCCTGGTGGCCACCAGCGGCGACACGGGCGCGGCCGCGCTCGAGGGCTTCGCCGACCGCGAGCACACCCGGATCGCGGTGCTGTTCCCGGACGCCGGCGTGTCCACGCTCCAGGAGCGCCAGATGACGACGCGCCCGGGCGCGAACGTCAACGTGTTCCGCGT
The DNA here is from genome assembly GCA_021787395.1 of Chloroflexota bacterium. Lineage (GTDB taxonomy): Bacteria > Chloroflexota > Limnocylindria > Limnocylindrales > CSP1-4 > CAIXZV01. The sequence continues at coordinate 5,204 of JAJYLZ010000084.1, forward strand.
GCGGGGCGACTTCGACGCCTGCCAGACCACCGTGAAGCGGGTGTTCGAGGACGCGGCGTTCGCGGCCGAGCTGGACGCCGGCCACCGCCTCTCGCTGTCGTCGGCCAACTCGATCAACTGGGGGCGCCTGCTGCCCCAGGTCGCGTACTACCTGTCCGCGTGCGCCGACCTGCGGGCGCGGGGCGCCCTGGGCGCCGGGCAGCTCGTGGACGTGTGCGTCCCGACGGGCAACTTCGGCAACGTCCTGGCGGCGTGGTACGCCCGCCGCATGGGCGCGCCGATCGGCCGGCTCATCAGCGCGAGCAACACCAACAACGTGCTGGCCGACTTCATCGCCACCGGCGTGTACGACATCAGCGGGCGGTCGCTGGTCAAGACGCCGTCGCCGTCGATGGACATCCTGGTGTCCAGCAACCTCGAGCGCCTGCTGGCCGATCTGGCCGACGACCCCGGCCGAGTCCGGGGCTGGATGGCCGACCTGCGCGGCACCGGCCGGTTCGAGGTCGACGCCGCGACGCTGGGCCGCCTGCACGAGGGCTTCGCGGGCGGCTGGGTGGACAACGCCGCCTGCCTGGCCACGATCGCGGAGGTCCAGCGCGAGCGGGGGTACCTGCTGGACCCGCACACGGCGGTGGCCTGGCGGGTGGCGCAGCGGGCCGCGGAAGACCGGCCGATGCTGATCGTCGCGACCGCCCACTGGGCCAAGTTCGCGGCCGACGTCACCCGGGCCCTCACGGGACTGCCGCCCGACGCGCCGATGCCCAGCGGCGACGCCGAGCTGGAGCTCCTCCAGCGGGTGCCCGACCTCGCTCCGGGCGCATCGCTGCCGCCGCGGCTCGAAGGGGCGCTGCGCAGGCCGGTCCGGTTCCGCGAGCGGATCGAGGGCACCCGGGAGGCGCTCGAGGGCGCCCTCCGCGGCTGGCTGGCGGCAGGCTGAGCGGCCGCGCCCCGGCGGGCTGGACGGCCGCCCGCGATCGGCCCCGGGGCCGCTGCTGCCGCAGCCTGCCCGCGATCGAGCCGCCCGGGCCCGGTATCCTCGCCTCCGGCCAACCTGAGCACCACAACCCCACGCCGCGCCGTCGGCCCGACGCCCGGTCGCGGCCCAGCCGATCGAGGTCAGCACCGTGACGAACGCCGAGCCCAGCCGCGCACCCACGATCGTGTTCGGGACCGACGGCTGGCGCGCCCGGACGGCCGAGGACTTCACGTTCGATTCGGTCCGCCGCTGCGCAGACGGCGTGGCCGAGTACGTGACGGCCCGGGGCGAGACCGCGAAGGGGGTCGTCATCGCCTTCGACCGCCGGTTCGCGTCAGAGCACTTCGCCGCGGCGGCCGCCGAGGTGCTGCTGGCGCGCGGGATCCCGGTCGCGCTCGCCACCCACGCGGTGCCCACCCAGATGTCCTCGCTCGAGGTGGTGCTGCGCGGCTCGGCAGCCGGCATCGTCATCACCGCGAGCCACAACCCCTGGACCGACAACGGGTTCAAGGTCAAGGCCCCCACCGGGGCCGCCGCCGGCGCCGAGATGCTCAAGGCGATCGAGGCGCAGATCGCCCGCAACGCCGACCTCGCCATCGAGCGCCGGCCCCTCGCCGACGCGGAGGCCGCCGGCCTGCTCGAGCGGTTCGACCCGTACGACGCCTACGAGGCCCACGTCCGGCGGACCCTCGACCTCGACGCCCTGCGGGCCGCCGACGTGAGCGTGCTCGTGGAGCCGCTGTACGGCTCGGGCGCGGGCTGGATCAGCCGGCTCCTCGCGGGCGGCAGGATCCGGATCACCGAGCTCCACCTCGAGCGCAACCCGTACTTCGGCGGGGTCAACCCCGAGCCCATCCGGCCGCACATCAACGAGGCGCTGGCGAGGATCGTGGCCGGCGGCTTCGACCTGGGGCTGATGCTCGACGGGGACGCCGACCGCGCCGGCGCGGCCGACGAGCGGGGCGTGTTCATCCACCAGCTCCAGGTGACGGGGCTGCTCGCCTACTACCTCGCGGAGCACCGCGGCTGGCGCGACCCGGTCGTGTACAGCGTCAACAACACGTCCATGGTCCCGCGGCTCGGCGCGCACTACGGGTTCGAGGTCCACGAGGTCCCGGTGGGCTTCAAGTTCATCGGGCCCAAGATGATCGAGACGGGCGCCATGATGGGCGGCGAGGAGTCCGGCGGGTTCGGGTTCGGGATGCACCTGCCCGAGCGCGACGGCATCTACGCCGACCTGCTCCTGCTCGACCTGTTCCTGCGCGAGCGGGAGCGGGGGGTGTGGCCGGTCTCGCGGGCGATCGAGCACTTCCACGCCCTGGCCGGCCCGTCCTGCTACCTGCGGACCGACATCCACTTCGAGCGGGCGGGCTACGACGCGGTCAAGCGGCGCATCGTGGACGGCCTGCGCGAGGCGGGCCCGACGGCCCTCGCCGGCCAGCCGGTGGTCCGGACCCAGCCGCTGACCACCAACGACGGCTACAAGTTCTTCATCGAGGACGGCTCCTGGGTCATGATCCGCACCTCCGGCACCGAGCCGCTGTGCCGCGTCTACGCCGAGGCCACCTCGGAGGCCGTGCGCGACGCCCTGCTGACCGACGGCGAGCGGCTCGCCCGCGGCTGACGCCGCGCCGCCAAGGAGGCCGTCCGCCTCGACGGGCGGCCCCGCCGGTGACGGGCGCGACCGGCGTGCATCCGTGCCCGGCGGGCATCCGTGCCACCATGGGCTTGCCATGGCTCAGCATCGCGTGCTCATCGTCGGCGGCGGATTCGGCGGCCTGAACGCCGCCCGGGTCCTGGGGCGGGACGCGCGGGTCGCGGTGACCCTCGTCGACCGGCGCAACTTCCACACCTTCCAGCCGCTGCTCTACCAGGTGGCGACGGGGGCCATCTCGCCCGGCGACATCGCCCAGCCGCTGCGCTCGATCCTCCGCAAGCGCGCCAACACCACGGTGCTCCTGGGCGAGGCCGTGGGGATCGACGTGGAGCGGCGCGAGGTCGTGCTCTCCGACGGCGGGCCGCTGCCGTACGACTCCCTGATCGTGGCCACGGGCGCCCGGCACTCGTACTTCGGCAACGACCAGTGGGCGGCCGACGCGCCGGGCCTGAAGTCGATCGACGACGCGCTCGAGATCCGCCGGCGCATCCTGATCGCGTTCGAGGCGGCCGAGCGCGAGCAGAACGTCGAGCGGCGCCGGGAGTGGATGACGTTCCTGGTGATCGGCGGCGGCCCCACGGGCGTGGAGCTGGCGGGGGCCCTGGGCGAGATCGCCAACGACACCCTCCGGCGCGACTTCCGCTCGATCCGCTCGCCCGACGCCCGGATCATCCTGGTCGAGGCGCTGGACCGCATCCTGCCCCCCTACCCGCCCGGCCGCTCCAGGTCCGCCAAGCAGCAGCTCGAGAAGCTCGGCGTCGACGTGCGGACCGGGACGCGGGTCATCGACGTGGACGCCCACAAGGTGACGGTGGTCCACGACGGCGTCGAGGAGGCCATCCCCGCCCGCACCACGCTGTGGGCCGCGGGCGTGCAGGCGTCCACGTTCGCCCGCCGCGTGGCCGAGGCCGCGGGCGCCGAGACGGACCGCGCCGGCCGCATCATCGTGGGGCCGGACCTGACGGTCCCGGGCCACCCGGAGATCTTCGCCGTCGGCGACGCCGCCGTGCAGCCGTGGAAGGACGGCAAGCCCGTCCCGGGGATCGCCCAGGGCGGCATCCAGGCCGGCACGTGGGCCGCCAAGGCGGTGCTCGCCCGCCTCGACGGACGCGACCCGGGGCGGTTCAGGTACACCGACAAGGGCGACGTGGCCGTCATCGGCCGCCTGCACGGCGTGACCAACATCCGGTGGCTCGGGCCGCTCGGGCGCCAGGGCGGCATGGTCGCCTGGATGATGTGGCTCGCGATCCACATCTTCTACCTGATCGGGTTCGCCAACCGGATGGTGGTCCTGATCCGCTGGGCGTGGAGCTTCTTCACCAGCGGCCGCGGCACCCGGCTGATCACCGGCAGTCCGCTGCTGCCCCCGATCGAGGAGCCCGCGCCGCCGGCCTGGGTGCCGGATGCCGACACGGGCGACGCCTCCCGGCCCGCCGCGACGCTCGGGGCCCCCGACAGCGCGCCGGCAGGCGCGGATGCGTCCGACGACAGGCCGGGGATCTAGCCGGGGCGCGCCGGCGAGCGGCGCCCCGGCGCTGGCGAGTGGCGCCCCGAAGACGGCGAGCGGCGCCCCGGCGACGGCGCAGCCCTGGTACCGGGCGCCCGACCGCC
>JAJYLZ010000085.1 GCA_021787395.1 Chloroflexota bacterium
CGGGGCGGCCTCCGGCGCCGGCACCGCCGGCGCGGGCCGCGGCGGGATGATGCGCGGCGCGGGCGCCCCGGCCTCCTGCCCGGTGGCGACCGCGGCCCCGGCCAGCTGACCCGCGTCGCGTCCTAGGATGGGCGGGCGGCCTCCCCGAACGGCGGCCGCCCGCCCTACGATGCCTCCAGCATGAGCAGCATCCTCGTCGTCGATGACGAGCCCCACATCCGCGAGATCGTCGGGTCGTACCTCGCCCGCGAGGGTCACGACGTCCGGTACGCCGCGGACGGCGACTCGGCCCTCGCCGCGGCCCTCGACGGCGACCCCGACCTGATCGTCCTCGACGTGATGCTCCCGGGCAGGTCCGGCTTCGACGTCCTGCGCGACCTCCGCGCCGCGGGGCGGCGGTCCGCCGTGATCCTGTTGACGGCCCGCGACGACGTGATCGACCGGGTCGCGGGCCTCGAGATCGGCGCCGACGACTACGTGACCAAGCCATTCGAGCCCCGGGAGGTGGTGGCCAGGGTCGGCGCGGTGCTCCGCCGCGTCGGGCCCGCCGCCGCGACCGCGGGTACGGGCGGCGCGGCCTCCCGCCCGTACCTGGACCTCGAGATCGACGAGCCCGCCCGCGAGGTCCGCCGCGAGGGCGTGGACCTCGGCCTGACGCGCGCGGAGTTCGACCTCCTGCTCGCGCTGGCCGAGCACCCGGGCGTGACGCTGACTCGCGGCCAGCTGGGCGAGCGGGTCTTCGGCGAGGCCTTCGACGCCTTCGACCGCACGATGGACACCCACGTCAAGAACCTGCGGCGCAAGCTCGGGCGGCGCGACGGCGGCCGAGAGTACGTCGAGACGATCCGCGGCGTGGGCTACCGGGCCGCCCGGTCGTGAACGCCGCCCCGCCGCGGAGCCCCGGGCTGGCGATCCGGCTGGCCCTGGCCTTCGCCGCCGTCGCGGCTGCGACCGCCGCCGCCGTGGCGATCGCCGCCCCGCCGATCGTGGGCCGCGGCTTCGCGCTGATGCAGGCGGGCGAGTCGGGGGCGCCCGGCGTCGGCATGGGCGGACGCGGCCCGGGCCCCGGCGCCGGAGCCGGGGCCGCCTACCTCGCCCAGGCGCAGCAGGAGGCGACCACGATCATCGTCGTCGTCGCGGTGGTCGCCGCGGCGGTCGCCTCGCTGGTCGGGATCGTCATCGCGTGGTGGATCACGCGCCCGCTGGTCCACCTGGAGCGGGCGGCCACGGCCGTGGCCAGCGGCGACCTGTCCGCCCGGTCCGGGGTGGCCGGCCGCGGCGACGAGCTGGGCTCGCTGGGCCGCTCCTTCGACGCCATGGCGGCCGACCTCGAGCGCAGCGAGGCGGCGCGCCGCCGGTTCTTCGCCGATGCCGCCCACGAGATGAAGACGCCCCTGGCCGTGATCGAGGCGACCACGGCCGCGGTGCTCGACGGCGTCTACCCCCACAACGACCGCCACCTCGCGACGATCCGCGACCAGGCGCGGCTGCTCGGACGCGTGGTGGACGACCTGCGCACCGTGAGCCTGGCCGAGGCGGGCGCGCTGCCGCTCGCGGTCGCCGAGGCGCCCGCCGCCGACCTCATCGAGGCCGCTGTGCGCGCGTTCGCCGCCCGTGCCGCGGCGCAGGGCGTGGCGCTCGGCGCCGACCCCGCGGACCCCGCCGTCCTGGTGCGGGCCGACCGCGACCGCGTCGGCCAGGCGCTCGCCGCCCTGATCGACAACGCCCTCCGGTACGCGCCCGCCGGCAGCCGCGTCGCCGTGCGCGCGGCGCGGTCGCCGCTGGACACCGGGCTCGTCCGCCTCAGCGTCCTCGACGAGGGGCCGGGGATCCCGCCTGAGGACCTGCCCCGGGTGTTCGACCGCTTCTACCAGGCCGACCCGGCGCGCGATCGGGGCAGCGGGACCTCGGGGCTGGGCCTCGCCATCGCCAGGGCCGTGGTCGAGGCGCACGGCGGACGGGTCGGCGCGGCGAACCGCGACGGCGCGGGGGCGTCCGTCTGGCTGGAGCTGCCGGCGGCGGGCTGAACCCGTCGCGCTCGGGGCCGGGGCGGGCTGCCGGCGGCGGTCCGCCGGACTAGGACCGCTTGGCCTGGTTGACGCCCTTGAGGATCTTGAGGTTCAGGACGACGAACCGGACCAGCTGGAAGAGCTTGAAGTTCATCCAGAACCGGTCTCGCGGGGTGATCTCCATCGCGGGCGCTCCGGGCTGTGCTGCAGACGGGGTGGGGGAGGGCTGGGGTCCGGTCACTCGGGGATGAACCTCCAGCCGAAGCCGCCCTTGAGCTTGTAGATGAACGTGGTGTGGAGCATGCGCTTCATCCAGGCGCCCGCGAGGCCCATCTCGAGGTGGGTCACGAACAGGTCGCGGCCCTCCTCGTTGGGATAGCGCCGGAAGTCGGGGACCACCGGGTAGATCATGATCGTGGCGGCCGAGCCGTCCCACAGCGAGTCGCCCATCGACGCGATGCACGCGGCGTACATCTCGGTCATCCGCTCGCCGTGGGTCATCCGGCCGTGCTTGACGATGTCGATGATGTTGAGCGCCACCACGCGCCCGATGATCCCGGAGACCATGCCGGTCCGGGGCGGCGCCGAGGTGATGTTCATCCCGTTGGGGTTGACGTGCGGCTGGGACACCGGCCCTGGCGGGGCGAACGCGATGCCGGCCGCGAAGATCTCCGGGTACCGGGGGTTCTGGTACCGCTCGGGCCAGGCGTCCGGGTTCCGGATCAGCTCCTCGTAGGGGAGGCCGTAGGTGGCGTCCACCTTGACCAGGCCGTTGGGCGCGAGGAGGTCGGCCGAGACGTCGTTGCCATCCCGGTCGAGCACCTTGAGCGGCTGGCCCAGGAAGCGCGGGATGAGCATCGCGAAGTCGTAGCCGGTCTCGCCCTCGCGGCCCTCGTAGTCCTCCCACCGGATGACCTCGGGGGTGACCTCCTTCACGCCGGTCTGCACCTGGTGGCGGATGCCGTAGTCGCGGAACGCGGCCTCGATGAACTCGGCGCTGGAGACGACCTTGCCGCGCCGCCGGACGTGCACGCCGCGCACCCCGAAGTCGCCGACCGAGCGCTCGTTCGACAGCCACAGCAGGTCCGCGTTGTCGCGGACGCCCCGGCGGACGAGGTCCTTGTGGAGGTTGGTGATGTACTCGAACGCGGCGCCCTGGCAGGTGGCGCCGGGGTGCCCGGTGCCGACCACGAAGCGGCGCTTCTCGCCCCGCCTGAGCCGCTCCACCTCGGCCAGGTAGCGGTCGCGGGCGTGCTCGGCGTGCGGCCCCGTGCAGATCGACTCCGTGAACCCGCTGTCGGGTCCCAGGCCGGGCGTGCCCGCGAAGTCCAGCTTGGGCCCCGTGGCGACGATCAGGTAGTCGTACTCGAGGCGCGCGTCGGCGGGGTTGCCGTCGGCCGGCTCGACGACGACGTACCTCTCGTCGGGGTGGATCTCGGTGGCCCTGCCCACGATGAACCGGATCCCGAACTTCCGGTAGACGGGGCGCAGCGGGAACTGCGTCTTGGACAGGGCCATGCGCCCGACGCCGACCCAGACCCACGACGGCACGTACGAGAACAGCTCCAGGCGGTTGACCACGACGACCTCGTGGTCCCTGCCGAGCTTGTCGCCGAGGTACAGGGCCGCCGTGTGGCCCGCGAACCCGGCCCCGAGGATGACGATGCGAGCCATCGTGCCTCCGATCAGTGCGCGGCCGGGCTCCGCCGACGGCGCCAGGCGAGCGGGACGCAGCGCGAACGGTAATGGTGCTTGCGCGCTTGCGCAAGCGGATGATTTCCTGCTATCGTGCGCATAGTTGCGCAATTACGCAATTAGAGTCAGGAAACCGACACGATGCCGACGCCGCCCCCCACCTCTCGCCCGCACCGGGTCATCGTATTCTCGACGCCCACCTGCCCGTGGTGCACCCGCGCGAAGACCTATCTGCGCGGTCGGGGTGTCCCGTTCCGCGATGTGGACGTGAGCCGCGACCCGGCGGCCGCCCGCGACCTGGTCCGCCGCACGGGCCAGATGGGCGTGCCGGTCATCGAGATCGACGGCCGCCCGATCGTCGGGTTCGACCAGGCGCGCATCGACGCGCTGCTCGGCCTGCGCCCCAACTGATCCGCCCGGCCCCGGCCGGCGCCCGCCTGAACCCAAGCCAGTCCTCAAAGGAGTCCAACGTGTCTGAGACCATCCAGCCCCTCGGCAGCCGCGTGCTCGTCCTCGTGCTCGCCCAGGAGAACCGGACGGCGTCCGGCCTGGTCATCCCCGACACCGCCAAGGAGAAGCCCCAGCGCGGCGAGGTGGTCGCGATCGGCGACGACACCGACGTGATCAAGGTGGCGGTGGGCGACCGCGTCCTGTTCCCCAAGTACACCGGCACCGAGGTCAAGCTCGACGACCGCGACCACCTGATCATCGAGAGCACCGACCTGCTGGCCATCCTGCGCGACGCGCCGGCCGCCTGACGTGGCGGGCGTATCGGGGCCGGCCGCCACGGACCGCAAGCGCGCGCTCGTCCTGGGCGGCGGGTTCGCGGGCGTGGAGGCCGCCGCCGAGCTCGCGAAGTCGGGCCGGTTCGACGTCACGCTCGTCTCAGACCGCGACTTCCTGTACCTGAACCCGATCTCGATCTGGATCCCCACCCGCGGCATCGAGCCGCCGCGGGCGAGGGTCCCGCTCCGGAAGATCGCCGCCAAGCGCGGCTTTCGACTGGTCGTGGACCGGGTCCAGTCGGTCTCGTCGGCCGACCACCGCGTCCGGCTGGCCGGGGCCGAGCTGGAGTACGACTATCTGGTCCTGGCCCTCGGCGGCAGCAAGCTGGCGCCCAAGGGCGTCGAGCACACGCTGTCGATCTGCGGGGCGCCGGAGGCGGCGGTCGAGATCCGAGACCGGCTGGACGCGCTGATCGCGAGGGGCAGCGGCTCCATCGCGGTGGGCTTCGGCGGCAACCCGAAGGACCGCTCCGCCGTCCGCGGCGGGCCGGCGTTCGAGCTGCTGTTCAACATCCTCGACCTGCTCGAGCGGAGGCACCTGCGGGACCGGTTCACGCTGACGTTCTTCGCCCCCATGGCCGAGCCGGGGGAGCGCATGGGCCGTGGCGCGCTGGACCTGGTGGCCAGGATGTTCGAGCGCAAGGGGATCCCGTCCCGCACCGGGACGCCCATCGCCGGCTTCGACGAGCACGGCGTCGCCTTCGCGGACGGGTCCCGGCTCGACGCGGACCTGGTGCTGTTCATCCCGGGCGTCGCCGGGCACCCGGTGCTGGCCGCGTCGGACCTGCCGCTCAACGAGGCCGGCTTCGTGCTGATCGACGACCACGGGCTGGTGGCCGGCACCGACGACGTCTACGCCGCGGGCGACGTGGCCGCCCTCGAGGGCCCGGAGTGGCGGGCCAAGCAGGGCCACACCGCGGAGGTCATGGCCCGCAACGCCGCCGCCAACATCCTCGCGGCCGAGGCCGGACGGCCCGAGCGCAAGGGCTACCAGGCCCACCTCGCGATCGTGTGCCTCATGGACGTCGGCAGCGGCGCCGCCATGGTCTATCGAGGCCGGAAGCGCAGCGTGGTCATCCCGCTGCCCGTGGTCGGCCACTGGCTGAAGCAGGGCTGGGGCTCCTACGCGAGGCTCACCAAGCTGGGCCGCCTGCGCCGACTGCCCGGGCTCTAGGCCGATGTATCCATCCGAGCCCCGGGCTCGTCAATGAGATAGCGGGCCCCCAACGTGGCCCGGTCCGACAAGGAGAAACATCCGATGCGTCTTGCCCTCAACGAATCCACCCCCGACCGCATCATCCGGATCGTTGTCGGCGTCGTGCTCGCGGCCCTCGCCGTCGCCGGCGTCGCCAGCGGCGTCGCCGCCATCGTGGCCTGGGTCCTGGCCGTGATCCTGGTCGTCACCGGCGTCGTCGGGTTCTGCCCCCTGTACGCGATCTTCCGCTTCAGCACCCGGTCGGCCTCCCGCTGACCCTGCGCGAGCCGATGGACGAGGCCGCCGGCCCCGGCGACGCCTTCGCGGCGGCGCTGGTCGCGGAGCTGCCGCGCCTCGTCCACCTGGCCGCCCGCCTCGTCCGGGACGCGGACCTCGCCGAGGACTGCGCCCAGGAGACCATCGTCGGGGCCTGGCGCCGCCGCGACCAGCTCCGCGACCCCTCCGCGCTGTCCGCGTGGCTCCGGCGCGCGCTCGTGAACCGGGTCATCGACCGGTCGCGGGTGCGCCGCGACGAGCTCGACATCGAGGCCGTCGAGGCGGACTGGCGCGATGACCACTGGTCGGTCGCTCCGGAGCGCGTCCTCGAGCGCGCGGAGCTCCGAGACGAGCTGGAGGACGCCCTGGCCAGACTGCCGGTGGTCTATCGCGTGGCCGTGCTGCTCCACGACGCGCTGGGCTGGACCGCCGCCGAGATCGCCGCCGCCACCGGCGCCGGACTGCCGGCCACCAAGCAGCGCCTGCGGCGCGGCCGGATGATGCTGGTCAGCGCGCTGGCCGAGGACGACGCCCGGCGGCTCGCCAGCCGCGCCCAGCCGCTCCGCTGCTGGCAGGCTCGGCGCCACGTCTCGGGGTACCTTGACGGCGAGCTGGACGCGCCCACCAAGGCCGCGGTGGAGGAGCACCTGGAGACCTGCCCCACCTGCCCGCCGCTGTACGCGAGCCTCGTGGGCGTGCGGGCCACGCTCGGCGGGCTGCGCGACCCGGACTCCGTCGTGGAGGAAGCCATGGCGCTCCGGATCCGCGACCGACTGGACTCGCTCGAATGACCGGAGGATCGCGCATGACAGACGGGCCCGAGAAGACGCGCCGCCAGATGTGGGACGAACGCCATGCTGCCCGCGAGCCCATCGAGTCGCACGCGCCCGACGCCGCCCTGGTGGAGCTCGTGGCGGGGCTGACCCCGGGCCGCGCGCTGGACCTCGCCGCGGGCGACGGTCGGCACGCCATCTGGCTCGCCTCCCAGGGCTGGTCCGCGACCGGCGTCGACTTCTCGGGCGTGGCGATCGAGCGGGCGCGCGCGGCCGCCGCGCGGGCCGGCGTGGAGGTCGATTGGGTCCACGCCGACCTGCTCGAGTGGGCGCCCCCCGCCGCCTCGGCGGACCTGGTCGTGCTCATGTTCCTGCACCTGCCGCAGCCGGAGCGGCGCGTCGTGCTGGGCAGGGCGGCGGCCGCGCTGGCCCCCGGTGGCCAGCTCCTGGTGGTGGGCCACGACCGCGCCAACGCGGGCCGGGACGCGCCCGGCCCCAAGGACCCGAGCGTGCTCTACACGCCCGACGAGGTCGCGGCCGACCTGCCGGGTCTGGTCGTGGAGCAGGCGCGCAGCGTGGAGGACGACCTGGGCGACGGGCGCGTGTCCACCGACACCGTGGTGGTGGCCCGCCGGCCGTAGGGCGCCGGCCCGGCGGGGGGGCGCCGCGCGCTCAGTGCAGCAGGAAGATGCTGGTCAGCAGGATCAGCAGCACCGCCAGCGTGACCGCCGCGTAGAGGCGGTCGCCCTCGAGCGTGAAGGCCAGGACCGAGGCGCCGACGCGGGCCACGGGCGTGGCCAGCAGCACCACCAGGCCGAGCTGGGCGAACCCGACCGGGCGCAGGGCCGCCAGGTTCGCGCCCATGTCGGCGAACGCCGTGGCGGCCCGGCCGTCCCCAGCGGCGCCGGAGAGCGACCCGCCCCAGCCGACCAGCAGCGCCGCGGCCAGGCCCAGCGCGACCAGGGTCGCGGCGGCCACCACGCCCACGATCAGCACGCCCGACACCAGGGCCCGGAAGCGGTCCGCGTTCACAGCCCCGCCCCGAAGCCCTTCAGGAGCGTCTCGACGCCCACCGCCACCAGGACCGGCAGGAACACCAGGCGCACGTGGCGGTTCGACAGCCGGGGCAGGACCCGGGCGCCGGCGGTGGCCCCGGCCAGCACGCCCAGGGCGACCGGCGCGGCGAGGGTGGGGTCCACGTCGCCCCGCCCCAGGTAGATCCCGGCCGACGCCGCCGCCGTGACCCCGATCATGAAGTTGCTCGTGGCCGAGCTCACCTTCATCGGCAGCCGCATCGCGCCGTCCATGGCCAGCACCTTGAGGGCGCCCGAGCCGATCCCGAGCAGGCCCGACACGACGCCCGCGCCGAGCATCATCAGGAAGCCCAGCGGCACCCGCTGGGCGGCGTACGGGACGTCGCGGCCCAGGCGCGCGTCCGGGTAGGCGCCCGCGAGGCGCATCCGGGCCGCCAGCGGCGACGCCTCGGCGACCGGCGGCAGCTCCTCGCCCAGGCGGAGCGCCTGCTGGAGGGCCGAGAACAGCAGCACGACGCCGAGCAGGACGTACAGCGCCGCCGGCGCCACCACCGCGGCGAGCAGGGCGCCGCCCACCGCGCCCGTGGTGGTGGCGAGCTCGAGGAACATCCCCACCCGCATGTCGGTCATCCGGTCGCGGACGTAGGCGGCGGCCGCGCCGGAGCTGGTGGCGATGACGCTCACGATGCTGGCCCCGATCGCGAGCCGGATGTCCACGCCGAACAGGATGGTCAGGGCCGGGACCACCAGGATGCCGCCGCCCACGCCGGCCAGCGCGCCGATCACGCCGGCGAGGAGCGAGACGGCGAAGATCCCGATATCGGCGCTGAAGGTCACGCGGGTCCACCGGTCTTGCTAGAGGGAGAGGGCGGCACCAGTATCGCCCGAGTCGGCGTTCCGGGCTGCCGACGCCCGTCAGGCGCGCGCCCTACCCTTGGCCCGTGGCCGACATCCCCGATCCCGACACCCTCGTGCCGCAGGCTGCGCGGGAGGCGATCCTCGCCTGGTACACGGCGAGCGGCCGCAAGCTGGCCTTCCGGGCCACCACCGACCCGTACGCCGTCCTCGTCTCGGAGCTGATGGCGCAGCAGACCCAGGCCAGCAGGGCGGCCGAGGCGTGGACCGCGTGGACCGCCCGCTGGCCGACGGTCGGCGACCTCGCGGCGGCCCCGCTGTCCGAGGTGCTCAGGGCCTGGGCCGGCCTGGGCTACAACCGGCGGGCACTCGCCCTCCACCGGGCCGCCCAGGCGATCGTGGCCGAGCACGGCGGCCGGGTGCCGGCCGACGTGGAGGAGCTCGGGCGGCTGCCGGGCGTCGGGCCGTACACGGCGCGGGCGGTGGCCGCCATCGCGTTCGACCAGCCGGTGGGCGCCGTGGACACCAATGTGCGCCGCGTGCTGGGCCGGATGGCCGTCGGCGGCACGGGGGCGTTCAAGGGCCGGACGGCCCAGGCTCTCGCGGACGCGGTGGTGCCCCGGGACGCGGCCGCCGCCTGGACCCATGCGCTGATGGACCTGGGCGCGCTGCTGTGCGCCCCGCGCAGCCCGAGCTGCGGCGCGTGCCCGGCGGCGCGCTGGTGCCGGTACGCCGCGGGCGATCGGAGCGGCGAGGCGGCGCAGCCCGCGGCGCGGCGGCCCGG
>JAJYLZ010000029.1 GCA_021787395.1 Chloroflexota bacterium
GGCGACCGCGAACGAGGCCGCCGGGGCAGCGGCCGATGCCGGGCCGGGGACGGGCGCGCGCCCGACGCCGGCCGCCGGCCGCGGGCACCGCAGGCTGCTGCGGGCGCTGGTCGCCCTGGGGCTCGCGGTCCTCGTCCCGGTCACCCTGGCCGGCGTGGCGACGTGGGCCTGGCAGCCGCAGGCCGGGGCGGTCACGTTCCAGGCCGCGGTGGTCAACCTTGACCAGGGCGCCACGGTCACCGCCGGCGACGGCACGACCCAGACCCTGGCCCTGGGCAAGGAGGTCAGCGACGGGCTCGTCTCGGGCGGCGCGAGCGCCACCGGCGCCGGCACGCCCGGATCGGCCGGCTCATCGGTGGCCTGGACCGCCACGGACGCGCAGGCCGCCGCCGACGGCCTCGCGTCGGGGGCCTACGCCGCGGTGCTGACGATCCCCGCCGACTTCTCGAGGTCCATCGCGGCCATCCGCGCGGGCACCTCGGGCGACACGCCGTCGGCCACGCTGCAGCTCGAGACCGGCTCGGGCGGCGGCAACGTGGCCACCGCCGTCGCGCGGTCCGTGAGCACTGCCATCACCGCGTCCGCCACGCGCGACGCGACCGCCTCGTACGTCGCGAACGTGCTGCTCGCCGTGTCCACGGCCCAGTCGAGCGTGACCTCGGCCGCGAACTCCGCGCAGGGCGTGGCCTCGAGCGCCAGCAGCCTCGCCGACAACGCGAGCGGGGTGCGCACGGTCTCGGGCGAGCTCGTCACGGGCCTCGGCCAGATGGCGTCGGGGGTGTCGTCGTCGATCAGCGGCGCCCAGCAGCTCGCCAGCGGCACGGCCTCGCTCGCCAGCGGCGCCAAGCAGCTGGCCACGGGCGCCGCCTCGCTCGCGTCGGGCACCCACCAGAGCGCGGCCGGCGCCTCGTCGCTCGCGGCCGGCGCGTCGTCGCTGTCCGACGGGCTGGCGAAGCTCGACAGCCAGACCCAGGCGCTCCCCTCGCAGGCGGCGCAGCTGGCGTCCGGGGCGTCGGACGTGGCCTCGGGCGCGAGCCAGACGGCAGCCGGCGCGGCGTCGCTCGCGTCGGGGCTCCAGACGCTCGCCGCCAGCACGGCCGGCCTGGGGACCCAGGCCCAGCAGCTCAAGGCCGGGGCGGACGGCGTGGCGACCGGCACCTCGTCGGTGGCGGCGGGCCTCAGCCAGCTGGTCGCGCCCGCGACGAGCCTGTCGAGCGGGGCGGGCGACCTCGCCGCCGGCGTCGGGGCGTACACCGGGGCGCTCGGCCAGATCGCGTCCACCTGCATCGCCGACGGCGGCGGGCCGCTCGTCTGCGGCGAGCTCGAGAGCCTGATCGGGGGCACGCTCGCGATCCCCGGCCAGGGCACGGTCCCCGGCTCGGCGACGCTCCAGGCGGGTGCGACCTCGGTCGCGGGCGGCTCGGCCGGCGTCCTCTCGGCCGTCAAGACGCTGGCGGCCGGCGCGGCGCAGACGAGCGGCGGGGCGTCCCAGCTCGACGCCGGGATCACGCAGTTCGCCGCCGGCGCGCCGGCCCTCCAGTCCGGCATCGCGCAGGCGGCGTCGGGCTCGGCGACCCTGGCGTCCGGCGCCGCCCAGCTGTCGAGCGGCGCGGCGCAGCTCGCCGGCGGCACGCAGCAGCTGTCGGCCGGCCTGCCGCAGCTCGCCTCGGGGGTGGCGCAGCTCGCCTCCGGCGCGTCCGGGGTGTCGTCGGGCGCATCCTCGCTCTCGAGCGGCATCGCGGCGCTCGCGTCGGGCGCCGACAAGCTCGCGTCGGGCGCCCAGCAGACCGCCAGCGGCGCCGCCCAGATCGCGTCCGGGACGAAGTCGGCCGCCAGCAGCGCGAGCCAGCTCTCCAGCGCGGTCAACCAGGTACTCGACGGGGCCAAGCTCGTCCAGGCCGAGACCGGCCAGCTGGCCACCGACGGCAAGTCGCTGTCGGGCGACGCCGCCAAGGTCTCCGACTCGCTGACCGCGACCGCGGGCTCGATGCCCGTCCACGCGACGGCGGACCGCTCGCAGGTGGCCGCCCGGATCGCGGACCCGGTGACGGTGGAGACCGCGTCCACCGCACCGGTGGACGCCGGCATCGCGCCGCTCGCGATGGCGATCGCCCTGTGGCTCGGCGCCCTCGCCGCGCTGCTGGCGGTGCCCGCGCTGGGCCGCGACCGGCGGCGCTGGTGGGCCGGCCCGGTGGGCGCGATGGGGCTGGCCGCCCTCGTGGGGCTGGTCGCCGCCGCGCTCATGGTGGCGGGGATCCGCCTGGGCGTCGGCCTCGACGCGGCCCGCCTGCCGCTGCTGCTGGGGCTGAGCGCCCTGACCGCGGTGGCGTTCGCGGCCGTGCTGGGCGCGCTCGTGGCCGCGTTCGGGATCCGGGGCTGGGTGGCGGGCCTGCTGCTGGCCGGCCTCGGCATCGGCGCCTCGGGCTACCCGTTCGGCGTGGACGCGCTGCCGGGGCCGCTGTCGATCATCCGGCCGGTCCTGCCGACCTCCTGGGCGATCGACGGCATCCGGGCGGCCATCGAGAGCGCCAGCTCGTCGGTGGCGGTGGACGCGGCGGTGCTGGGCGCGTGGCTGATCCTGGGCGTGCTGGTGGTGCTGGCGGTGACCGCTGGCGCGGCGAGGCGCCGCGAGGAGCAGCCGGCCGCGGCGTGAGCCGGGGCGGCGGCACGGGTCCGGGCGTGGCGGCACGCCCGGGCGATCCGGGGGATCCGCCGCGCCGCGCCGGTCGCGCGGCGTCCCGCGGCCCCGGCGCCCGTCGTTGCCAGTTCCGTCGCTGCTAGTTGCGGCGGTCGGCGAGGTTCCGGCGGTCGGGCACGTACAGCCCGAGCCGCTGGTGGAGCAGGTCGAGCTCGCGCCGCAGCAGCCCGTCGAGGTCGCGCAGGCGGTCCTCGGCCGTGGGCGCCTCCAGCAGCGCCTGCTTGCGGTCCAGCTCCGCCTGGACGATGCCGGTGAGCAGGAACGACAGCGGGGACGGGTCCTCGGGCACGCGGAGCGACTCGAGGGTGGGCTCGCGGCCCTCGTCCTCGTCCGCCTCGGCGCGCACCTCCTCGACCGGCTCGCCCTCCACCTCGACCTCCACCTGGACGTCCACCGGCAGGCCCAGCTCGCCGTCCTTGGGCTGGAGCTCGCGGAGGTACTCGATGAACCGCGACCCCACCCGGTCCACGAGGCGGGCCGCGGCCTCCGGGTCGCCCACCTCGTCGGGCAGCGGCTCCACCTCGGCCACGAGGTACGGCTCGGCCTCCGCGTCCACCTCGAGCACGGTGAACCGGCCGGTGCCCACCACCAGCAGGCTCCAGCGGCCGTCGGCGAACTTGGTCGCCTCGCGGATCTCGGCGAACGTGCCCACGCCGGCGATCGCGAGGTCCGCGCCCTCGCCGGCCCGGGGGGCCACCTCGGAGCCCTCGCGGATGAGCACGACGCCGAACGGCGACGACGCGTCGAGGCAGCGGCGGACCATCAGCCGGTAGCGCTCCTCGAACACGTGGAGCGGCAGCGCGATGCCCGGGGCGAGGACGGTGTGCAGGGGGAAGAGCGGCAGGCGCACGGGACGAGAGTAGGCCGAGGCGCCGGAATCGCGCGAGCCGCCGGTGGCCGGCGGCTCGGGATCGGCGGATCGAGGTGCGGTCGCGCGGCGGGCGGCCCGCGCGCCGGTCAGGCGGTCAGTGGGAGCAGGCGTGCGGCGCGCCGGCGTCGTCGGCGGTGCGGAACGAGGAGCCGCAGCCGCAGCCCGACACGGCGTTCGGGTTGGCGACCGTGAAGCCGGCGCCCATGAGCGTGTCCACGTAGTCGATCGACGAGCCGGCCAGGAGCGGGACGCTGTTGCTGTCCACGTAGACGCGGACGCCGTTGGCCTCGAGGATGCTGTCGTCGGCGGTGGGCTGATCCTCGAGCATCATCCCGTAGCGGTACCCGGAGCAGCCGCCCGAGTACACGTAGACGCGCAGGCCGATCTCGGGGCTGGTCTCGTCCTTGGTCAGCTCGCGCAGCTTGGTGGCGGCGGCGTCGGTGAGGGAAACGATCGAGGGCTGGGCATCGATCACGGCGGGCACTCCTTCGGGTCGCAGGTCCTGGACCGCCCGGCCCAAGACCCGAGGATCGTACGCACGACAACGGATTTCGTCTACTGCCCCCGACGAAATCGGGGCGAATCTGTCGGGAGGGCGTCGTGCCACCTCGCGCGACCCTTCCGCCCCGCGATACCGCCCTCGGCGGTGCTATGTCGCGGATTCGTCCGTAGCACCGCCCTCCGCGGTGTCCAGGTGTTCGCTGAGCGTGGAGACCTCGGTCGGTCGGCCATAGCACCGCCCCCGGCGGTGTCCCGGAGCCGGCGCTGGACGGACGCGCGGACGCGGATCCGCGGCGGCGATTGACGACGGCCCCGAGCGGTGCGCGACCGCCAGCGGCCCGGAGCCGGCGCAGGACGGACGCGCGGACGCGCCTCGCTACGCCTCGACCCGCTCCACGACCGTCGCGATCCCCTGCCCCACCCCGATGCACATCGTGGCCAGGCCGTAGCGCCCGCCGGTCCGCGCCAGCTCGTGCACCAGCATCGTCATCAGCCGCGCGCCGGAGGCCCCCAGCGGGTGCCCCAGCGCGATCGCGCCGCCGTTGGGGTTCACGCGCGCGAGGTCGAGGCCCAGCTCGTCCGCGCAGGCGACCGACTGCGACGCGAACGCCTCGTTGATCTCGACCAGGTCGAGGTCGGCCACGGACAGCCCCGCCCGCGACAGCGCCTTGCGCACTGCCGGCACCGGGCCCATGCCCATGACGTCGGGGTGGACGCCCGCGACCGCGGTCGAGACCACGCGCGCCATCGGCCGAAGGCCCAGCGCCCGCGCCCGCTCCGCCTCCACCACCAGCAGGGCCGACGCCCCGTCGTTGATGCCCGACGAGTTCCCCGCCGTCACGGTGCCGCCCTTGACGAACGCCGGCCGGAGCGCGGCCAGCGCCTCCGCCGACGTCTCGCGCGGGTGCTCGTCGCGGTCCACCACGGTCACCGCGCCCTTGCGCCCCGGCACCTCCACCGGCACCAGCTGGCCGGCGAAGCGCCCGGTCTCGATCGCCGCCGCCGCGCGCCGCTGGCTCTCGAGCGCGAACGCGTCCTGGCGCTCGCGGGAGACCGCGTACTGCTCGGCCACGCGCTCGGCCGTCTCGCCCAGGGAGATCGGCGGGTACAGCTCCTGCATCCGCGGGTTCACGAACCGCCAGCCGAGCGTCGTGTCCTCCATGGTCGGCACGCCGCGCTGGTACGCCGCCTCGGGCTTGAGCATCACGTACGGCGAGCGGGTCATCGACTCCACGCCGCCCGCGATGAACACCTCGCCGTCGCCCGCGCCGATGGCGTGGGCCGCGCTGTTGACCGCCTGCAGCCCCGACCCGCACAGCCGGTTGACCGTGAGCCCGGCCACCTCCACCGGCAGCCCCGCCAGCAGCAGCGCCATGCGCGCCACGTTGCGGTTGTCCTCGCCGGCCTGGTTCGCGCAGCCCACGACCACGTCCTCGACGAGGGCCGGGTCGAGCCCGCTGCGGTCCACGATCGCCCGGATCACCAGGGCCGCCAGGTCGTCGGGGCGGACCGCCGCCAGCGCCCCGCCGTAGCGCCCGATGGGCGTGCGGACGGCGTCGATGATCCAGGCCTCGTGGTGGGTTCGCTGCTGCGTCTCGGACATGGCCCGATTGTAGGGACCCGGGGCCGAGGGCCGGCGCCGCATCGCGCGCCTGCGCGTCGCGTGTCGTTCCCACGGGCATCGGGACTGCAATCGGGGGCCTTCGGCACTTGATCGGGGGCGCGGACTCGGGATGCTGCAGGTGCCGCAGTCTTGGGAGGCCCGTTGAGGGGATTGCGGCATTCACCGCTCGCGCCCGGGGAGAGAGGGTCCGAGCCAGTGTGGCCTGTCGTCATGCAGGTGCTATCTCACGCCGCTCCGTGGGCGACCGAGCGTCGGCCGGCCGACCTGGTCGCCTGTGCCCGACCGCGGCAGGGCGGGCGCGCCTCCGCCATCTCATCGGCATCGCCGTCCCGCGTCGTCCGGCGCGGGGCCCTGGGGTCGCCCCGATAAGGCGAACGTTCCGCGTCCAGCGCCCTGCCTCTCCCCCAGGGGCGCGACGCACCAGAGCGGGGCCCTGGCGGAAGCCGGGGTCCCGCCTCTGGTTCTCCCGGACGGCGCCGCGTCAGCGCCCGGTCCAGACCGCCGTGCGCTTCTCGAGGAATGCGGCCATCCCCTCGCGCTGGTCCTCGGACCCGAACAGGGCCTCGAACCGGTCGCGCTCGTAGCGCAGGCCGTCCGCGAGGGGCAGGTCCGCCACGGCGCGCACCGCGGCCTTCGCCGCCCGCGCCGCCAGCGGCGGCATCTCGGCGACCTTCGCGGCCAGGGCCAGCGCGGCGTCCAGCGTCTCGGCCGCCGGCACCACCTTCGTCACCAGGCCCAGCCGGTCGGCCTCGGCCGCGTCGATCCGCCGACCGGTGAGGACCAGTTCCATGGCCCGGGCCTTGCCGATCGCCCGGGTCAGCCGCTGGGTGCCACCAGCGCCCGGAATGACGCCGATCAGGATCTCCGGCTGGCCGAACTTGGCGTCGTCGCCCGCGACCAGGATGTCGCAGGCCATCGCGAGCTCGCAGCCGCCGCCCAGCGCGAAGCCGCGCACCGCGGCGACGGTGGGCGTGTCCAGCAGGGCGACACGGTCGATGGCGGCGAACGGGTCGGCGTCGTGCAGCCAGTCGGGCTCGGCCTCCGAGAGCTCCTTGACGTCGGCGCCCGCCGCGAACGCCCGCGAGCCGGACCCGGTGATCACGATCGCCCGGCAGCCGGGGTCGGCGTCGAGGGCGGCCAGCTTGGCGTCCAGCTCGGACAGCAGCGCGTACGAGAGCGAGTTGAGCGCCTCGCGCCGGTCGAGGGTCACCAGCGCCACGCCGGGCAGCGGCGGCTCCCCGGCCGGGAACGCGACGTGCACGTACTCGCGCGGCTCGTCCTGGGTCATCGGGGTGCCTCCTATGGCGCGCTGTGCTGCGAGGCGTAGCGCTCGGCCCGCGCTGCCGCGATCGCCGCGGTGGAACGATAGAACCCGGCCAGCGCCTCGTTGACGATGCCCGGCCGGCGGGCCATCACCTCGTGGCCGCAGTCGGGGACGATGAGCAGCCGGGCGTCGCGCAGCTGGCGCTTGAGCGCCCAGGCGTGGTCCACGGGGGCGAACGGGTCGCGGTCGCCGGCGACGACGAGGGCCGGGGCGTCCACCCGCCGCAGCTCGGCCGGGCCGAGCAGGTTCTGGCTGGCGATCGCGTCGCCGATCACCGGCAGCAGCCGCTCCCAGCCGCCCTCGCCCTGGACCGGGTCGTGGCGGCGGTCGAGCACGGCCGCCCAGTCGGGCGTCTCGCGCTTGATCCGCTCGGCGTCGAACAGCCGGCGCGCCACCGAGGCCCGCGGCTCGCGCTCGGTGGAGATGCCCATCACCACCAGGGTGAGGACGCGCTCGGGCCAGCGGCTGGCCACGCCGACCGCCGTGCCGCCGCCCATCGAGAAGCCCAGCAGGTGGAAGGCGCCCAGGCCCAGCGCGTCGGCGAAGGCGACCACGTCGTCGAGCAGCCAGTCGTAGGAGAAGCCGTCGGCGGCGTCCCAGCGCGTGGCGCCGTGGCCGCGGGCGTCGGGCAGGTAGCAGGTGAATTCGCGGCTGAGCCGGGTGATCTGGTGGCCGAAGTCGAGCCGCCCGCCCGACGACGCGCCGTGGAGGAGCAGCAGGGGCGGGCCGTCGCCCACGACCTCGAACCCGACGTCGAGCCCGTTGGCCCGGACCTGCGGCACGCCCTCGCCCTCGCCTTCGCCGTCGCGCGCCGGCGTCAGTTGCCCGCCGACTCGGGCTTGCCCTCGACCTGCGCGGTGGACGCGCGCTCGATCCGCAGGTAGCGGCGGCGGTGGTACAGCAGCGGCGGCGCGTCGGGCTCGGACACCGTGACGGCCTCCACCGCCCCGACGAAGATCAGGTGGTCGCCCAGCGGGATGCGCTCGACCACGCGGCACTCGAGCGACGCCGTGGTGCCCGAGATCAGCGGCACGCCGGTCCGGCCGGGGTGCCACGCCGCGCCGCAGAACGCCTCGCGGCTGGGGATCACGTTGGCACCGGCGAAGCAGTCGGAGAGCCACTGCTGGTCCTCGGCGAGCACGTTGACCGCATACCGCCCGAACGCCTCGATCGTGGGGACGATGAACCGGCGGTGGTCGAGCGCCACGGCCACCAGGGGCGGCTCGAGGCTCATCGACGCGAACGCGTTCACCGTGATGCCCACCGGCCGGTCGCCGTCGAGCGCGGTCACGATGGTCACGCCCGTGGCGAACTGCCCGATGGCGGCGCGGAACTCGGCGGCGGGCACGGTCACGCGAGGAAGGATACGCGGGCGACGTCAAGTCCAGCGGGAATGCGCATCGGCGTGCCCGCGGGGCGGAGGGGTCTGCCGGGCGCGGGGGTCTGGGCGCGGTGGCCGGGGGTCATTCGCGCCGCCGGCGGTGACGCTGCGTCACCAAGTTGTGCCTCTGGACGCGCCCGACTGGCCGATCGGCGAGCGGGGAGCAGTGGTGACAGCGGGGTTTGGTGACTCCGGGTTAACGGAGACGGCGCGTGGGCGGGCGCCGAGCGAAGTCTGGTGACCGTCCGTCACCGGGCAGCCCGAGACGGCGTCACCGGGTCACCGGAGGCGGCGCGTGGGCGGGCGCCGAGCGAAGTCTGGTGACCGTCCGTCACCGGGCAGCCCGAGACGTCCGCCACCCGGCAGGCCAGGCCCTGAGCCCCCGCGAGCGGCGCGACCGGCGCCTCCCTTCGACCCGTCCATCCGGCCCGTCCCGGCCGGCCTCGACGCGCACTACCATCGCCGCCATGAGTGACGAGACTGCCCCTGCCAAGGCCACCCGCATCGAACGCGACTCCATGGGCGAGATGGAGGTCCCCGCCGACGCGATGTACGGCGCCTCCACCCAGCGCGCCGTCCTCAACTTCCCGATCTCCGGCCAGCGCATGCCGCGCCGCTTCCTGCGCGCGCTGGCCATGGTCAAGATCGCCGCCGCCGAGACCAACGTGGGCCTGGGCCTGCTGGACGCCGCCAAGGGCGAGGCGATCAAGGCGGCCGCGGCCGAAGTGGCCGAGGGCCGCTGGGACGAGCACTTCCCGATCGACGTCTACCAGACCGGGTCGGGCACCTCCACCAACACCAACATGAACGAGGTGATCAGCCACCTCGCGTCGGCGCGTCTGGGCGGGGCCAAGGTCCACCCCAACGACGACGTCAACAAGTGCCAGTCCTCGAACGACACGATCCCGACCGCTCTCCAGCTGTCGGGCGCCATCGCCGTCGAGGAGGAGCTGATCCCCGCGCTCGTCGCCCTCCAGGCCGCGCTGGCCGCCAAGTCCACCGAGTTCTGGGACGTGGTCAAGACCGGCCGGACGCACCTCCAGGACGCGACGCCGATCCGCCTGGGCCAGGAGTTCGCCGGCTACGCGGGCCAGGTGGAGGAGGCGATCCGCCGAGCGCAGGCCGCCCGCGACGAGCTGCTCACCGTGCCCCTCGGCGGCACCGCGGTGGGCACCGGCATCAACGCCCACCCCGAGTACGCGGCGCGCGCCTGCGGCCACCTGTCCGAGATGACCGGGCTGCTCGTGCGCGAGGCGCCCAACCACTTCCACGCCCAGGCGACCCTCGACGCGGTCATCGCCGCCCACGGCGGCCTGCGTGCGATCGCGCTCGGCCTGTGGAAGATCGCCTCGGACATCCGGTTCATGGGCATGGGCCCGCGCGCGGGCCTTGCGGAGCTGGCCCTGCCCGAGACGCAGCCGGGCAGCTCGATCATGCCGGGCAAGGTGAACCCGGTCATCGTCGAGAGCCTGACCATGGTCGTCGCCCGCGTGATCGGCAACGACGCCACCGTGGCCTTCGGGCAGACGGGGTCGTTCCTGGAGCTCAACGTGATGCTCCCGGTGACCTCGCTCGCGCTGCTGGAGTCGATCGCGCTGCTCGCCGCCTCGGCGCGCAACTTCCGGGTCAAGCTGGTCGAGGGCCTCAAGGCCACCGAGCGCGGGCCGAAGCTCGTGGAGCAAGGCCTGATGCTCGCCACGGCGCTGGCACCGGAGATCGGCTACGACGCCGCGGCGGCGATGGCCAAGGAGGGCTTCAAGACCGGCCGGACGATCCGCGAGCTGGCGCTCGAGAAGGGCATCGCGCCCGACCGGCTCGACGACCTGCTCGACCCGGCCAAGATGACCGAGCCCGGGCTCGAGGGCGGGGCGGCCGGGGGCTGACCGGGGATCGACCCGACCCGGGGCGAGGCGGGGCTCGGGGCTCGGCGCCGAGCGGGGCTCGCCACCGGGCTCGGGGGCTGCCGGCCGATCCACCGGGTTCAGAGCCCGAGCGCCGCGGGCCGATCCGCCGGCGCGGGCCCGGGGCGGATTCTCCGGCGCGGGCGTAAGCCTGCCCAGGGGCCGCGGGCCGATCCGCCGGCACGGCCGGGCGGCGATCCGATCAGGAGCCGGTCGGCGCGCCGGATCCGTTGACGACGGGCAGCGACGGCGCGCCGGGCGTGAGCGTGCCGGCGGGGCTGCTCGGTCCGGCCGAGGGGACGGCGGAGGGTTCGGCCGAGGCGCCCGACGGGGATCCGGACGGCGGGCCGCTCGGCTCGCCCGATGGGACGGCCGATGGGCCGGCCGAGGGGACCGGAGACGCGCCGGCCGACGCGCCGACGGCCACGATGATCGTCCCGATCATGTCCGGGTGGGTCGTGGACGCGAACTGGTAGCGCCCGGGGGCCAGCGGCGGCAGCTCGACCGAGGCGTACCCGGGCCCGACGACCGCCGGGGACCTCCCCAGCTCGGTGCCGCCCTGGAACACGCGGAGGTCGTCCGACACGCCCTGGTCCTGGTTGTCGAGGACCAGCCGGAGGGGCACGTCGGCCGGCGCGGTGACGATGTCGGGGCTGAACGCGAGGCCTCGCGCCTGGATCGTGATGCTGGCCCCGGCGAAGGACGCGGTCGGATTGGCGGCCCCCGCGCCGCACCCGCCCGCCATCAGAGCGGCCACGGAGATCGCCGCCAGCAGGCACAGGCGGGGGTGGGGCATCTCGCTCCCAGCGCTGCGGTTCGGGGGTTCGGTCGGGCTACGGTACCCGGTTCGGCCGCGCGGTGGCGCGCTCCGGCACGGCCCCGCTGGCCGGGTTTCTGGCGAATGACCGCCGGGTGGTCCGTATCGGCCTGGCTGGCGTGCCCTGCGCGTGGCGACGTGCGGGCCGCCCGCCGAGGTGCTCGCAGATGATCGCGAGACGGCCCGTATCCGAGAAGTCTTTGGATACGGGCCGCCCGGCGAACATCCGGCTGAACCCACCGCCGCGGACGCCTCAGATGTCCCCCTCGGGGCCATCTGGCGAAACCTACGCTGATACGGGCCGCTCCACGGCCAAATGCGAAAACCGGCCCCACGCGTCTCGACGCGGCCCCGGGCGCCCGGGACAACCCCGCGGGCCCCGGGACAGCCTCGCAGCCCCGACGCGGCCCCGCGCGCCCGGGACGGCCCCGCGCGCCCCGACGCGGCCCTGCCCCCGGGTCCCCGCGCGCCAGCGCGCCAGCGCGCCACCGACCCGCCGCGCTCGCGGAGGCGAGAGAGCCCGGAGGCGGCGGCCCCGGGCTCCTCGCAGCGCGGCGAGATCGGTCCCTAGGCTTCCACCAGCTCGAGATCGCGCTCGATCGCGGCCAGCTCCTCAGCGGTGCCCTGGACCTTCGGCCCCGTGAACCACTTGTGGGCCGAGACGGCGTACCAGATCGCGGCGCCGCCGAGGACCACCAGGAACACGATCGGCGTGTAGTTGAAGTTGGTCGTGCTGATCGGGATCGCCTGGGGGAGCATGAACAGCACGAAGATGAAGACCAGCCAGACGGTGGCGATGATGCCTACCGGCCGGCTCCAGGACCCGAGCTGCCACGGCCCGGGCTTGAACCGTGCGCCCGCGAACAGGCGCAGCGTGACCGGGGTGATGTAGGCGACGTACAGCCCGATGACCGCGATCGAGGTCACCGCGGCGTACGCCGTCGCGCTCCACAGGTAGGGCACGCCAAGGACGAACGCGCCGACGGCCGCCAGCCAGATCGAGTTGGTGGGGGTCCGGGTCCGCTTGTTGATCTTGTGCCAGAAGCCGGAGCCCGGGATCGCGCCGTCGCGGGCGAAGGCGTAGATCATCCGGGAATTCGCCGTGACCGAGGCCATTCCGCAGTAGAACTGGGCGCCGATGACGAGCAGCAGGACGAACAGGCCGCCCGCCGTGCCGACCGCGTCGATCCAGATCTGCGCCGGCGGCACGCCGGTCGCCGAGTTCAGGGCGTGGGCGTAGCCGCTGATAAGCGCCGTGCCGGGGTTGGCCGAGTTGTCCTGAAACACCGCGGCGCCGGTGATGCCCACGTTCATGGCCACCAGCAGAATGAAGCCGGCGATCACCGAGATGACCACCGACCAGATGATGCCCTTAGGGGCGGCCCGCTCGGCGTCGTGCGTCTCCTCCGACATGTGCGCCGAGGCGTCCTGGCCGGTCAGGGTGTACTGCGCGTTGAGCAGGCCGATGAGCATCACGTAGAGCGGGATGCCGTACAGAACGGGACCCGGCCAGTTCGGCCCGCCCTGCGCGCTCCCGGTGTTGTCCACGAACGTGCTGAACACGGTCCCGAGCGGCGTGATGGGGTGCTGATTGAAGAGGGTGCACACCAGCACGATGGCCGCCACTCCCACCAGGTGCCACCACACCGAGACCTGGTTGAGCAGGTTGACGATGCGGATCCCGAACGTGTTCAGGAGGGCGTGGATGATCAGCATCACGCCGAAGATCGCGATGGTGGTGGGCGGGTTGGCCGCGACCCCGAACGCCTCCTGCAGGAAGGCGTTGGTGAAGAACGCGAGGCCGAAGTCGATGCCGGCGGTGACGGCCACCTGTCCCACGAGGTTGAACCAGCCGACGAACCAGCTCCACTTGGCGCCGTTGCGGCCGCTCTCCGGAGCCAGCTTGGCCGCCCAGTAGTACAGGCCGCCTGCCGTCGGGTAGCTCGACGCCACCTCGGCCATGCCGAGGGCCACGATCGTGACGAACACCCCCACGAACAGCCAGCCGAGCGTCATGACCGCGGGGCCGCCCGTGTTCATCGCGAACCCGAACAGCGTCAGGCAGCCCGACAGGATCGAGATGATCGTGAACGAGACCGCGAAGTTCGAGAACGTCCGCATCCCCCGGCGCAGCTCCTGCGCATAGCCGAGCTGGTGCAGACGCTCTTCGTCCCTGGACCTTGCCCGAGTGGGCGGAGCGGCCATGCGGCGAAACCCTCCTTCTTGCGCCGGTGGAATAGCGTTACGATCGCGCCCTCCTCGCGACCCCTCGCTTGAGTGCGCAGTAAGCGCAGGTTCGAGGGGCGGTGTCAACATCCGCGACAGGAATTACGGCCCCGTAACAGCAGGAGGATCGGCAGGCATGGGCGACCGGCTCGCTGGCAAGATCACGATCGTCACCGGTGCCGGCTCCGGCATCGGCCGGGCGAGCGCGATCCGGTTCGCCGAGGAGGGTGCCCGGGTCACCTGCGTGGACATCAACCGGGACGCCGTGGAGGCCACCGCCCGCGAGATCGGCGACGCCGCCTTCGCCGTGGCGGCAGACGTCTCGGACCCGGCGCAGGTCAAGGCCTATACCGACGGCACGGTCGAGCGCTGGGGCCGCCTGGACGTGGCGTTCAACAACGCCGGCGTGAACATCCCGGGGATCTTCCACGAGGTCCCCGACGACGTCATCGACCGCACTCTCAACGTCAACGTCAAGGGCTGCATCTACGGCTGCCGCTACGCGATCCCGCACATGCTCCGCCAGGGCGGCGGCTCGCTGATCAACACCACCTCGGTCAACGGCCTGGTGGCCGAGCCCTACCTGACGATCTACGCCACCTCGAAGGGCGCGATCGTGATGCTCAGCAAGGGCATCGCGCTCGACTACGCCAAGCAGGGCATCCGCTGCAACGCGCTCGCCCCCGGCTGGGTGGACACCCCGATCAACTACGCCCACGCGGAGATGCTGGGCGGCCTGGCGGAGGTCTACGCCACCATCGACTCGTTCCAGCCGATCGGCCGGCCCGGCGAGCCGCGGGAGCTGGCGAACGTCGCGCTGTTCCTCGCCTCCGACGAGTCCTCGTTCGTCACCGGGGCCGTGATCGTCGCCGACGGGGCGATGACGGCGAAATAGCCCGCGTCCCGACCGTTTCGCCAAGTCCCCCGAGCCCGAGAGGAACGTCCCCGATGCCGAAGCAGAACCGAGCCGCCAGCGGGCACGCCGCCCACGCCGCCCACCCGCACCTCAGCACGGCCAAGCATCCCCTGCTCGAGGAGCTGGAGGCCAAGGTCCGGTCGGGCGAGATCGACACCCTGGTCGTCGCGATCACCGACATGCAGGGCCGGCTGGTCGGCAAGCGCGTGCAGGCCCAGGCGTTCCTCAACGGGGTCATCGACCACGGCGCCCACTTCTGCACCTACCTGCTGGGCACCGACATGGAGATGAACACGCCCGACGGGTTCACCCTCATGAACTGGGACACGGGCTACGGCGACTGGATCGCCGACCCGGTCTGGGACACGCTGCGGGTGCTGCCCTGGCTGGACAAGACCGCCCTGGTGCTGGCCGACGCGGTCGACGAGGAGACGGGCGAGGAGATCCCGGTCAGCCCGCGGAGCATCCTCAAGCGCCAGGTCGAGCACGCCGCCCGGATGGGGCTCGACATCCGGTGCGGCTCCGAGCTCGAGTACTACGTCCTGCGCGACAGCTGGGAGAGCCTCGCCGACCGCGGCTGGCCGGTCCCCAAGCCGTTCGGCTACTACAACGAGGACTACCACCTCCTGCAGGCGACCAAGGCCGAGCCGCTCCACCGCCTGCTGCGCAACCTGATGACCGAGGCGCGCATCCCGATCGAGTTCTCCAAGGGCGAGGCCGCCAGCGGCCAGCACGAGGTCAACATCCGCTACGACCACGTGCTCGAGTCGGCCGACCGGACCGTGATCTTCAAGCACGGCGCCAAGGAGATCGCCTACCTCAACGGCTGGGGCATCACGTTCATGGCCAAGCCCGACCACCGCTGGACCGGCTCGTCGGGCCACCTGCACATGAGCATCTGGGGCCTCGAGGACGGGCGGCCGCTGATGCACGCGGCGCCGGGCGAGAAGGAGGGCCCGTACGGCCTGTCCCAGCAGGGCGCCCAGTTCATGGCCGGGATGATGAGGTTCTCGCGCGAGCTGGCCCCGTTCATCGCGCCGTTCGTCAACTCCTACAAGCGGTACGCCGCGCTGTCCTGGGCGCCGGTGAACGTGGTCTGGGGCCGCGACAACCGGACCACCGGCTTCCGCCTGGTGGGCCACGGCAGCGGCCTCCACGTGGAGAACCGCTTCCCGGGCGGCGACATGAACGCCTACCTCACCTACGCCGCGATGATCGGCGCCGGGCTGTACGGCATCGAGCACGGCCTGGAGCTCGAGCCCGAGTTCAAGGGCAACGGCTACGTGGCGGAGGGGCACCCGCGGATGCCGCGGGCGCTGTGGGAGGCGATCGGGGAGCTCGAGCGGTCCGAGGCGGCCCGGGAGATCTTCGGCGAGGACGTGGTGGCCCACTACCTCAACGCCGCGAGGGTCGAGCAGATGCAGTACGACGCGGTCGTCCACAACTGGGACCGCGAGCGGTACCTCGAGCGGGGCTGACGGGCCGGCGGCCGCGTCAGTCACCCCTGCGCGACGCTACGCGACCTCGACCGCCTCGCCGCGCAGCCCGGCCAGCGCCATCAGGTCCAGCGTCGCGGCGTCCAGCCCGGGCGTCGGCCGCCGCAGCAGGTAGCCCTGGCCGCTCTGGAAGCCGAGCGCCATGACCTCGTGGAGCTGGTCGGGCGTCTCGACGCCCTCCGCCACCACGGACTGCCCGCTCCGCCGGGCGAGGTCGCGCAGGGCGTGGAGCACGGCGTCCGCCGCCCCGTTCGCGGCGCCGGCCTGGACCAGCGACAGGTCGATC
Source organism: Chloroflexota bacterium (assembly GCA_021787395.1). Lineage (GTDB taxonomy): Bacteria > Chloroflexota > Limnocylindria > Limnocylindrales > CSP1-4 > CAIXZV01. Next base: position 16,042 of record JAJYLZ010000029.1, read on the forward strand.
TTCATGATGTCGAAGGTCAGCTCGGACAGCAGGCGGAGGCCTGCATTGCCGGCCCCGACGTCGTCGGCCGCCGTCCGCACGCCGTGGCGGCGCAGCGCGCCGAGGGCCGTCCGCACCCGCGTCATGTCCTCGATCGCCTCGCGCTCGGTCAGCTCCACGACCAGGCGCGTGGGGTCGATCCCGTGGCGCCGCGCCATCGCGAGCAGCTCGAACGGGCTGAACGCCTCGGTCTCGAGTGAGCGCGGCGAGAGGTTGACCGAGAGGTACAGGCGGTCGTCGAGCCGCCGGGCGCCGGCGAGCACGGTCTCGAGGCTCGCGTAGTCGAGCTCCACCGTCCGGCCCGTGGACTCGGCCGCCACGAACAGCTGGCTGGGGTTCGAGAAGCCCGAGTCCGGCAGCGGGCGGACTAGGCCCTCATAGCCCATGACCTCGCCCGTGCGCAGGTTGTAGATGGGCTGGTAGACGGGGGTCAGGAGGCGGCTGGACGCCACCCGCCCGACCGCCGCGGCCAGCTCGTCGCGGGTCCGCTGGTCCTCGGCGATGCCGTGGCGCGCCGGGTCGAACACCTGGACGTCGGTGCGGCCGTGGCGCTTGCCCCAGTACATGGCCGCGTCGGCCTGGTGGAGCAGCATCTGGCGGTCGGTCGCCGGCGACGGGAAGGCGGACACGCCGATCGTCACCGAGAAGGGGCCGCTCCGGGCCGTGCCCGCAGATCCGTCGAGCGCCGACGCCAGGATCCGCCGCCCGGTCAGGAGCCCCTGATCCGCGTCGCAGTCCGCCAGCAGGACCGCGAACTCGTCGCCACCCACCCGGAAGCCCCGGTCCGCGCGACGCATGTTGGCGGTGATGATCCGCGCGGCCGTCCGCAGGAGCTCATCGCCCGCGACGTGCCCCTTGAGGTCGTTGGTCTTCTTGAGGTCGTCCACGTCGAGGAACAGCAGGGCGAAGGTCCGGCCCGTCTCGCGGGCCTGGCTCACGAAGGCGGTGAGCTCCTCCTGGAACGCCCGGTGGTTGCCCATGCCGGTCAGGCCGTCGCGGAGCGCGTCGAGCCGCGCCTGGTCGAACGCCTGCCGCAGCCCGTGGCGCTCCTGGTCCAGCTGGTCCACGAGCGAGCGCACCTTCCACAGGCCGAGCGTGCCGAAGGCGATGATCAGGGCGTTGGTGGCGACGCTGACCACCAGCGTCATGACCGCCTCGCCGCCCATGCGTGCGGCGAACACCGAGGTCAGCAGCACCCAAGGCGCGCTGAGGGCGATGAACCAGCGCGCCACGGTCTGGCGCACGACGCGAGCGGTCTTGGTGGCCTTGTCGGCCCGAGCCGGTCTGGACTTCCCCACGTGGCGATTCGCCTCGCGTGTGACGGTGGGATGCAGTCGGTGTTGTACGCCTGCACCATCCGGGGCGGACTCACCCGAAAGTCCGGCCGGGTCGTGGGACCGGCGCCTCTCCGCGGGCCCGCCGCGGCGGCGTGCCCGCGTCAAGTCGATTCGCCGCGCCGCTTCGCGGGCTTGGCGATTACCCTTGCGCCAATCACCACCGACGCACCCCGAAGCGGAGCCACGATGCGACTCGAAGGCAAGGTCACCATCATCACCGGCGGCGGCAGCGGCATGGGCAAGACGGCCGCCGAGCTGTTCGCCAGGGAGGGCGCCCGGGTCGTCGTGTCCGACGTCTCCGAGGCGGCCGGCGAGGGCGTCGTCAGCGCGGTCAGGGCTGCCGGCGGCGACGCGACGTTCGTCCGGGCCGACGTCTCCAACGAGGACGACGCCCGCGCGATGGTCCGGCACGCCGTGGCCACCTACGGCCGGGTGGACGCCCTCTACAACAACGCCGGCATCATGCCCGAGGCGGACCACTCGGTGATCGACACCGACGTGGCCACCTGGGACAAGGTCATGGCGGTCAACGTCCGGGGTGTGTTCCTGGGCTGCAAGTACGCGATCCCCCAGATGCTCGAGCAGGGCAGCGGGTCGATCATCAACATCGCCTCGTTCGTCGCGATCCTCGGCTGCTCGGTCCCGCAGGACGCCTACACCGCGTCCAAGGGCGCCGTGCTCGCGCTCACGCGCAGCCTGGCCGTCCAGTTCGCGGGCCGCGGCGTGCGCTCCAACGCGATCAGCCCGGGGCCGATCGAGACGCCGCTGCTGATGGACTGGCTGCTCAAGGACGAGGCCGCCAAGGCGCTTCGGCTCAACCGCAACCCCACCGGCCGCTTCGGCAAGCCCGAGGAGATCGTCAACGTGGGGATCTACCTCGCCTCGGACGAGTCCCGCTGGACCAACGGCGCGAACTTCGTCATCGACGGGGGCATCACGGTCAACTACTTCTAGCCGGCACGACGGCGGGCCCGGCGGCACCGGGCCTCCTCCGCTCGCCGCCACAACGGGAGATCGCCGATGGAAAGCGAGACCCACGAGCCCGCGCCCGACGAGGCGCAGGCGCCCGAGCCCGAGCGACGACCGGCCGAGGCGGAGCTCGAGGCGGCGGAGTCGGAGGCCGAGGCGGAGTCGACAGCGGAGGTGGCGGGGGCGGCGGGGGCGGGGGCCGACACAGCGGCGCCGCCGGTGGACAAGCCCGCGGAGGCGTTCGCGCCCGACGAGGCCGAGGCGGCCGAGGCGGCCGAGGCGGCCGAGGAGGAGGTCGAGGCGGAGCCCGATGAGGGGCTGGAGGAGGACAAGGCGGCGGCGCACGCCGGCCCCGCACGCTCCCTCGACGGCCGGCGCGTCGCCATCGGCGTGGACATCGGCGGCAGCGGCATCAAGGCGGCAGCCGTGGACCTCGACACGGGCGAGCTCGTGAGCCAGCGCCACCGGGTGCCCACGCCGCAGCCGTCGGCCCCGGCGGCCGTCATGGCGTCCATCGCCCGGCTGATCAAGCGGATCGGCGCCGAGGTCCAGCTCGGGCCCGACACGGCGGTCGGCGTCGGCTTCCCCGGCGTCATCACCGGCGGCGTGACCCGGACCGCGGCCAACGTGGACCCCGGCTGGCTGGACTTCGACGCCGATGCGGCCATGCAGCGCGTCCTCCGCCGCCCGGTCCACCTCATCAACGACGCGGACGCCGCGGGCGTCGCGGAGATGCGCTTCGGCGCCGGGGTCGGCCGCCTGGGCACCGTGTTCCTGATCACGCTCGGCACCGGCACGGGCTCGGCGCTGTTCTACAACGGGACGCTGGTGCCGAACCTCGAGCTGGGCCACATGGAGATCCGCGGGCGCGACGCCGAGAAGCGCTCGGCCGCCGCCGCGCGCATCCGGCGGGGCATCTCGTGGAAGGCCTGGGCCGCCGACCTCGACGAGCACCTGCTGGCCATCGAGCGGCTGTTCTGGCCCCAGCTGTTCATCATCGGCGGCGGCGTGTCCAAGCGCTCCGAGAAGTTCATCCCGCGGCTGACGGTCCGGGCGGAGGTGATCCCCGCCCGGCTCCTCAACGACGCCGGGATCGTGGGCGCCGCGATGGCCGCCGACGAGCGGGAGCGCTCCGCCGGCTGACGCGTCGCGCGGCTGGCGACGCCGCGCCATGGGCCGCACGGACGGGGTCGCAGGCGCGCTCCGGACCGGATAATGGGTCGAGGTTCATGCGATGCCCGACCTGATCCCCGGCCTGTCGCCCGAGCTGCGGTTCATCCTGGGGCTCGGCGTGGCCGTCGCGGCCGCGCTCGCCGGCGGCGCCGTGGCGGTCCGGCTCCGGCAGCCCCCGCTCGTCGGCTATCTGGCGGCTGGGGTGGCCTTGGGCCCGCTGAGCGGCATGGTCGCCGGCGACGCGGCCCACATCGGCGAGCTGGCCCAGCTGGGCGTCGTCCTGCTGCTGTTCGCGCTGGGCGTCGAGTTCCCCCTGCGCGAGCTCGCCCGCACCCGGCGGGTCGTCCTGCCCGGCACCCTGGCGCAGGTGCTGGTCACCGGCGCAGCGGGCGCGGCCGTGTCGGCGGCCCTCGGGATGGGCGCGGCCGGGGCGGCGGTGGTGGGCGCCGCCGTCGCCATCAGCTCCACGCTCGTGGTGCTCAAGATCCTGGGCGAGCGGGGCGAGCTCGACAGCCTCCACGGGCGGACGGCGATCGGGTGGATGGTGGTGCAGGACCTCGTCACCGTCGTGCTCATCGCCGTGCTCGACCCGCTGGCCGGCACGGACGGGGTCGCCCCGGTCGTGCTCGCGGTCGTGCGCACCACCGCGTTCCTCGCGTTCGCGTACCTCCTGGGGGCGCGGCTGCTCCCCTGGCTGCTCCAGGCGGTCGCCCGGCTGCGCTCGCCCGAGCTGTTCCTGCTCACCGTGTTCGCGACCGCGCTGCTCGCCGCGTTCGTGTCAAGCGCCGTGTTCGGCCTGTCGCTCGCGCTGGGCGCCTTCATCGCGGGGATCATCGTCGCCGAGTCCGACCTCGCGCACCAGGCGGCCAGCGAGATCATCCCGTTCCGGGACCTGTTCGCCGTGCTGTTCTTCGTGTCGGTGGGCATGCTGCTCGACCCGGCCGCGATCGTCGCCGACTGGCCGGCGCTGCTCGCGCTGCTCGCGGTCGCGACCGTGTTCAAGTCGGTCGTGGGGGCGGGGCTCGCGCGGCTGCTCGGGCTCCCCCGGCGGAGCGCGATCCTGCTCGGCGCGAGCATCGGCCAGGCGGGCGAGTTCAGCTTCCTGCTCGTCGAGCGCGCCCTCTCGCTCGGCCTGCTCGACGAGCGCGCCTACAACCTCGTGCTCGCCACCGCGGTCGCGAGCATCGTCATCTCGCCCGCGCTGACCCGCGGGGCCGATCGCCTGGTGCGGGCCCTGGAGCGGCGGGAGCCGCTCCTCGAGCCGCCTCAGCCCGGGCTGCCGCCGGTGACGCGCGGCGAGCTGGCCATGGCGGGCGGCGACGAGTCGGCCCGCCTCTCGATCGTCGTCCTGGGCGCCGGCCGCGTTGGTCGGGTGGTCATCCGGGCCGTGCGCGCCCGCGGCTTCCGGTGCGTCGTGGTGGACCGCGACCAGGGCGCGCTCGACGCGGCCGCGGGCCAGGGCGCGGCGACGCTCTACGGCGACGCCGCCAGCCCCGCCATCCTGCGCCGGGCCGGGCTCGACCGCGCCCGCCTGCTGGTCGTCGCGATCGGGGATCCGCTCGCGTCGCGGCTGGCGGTGGAGCGCGCCCGCGCGATCAACCCGCGCCTCCCGATCGTGGCCCGGGCGCGCGGCCAGACCGAGATCCGGTCACTCCGCGAGCTCGGCGTCACGCGCCTCGCCGACCCCGACGTCGAGGCGGCGCTCGAGCTCGCCCGGGCGGCCCTGGCCCGCATGGGCGTGTCGGGCCCGGAGCAGTCCGCCGTCACCGTCAGCCTGCGCCGCCGGGCGTACGGGGACGTAGCCGACGCCGCGCCCCGCGAGCCGCGTGAGGCCGCGCCCGACGCCCCCGGCGGCTAGGGTCCCGCTCGACGGCGACCCCTTGGCTCCGCGCCGCGCGCAGCGGTCGGCCGACCCCAGTGCCGGGGCATAGAATCGGGGCCTTGACCCCGCACTGCGCCCGCCCGGTTGCGGCGATTCTGCCCCGGCGGCCCGAGGAGACTGCACACCCATGACCGAGTACCGGATGGTGATCGGCGGCGAGCTCGTCGCCGCGGCAGACGGCCAGACGTTCGAGGTGGTCGAGCCGCACCGCGGCACCCTGGTCGGCACGGTGCCGTCGGGCGGCGCGGAGGACGTGGACCGCGCGGTGGCCGCGGCCCAGCGGGCGTTCGACGGCGAGTGGTCCCGGCTCTCGGCCGCCGACCGCGGCCACCTGATGCTCCGCTTCGCCGAGGTGGTCCGGGCCCACGAGGAGGAGCTCTCGCAGCTCGAGTCCCTCCAGATCGGCAAGCCCATCAGCGGAGCCCGCTGGGAGGTGGGCCAGGTCGCCAGGGTCCTCGAGTTCTACGGCGGCGCCACCACCAAGATCCACGGCGCCACCATCCCGGTCCACCGCCCGGGCTTCGACTTCACCCTGCGCGAGCCGATCGGCGTCGTGGGCCTGATCGTGCCCTGGAACTTCCCGATCATGATGGCCGCCTGGAAGGTCGGCCCGGCGCTGGCGGCCGGCAACACCGCGATCCTCAAGCCGGCCTCGTACTCGCCCCTCACCGCCCTCCGGCTGGGCGAGCTGGCGCTCGAGGCGGGGCTCCCGGCCGGCGTGCTCAACGTGCTCACCGGGCCCGGCCCCGTGGTGGGCGGCGGCCTCGCGGCGCACCCGGGCGTGGGCAAGGTGGCCTTCACCGGCGAGACCGCGACCGGCCAGGAGATCATGCGGACCGCCGCCGGGACCATCAAGAAGGTCAGCCTCGAGCTGGGCGGCAAGAGCCCCAACATCGTGTTCGCCGACGCGGACATCGAGAAGTTCGCGGCCACCTCGCCCTACGCGGTGTTCGACAACTGCGGCCAGGACTGCTGCGCCCGCAGCCGCATCTTCGTGGAGCGGTCCGTCCACGAGCGCGTGGTGGAGCTGTTCGCCAAGGCGACCGAGAACGTCAAGGTGGGCGACCCGTCCGACCCGGCCACCGAGGTCGGCCCGCTCGTCTCGTTCAAGCAGCGGGCCCGGGTCGAGGACTACGTGCGGTCGGGCCTCGACGAGGGCGCCCAGCTGGTCACCGGCGGCATCCGCCCCGCCGACCCCTCCCTCGCCGAGGGCGCCTACCTGATGCCCGCCGTGTTCGACCGGATGACGCCCGACATGAAGATCGCCCGCGAGGAGATCTTCGGCCCGGTGGTGGGCGTGATCCCGTTCGACACCGAGGAGGAGGCGATGCGGCTCGCCAACGCGTCGCCGTACGGCCTGTCCGGCTCGATCTGGACGCGGGACATGGGCAAGGCCATCCGCACGGCGAAGGCGCTCAAGTCGGGCGTGATCTCGGTCAACTGCAACAACAGCGTCCACGTCGAGGCGCCGTTCGGCGGCTACAAGCAGTCGGGCATCGGCCGCGAGCTCGGGATGGAGGCGCTCGAGCTCTACACCGAGGTCAAGAACGTGTTCGTGGACATAAGCTGACGCGTGGGGCCGGGCGGCGGGCACGGCGCGACGCGGCGGGCGGCGGTTTCGGTCCGCTGACGTCCCCCGACCGCCCGCGGCTCGAACCCGCTGCTCGGCCCGCCGGCCGAGTTTCTCGCATAAGGCCGCGGGGCGGCCCTCAGTCGCCCGCTTTCCGCCAGATGCTCGTCGTTTGGACATCCCGCATGGCGCGGCCGCTCGTTTTCCGCCAGATGCCCATGCCGCGGCCCTTGTCCAGGAACTTCCCGGATACGGGCCGCCGTGCGGCCGGATGGCGATTCTTCGGCTTGCGCTCGTGCGTGGCGGCGCAGCACCTGTGGGTCCTCGGCGGCCGGAACCGCGCATAACGCTCCCACGGTGGTCATCTGCAAGAACCCCGGGGGGCCCAGGCCGCCGGTCCTGCGCCGGCTTCACGTACCCCCGCCGCGCGCCCCGGCCGCGCGCCCACTCGGCCGCGCAACCCGCAGAGCGTAGCCAGCCGCCTACAGCCGGTTGCGCCCCCGGAAGGACGCGGGCACCTCCACCTCGGGGTGCCGCCGCGTCACCCAGTCGCGGATCGCCCAGTACGAGGTCGTGAACGCGATCTCGGTCCACGGGATGTCGGCGGGCCGGAACGGCGCGATCTCGAGCGACTCCGCGCACGGCTTGGCCTCTCCGCCCACCACCTCCGCCTCGAACGCCAGCGTGACCACGGCCGCCTCGAGTCGCGAGTAGAGCCCGATCAGCTCGCCGGGCCGGACGAGGTAGCCCGTCTCCTCGAGCGTCTCGCGGACGGCCGCCTCGCTGACCGTCTCGTCCACTTCAAGGAAGCCGCCCGGCTGCGCCCACGAGCCATAGCCGGGCTCGATGCCGCGGCGGATCAGGATCAGGTTGCCGTCCGCGTCCACGGGCAGCGTGGTGACGACCATGCGCGGGTTGATGTAGGCGACCTGCCCGCAGTCGGGGCAGGCCAGCCGCTCCCGGTTCTCGTCGGGCGGGACGGTCCGCACGAGCTCAGTGCCGCAGCGCGAGCAGAAGTTGAGCATGGCGTCCAGCCAGTGGGGCGCCCCGCCGCCCGACGCGATGTCGGTGGAGCGGCCGTCGAGCCCGCGGCCGATCACGGCCATGCTCCGGCGCTCGTCGTCGCTGAGGATCCGCTCGCTCACGGGGCCACCCCAGGGTCGGGCATGGCGACGAGCGCCAGGAGCTCGAGGACGACGGCCGGCACCGCCGGGAGGACGGCGTGCCCGTGGAGCAGCGCGGCGTCGGTGTCGGGCGCCGGGTGCGGCGGCCGGCTCGGCGGCGAAACGGGCGGTACCCCGTGCACCGCGACGGACTGGCAGTCCAGGCCGCGCATGCCGGGCCGCCAGCGCTCTTCGTCCATCACGGCACCGAGTCTACGCGGGCCGGGCCATCGCCGGGCCGAACGGCCCGTTGCCGCCCTGCCCGGACCGCCCCAAGATCACCGGACGCAGCGGGGCGCACGATGCACGGAGGACCGATGGCGCGGGACGGAGGACCGATGGCGCGGGACGCGAGGCTGCTGCGCGAGTTCCAGATCAGCCTGATCGCGGGCGGCGCGATGGTGGCGTACGGCCTGCTCGACATCGCGCTCGACGCGAGCGGCGTCTACCCGTGGACCAGGATGGGCCTCGCGGCGGCCGAGCTGGGCATCGCCGCCGCCGTCGCCGCCGTCGCGTTCGGCAACGCCCGGCGCGTGTGGCTGCAGCGCGACGACCGCGACCTTGGCGGCCTCACCTTCGCCGACGTCGTCCTCGTGGCCGGCTTCGTTGCGGTCGGCGGCGTGCTGCTGCTGGCGCTTCCCCGCTAGCACGACGCAGCCGGCGCCGCGTCGGAGCCTCGCCTGCCGCGACGCCCGCTCGCGCCGCGACGCCCGGCTCGGCCGCGACGCCCGGCTCGGCCGCGACGCCCGGCTCGCGCCGCGACGCCCGGCTCGCGCGCCTGCCCGCGACTCGATCCAGCTACTTGATCAGGCCGTAGTCGGTGGGCTTGGCGAAGGCGGCTGACTGGTAGTAGAAGTGGAACCCGATGTTGCCGTTGAACTGCAGGTCCCAGCTGATGAACTGCAGCGTGACGTCGAGCTCGCTGCCGCCGGACCCGCCCGAGTTGCCGCCCATCTGGACGATCCCGCCCGGGCTGTAGACGGTGCCGCTGATGTTCATCTGGCCGCCGCCCGAGAGCGAGATGGGGGGCTGCACCGAGCCGGAGGCGGGGGCGGGGGTGCCGTTCTGCCAGATGAGCAGGTTCTGGTAGTCGTTCACGTCGGCGCCTGTGGCGTCCACGGCGGCGTTGTACGGGCGCAGCATGAGCGTGGCGCCGCCACCCACCGAGATCGTGTCCTTGGAGTTGCTGGGGCTGCTGGTGTTCGTGAACCCGGTGTTGTACAGCAGCACGCCGCAGTTGGTGGCCAGGCAGTCCGTGGCCCAGGTCGTGGCGGACGTCGACGTCAGTGACGACGGGATCGCGTACGCGGCGTTGCCGGCCCCCATCGTGAACCCGCCTCCGTTCATCACGTAGATCCCCGGGTGCAGGTACGCGACGGCATGGTTCGACATCGCGATCCCGCCGGTGTACACCCCCGGCTCGAGCACGGTCGAGCCGCCGGACAGCTTCAGCTGCTTGGTGGACTGGACCGGGAAGCTGGGGTAGGACGTCCCGAACCCCCACTGGAACGGGGCCAGCCCCAGCGGGTCCTTGACGTACTTCTGCCCGGTCACGGGGGCGGGCGTGATGCTGAGCGCTCCGGCCGCGTAGCCGCCGACCATCTTGACCACGGCCTGGTTGTTGAACGTCAGGACCGCCGCGTTGCCGTTGGTCCCAAGGGCGCCGCCGTTGCCGGCCGGGCATGCCGAGTCGATCATCATCGAGCCGTCGAAGGTGACCGTGTTGCTGCCCGAGAACAGGACCGAGGGGCATCCGTTGTAGGCCTGGGGCCAGGCCGAGTTCCAGGGGTCGAGCTCAACGACAGCGTACTTGGCGCTGGCGAGCTGACCGTTCACGGCCTGGCTCGTGGTGGAGACCCCGATGCCTGCCATGCCGAGCAGGCCGCCGAAGTAGCTGGGCGAGGTGCCCGCGAGATCCACCTCCACGGCGTAGTTCTGTGTCCAGCCGGTGTTGGGACAGCTGACCGCGATCCGACTCACGGGGAAGCCGGGCAGGGCCGCGGTCACGGCCGCCTGGGCGGCCTGAACGACGGCGGTGCGGGGCGATCCGGGCGGGGGACCTGCGGTCGCGCTGCACCCCTTGGGGGTCCCGGACTGGATGACGTTGGCCGCGGCGAGCGCGGCGGCGTCGCCGGCGTCCTGCAGCTGGCGCCGCAGGACGAGCGCGTTGCCGCCGTCGTAGAGCAGGGCCGCCATGGCGAAGAAGAAGAACAGGGACCCGGCGAACAGGACCAGGATCTGGCCGTCGCGGCGGCTCGTTCGCGGGTTCATCAGTGGTTCACCAGCATGGTCGAGCTTCCCGAGATCGTGAACGCGGAGAAGCCCAGCAGCGCCGGGACCGAGAGCGCCACCTGGCTGGACACCGTGACGGTGACCGGGTTGCCGCGCGCGTTGTTCCCGTCGCCGGCCGTGGAGTCCGTGTCACCGCTGCATCCGACGCCGTAGCACACGGTGGCCGAGATGCCCGTCCCGCCGGCCTGCGCGGCGGCGATCGCCGCATCCTTGATCGCCTGCTTGGAGGGGGAGGGGTCGGGGCAACTGGTGCTCGGCGACGGGGCGGGGGCGTCGTAGTCGGGGGTCAGCGGGCCCATCGGGCACGGGTCGTTCGGGCTGCCGCCGTGGACGATGGCCAGCCGCGCTCCTTCGCGCGCCGCTGCCGAGAGGCTCGTCGAGGCCCAGATCACCCGGCCGGCGTCAACGACTCCCATCGTCAGCGCCAAGAACATGGGCACCATCAGGGCGAACTCGACCAGGGCCTGGCCTCGTGTGCGCGAGCGGGAGTTCCGGAACATCAGCGGCCCTGCAGGATGGAGTAGGTCTGCGACGAGCGGAGCGTCCAGGCTCCGCCCTGGGTGAACAGCGGGTACGGGAAGAGGGTGCGGAAGGGCAGGCTGGTGGTCACCGTCACCGTCACGAGCGGGTACGTCGAGTTGGCTCCGGGCGCAGTGGCGTCGCTCTTCCACGTGGTCGTGACCGCGGGGCTGGAGCAGCCGGGAGCACTCGCTGTTGCGGTGTAGCCGGGCAGGCCGGCCGTCTCGGTGCACACGACCTTGGCGGCATCCGCCGTTGCCGCGGGCGACGAGGCGTCCTTCGTGGCGGCGTACTCGGCGGCATCGCGGGTCGACGCCTCGAGCACGTTCCAGGCCTGGTACAGCCGGGACATGTCGATCGCGGCGCCGACCACCGTGAGCATGACCGGCAGGATGACCGCGAACTCGACCATCGACTGGCCCCGGGTCCCCCACAGGGCCCGGAGGCCGGTGCGAGCGGCCCGGGCCGGCCGTCGAATGGGCTGCCGGCGGCCGACGGTTCGAATGCGTGATGCGAGGTCGATCATCGAAGTCCCCGGATCGGGAGTCCAGTGCTGGAATCGTCAGCGCTGCACCTGTCACGATCCATTGAATTGGTGCGCGGCTGCATAGCCCAGAAGGTCAGGCGAGCCCGGCCGATGGTCCCTCCCGGCCGACGCGGCCCCCGGCCGACGGCGCTGCCCGGCAGCGGCGGCCCCCGGCGATGCGGCCCGGCAGCGGCGGTCCCGGCCGACGGCGCTGCCCGGCAGCGGCGGCCCACCGGGCGCCTGCTTCGGCTCGTCATCCGGGTAGTGTGCTAACTCGACACCATGCTGCCCTGTTAGCCTGCTACCTCGATAGCACGCCGAACAGGCGCGGCGAATGACCGCGGAGGCGGGCGCGGCGAATGGCCGCGTGCGGCCGCCGGGATCAGCCCTCGAGGGGCTCGGCGTTCGACGGATCGTCCAGGACGGACTGCGTCTGGGCGGCGCGTCGCGCCCGCAGCCGCTCCGCGAGCGCCGGGTCCGACAGCGCCAGGATCGCCGCCGCGAGCAGCGCCGCGTTGTCAGCGTTGCCGATGGCCACGGTGGCGACGGGGATGCCGCGGGGCATCTGGACGATCGAGAGCAGCGAGTCCAGGCCGCCCAAGTGCTGGGTCGGGATGGGCACGCCGATGACCGGCAGCGCCGTCTTGGCCGCGAGCATGCCCGGCAGGTGGGCGGCGCCGCCGGCGCCCGCGATGATCACCTGGACCCCGCGCGCCTCGGCGGTCTCGGCGTAGGCGAACAGGTGGTCGGGGGTTCGGTGGGCCGACACGACGCGCAGCTCGCAGGGCACGCCGAGCTCGCCCAGCACGACCTGCGCCTTCTCGAGCACGGGGAAGTCGGAGCGGCTCCCGCCGACGATCCCCACCCGCGGCGCCTCGCTCCGCCCTCCCTCGCCCACGGTCACTCCTCCCAGGTCAGCGCGGCGCGCGCCCGGCGTGCCCGCTCCAGCGCCTCGTCGGCGTCGCGGCCGACGACCGTCACGTGGCCCATCTTGCGCCGCTCGAACACCCGCCGCTTGCCGTAGACGTGTACGTGGATACCGGGGTCGGCGAGCGCCCGCTCCACTCCCGCGAGGCGGGCTGGGCGGTCGGGCCCGGTGCCGAGGAGGTTGACCATGGCCGCGGAGCCGTGCGGCTCAACCGAGCCCAGCGGCAGGCCGAGGATCCCGCGCAAGTGCTGCTCGAACTGGCTGGTGGCGGCGCCCTCGATGGTCCAGTGGCCGCTGTTGTGGACCCGCGGGGCCAGCTCGTTGACGACCAGCAGGCCCTCCCGCGTGAGGAACAGCTCCGCCGTCATCACGCCCACGAGGTCGAGCCGGCGGGCGATCCAGTCGCCCACCTCGCGGGCGACGTGGAGGATCAGCGGGGGGAAGGGCGCCGGCGCCACGCTCTCCGAGAGCACGCCCGCGTCGTGCACGTTGCGCGAGATCGGGTAGGCGAGGGTGCGCCCGTCGCGCCCTCTCGCGATGACCACCGAGAGCTCGGCCTCGTAGTCGATCTCGCCCTCGGCCAGGAGCGGCCGGCCGTCGAGCCCGCCCAGGGTGGCCACCGCCGCCTCGGTGCGCGACTCGTCGTCCACGCGGACCTGGCTGCGGCCGTCGTACCCGCCCAGCGGCAGCTTGAGCCGCATCGGCAGGCCCAGCTCGCGCGCCGCGGCCCTCGCCTCCGCGACCCCGCGGACCTCGCGCCAGGGCGCCGTCTGCTCGCCGATGTCGCGCAGGAACCGCCGCTCGGCCAGCCGGTCCTGCGTGGCGGCCAGCGCGACCAGCCCCGGGCGGAGCGGGGCGCCCTCGGCGGCCGCCCGGGCCGCGTCGAGCCCCACGTGCTCGAGCTCGTAGGTGACGACGTCGGACAGCGCGCCCAGGCGCCGGGCGGCGTCCACGTCGTCGTACCGGCCGACCACGATCTCGTCAGCCACCGCCGCCATGGGGCAGTCCGGGTCCGGGTCGAGCGCGACCACGCGGTAGCCCATCGCGCGCGCCGAGAACGACATCATCCGGCCCAGCTGGCCGCCGCCGAGGAAGCCGATGGTGGCGCCGGGCGCGATCGGGCCGCCCACGCCGGCGGGGGCGCCCCGCAGGCCCAGGCGGTAGAGCGCCTCCCCGACGAACCCGGCCTTCTGGACCGTGTAGGGCGGCGCGGCCCCCGGGTCGGGCGCGGCGGAGGCGGCCTCGACGATCCTTCGCTTCTCCGCCGCGTAGGCGTCGCGCAGGGCGGGGTCGGCGCGCAGCGCGTCGCGGAAGCCGAGCAGCTCGGCCAGCTCGCCGCGGCCCGGCGGCATGACGTGGAGGTGCACCGGGTACTCGCGGCCTTCGTGGAGCACCGCGCCGTGGAGCATCGGCCGTGCCGGCGGGAACGCGCCGACCGAGGTCTGCGGCTGGAAGCCGAGCGAGCGCGCCGCCTCCGCGATCAGCGGTATCTCGTCGGGAGGCGCCTCGACCGCCAAGTCCACGTAATTCTTGCCGGGCATCCCCGGGACCGCCGACGAGCCCACGTGGTGCGCGACGGTGCCGGGGCGGGCGGTGTCGACCAGGCGGGCCAGCTCGCGGGCGACGTCCTCCGCGGCGGGATCCCACGGCTGGAACAAAGCCGGGCGGCGCTCGTAGGGGCGGATCGGCAGGTCGGACATCGGAGCGTGAGTGTATCGGTCGAGCCGATGCTGGCCGGGGGCGACCCGTCTCGCGGAGCGGCACTCTCGCGGAGCGGCCCCGCGCCGGACCCGAGGAGAGCCGCGATCCGCACGCCCGAGGCGTCCGCCCCCGGGCCGTCCGGCGACCCTATGGATCCGTGGCCTTCCGAATGGTCCAGCAGGGGCCCATTCGTCTCGCGTCGAGGGACGGGCCGGGTCACCTGGGTCACGAGCTGGCCCGCACAACGGGTGACGAGCCCATAGGGCCACGACGGGGCCCGCGCCAGCCACCGCCAGCGCCTAACCCGGCAGGCGTCGAACCACCGCCGCCCTGCACCCAGCGGCTCTATCGGCGGGCGAACCGCTGCGCCACCCGCCGGGTGCTCTCGCCAAAGACCTGACGTGGTCGAATGCGGCACCGAGCGGATCCCCTGAAGGACGACCCGTCCATAGGGCCGCTGCGTGCTGCGCCGAAAGGGCGCCGGGAGGGGCGCGCCGAGGAGGGCCGCCGCGTGCCGCGCCGAGAGGGCGCGCCGGGAGGGCGCCGGAACGCAGGCGGGGCGCACGCACCCGGGAAGCGCCCGCGACGAGCGCGAGGCGCCGCACGCGCCGGTGCACGCCTCTCCCCCAACGACCGATGGCCCGCCCCGCGCTTCCCCGCCCCGCTATGCTCCAATCCATGCTGCACACCGGACCCGGTCCGGCCGGCTCGGCGCCGCGCATCCTGATCGTGGACGACGACCCCAACCTGCTCGTCATCCTCGCGGAGCAGCTGCGCTCCGACGGCTACGAGGTCCAGACCGCCCGCGACGGCGAGGAGGCGCTGCGCCGGCTGTCGGTCGCCTGGCCGGACCTGCTGATCATCGACATGCTGATGCCCCGCAAGGACGGGCTGACGCTCGCGCGCGAGGTGAAGGCGCGCGCGGACCTCCCGATCATCGTCCTCTCGGCCATCGACACCGCCGACTCCAAGGCCGACCTCCTCGAGGAGGTCGCCGAGGACTACGTGACCAAGCCGTACCACTACCCGGAGCTGCGGGCCCGGATCACGCGCGTCCTGCGCCGCATGGGCGACCGCGTCCCCCGCCAGCGCCTGGTGCTCGGGCCCAACCTGGCCCTCGAGCTGCACCGCCGCGAGGCGATCGTCGCCGGCGAGCCGGTCCAGCTCACGCCCACCGAGTCGCGCCTGCTGTACGCGCTGGCGGCCAACCTGGGCCAGACGGTGACCACCGAGACGCTCCTCGCGCGCGGCTGGGCCGACACCGACGACGCCGACCCGAGCTACGTCTGGGTCACGATGCGGCGCCTCCGCCAGAAGGTGGAGGCCGACCCCAACAAGCCCGTCCACCTGCTCACCGTGCGCGGCATCGGCTACCGGCTGGTGGGCGCCGTCGGCGCCGAGCCCGCGTGACCGTCCCGCGCCGCCCCGACCCGTCGCCGCCCCGGTACCGGGCCGGGCGGGTCCCCTACCGGGTCCGGCTGACCGCCTCCCTGATCGCCGCGGGCATCCTGCCCGTGCTCGGCTTCGGCGCCGTGACGCTGGTGTTCGTGGACACCGCCGACCCGGGCGCCACCATGGCCCGCGTCCTGCTGCTCGCGATGGCAGTGGGCGTGGCGTTCGCGCTGCTGCTCGCGCTCATCCTCGCCGCGGAGCTGTCGTCGCCCCTGCGCGCGATCGCCGACTCGGTCGAGCGCGCCGCCGCCGGCGAGGAGCCCGCCAGCCCCGAGCTCCCCGGCGACGACGAGCTGAGCCGCCTGGCCGAGAGCCACGGCCGCCTCGCGCGCGACCTGGCGCGCCGCACCCGCGAGCTCCGGCGCGTGCTCGACATCGTGGAGAGCGCCACCGTCGGCGAGGCGCCCGAGCACCTCGCCGCCCGAGCCGCCGAGGCGGCGCGCGAGGCGTTCGGGATGATCGACTGCCGGGTCCTGCTGATCGACCCCCGCGAGATCCCCTACGAGGAGCCCGTCCCGGGCGAGCCCATCCCCGTCCGGGCCGTCCTGGTCGCCAACGGCGAGGCGCAGGGGATCGCGATCGGCCACCTGCCGGCGACCCGGCCCTGGGAGCGCGCGGACCAGGACCTGTTCGAGCTGTTCGCGGTCGAGGTGGCGGCCGCCGTCCGCAACGCCCAGCTGTACGCGCGCGTGGAGCGGCAGAACCGCCAGCTGCGCGACCTCGACGAGGCCAAGGACGACTTCCTGCGGGGCGTGTCGCACAACCTCCAGACGCCCCTCGCCAGCATCCGCGGCTACGCGCAGCAGCTGGCGGCCGAGTCGCCCGACCGCCGCCTCTCGATCATCACCGAGCAGGCCGACCGCCTGTCGCGCATGGTGCGCCAGCTGCTCACCGTGAGCCGCATCGAGTCGGGCGCCCTGCGGCCGAGGCTCGAGGTGTTCGCGCCCGCGCCGCGCGTGCGGCGCACCTGGGAGGCGCTGGGCGCCGACGGCGTGCCGTTCGCCCTCGACGACCGGGCGGCGGGCTGGCTCGCCCTGGGCGACCCCGACCAGCTGGACCAGGTGCTGTGGGCCCTGCTCGACAACGCCGTGCGGTACGGGGGGCGCGGGCCCGTCGAGGCGAGCGTGGTGGCGAACCCGGCCGGCGGCGAGCTCACGATCACGATCGCGGACCGCGGGCCGGGCGTGGACGAGGCCGACCGGACGCGCCTGTTCGGGCGCTTCGAGCGCGGCGCCGAGCGGCCCACCGGCGAGGGCAGCGGCCTGGGCCTCTACGTCTCCCGCGAGCTGTGCCGGGCGATGGGCGGCGAGCTGGAGCTGGCCGAGCCCGAGCCCGGCCGCGGTGCCGCCTTCGTCATCTCCCTCCCGGCCGAGGCCGCGGAGGAGGGCTGAGCCCGAACGGGTCAGCTACGCCGGGGCGTCCAGATCTTGTGCATCGGGTCGCCCGCGATCACGGCCGTCACGGCCGTGGCCACGACCGGCCCCAGCAGAACGCTCTGCCCCGTCATGAAAGCGACGATGTTCCACGCCACCAGGATGACGTAGAACCAGAGCAGGAGTGCGGCGATTCGCCTTGTCATGAGGCGAGCATGATGGAGGAGCGGTGTCGCGCCATTACCCGTCGGTACTGCCTCGGATGGGTACGAAGTCAGGGTTCGCGCGTGTTCGACGTCGTCTCGGACGCCCTGTGCATAGCAGAGCGCTACGGGCACGCCGCCCCTGGAGAGCAGACAGTGTCGAGACGCAGGACCATGTTGCCGATGCTGCCGGGGTAGAACTCGTTCACGGTGGCTGATCCGTTGTACGTCACCGTCCACGCGATGATCTGCCCGACGGTTCCATTGCTCCCCGATCCGCCGGAAATGTGCACGTTGTCGGAGGGTGCGTACTGCACGCCAGCCACATACAGGGAACCGCCCCCCGGGATGTTCAGGACGTTATTGCTCGTGTCGGAGCAACTGGTGGGCTCGGTGGCATCTGCTTGCACGTAACAGCCCGGATCGTGAGTGACGATGAGCGTCTCCGGCACCGTGATGGTCGAGCCGTGCGGCCCCGCGAACGACACCTGCGCGACAGGTGATCCGGTCCATGTGCTGGTTGTCGCGTCCCACGATGGCGCCGGCGTGGCGCCAGAGGTTTCGGCGCAGAGCGGGGAAGAGGCCACCGAGCTCGGTGTGCACGAGCCCATGTTCAGCGCAACCAAGGGAGAGTTGTTGCCAGCGAAGTTGCAGGCAGCGGATCCACCGGTGGCGGTGCACTGCGATCCCTCTGGGAACACCAGTGTTACGCCCGGTTGATCGGCGGCGTAGCCACCAATCATCGGCCCGTACATCGTCAATCCGGCGTTGAACCAGTACATCCCGGGTTCTAGCAACACTACTGTCGTATTCGAGGTGTTGTGGATATCGAAGGTGTAGATGCCGGGTTTGTAGCAGACGGTATTCGTGGTGGAGAGATCCCCAGCCTTTGTGAGACCAGGCCAGTTCGCCGGGCTGTATGTCTTGCCTATGTCCGTCAGCGTCAGACCCGGTGAGGCCGAGCCACCGACATTTGCGCAGCCAGCATCTTGCGCCGCACTAGCCGTACTGTACGTGGGGGGCGTCGAGCTGAGCGCTGACGATGCGGTCGCCCAGTAGTCCGGGTCGGGGACTGGGAATTGGATCACGTGGTCCTTGGGAACAGGGTTGCACCAGGTGACGGAGATGTCATCGTAATGGTCCAGCTTGGCCCCAGACGCCAAGATGAGCGCTGAGGCCGAGCTCGTCCCACACCCGTTCGTGACCAGATCCGTATTCGTCCCGACGTCGCCCTGGACGACATTCAAGGTCGAACCGCCGGTCAGTGTAATGTCGTCGTAGTTCGCGTCCTGCTTCTTGAGCCAGTGGCTGCCCCGCAGCGTCACCACCGCGTACTGCCCCCCGAACCCGCCGCCGGCCACGGACGCGACCGCCGGACTCCACGACGGCGCTCCGGAGACGCATCCGCTGCCCGGCAAGAGGCAGACCGCGTTGCCGAAGGTGAGCCCGAAGTTGGTCTGTCTGATCCCGACCTTCACGGCCCGGTCTCCGTTCGACGCCGGAGGATACGGTGTCGTGATCTGCACGGTGTAGCTGCCGACAACGGCCGTGTACGTGGTCGTAGTGGCCGACCAACCGAAGCCATTGAGAACGGTGGCGCTGGTGCAATCTAGTGTGGCCGGGACGGCCGGAGGTGGAGGAGCAGCGAGCTGCCGCACGAGCAGGTTGTAAGCATCGCACTGGGCGACTGGGTAGTCCGCGGTGCTGACAGACATCGTTGTATTGCCGCTCGCATCGAGATCCTGCAGGTCCTGTGCGCCGGCCAGCGCGGCGGCGTCGGCCACACCGCTCTGGTACCGGAGTGCGGCGTAGGCACGGGCGACGTCGAGCACGAGAGCCACGACCAGCAACAGCGCGACAAGCGAGAACGCAAAGAGCACGATGACCTGACCGTGCTGGCCGTCCCGTTGGTCCGCCCCTGATGCCACGCTTCTGGCACTACCGCCGTGGTGTCTCATGGATTGGGCGCCGGCTCCATCCGGAACTGAGCGGTACTGGACAGGAGAGCGCAGGGCCCGCTTACTCCCCCAACGGCCGCGGTGCCGTCACACGAGCTGAATGCCGGAAGGTACTGCATGCCCGGGAAGAAGAGGGGGACAGCGTGATTGATCCGTATCGTCACGTGGTATACGGCCTGGTTGTTCTTGGGGGGGCATCCCTGGTGCGTCCAGGAACCCCCTGTCTTTGGGTCGTAATCCTGCACCCAGGCGACCGCGATACCCTCCCCGGTGAACGAGCTGACGCTTGCATCGGTCGAGCCTGCTGACGTCGGCTGTGCCCATTCACCCGTCGTATAGCCGAGCAGCGAGGAATTGCCCGCCACCTTGTTGGCTTCTCCCGCGACGTCCACCTGTGGGACAGTTGTGCCGAGGGCGCACCCCTGCTGAGTCGCGGCCCAGCGTCCCGTGTCTCGGACGACCTGCGTAAGGGTGTTCTGCGCCCAGAAGATCATGCCGAATTGGATGATCCCGCCCACCATCGCGAGCAGCACCGGCACCACCAGGGCGAACTCAGCGAGGCTCTGGCCGCGGGACCGCTTCGTAGCTCGCAAGTCGGAGTCTCCACTACATGTAGAGATCGGTACGTTAGTCCTGGGACCTCTCAGAATACCTGTCAGACCTGACTGGGCGCGCCTCTGCCGGTGCGAGCCGACATCTTCCGGTGACGGGCGGCAACGTTGGCTCGAACGGCTCGGGCATTCGTCGA
This sequence comes from Chloroflexota bacterium, assembly GCA_021787395.1. GTDB lineage: Bacteria > Chloroflexota > Limnocylindria > Limnocylindrales > CSP1-4 > CAIXZV01. The sequence goes on from JAJYLZ010000029.1 coordinate 35,875, forward strand.
ACTGGCGACCCGTGCCCCTCCCGATGGATGGCTTTCGCGCTCTGGAAGGGGCTCCGGGCGGTCAAGTCCCAGCGCGTGATGTAGCAGCGCGTCGTCCTCGCGCCGCGCCCGTCAGCTCGCCATCAGCAGCGTCGGCACCTCCGCGTGGTCGACGACGGCGTCGACGACGGCCATCGTCTCGGGCGCGAAGTAGCGCCGCCCGTCCTGCCACTCGTCGTCCTGCTCGGCGAGCACCATGCCGACGAGGCGGACCAAGCTGACGACCGCCGTCCGGCGCTTGATGTCCTTGTTGAGGGCCTAGGTGGTCGTCGCTGACCACGAGGCGGACGCCGCGCAGGCCATCGGGACGCGACGCAGAGTCGAGTTCAGTGACCCACACGGCTTCCCTCAGGCCGGTGCATCCTGCACGACCCCAGCGCCCCCCTCCGCGGTGCAGCCCGGCACCGAAAACCGTGCGACATCTGCCCGAGGCGCCCGATAAGTGGGTACTAGTACGGTTGTAACCCCGGTGGGCTCCCCTAGTATCGGGTGATCGAACCGGGCACCACACCGACCAGGGGCGACCCTGTCGGTCCATAGGCAACCAGAAACACTTCAGCCACTTGGTTGGCCGGGGGAGTGTGAATGGACTCACGGCGACCCGCACGGGTCCCTTATCGCATGCCGCCCCAGCGCATGCCCGCGCCCGAGGAGTCGGGCAGACGCACCGAGCGTGCGCACCGGGCGTGGTGGGCGCATCGCCGCCAGGCGAGGTCGATCGCACGCGGCCAGTCGATGGTCGAGTTCGTGCTGATCCTGCCCGTCTTCCTGCTCCTGCTGCTCATCGCCGTCGACTTCGGCCGGCTGTTCTTCACGTACATCCAGCTGAACAACATCGCCCGCGAGGGCGCCGCCTACGCGGCGGCGAACCCGACCGTGGACAACGCGACCCTGACGACGGTCGCCGTGCGCGAGTCGAACGTGCAGGCGCAGCAGGGCGAGGGCGCGGTCAGCGCGACGGCCACGTGCGCCCCTGTCGCGTGCTCGAACGCGCTGGGCGGGACCGGCGCCGGCAACACGGTCACGGTCGCCGCCAGCGAGACCTTCACGTTCTTCACGCCGCTGATCGGCTCCTTCTGGCCCGGCGGCCTTCAGGTCGGCGCCGATGCGACGGCCGCGGTGGCCGTGTACGCGGCCGGCGGCGGCACGCCCCCCGCGTCATGCTCCACCTTGCCGCCCGTCCCGACCTTCACCTGGCAGAGCCCCGACAAGGTCAACCAGCCCCTGCTGATCTCCGTCGACGCCTCGGGCGCGACGAGCCTCCCCTTCCCGTGCCAGAACATCACCTACGAGTGGAACTTCGGCGGCGCCAGCAACGCCAGTCCGCCGGACCCGCTCGATCCGTACCGCGAGGGGGTCACGCAGGACTACACGTACGGCGCCTCCGGCACGTTCAACGTGACCCTGACCGTGACCAACAGCGCCGGGTCGACCACCTCGCTGGTGCAGGTGATCACGCTCGGGACGACCACCTGCAAGACCCCCACCGCCGACTTCACGGTGTCCCCGGCCGCCATCTACGACAAGAAGGGCAACATCACCAACTGGTCGGCCGCCAACAACGGCGGCCAGGGGGCCACGCCGTTCACATTCGACGGCACCTCCAGCGGATTCATGTCGGACCCCGCCTGCCACCCCGCGTGGGCCTGGGACTTCGGCGACGGCACGTCGGCATCGGGGACGCCGACCCCCCCGGTGCACTCCTACGCCCACGCCTACTCGGGCAAGACGGTGCACGTGACGCTGACCGTCAAGAACGACGCCGGCACCGACTCCAAGACCTTCGACATCCCGCTGTCGTGATGAACGCCAAGCCGCGATCCGGGGCGAGGGGGCAGGGCCTGGTCGAGTTCGCCCTCGTCCTGCCGGTGTTCCTCCTGATCCTGTTCGGGCTCATCGACGTGGGCCGCTACGTGTACCTGAACAGCGTGCTGTCGCAGGCCGCGCGCGAGGCGGCGAGGGTTGGAGCCGCCGAGGCGGCCTGGATCGGCAAGACCACCGCCGACGACCCCGGCTGCGTGGCCGCCTCGGCGTCGATCACGGCGGCGAACCCCGGCGCTCACGTCTGCCCCGCCACCGTCGCCGGGGCGTCGAACAGCCTCCAGGCCGAGGTCACCGTCGCCGCGAACCGGATGGTCGCGCCCTTCGGCGCCGTCAAGGACGTCTACTTCAGCTGCCAGCCCACCGGGACGACGCCGACACCCGACTGGACGAACACCGACTGCGCCGCGGCGAACCGGGTCGCGAGCAAGAGCGTGTTCTGGGTCCGCGTGGACCAGACCTTCACGCCGATCACGCCGGTGATCAGCCAGCTCATCGGCACCCTCACCACGACCGCGTCCTCGACCATGGTCGTCAACTAGGAGGCCGCGATGGCTCGCCCTTCCATTTCGGCACACCGCCAGCGGGGCCAGATGCTCGTCGTCTTCGCCCTGGCCTCGACGGTGGTCATCCTGCTCGCCGGCCTCGTCATCGACGGCGGCTACGCGCTGGCGCAGCGTCGCGGCGCCCAGAACGCCGCCGACTTCGCGGCCCTAGCCGGCGCCAGGGTCATCGCCGAGTGGGTCGGCGGCGACACCATCAACGGCACCGACGCCAACGTGCAGGCCGCGATCGCCAACAGCATCCAGGCCAACGGCGGCACGCCGGTCACCTTCGGCAGCCCGAGCGGTCCGGTCTACGTGACCAGCAGCGGCACCCCGAACGGCTTCGTCGGCACGATCTCCGGCGGGGTGATCCCCGCCGGGACGGTCGGGGTGACGGTCGGCTCCTCCCGGACGTGGAACCCGTTCTTCCTCGGGGTGGCCGGGATCTCCAACTGGACCGCCAGCGCCGTCGCGACGGCGAAGGGCGGCTACTCCCTCGCCGGCCCGCCAGGCAATGTGTTCCCCGCCGGGGTGTCGCAGGCCACCTACGACACCTTCCCGCTCTGCTCGGGCGACGTGGGCAGCTCTGTCGACTGCCAGCCGGTGCACCTGACGCCCGGCAGCCTCAACGTGCCCGGCGGCTTCGGGTGGCTCAAGTTCGGCGCGGCCGGCAAGTGCACCGGCTACGGCCTCGGCATGATCGACGCGGGCTGCGACACCTCCAAGACCTTCCTGCAGTCGGAGATCGGCCCGCCCGCGAACAGCTACGGGTGCTGCACGACCGTGTCCCACGGGCCGGCGCCCGCGGACCGGATCGGCAGCCTGCCGGGCGACAAGAACAGCGCCGACTGCAGCTACTACATCACCAACAACGTGCAGGTGATCGTGCCGATCTGGGATGTGGCAGGCGGCAGCGGCGCCGGTGCCTGGTACCACATCGTCGGCTTCGCCGGGATGCAGCTCACCGCCTGCGACGGGGGGAAGGACATCGAGGGCGTGCTCCGCCAGGTGTTCTTCCCGGGGCCGACCACCACGACGCCACAGCCCAAGGGCTCGGCCCTCGGCATCGAACTCGTCCACTGACGGCACCCACACCGCTGGGGGAGAACGGGGCGCCTTCGGGCGCCCCGTTCGAATCCGTCGCGACTCCTGCTGGGGCGCCCGTTGCCGCGCGTGTCGCCGCGCCTGTCGCGGCGCCGCACCGCCCGAGCCCGAACGTACCCCCGGCCACGACCCATCGGATGGGCCGCTCGCAAGCCGCGCCGCAAGGTTGACTTGCCACCGTCGTTCCCCGTCGGGCGTCCCCGGGGAGACGTCGCAGCGAGCCATGCTGCCGCGCCTGCGGCACCGGCGCCACCGGACCTGCGGCTCCCTGGGGCTGGTCCGCAACTAGCCGACACTGCCGGGGCCGACGGGGCGCCTTCGGGCGCCCCGTCCTGGATCTTCGGCCGCTCCGGCCAGCCGGCCCGTGGCGAAAGTACCCCCGGCCATGGCCGATCGGATGGGCTCCCGGCAAGCGCCTGCGTAAGGTTGACTTGCGACCGTCAGCCACCGATGACCGGAGCCGGCCTGAGGCCACCCATGCGACCAAACCTGCCGCGCCCGCGGCGCGGGCGCCAGCGAACGCTCGGCCAGTCCCTGGTCGAGTTCTCGCTCGTCCTGCCGGTGATGCTGCTGCTGGTGCTGTTCGGCGTGGACTTCGGCCGCGTGTTCCTGGGCTGGGTGCAGCTCAACAACGTGGTTCGCGAGGCGGCCAACTTCGCCGCCGAGAACCCCACGGCCTGGAACACCGTCAACCCCAACACCGTGGTCCAGGCGCAGTACCAGACGCTGGTCCGGAACGAGGCGGCCGGGATCAACTGCGTGCTGCCCAGCCCGATCCCGAACCCCACGTTCTCCGGCGGCCTCAACGCCGTGCCGGCGATCGGGACGCCGGTGTTCGTCCGCATCCCGTGCCGCTTCAGCTTCATCACGCCGGTGATCGGGGGCATGTTCGGCGGGTCGCTTCCGGTCGCCGCGTCCGCCTCCTACCCCACCCGGAACGGCATGATCCCGAACATCCCGACGGCGAGCGTGACGCCCATGCCGTCGGCGACCGCCTCGCCGTCCGCGAGCGCGTCCGCGAGCGCGTCCGCCAGCGCGAGCGCACCGGCGTCGCCGACCCCGACGCCCATGTGCGAGGTGCCCAACTTCAACAACATCAAGGCCGAGAACGCCGCGACGGCGTGGGCGCAGGCGGGCTTCACGACCCAGCTGGTGTTCAACCCGCTGGCGCCGGCCCAGTGGCCCAGCGGCGGCGGCAACACGACGGGCCAGTCGATCGCCGCGTACCTGTACCGCGCCTGCGGCTCGACCGGCATCACGATCACCTGGAACGGGAATTGAGCGGACGGAGCCGCCGCGGCGCCGAGCGCGGCCAGAGCATGGTGGAGCTGGCGCTCATCTTCCCGATCGTGGTCCTCCTCCTGGTGGCGGTGTTCGACATCGGCCGCGGCGTCTACGCCTACACGTCCATCGCCAACGCCGCCCGCGCCGGCGCCCGGGTCGCCGCCGTGAACCAGCTGTACCCGGACGTCACCGACACGCAGTGCGCCGAGGACATGCCGGTCGAGGACACGAGCGCGGGCGGCTCCCCCACCTGGTCCGCCCGGGCCTGCGCCGCCAACGCCGCGACCTCCCTCGGCCTGTCCCCGTCCAGCGTGAGCGTCAGCTACGCCGCGCCGTCGGGCACGACGCTGACCTGCCCCGCAGGACCGGCGCCGGCCCTCCCGTCCGCCAACACGCCGTTCCACGTGGGCTGCATCGTCAGCGTGAAGGTCAGCTACTCGTGGGCGCCCATCACCCCGCTGATCGGCTCGCTCGTCGGCCCGATCACCATGAGCTCGACGTCGCAGATGCCCGTCGAGCGGGTCTTCCCCTGAGGTGGCAGCCATGCACAGGCCGGGGCGCGAGAGCGCGCAGGGCCAGGTCATCGTCATGATGGTGGTGGGCTTCATCGCGATCATCGGCGCGGTGGCCCTCGTGATCGACGGCGGCAACGCCGTGGCGCACCAGCGCATGACCCAGAACGGCGCCGACGCGGCTGCCGAGGCGGGCGCCGTGATCATGGCCGAGCGGTTCGCCGGGGCCACCGAGCCCACGGCGGGGTGGGACGCGACGGTCCAGTACGCGATCAACCAGAGCGCCGCGGCCAACGGGGTCTCGGTCCAGGCCGCCTACTACACCGACATCTGCGGCATCCCGCTCCAGTCGGACGGCACCGCGGCCCTCAACCCCGACAACACCTACGACTTCGCGGTCGCCCAGCGGGTGGGCAGCGGCCTGCCCGCCACGTCCACCTCGACGCCCGACTGCCCGAGCCGCACCGTGGGCCCGGCCGCCGGCGTGCTGGTCATGGCGCACGCGGACGTGGCCACCTACCTGGCCAAGGTGATCGGGATCTCGACGATCGGCGTCAGCACCCAGGCCACCGCGGCCGCGGGCTACCTCCAGGAGTCCTGCGCCGCCAACACCGGCGGCTCGTGCGCGATGCTGCCGATCGCGATCCCGGTGGACATCGTCAGCTGCCAGTCGCAGAACAACGTCGTGGACATGCACAGCCCGTGGCCGGTGGACGGCCACACGGTGTCGGTCATCCCGCTGTGCACGAGCGGGCCGGGCAACGTGGGGTGGATCGACTGGACGCCGCCGTCCGGCGGCACCAGCGAGCTGGTCAACCAGATCACCAACCCGACCAACCCCGCCATCGCGCTGCCGTCGTGGCAGTACGTGACCTCGACCGGGAACGTGAACTCCTCGGACGTCGAGAGCGCGATCCGCGCGTACGACGGCCAGATCGTGCTGGTGCCGCAGTTCGACCTGACCTGCAACCCGGGCCCCGGCGCCAGCCCCGACAGCAGCCAGCCGGCGATCAACACCTCGCCCAACTACGGCTGCCCGCCGGGCGACCTGGGCGGCAACGGCTCCAACCAGTGGTACCGGATGCCCAGCTTCGCGCACCTGCAGCTGTGCATCAGCACCGACCCGGACTGCCACGCGCTGGGCTACGACTACGGCGCCTACATCAGCGGCAACAACTCCGCGGTGTGCGCGGCCAGCGGCGCGACCTCGTGCATCGTGGGGAAGTTCGAGAGCATCATCAGCACCGGGACGATCGGCGCGGGGTTCGGCGGCGGCCAGGGCTACGCGAAGGCGGTCGGGGTCCAGCTGATCAAGTAGGGCGGGGACCGTCCGGGGCGAGGGCGCGGTCGGCCGGACGCCGCGTCACCAGGCCGCCGTCAGCGGATGCCGGTGTCGTAGCTGACCGGGAGGAGGGTCAGCCTCCCCGGTGCCACGGTGAACGGCTCCGGCCTCGCGGTGCCGAGCAGGCCCGCCCTCGGCTGCGGCTCGAGCGTGTAGCTGTCCGGCGCGAGGGCGATCCGGAACAGGCCGCTGCCGTCGGTGGTGAACCGCGCGACCTGGGCGCCTCCCGCGTCGCTGACGACCAGCACCGCGTCGCCCACCGGACGGTCGTCGCAGCCGGACTCGCCGGGGCGGACGACGGGGCAGACCGGCCCGGCCGTCACCGCGCCGCCCACGCCGCTCGAGGTCGCCGCCGCCGCCAGGCCGGCCTGCACGTCTTGGGGGATCGTCGGCCCCGACTCGCTCTCCAGCGTCGTGGCGCCGTCGGCCGCCACGGCCCAGCGCCAGACGTGGTTGCTGATGCAGCCGGCCGGGCAGTCGCCCCAGCCGACGCTCACGGTGACCTCCCATGCACCGCCGGTCCCCGGCCCAGCCGGCGTCGCGGTCCACCAGGCGGCCTGGCCCACCATCTGCGGATCACGCGGCTGCACGGCGTCGAAGTAGGGCGACCGCGCTCGCACGGCCGCGAACGCGGCGGCGGCGCTGGCGGCCGGCCTCGATGACGGGAGGGGGCTGCCGGCTGGCGGCGACGCGGTGGCGCCCGGCGCAGACGATGCGGCGGACGGCGGCGGGGTGGACGGCAGGGCCGACGCGGTGGCGCCCGGCGCCGTCGACGC
>JAJYLZ010000086.1 GCA_021787395.1 Chloroflexota bacterium
GATCGCGGCGTACCTGGTCAACGCCGCCCTGCGGGCCCAGAGGATCGCCGACGTCGTCGCCGAGCGGCTTGACCTCGTCCTGCCCCCGTCGGCGGCCGGCCTGCCGCCCACGGCGGTCGCCGGGCTGGAGGCGCTCGCGGCGCTGGCCGTCCGCCCGTCGCTGGAGGTCGCCCTGCGCGACGAGGGCGTCGAGCGCCTGTTCAACGAGATCGAGCTGCCGCTCGTCCCGATCCTCGCGCGCATGGAGGCGGTCGGCGTCGCCCTCGACCGCGACGCGCTCGCCCGGCTCGACCGGGAGTTCGCGGCCGAGATCGAGCGGCTCGAGGCGGAGATCTACGCGGCCGTCGGCCACCAGTTCACGATCGGCTCGCCCAAGCAGCTGGGCGAGATCCTGTTCGAGGAGCTGCGCCTGCCCCACGGCCGCAAGACCAAGACCGGCTACTCCACCGACGCCACCGTGCTCGAGGAGCTGCGCGGCGTCCACCCGGTCGTCGCGCCGGTCCTCGACTGGCGGGTGTTCACCAAGCTGCGCTCGACCTACGTCGAGGCGCTGCCGAGCCTGATCGGCCCGGACGGCCGGCTCCACACCCTGTTCCACCAGGCCGTGGCGGCGACGGGGCGCCTCTCCTCGTCGGACCCGAACCTCCAGAACATCCCGATCCGGACGCCGCTCGGCCGGCGGATCCGCCACGCGTTCGTCGCGGGCTCGCCCGACACCACGCTGGTCGCGGCCGACTACAGCCAGATCGAGCTGCGCGTGATCGCCCACGTGTCCGGCGACCCGCACCTGGCGGAAGCCTTCGCGCGGGAGGCCGACATCCACCGCGAGACGGCCGCCCGCGTGCTCCACAAGGACCCGGCCGAGGTGACCGCCGACGAGCGCTCGATGGCCAAGATGGTCAACTTCGGGCTCGCCTACGGCATGAGCGACTTCGGGCTCTCGTCGCGGGCCGGCATCAGCCGCGAGGAGGCGCAGGCGTTCATCAAGAGCTACTTCGACGCCTACAACGGCATCAGCCGGTACATGGTCCACATCCGCGAGACCGCCAAGGACCAGGGCTTCGTGTCCACCCTGCTCGGCCGGCGTCGGCGGATCCCGGAGCTGACCTCGTCCAACGGGGCGCTGCGGGCGGCGGGGGAGCGGATGGCGATCAACATGCCCATCCAGGGCACGGCGGCCGACATCGTGAAGATCGCCATGATCCGGGCGGACCGGGCGCTGCGCGAGGGGGGCTTCCGGGCGCGCCTGCTGCTCTCGGTCCACGACGAGCTGCTGGTCGAGGCGCCCCGCGACGAGGTGGAGCGCCTGATCCCCGTCCTGCGGGACGCGATGGAGGGCGCGCTGCCGCTGTCGGTCGCGCTCACGGTGGAGGTCAAGGTGGGCGACTCGTGGGAGGGCATGACGCCCGTCTCGCACCGCGACGCCGCCCTGGCCGAGGAGGCCGAGGCGCCGGAAGGGCTGGCCGCGGGCTGAGCGGCGTCCCGCCTCGTCCCGCCTCGGACGCCCCCTGATCGTGACCGGTCGCCCGCCCACGGGGGGCTGATCGACCGGCCCCGACGCCGCGCCCGGCCGCTACCGTTGGGCGATGGCGCTCATCCGGCTGGAGTCGCTGACGAAGCACTACCGCGACGTGGTCGCGCTCGAGGATCTGACCCTCGAGCTCGAGCCGGGCATCATCGGGCTGGTCGGCTCCAACGGGGCGGGCAAGAGCACGCTCATCCGCGTCCTCCTGGGGCTGCTCAAGCCCACCTCGGGCCGGGCGTTCGTGCTCGACCACGACGTGGCCCGCGAGGGGACCGCGGTGCGCGCGATGGTCGGCTACATGCCCGAGCACGACGCCCTGCCGCCCGACCTGCCGGCGAGCGAGCTGGTCGCGCACATGGCGGAGCTGTCGGGGCTGCCGAGGGCGGCGGCTCGAGAGCGGACGGCGGACGTGCTGCGGCACGTGGGGCTGTACGAGGAGCGCTACCGGCCCATCGGCGGGTACTCCACGGGCATGCGGCAGCGGGTGGCGCTCGCCCAGGCCCTGGTCCACGACCCGCGCCTGCTGCTGCTCGACGAGCCGACCAACGGGCTGGACCCGACGGGCCGCGACCAGATGCTGGAGCTGGTGCGGCGCACCGGGACCGAGTTCGGCATCGCGATCCTGCTCGCGTCGCACCTCCTGGGCGAGATCGAGCGAACGTGCGACTACCTGGTGGCGATCGAGTCGGGGCGGCTGGTGCGCGCCGCGCCGCTGGCGGCCTTCACCGGCCGGACGGGCGTGGTGCGGGTGGAGCTGGACGACGACGCCGCCCGCCTCGGCGCTCGCCTGGCGTCCGCGGGCCTGGCCAACCGCGTAGACGGGCGGAGCGTGTTCGTCGCGCTGGAGGGCGGCGACGGCTACGACCGCATCCGGGACGCGGTGGTCGAGCTCGACGCGGGCCTCGTCCGGATCGAGCAGGAGCGGCGCACCCTCGAGGATCTGTTCCGCGACGACGGGGCCGCGGAGGGCGTCGCGTGAGCGGCGCGGCGGGCGGGCTGGGCAGGGGCCCCGCCGACGGCCCCGGCCGGGGCGCGACCGTCGGCGCCGCGGGCGACAGCATCTACGACCTCGGCTATCGGGGCTACCAGGGCGTGCGCCTGGGCCGGGCCCACGCGGTGGCCTCGCTGGTCAGGCAGTCGTTCCGGCAGAGCTGGGGCATGGGCCGCCCCGGCCGCGCGAAGATCGTCCCGTTCGGCCTCGCCGCGATCGCGACGGTGCCGGCTGTGGTGGCGCTGGGGATCTCGGCGCTCGCCAAGCAGCTCGGGGCGGCCGACATGATCGAGGCGGCGTCGCCGATCCGCTACGAGACCTACTACCCGGTCATCGGCCAGGTGGTGTTCCTGTTCGCGGCCGCCCAGGCGCCGGAGCTGCTGGCCCGAGACCAGCGGCACCGGGTGCTCGCCCTGTTCTTCAGCCGGGCGATCCGCCGCGAGGACTACGCCGCCGCCAAGCTGCTCGCCCTGGGGGCGGCGATGCTCGCCTTCCTGCTGTTCCCGCTGGCGGTCATCTTCGTCGGGCGCGCGCTGCTCGCGGCGGACGTGGTCGCCGGGGTGGCGGCCGACGCGGGGGCGGTGCCCGCGATCGTCGGCGAGGCGCTGCTCACGGCCTGGCTGCTGGCGGCCATGTCGCTCGCCATCGCCTCGTTCACGCCCCGCCGCGCCTACGCGACCGCGGCCATCTTCGCGGTCGTGGTGATCCCGGCCGCCACGGTCGGCGTGCTGTCGGAGCTCGCCCCGGGCCAGGTCGTGGGCGCCGTGTCCCTGTTCAGCCCCGGTGACGTGCTCGACGGCGCCAACGCCTTCGTCTTCGGCCACGCGCAGGCCGGCCCGCCGAGCGCGTCGATGCCCAGCCTGGCGTACGTCGGCAGTGCGCTCGCGATGATCGTCGTCTCGACAGCGGTCCTGGTGGCCCGCTTCCTGCGGATCGAGCCGTGACCGGCCCCGCGCCGCTCCAGCCCCCGCCCCCGCCCGAGCCGGCGCCGATCGTCCTCGACCGCGCCTCGCGCTGGTACGGCAACGTGGTCGCCTGCAACGACATCTCGTTCCAGGTCGGGCCGGGCGTGACGGGCCTGCTCGGGCCGAACGGCGCCGGCAAGAGCACGGTCCTGAGCATGATCGCGGGCCTGCTGCCGCCCTCCGCCGGGCGGGTGACGCTGCTGGGCGAGCCGGCCTGGCGCCATCCGGCGGTCTTCCGCAAGGTCGGCCTCGTCCCCGAGCGCGAGTCGGTGCCCGGCTGGATGACAGGGCGCGGCTTCGTGGGCTACGCGGCGCGCCTCCAGGGCCTGCCGGACGCCGCCGCGGCCCGCGACGCGGCGATCGCGCTGGTGGACCTGGCCCCGGCCGCCGACCGTCGTGTGGCGACCTACTCCAAGGGCATGCGGCAGCGGATCCTGCTCGCGGCGGCCCTCGTGCACGACCCGCCGGTCATCCTGCTCGACGAGCCGTTCAACGGCCTCGACCCCCGCCAGCGGCTGCACATGATGTCCCTGCTCCGCAGCCTCGCCGCGGAGGGCCGGACGATCCTGTTCAGCTCGCACATCCTGGAGGAGGTCGAGCGCCTGGCGGGTCGGGTCCTGGTGATCTACGCGGGCCGCCTGGCGGCGGCCGGGAACTTCCGCGAGATCCGGCGCCTGATGACCGACCACCCGCACACGTTCACCATCCGGTCCTCGGACGACCGGCGGCTGACCGCCGCCCTGTTCGCGGAGGGCGCCATCCTGGGCGCGGAGCTCGACGGGGAGCTGCTGGAGGTCAGGACCGGCGACCTCGCGGGGTTCTGCCGCCAGCTGCCGCGCCTCGCCTGGGAGTCGGCCGTCACCCTGTTCGAGGTGCGCCCGACGGACGAGTCGCTCGAGAGCGTGTTCAGCTACCTGGTGCAGCGATGATCCTGACCATCGCCGGGAACACGCTCGGGGCGCTCCTGTCCCGGCGCCGGGCGCTGCTGATGGCGGTCCTGGCCGCGGTGCCGGCGCTGGTCGCCCTCCTCGCGCGCGCCTACGGCGAGCCGGGGGACGTCGTGCAGCAGACGGCCGGCCTGCTGGAGGCGTCGGTGCTCACGGCGCTGCTGCCGCTGGTCGCGCTCGTGTTCGGCACCGCCGCGCTGGGCGCGGAGCTCGAGGACGGCAGCGCGATCCACCTGCTGACCAAGCCCGTCCCGCGCTGGCGGGTCGTGGCCGGCAAGGCGCTGGCGGCGGCGCCGCTCACCGGGCTCCTGGTCGGCGGCGCGACGCTCGTCACCGGACTCATCCTCGGCGGCGACCGGGGAGCGGCAGGCCTCACGCTCGCCTACACGCTGGCCGCGGCGGTGGGCGGCGTGGTGTACGTGCTGCTGTTCATCGCGCTGAGCGTCCTGACCGGGCGCGCCCTGATCGTCGGGCTGATCTACGTGGCCGTCTGGGAGGGGACGCTGGCCGGGCTGTTCGAGGGGACGAGGGTGCTGTCGATCCGGCAGTACCTCCTGGGTCTCATCGCCGCGATCGACCCGCACTGGGTCGCGGGCACCGGCGCCCCGCTCGCCCCCGGCGTGGCCGCGGCAGGGGCCGTGCTGGTGGCCGCGGGCTCGTTCCTCGTCGCCGTGCAGGCCCTCGAGCGCCACCAGGTCAGCGCCGGCGACTGACGGCGCGGGTCGGCCGGCGGCGGGGCCGTCCGCCCGCGCGCCCCGGCGATGGGCCGTCCGCTCGCGCGCCCGCGCCGCGTGCCCTAGAGTCAGGGCCATGCCTGAGCTCCCCGAGGTCGAGACCGTCGCCCGCGACCTCCGGCGCCACCTGCTGCCCGAGGGCGGCGGGCCCGGCCCGGTGGTGACGGGCGCGCGCGTCACCTGGCCGGGGACGCTCCGCGACGGGGACCCGCCGTCGTTCGAGCGGGCCGTGGCGGGCCGGCGCATCGAGCGGATCGGCCGGCGCGGCAAGCAGCTGGTCCTGGACCTCGACGGCGGCGCGTTCCTGACGGTCCACCTCAAGATGACCGGCCAGCTGTTCGTGGTGCCGGCAGCCGTCGAGCGCGACCCGTACGAGCGGCTCGCCCTCGCGCTCGACGACGGGCGCGAGCTGCGCTTCCGCGACGTCCGCAAGTTCGGCCGGGTCGGCGTCTACGGTGCGGACGACGACCCCTTCGACGGGATCGGGCCGGAGCCGCTCGACCCCCGGTTCACGCTGCGCGAGTTCCGGGGGCGGCTCCGGGGGCGGCGCGCCAGGCTCAAGCCGCTGCTCGTGGACCAGGCGTTCATCGCGGGCGTCGGCAACATCTACGCGGACGAGGCGCTGTGGCGATCCAGGCTCCACCCGCTGCGGTCGGCCGCCACGCTCCGGCCCCACGACGAGCGCGCGCTGTACCGCAACGTGGTCGAGATCCTCGCCGAGGCCGTCGAGCGGCGCGGCAGCTCCATCGACGACTACACGGCGCCCGACGGCGACGGCGAGATGCAGGAGCGCCTCGACGTGTACCAGCGGACCGGCCAGCCCTGCCCCCGCTGCGGCCGGCCGATCCGGCGGATCGTGATCGGCATCCGGGCCACCCACTTCTGCTCGTTCTGCCAGCGCCTGCCGGCGTCCGACCGGCCGGCCGCGGCCAGGCTGCTCGCGGCGATGACCCCGCGGCCGGGCCGGGCGGCCGCGGCGCGTCGGGGGCCGCGCTGGGTGGAGCTCGACGGGGAGGGCTCGCTCGGACGGACCGCGGACGAGGCGGCCAGGGCGCGCGAGCGCTCGGCGCGCACGAAGGCGGCGGCCGCCGCTCGGCGGGCCCGGGCGAGGGCGGGGTCGGGGTCCGCGAGCGCCCCCGGGGCCCAAGGCTCGATGGGGGAGGCCCCGGCGTGAGCCTCGTCCGGCTGGAGGCGGTCACCCGCGAGATCGGCACCTTCGTCATCCTCGACGCCGTGACGGGCGCCATCGCCCCCGGCGAGCGGGTCGGGCTGGTCGGCCCCAACGGGGCGGGCAAGACCACGCTGCTGCGCCTCGTCAGCGGCCGCGACGAGCCCGACCGGGGCGTCGTCACCCGCCGCCGCGGCCTGACCGTCGGGCTGCTCGCCCAGGAGGCCCACTTCGACGAGGCGTTCATGACGGCGACGGACCTCCGCTCGGCGGTCCGGCACGGCGCCGCGCACCTCGAGCGGATGGCCGAGCAGCTGGCGGCGCTCGAGCACGGCGGGCACGCGGCCGGCCCCGAGTACGAGGAGCTCCAGCACCGGTTCGAGATCCTGGGCGGCTACACGCTCGACCAGCGCGTCGACGAGGCCCTGTCGGGCCTGGGCTTCGCCCGCGACGAGTGGGGTCGGCCGCCCACGTCGGTGTCGGGCGGGCAGCAGACGCGCGCCGCGCTCGCCCGGCTCGTGATCGCCGACCCGGACCTGCTGCTCCTCGACGAGCCCACCAACCACCTCGACCTGGGCGCCATCGAGTGGCTGGAGGAGCACCTCCGGCGCCGGCAGGGGGCCCTGCTCGTGGCCTCCCACGACCGCGCCTTCCTGGACGCCACGGTGACCCGGGTGTGGGAGCTGCGCGACCGCCGGCTGACGGTCTTCCGGGGCGACTACAGCAGCTACCACCGCCAGCGGCTCGAGCGCGACGAGCGCGCCGTGCGCGAGGCGGCGACGCTCTCCGACCAGGTCGCCAAGGAGGTGGACCTCGTCCAGAAGTACCGCAGCCAGCGCAAGCACACCAAGATGCACGAGCACGAGGCGCGCCTCGAGCGCCTGCGCGAGCAGCGGGTGGAGACGCCGCGCAGCGGCCGCGCGCTCAAGCTGCCCGGCCAGGCGCTGGCCGGCGCGGGGCCGGTCCGCAGCGGCGAGCTCGTGGTCCGGCTCGACGACCTGGCCGTCGGCTACCTGCCCGGGCGCGGAGCGGTCCGGCCGGACGGCGAGGAGGCGAGCGAGCCGGTGGAGATCGCCCGGGCGCCCTTCCTGGCCGCCCAGCGCGGGGACCGGATCGGCATCGTGGGGCCCAACGGCGCGGGCAAGACCACGCTGCTGCGGACGATCGCCGGAGACCTGCCGCCGCTCGACGGCGCGGTCACGTTCGGCCACCAGGTCCAGCCCGCCTACCTGGCCCAGCTGCGGGACGCGGCGATCCCCGGCGCCACGGTCCTCGACTCGATCCTCGAGGCGATCCCGGTCACCCCGGGCGAGGCGCGCGGGTACCTGGCCCGGTTCCTGTTCCGCGGCGACGACGTGTTCAAGGAGGTCCGGCTGCTGTCGGGCGGCGAGCGCTCCCGCCTCGAGCTGGCCCTGCTCGGCATCCTGCCGTCGAACCTGATGCTGCTCGACGAGCCCACCAACCACCTCGACATCGCGGCCCGCGAGGCGATCGAGGCGTTCCTCTCGGAGTCGTCCGCGACGATCCTGGTCGTGTCCCACGACCGCCGCCTGCTGGAGACCGTCTGCGAACGGCTGTGGGTGGTGGGCGACGGGCTGGCCGTCCCGTTCGACGGCGGCTATCGGGCCTGGCGCGCCGCGGTGGCCGACGGCTGGACGATCGAGGCGGAGGCCCGGCGTCGCGCCAACCGGCTGCGGCCGGGCGCGTCGGGCCCGCACCCCGAGCCCCGGGCCCCCGGCGGGCGGCCGAGGACGGAGGCTGCCGCGCGGACCCGGCCGGAGGCCGCGGCCCAGCCCCGGGCGGAGGCTCCCGCGGCGAGACGCGAGCCGCGGGCGGCGAGGGCGAGGCTGTCCAAGGACGCGTACCGCCGCCGGAGCGACGCGCTCAACGCCGAGCTCGCGCGGCTCGGCCTGCGCAAGACGCAGCTGGAGCTGGCCATGGGTCAGCCGTCGGTGGCGGCGAACTTCGTGGAGATGCGACGGGTCACCAGCGAGCTGGCCGACGTGTCGCGTGCGCTGGCGGAGGCGGAGGACGCATGGCTGGAGCTGGAGGAGATGGCGCCGTGAGCCGACCCGCTGAGCCGCTGGCGCCCCGTCGGGGGCGGACCGTCCGGATCGGGATCACGGGTCCGATCGGGTGCGGCAAGTCCCAGGTGGTCCGCTGGCTGGCGGAGCTGGGCGTGGCGACCGTTGACGCCGACGCGGTGGCGCGCGGCGTGACCGCGCCGGGGAGCCCCGCCCACGACGAGGTGCTGCGCCACTTCGGGCCGGCCGTGGCCGCCGCCGACGGGACCCTGGACCGGGCCGCCCTGGGCAGGATCGTGTTCGCCGACCCGGCCAGGCTGCGGGAGCTCGAGGCGATCGTCCACCCGGCCGTGCGGCCGCGGATCCTCGACGCGCTCGAGCGGGCCGAGCGCGAGGGCGCGCCGGCGGTGGCGGTCGAGGCCATCAAGCTGGTCGAGGGCGGGCTGGCCGCGCTGTGCGACGAAGTCTGGCTGGTGACCTGCGACGCGGCGGCGCAGCGCGCCCGGCTCCGCGACCGGGGCTCCGCCCCCGAGGACGCCGAGCAGCGGATCGCCGCGCAGGCCGGCCTCGCGGACCGGCTCCGCCCGGCGGCCAGCCGGGTCCTGGACACGAGCGGCTCGATGGCCGAGACGCGGGCGGCCGTGGTGGACGCGCTGGCCGAGGCGATCGCCGCCGCCCGCTGACCGGAGGGGATGGGGCCGGCGGGGCTGCCCGTCCTGCCCGTCCGGCGCGGCCGGCGGCGTGACGCGGCGGGGAGCCTGCGTGCCCCGAGGTCCCCGGACAGCGGACCGCCCGGCCGGGG
>JAJYLZ010000087.1 GCA_021787395.1 Chloroflexota bacterium
CCGGTGACTGGCTGGAGGCGTGCGTGGCAGACGTTCCGGAGGATCCCGGGGGACCTGCGTCGGGGTCCGACGAGGCCCGCGCGTCGAGGGTCGAGGCGGGCTCGGCCGGCTCGCCGGCCGAGCGGCGCCACGCCGCCGGCCGAGCGGCCCGGCGGCTCGTCCCCCGGAGCGCCCACGGCCAGTGGGCCCCGGCGTCGGACCGGGCCGACCCGGTCGAGGTGCTCGTCCGGGCGGAGCGCGGACGCGACGCGTCGCTCCTCGCCCTGCGGCACGCCCGGATGGCCGCCTCGCCGGTCGCCTTCTTCCGGGGGGCCGCGGCCCTGATGGCGTCGGACCTGGCGTCCACGCCGGTCAGCGGGATCGCCGTCCAGCTCTCGGGCGACGCCCACCTGCTCAACTTCGGCGCCTACGCCGCGCCCGATCGGCGGATCGTGTTCGACCTGGACGACTTCGACGAGACGCACCGCGGGCCCTGGGAGTGGGACGTCAAGCGGCTCGCGGCCAGCCTCGCGGTCATGGCCCGGGAGCGGCGCCTGTCGCCGGCCGCCGCCCGTCGGCTGGCCGCGGCCGCCGCGGCCGGGTACCGGACCAAGATGCACGAGCTGGCGGCGCAATCGGACCTGGACGCCTGGTACGCGCGGATCGACGTCGCGCAGCTCCTGCACTCGGTCCCCAGCGGGATCGAGCGCGTCGAGGTCCGGGACGTCCTCGCTGCAGCGGCCACCCGCGACAACGTGCACTCCTTCGCCCGCCTCACCGCGCTGGTCGAGGGACGGCGGCAGTTCGTGGACCGGCCGCCCACGCTGGAGCGGCTCCCCGACGGAGCCGCCCGCAGGCGCGTGCTCCGGATCCTCGAGCGGTACCCGGCGTCCCTGGCCGACGACCAGCGCGAGCTCCTGTCCCGCTTCCGCCTCGTGGACGTGGCGCGCAAGGTGGTGGGCGTCGGCAGCGTGGGCCTCGCCGCCTACGTCGCCCTGTACCTCGGCCGCGACGACGACGACCCGCTCGTGCTCCAGGTCAAGGAGGCGGCGCAGTCGGTGCTCGCGCCGTACCTGCCGGGGCCGGGGGTGCACGACCAGGGGCACCGCGTCGTGACGGGCCAGCGCCTCATGCAGGCGTCGAGCGACGCGTTCCTCGGCTGGGCGGGCGGCGACCGGGGGCGGTGGTTCTACGTCCGGCAGCTGGCCGACATGAAGTGGTCGCTCGACGCGGCGGGCGTCCCGCCGCGGGGCCTGGCGCTGTTCGCGCGCCTGTGCGGGCAGGCCCTCGCCCGCGCCCACGCGCGCTCCGGCGACCGCATCGCCATCGACGGCTACCTCGGGTCCGGCGATGCCTTCGACCGCGCGATCGCGGCCTTCGCGGCCGCCTATGCCGACCGCAACGCGCTCGACCACCACGCCTTCCAGCAGGCGATCAGCGACGGTCGCCTCAGGGCGAGGCCGGGCTGACTGGCGGGCTCGGCTCGCCGGCGGGGGCGACGGGGGCCCGAGCCGGGGGCCCTCGCTCGGCCAGTCCGCCGATTCGGGGCCGGCGGGCCTGTCCGGCTCGCCCGCGTCTCGATGCGCCCGCCGGGTACATGGCGCGGGCGGCGCGCCAACGAGCCGCCGGCGACTGACGGGGGCGCCCCGGGGCCCGCTCGAGGCGCCCGGCCGAACGCTCCAAGCGCCAGGCGCATCGGCCCGGCGCGCCGCGCACCGTGCACCCGCTCGCCGCATAGGGCGCTGGCGAGGGGGCGGATGGCCGGGGAGCAGGTGCCGGCGTCCGGCTGCCCGGGGTCGCCGGCGAGGCTTGGCGAAGCCGGGACGAAGGCCGCACCGGGGGCAGGCCAGGGCGGGCGGGCTTGCCGCAGCCGGACCGACTCGGATTCGAAGGCCGGCGCGACCCGGCGTACGATCCGGCCGATGGCCGACAACCCCGCCGCCGCCTCGCCCGGGCCCGCCCTCGAGCACGTCCTTCGCGAGCGCGCCGTCGAGGCGCCGCGCTGGATCGTGATCGTCTGGAACGACCCCATCAACCTGATGTCGTACGTGACGTACGTGTTCCAGAAGCTGTTCGGCTACAGCCACTCGCACGCGCGACGGCTGATGCTCCAGGTCCACCACGAGGGCCGTGCCGTGGTCTCGGACGGCACCCAGGAGCGGTGCGAGCACGACGTGTCGCGCCTGCACGCCCACGGCCTGTGGGCGACGATGCAGCCGGAGTGAGCGCCGACGGGCCGTCCCGCCGGATCGGGCGGGTCGCCGACGGCCGGATCGCGGTCCGCCTCGCCCCCCGCGAGCGCGAGATCCTCGGCGTGCTCGCCGCCGAGCTCGCTCGCGAGGCTGCGGGCGACGTGCCGCCGGAGGCGGGGCGGGACGACCCGGGCCTGGCGCGCCTGTCCCCGGACGCCGTGGCCGACGACGCCGCGGCCTCGGCCGCGTTCCGCGAGCTGACCGGGGCCGACCTCGCCGCGCTCCGCCAGGAGCGGTTCGCGATGCTCGCCGAGACGATCGACGCGGTCTACCTCGACGAGGCCCACGCGCAGGCCTGGCTGGGCGCGGTGAACGACCTCCGGCTCGTCCGCGGCACGCGCCTGGGGGTGACCGAGGAGACCGGGGCGCGGCCGCTCGACGAGACCGACCCGGAGGCCGGCGACACCATCGTGTTCCTCTGGCTCGGCTGGCTCGAGGAGCAGCTGGTGGAGGCGCTCGCCGCGGGCCTGCCGCCCGAGGTCGAGGGGGCCGGGTAGCCGCCTCCGTCAGCCGACCGCGTCGCCCAGCGCCTGCCGCAGCGCCGCGTACCCCTCGAGGCAGGGGTCCGCCGGAGAGGGAGCCCGCAGCTGGACCACCACGTGGTCGGCCCCGGCCTCGAGGTGCTCCCGGACGCGCGCCGCCACCGCCCCGGCGTCGCCCTGGACCACCACCGCGTCGAGCAGCCGGTCGCTGCCCCCGCCGGCCAGGTCGTCGTTCGAGTAGCCGAGCCGGCGAAGGTTGTTCGCGTAGTTGGGCAGGGCGAGGTACCGCGTGGCGAACGCCCGGGCGGTGTCGCGGGCCCGGCCGCGGTCGCCGTCGATGGCCGCGGTGACCTCCACCACCAGCACCGGGTCGGCGCCCAGCCGCTCGCGGGCGATCCGCGTGTGCTCGACCGGGACGAAGTAGGGGTGGGCGCCGTCCGCGCGCTCGGCCGCCAGCTCCAGCATCCGCGGCCCGAGGGCGGCGAGGACCAGTGCCGGGCGCTCGGCGGCGGGCCCGGACCACGGCGCCCCGTCCATGGCGTCGAGGTAGGCGCGCATCTGCTCGATCGGCCTGCCGTACGTCCCGCCGCGGGCCGCCACCGACGGCGCGTGGCTCACGCCGATCCCCAGCACGAACCGCCCGGGATGCGCCTCCTCGAGCGTCCGGCCGCCCAGTGCCATCGCCACGCCGTCGCGGGCGTGGATGTTGGCGATCCCGGTGCCCACGACCAGGGTCTCGCTCGCGTCGAGCAGCAGGGCCGCGTGCGCGAACGCCTCCTTGCTGCCCACGCTCTCGGGGAACCACACGGAGCGGTAGCCGAGCTGCTCGTACGTCTTGAGGGCGGCCTTGGCGGTTGGGAACGGGTTCGCCTGCAGGGCGAAGCTCCAGACGCCGACGCGGCCGAGGCGGGAGCGGAGTGCGGAACGACGGGTGTCCATGGCCGGAGTCTAGCCCCGGGCGTCAGCCGCGAGGCGGTGCCGCACAGCATCGCCGGCACGCCCGCGCGGCCCGTTCGGCAGGTTCCGGAACTGCGCGCGGTCGTGCATGATGGCGCCCGATGCCTAGATGGGTCCCAGCGGGTTCATGATGTCGAATCCCGGGGTCGTCAGCCTGCTCAGCAGCGGGATGGCGCGCCGGCTGCTTGCCCTGGTGGTCGGCGCGGCGCTAACGGCGGCGTGCGCCGCGGCGCCGGCGGCGAGCCCGGCCCCGACCCAGGGCCCGCCCGTTCCGTCCCGCGCCACGTCGACGGCGACGCCCGGGGACATCGGCAGGACAGACCCGACCGACAGCCCGACCGTCTCGCCCTCGGCACCGCCGGAGGCTGACGGCCCGTCTCCCGCGAGCGGCCTCCCGCCCGTCCTCGTCCCGCTGGTCCCCGTGACCGGCTTCTGGTCCAGCGAGCAGTCGATCACCCGTTCGGCTTTGGCGACCCTGCTCGCCGGCGGCAGCATGCGCCGCGTCTACGTGGCGACCGCCGACCTGCCGTGGCTGGCGTCCTTGCTCAGGGTGACGCCGGGCGCCAATGTCCTGGCCCTGGCGCCTGCCGACGTCCTGGCCGCCGTGCGCGCGAGCCCGTCGAGCCTCGGCATCGTTCGGGCGGACCAGGTGGTGCCGTCGGTCCGGGCGCTGGCGGTCGGCGGCGTCTCGCTGTTCGGCGACGGGCGCGTCCACGACCTCGCAGCCTGGCCGCTGACGGCGTCCGAGCCGGCCGGGTCGGCAGCCTCGACCTTCGACCCCTCCGCCACCTGGACGCTGGTCGCCGGCGGCGACGTGATGCTCGACCGCTACGTCTACCGGCGCACCGTGGTCGATCGCCTCGGGGCCGACTACCCGTGGAACGGGGGCAACGCGCGGATCACGTCGACCTCCTGCTGCGGCTACCCGGGCTACCGCATCTCGAAGGCCAGCGCGAGCGCCGCCGGGACGCTGCGCGCCTATCTGCGCCGCCAGGACCTCGCGATCGCGAACCTCGAGGGCCCCGCCCCGAGCACCTTCGTGTACCACCCGTCGGGCTTGACGTTCTCCATGGACCCCAAGCTGCTCGTGGGCCTCAAGAACGCCGGCATCGACATGGTCTCGCTCGCCAACAACCACATCCTCAACTCCGGCGCCGCCGGGATCTCGAGCACGATCAAGAACCTCGATGCGCTCGGGATCAAGCACGCCGGCGCCGGCGCCACCAGCCGCGCGGCTCGACAGCCAGCGTGGCTCACGGCCGGCCGCCTGAAGGTTGCGATCCTCGCCTACAACGCCGTCGGCGGGGCGCCCAACGCCACGTCGACCTCCGCCGGGGCCGCCGGGCTCACGCTCGCCACGGCCTCCGCGGACATCAGGGCGGCGCGCGCCGCCGGCGCCGACGTGGTCATCGTCTTCCCGCACTGGGGCGTGGAGTACACGGACCGGCTCAACACCCAGCAGGCGTCGCTGGGGCCCCCGCTCCTCAAGGCGGGCGCCGACGCGGTCATTGGCGGGCACTCGCACTGGGCGGGTCCCATCCGCGTCGTCGGCGGCAAGCTGATCGTCTACTCGATGGGCGACTTCGTGTTCGACCTCATGCACGACACGCGCACCCAGGAAGGGATCCTGGTCGAGTTGACATTCACCGGGAAGCGCCTGTCCCAGGTGGTCCTGCGCCCCACGTTCATCGTCGGCGCGGTGCAGCCCGGGTTCCTGCTGCCGGCCTACGGCGGGTCTGCGCTGCTGAACCGCATCCACGCGGCCTCGAAGCTGGCGGGGATGCCGTAGCCGGCCTACAGCGAGAGGAACGCGACGACCACGACCGCGACCGACGCCACCGCCTCGACCCCGCCGACGTGCACGGCCCTGAGCGGCCTCGGTGTGCCGAGGCGGCGGCGCGCGATTGTCGGCAGCGCCCACGCCCGTGCGGTGAGCAGGGCGGCCAGCACGACCCACGGCGCGCCCAGGAGCAGCGCCGGCACGATGAGCACCGCGTGGAACCCGACCGACAGCGCCGTGAACGGGGGCGAGTTCCGCTCGCGCAGCACGGAGCGCACGACGAGGACGGTGCCGAGCAGGTAGGCCGCGCCGACAGCGGTGGCGACGGCGACTGGCGGGACGTCGAAGGCGCCCGACACCCAGGCCGCCGCCGGCACGAGCACGAGCGCCTGGAGGGCCTGGGCGAGGCTGTTGGCGAGGTCGCGACGCGTGCCCGGCTTCGCCCCGGCCACGATCATCGCCGTGGTCGGCGCGAGCACGAACAGGGCGAGCAGCAGGGCCGGGAACGCCACGACCAGCGCGAGGCCCAGCCCGCTGAACACGACGCCGTACACGGCCAGCGGCACGGTGTAGTGGTCGCGGCGGCGGGCGCGGAGCCAGGCCTGGCCCGTGGCGGAGGCGAGGTACCCGAGCACCGCCGCGACCGCGAGCACCGCCTGCCACGGCCCGACCCTGCTGGCGGCCACGCCGAGCAGGAACGGCACCGCGAGCATCGCCCAGGCGCCGTGCTGGTGCGGCATCCACTCGCGGGCCGCCGGCGCGGGCGCGATGCGTCCCGGGGGCCGGCCGCTCATGCGGGGAGCGCGGCGGCGCGCCGCGCCTCGATGCCGCGACGCCGCCGCAGCTCCGCGGCAGACGAGGCGATCGACATCCCCACGAACAGGAGCATCGCGGTCACGTTGAGCACGCCGCCGACGAGGAGCCCGTTCGGCAGCCCCAGGGTGTCGCCGCCCACGAGGCGGATCAGCAGCCCGGCGTGCAGCAGGACTGGAGCCGCGTAGTGCCACGGCCGGTAGGGGAGCGGCACGCGCAGCACCGCGGGGACGATGACCGGCGCGTGGCCGAACAGCATCGAGACGACGAAGCCGAGGAACAGGGCGTGCAGCCGGACGTCGTAGCCGGGCATCCCGGTCGTGCCGGTGAGCGCCCACGACGCGCCGGCGACGGCGAGCCAGGCGTAGCCGGCGAGCAGGCACAGCGCGATGTACCGCGTCACGCCCGCCATCCGCACCGTGCGGCGCGCGAGGTCGTGCCGGGCGAGCCAGGCGGCCATCCCGAGCATGGCGATCCCGGCCGCGCGCGTGCCGGCATCCGGCGCCACCGTGGACCCGGCGACCCCGACCGCGAACAGGGCGAGTGCAGCGACCAGCTGGCGCCGGACCCCGCCGCCGAGGTCGCCGAGGCGGGCCAGGTCGAGCCGCTCTCCGATGACGGTCAGCAGCAGGAACGCGGCCAGCCACGGGTAGGCGCTGTCGATGTCCATGCCGGCGTCGAGCAGCACAGCCCCGCCGACCCACGCCACGGCCCCGGCTGCCTGCACGCCCAGCTGGAGCGAACGGTCCACGCGGGCGAAGGCCGCGTACACCGCGACGAGCATGACTGCCCCGCCCAGGACCCCTGCCCCGCCGAGCGCCGGGAGGCCGGCCATGAGCCCGATGGCGCCGACGGCGGCGAGCGCGGGCGAGAGGTAGCCCCATGGGCGCCCCAACGCGACGGCCCGCTCCAGCGCGATGACAGTGCCCAGGAAGCCGAGGGCCATCAGCTCCCCGTGGACCTCGGCGAGCGCGGCGGCGCCCGCGGGCATGCCGATGCCGAGGAAGGCCAGCGCCCCGGTGAGCCCGGCGAGCAGCGCCAGCCCGCCCACCGCGAGCAGCGCGAACCGGCCGCGGGGGACGGAGCGGCCGGCCGCGGCCCGGCCGGCGAGCATCGCGTTCACGCGGGAAGGCCGAGCGCCCGGCGGGCGGCCGGCGTCATCCGGTCCGGGGACCACGGCGGCTCGTGCGTCACCCGCACCTCGACGTCCACGACGCCCGGGGCGTCGAGCAGTGCCCACCGCACGTGGTCCTCGAGGAACGAGCCGATCGGGCACGCGGGCGTGGTCGTGGTCATCAGCACCTGCGCCACGCCTGCGCGCACGCCAAACGCGTAGACCAGCCCCAGGTCCACGATGTTGACGCCGATCTCCGGGTCTACGACGGCGCGCAGCCGATCGGTGAGGGCTGCCTCGTTGGCGGCTGGGAGGAGGCGCGAGAGGTCCATGGCGATGCCCCGATGGTAGGTGATGCGGATCTGGCTCGCCTGATTATAATGATTACAATGCTGCACAGCCAATCGGTTGCCGCCCACCGCCGGCCAGGGCGCCGGTCCGCGCTCCTCGACGCCCTCCGGGCGGCAGACGGCCCGCTGCGCGTCGAGGAGCTGGCCTCGGCCGTCGGCATCGCCGCCTCCACCGCGCAGTTCCACCTCGCGATGCTCGTGGGCGTCGGGATGGTGGTGCGGACGCCCGTGCGCAGTGGGCAGGCAGGCCGTCCGTCGTGGCAGTACGCCATCTCGCCCGGGTCGCCGTCTGCCACCTCGTACGAGCAGCTCGCCCGGGTTCTGGCGGCGCAACTCGACGACGCCGACGGGGCCGCAGCGGCGCGGGACGCCGGGCGCCGCTGGGCCGAGGCCGTCCCGGCCGACCGCCTGCGCCCGGCCTCGCGGCCCGACGAGGCGGTCGCGTCCCTGGCCTCGGTCCTCGACCGCCTCGGGTTCTCCCCGGAGCCCCGCCTGCCGGACGGGGATATCGTCCTGCGCGCCTGCCCCTTCGAGTCGGTGGCGCGCGAGCACCGGGCGGTGGTCTGCAGCGTCCACCTCGGCCTCGTCGAGCAGGCGGCCGCAGCGATCGGCGGCGGGATCGCCGTCGCCGGCCTCGAGCCGTTCCGCTCCGAGCAGCCGCTCGTCTGCGCCATCCGCCTCCGCATGCCGGCACCGCCGATCACAGCCGCCGAAGGAGTCCCGTGAACAAGCCGTCCTACACGCCCGACTGGCACGACGTGATCAGCTACAGCTCGCCCGGCCCGACGCCCCGGCTGCTGGTGGACGAGCCGGACCTCCGGGTGCTCGTGGCCGGCCTCGAGCCCGGCGGGCGCATTCCGCCGCACCCCGAGCGCCGTGCGGTGTACCACGCGCTCTCGGGCGAGGGGTTCCTGTTCCTCGACGGCGTCGGGCTGCCGTTCCGCGAGGGCGCCATCGTGGTGGCGCCGGACGGTGCGACACGGGGCATCGAGGCCGTGACCCGCCTGGCCTTCATGGCCGTCCGGATCGGCCCGGAGCCGGCCGCCGGCTAGGCTGAACAGCCCCCGAGATGTGGCGACGCATCTCGGTCATCTCGGCCTCATCTTGCGCGCCCCGACGAGCGCCTGGTAGGGGGTCAGCCCGCGGGTGAGGCGCCCGGTGTGGGCGCGCCCGGTGTTGT
>JAJYLZ010000088.1 GCA_021787395.1 Chloroflexota bacterium
TGAGAGCAGGGCTCGGGGCGGGCGCTGCGGGCGCGGCGGCCGCCCCGGTCCGGATCGCCTCGACCATGGCCAGGACGTCCTCGCGGGTGATCCGGCCGCCGCCTCCCGTGCCCTGCACCTGGGACGGCTCGAGTCCGTGCTCCCGGAGCAGCCGGCGCACCGCGGGGGTCATCCGCGCGTTCGGGTCGCCCACTTCGGAGACCGCAGCCGCGGGTGCGCTGACGACCATCGTGCTCGGCGCCGCGCTCGCGGGGGCGAGGGTGCCGGCCGGAGCCTCGGCCCGGGCGGGGAAGGTGGCCGTCTCGCCCGTCGAGGGCGCTGCCGGGGCGACCGGGGCGGCGGCCGGCGCAAAGACGCTCACCGGCCCCGCGTCAGGCGCGGCCGCGTCGTCGGCGGTGTCGATGATCGCGATCTCGGCGTTGTTGGGCACGACCGCGCCCTCGGGCGCGAGGATCTCGCGCAGGACGCCCGCGAACGGCGACGGGACCTCGGCATTGACCTTGTCGGTGATGACCTCGAGCAGCGGCTCGTACTTGGCGACGGCATCGCCGGGCTGCTTGAGCCAGCGCCCGATGGTGCCCTCCGCGACACTCTCGCCGAGTTGGGGCATCGTCACCTTGGCCACTGGGCGGTTCCTCCGGTTGATCGCCTGCGGGGACGCGGGCGTGCTTGGGCAGGCCTAGTGTCGCGCATCGCGCGCCAGCGTGCCGCCGTCCTGTCCCCACGCCGGCCGCGAACGGTCGGGCGACGGCACGCCCCGACACGAACGGCAGCGACACGCTGCGGTGGGCTTCCGGACCCTGCCATTCCAGACGGAGGCGCCGTGCGCGGCATCGGGGGCCCTCCCGACAGCATCGAATGGGAGCCGGTCGGGCTCGCCCCCGCGGAACCAGGCTCGTGGCGGGCCGCTCGGCTGAGCGTGCGGCGACCCCTGGACCGGCCGCTGCGCGGCGCCGCGCGGGGGCGGACTCAACTCCCGGCGTACCGCTCGAACGCGCGCGCCAGCAGCGCCGCCACCTCGGCCGCGAGGGTGTCGGGCAGGGCCCGGAAGGTGAACGTGGCCGCGCCGGTCCTCCGGGCGCGCAGGTCCGTCGAGCAACCCTCGAGCAGGTCCGGCCAGGTGCGCACCGGCAGCAGGAACAGCGCCACGTGCCTCGTGGCGGGCTGGACGAATGCGAACCAGTCGTGCGCCCTGGCGCCCGGCCGCCGCAGGGCCGGCAGGCCGTAGATCGTCGTCGGCTCCAGCCGACCGGCATAGGGCTCGAGCAGCGCGCGCAGCCGAGCCTCCACCGCCGCGAGGTCCGCGGCCGCGGCGCCGGCCATTCAGTACGCGGCCAGCCGCCGGATCGCGTCGGCGATCTTGGCCGGGCTGAGCATGAACCACTCCTCGAGCACGTGGTTGTAGGGCATCGCCGGCGTGTCCGGCCCGGCCAGCCGCGAGACCGGCCCGTCGAGGTACTCGAACGCCTCCTCGGCGACGATGGCCGCGATCTCCGCGCCGTACCCGCCGAACCGGTTGTCCTCGTACACGACGAGGCACTTGCCCGTCTTGCGCACCGACGCCAGCAGCGTCTCGCGGTCGAGCGGCCGAAGGGTCCGCAGGTCCACGACCTCGCAGTCGATCCCCTCCTCGGCCACCCGCTCCGCGGCCTCGAGCGCGTAGTGGACCATCAGCCCGTAGGCGACCACAGTGAGCCGCCGGCCCGTCCGGCGAACGGCCGCCCGCCCGATCGGGACGGTGTACTCGCCCTCGGGGACCTCACCGCGCACCGACCGGTACATCTTCTTGTGCTCGAGGAACAGGACCGGGTCCTCGTCGCGGATCGAGGCCCGGAGCAGCCCCTTGGCGTCGTATGGCGTGGACGGCACGACGGTCTTGATGCCGGGCACGTGGGCGAAGAACGCCTCGACCGACTGCGAGTGGTACAGCGCACCGTGGACGCCGCCGCCGAACGGGGCCCGGATGACCATCGGCACGGTCGCGCCGCTCACCGTCCGGTAGCGCATCCGGGCGGCCTCGGACACGATCTGGTTGAAGGCCGGGAAGATGAAGTCGGCGAACTGGATCTCGGCGACGGGCCGCAGCCCGTTCAGGGCGGCCCCGACAGAGGTCCCCACGATCATCGACTCGGTCAGCGGCGTGTCGATCACGCGGTCGTCGCCGAACTCGGCCCACAGCCCGTCGGTGGCCAGGAACACCCCGCCCTTCTTGCCCACGTCCTCGCCCAGCACGATCACGGCCGGGTCGCGGCGCATCTCCTCGGCCAGGCCCTCCCGGATGGCCTCGATGAACGTGCGGACGGCCATCAGCGCGCCCCTTCCCGCGGCGCCGGGTGCCACGGCGGCGGCGGCTCGTTCGACGACCGGTCCGCGAACACGTGGTCCACCCCGGTGGCCGGGTCCGGATCGGGCTCCGCCTCGGCGAACGCGGTCGCGTCCTCCACAGCGAGGGCGACGTCGCCGTCGATCTCCAGCTGGGCGACCTCATCGAGCACGCCCGCGGCCCGAAGCTGGTCGCGGAAGATCGGCAGCGGGTCGAGCGCCCGCGTCTCCGCGAGCTCCGCCTCGGAGCGGTACTTGGTCTGCTGGTCGTCCGACGAGTGCCCGGTGAGGCGCGTCACCTTGGCCTCGATCATCGACGGCCCGTCGCCCCGCCGGGCCCGGTCGACCGCGTCCCGGGCGGCCGCGTAGCAGGCCAGCACGTCGGTCCCGTCCACGACCGTGCCCGGGATGCCGTAGCCGGCCGCCCGATCCGCCACGTCGCGGACCGACAGCTCCCGCTCGGCGGGCACGCTGATCGCGTAGCCGTTGTTCTCGACCACGAACACGAACGGGAGCCGGTGGATGGCCACGAAGTTGAGCGCCTCGTGGACGTCCCCCTGGTTGCTGCTCCCCTCGCCCATGATCGCCATTGCCACCTGGTCCAGGCCGCGGATGCGGGCCGCCAGGGCGATGCCCGCCGCGTGGAGGATCTGGGTGGCCACGGGCGACGACACCGAGACCACGTGGTGGCCGGCGTGCCCGTAGTGGCCCGGCATCTGGCGCCCGCCCGAGCTCGGGTCGGAGCCCCGGGCGAACTGGGCGAGCATCAGCTCGCGCGGCGTCATGCCCGCCACCAGGCAGGTGGCGATCGACCGGTAGAACGGGGCCACCCAGTCGTGGTCTCGGCGAAGGGGCCACGCGATCCCGACCTGCGCGCCCTCGTGGCCCTGCCCGCTGATCACGAACGGCGCCCGGCCGGACCGGTTGAGGACCCACATCCGCTCATCGAGCGCACGGGCGAGCGCCATGGTGCGGTACATGGCGACCAGGTCGGCGTCCACCAGCCCGTATGCCGCCGCGAGCCCGCTCGCCGCCGTGCTGCCGTGCTGATCGGCCACCGTCATCGACCCTCTCGTGCTGCCGCCGCTCGAGGCCCTGTCCCGCTAGAAGTTGATCGACCGGCCGTCCACGGCCATCGCCGCCTCGCCCAACACCTCCGAGAGGGTCGGGTGGGCGTGCGTGGCCGCCCCGATCTCCCAGGGCGTCGCCTCGAGCGAGAGCGACACCGATGCCTCGGCGATGAGGTCCGTCGCGTGCGGGCCGATGATGTGGACGCCCAGCGTCTGGTCGGTCTCGGCGTGGCCGATGACCTTGGCGAAGCCCTCGTACTCGCCCCCGATGATCGCCTTGCCCACGGCCTGGAACGGGACCTTGCCGATCTTGACCGGCAGGCCCTGCGCCTCGCACTGCTGCTGGGTCAGGCCCACCGACGCGATCTCGGGGCGGCAGTAGGTGGCCCGCGGCTGGCGCACGTAGTCCATCGGGTGGACGTCCTGCTCGCCGGCGATCACGTGCGCGGCGATGATCCCCTCGTGGGCCGCCGTGTGGGCGAGCTGCAGGCCGCCGACGACGTCCCCGATCGCGTACAGGTGCGACTCGCGGGTGCGCATGTGCCCGTCCACCTTGACGACGCCGCGGTCCACCTCGGCCGCCGTCGTCTCGAGGCCGACGTCCTCGACGTTCGCGGCGCGGCCGGTCGCCACGAGCAGCATCTCGGCGGCCATCTCCCCGGCCGTCCCGCCGTCGGGCCCCACGGTGATCCGCACGCCGTCGTCGCCGGCCACGACCGAGGCGGCGTCGAAGCGCGCGCTCGTCATGACCCTGATGCCGCGCCGCGTGAAGCTGCGCTCCAGCTCCCTGGAGACGTCGGCGTCCTCGAGCGGCACGATCGCCGGCAGGTACTCGAGCAGGGTCACCGTGGCGCCCATGTCGTGGTAGAACGACGCGAACTCGACGCCCACCGCGCCGGCGCCGACGACGATCACGCTCCGGGGCAGCGTGGCCATGCGCAGCACGTCGTCGCTGGTCACGATCCGCACGCCGTCGGGCGTGATGCCCGGCAGCGACTTCACGCGCGAACCGGTGGCCAGGATGACGTCGGTGGCCTCGAGCACGACCTCGGCGCCGTCGGCGCCCTTCACCCGCACCTTGTGGGCGCCGTCGAGCCGGCCGCGGCCCTCGACCCAGGTCACGTTGTACTTCTTGACCAGGCTGCCCAGGCCCTTCCACATCCGGTTCACGACCGCGTCGCGCCGCTGGGCCACCTTGGCGTAGTCGATGGCGGCCTCGCCCGGGACGTTCACGCCGAAGTCGGCGGCGTGCGCCACACGCTGTGCCACCGCCGCGGACTCCAGCAGCGCCTTGGTGGGGATGCAGCCGCGGTGGAGGCAGGTGCCGCCGATCTTCCCCTCGTCCACCAGCGCCACCCGGAGGCCCAGCTGGGAGGCACGGAACGCGGCGGCGTACCCGCCGGTGCCCGCGCCGAGCACGATGAGGTCGAACGAGTTGGACGAGCCGACGGCCATGGATCGGGGTCACTCCGCTGGGCTTGGGGAGGGTCGGGCGGCGTGCCGCTGTTGCAGGACGACGTGGCCGATCCTACACCGCGCTGGGCGCGGGGGGCGGGGGGCGCGTCGGGCGTCGGGGCCGCCCGGCTGGACTGCGAGCCCGAGCGCTCGATCCCCTGCCGCCGCCATCGAGCCCCCGGTCCAGACGGCGCCCGATCCTGCGCTCCGGCTGCCCCCGGACGTGACGTCCGCCAGACTCCCGGTCCAGCCTCAGCCCAGGGTCGCCAGGATTCCGGACTGCCAGTCCAGCGCGAGTCCGCCAGTGCAGCCCACGACGGCCGGGCCCGCACGCGCAGCAGACGCCGCGCCTTAAATGCAGAACCGGGCCGCGACGCTCGCGGCCCGGTCGAGCAATGCGGCGTTCAGCCGCCCCGCTGCGAGCGGAAGCAGTCCGAGCAGTAGACCGGCTTGCCGTTGGTCGGGCGGAACGGCACGCGAGCCTCGCGGCCGCAGCTGCTGCAGGTCGCGGTGAACATCTCGCGCGGCCCGCTGCTGCGGTTGCCGAAGCCTCCGCCGCCGTAGCCACCGGCGGAGTAGCCGCCCCCACCGCCGTACCCGGAGTCGTAACCGCCGCTGTACGAGCCGCCGCCGAAGCTGCTGTCACCGCCCGAGCGGGCGGCTTTGCGGCTGGCCCGGCAGGACGGGCAGCGTCGAGGCTCCGAGAATCCCTTCTCGGCGTAGAAGGCCTGCTCGCGCTCCGTGAATGCGAACTCCATCCCGCAGTCGGAACAGGTCAGGGTCTTGTCGGCCACGTGCCGATCTCCTCCAGATGTCGCCGCTTCTAGACCGGGCCCTCGAGTCAAATCTGGAGGAGACCAAGTTGTCGCGCGTGCGAACGATTGTGAGCCGTGCGCGGCGATCCGCGCGGTCGCACTCTACCCTCATTCGCCGGGCGTGGCGATACCCAATTTTCGGCGGCCGCCCACGCACAGGCCCCGCTCGCCCTCCGACCCCCCGTCCGGTGGCCGCGGCGGGCCTCCGGCGTGCACGCCGGGGCGGCCTGGAAGCTGCTAGGCGGGGACGTCGAACTCGCGGTGGGCGCTCTCGAGGTACTGCGCCACCTCGACCGCCTGCCGGGTCGCGTCCCAGCCCAGGGTGTCGCCCGCGATGGCGGCCACGC
Source organism: Chloroflexota bacterium (assembly GCA_021787395.1). Taxonomy (GTDB): domain Bacteria; phylum Chloroflexota; class Limnocylindria; order Limnocylindrales; family CSP1-4; genus CAIXZV01. Next base: position 6,010 of record JAJYLZ010000088.1, read on the forward strand.
GCGGGGCGATCGACGCGCCGCGGTCGCGGAGCGTCATGGCCAGGCGCATCCGACGCGCCAGCACGTCGTCGAGGGACATGGCCAGCTCGCTCTCGGCCGCCCACGCGACCTCCGCCTCGATCATCGGCTGGCCGGCGACCAGGGGCCGGACCAGGTCGCGCCCCCGGCCCAGCGCGACGACGTCCTCGGCCTCCGTGCCGTGCCGCTCGACGAGGGACCGCGCCGACTCCACGTCCAGACCCGGCTCGCCGGCCAGGCGCGCGATCAGCGCGTCCAGCTCCGGCCGCGGCGCCGCGCCGATGATCGGCAGCTCCGCGGTGCCCGACGGTCGATCCTTCGCGTCGGCGCCGAGCACGGCGTCGATCGCGTCGCGCGCCATCAGGCGGTAGGTCGTGTACTTGCCGCCGCTGATGCGCACCAGCCCGCGCTCCTCGACCGCCACCTTGTGCTCTCGAGAGACCTTCACCGTGGAGCTGGCTCCCGACGGCGCGATGAGCGGGCGCAGCCCCGCGTACGCGCCGACGATGTCGTCCCGGGACAGCCCCGCGTCGAAGGCGCTGTTGACGGCGGCGAGGATCTGGTCCACCTCCGGCGTGCTGGCGGAAGGCCGCTCCACCGGCCCGCTGAACGGGTCGTCCGTGGTGCCGATCACCCAGTGGCGGGGCCACGGGACCATGAACGCCACCTTGCCGGGCACGCGGATGGTGACGCCGGTGCGGACCTCGATCCGCTCCCGCGGCACGAGGATGTGGCTGCCGCGCGACGGCAGGACGTTGAAGGTCGCCTTCTCGGAGCCGAACGGCCGGTCGGGCCTGGAGCCCCAGACGCCCGTCGCGTCGAGGACCGTGGTCGCGCGCACGTCGAACTCGGCGCCGGTCAACTCGTCGCGGACCGTGGCCCCGGCGATCCGCTCGCCGTCGCGCAGCGCCCTGACCGCCCGCACCCGGCTGACCGCCAGACCGCCCTCGCGGACCGCCGTCCGCAGCACCGCGAGCGTGTAGCGGGCGTCGTCCTCCATGCCGTCGCTGTACAGCATGGCCCCCTGCAGCCCCTCGCGGCGGAGGCCGGGCGCCAGCTCCAGGGCGCCGGCCACCGAGAGGTGGTGGTGCCGGCCGCCCTTCTTCGCCGACCCGAGCAGGTCGTACAGCACCATGCCCGACTGGTAGAACGACCGGGTCACCACCGGGCGGCCGTACAGCGGGAACAGGAACCGCTCCAGCCGGACCAGGTGGGGCGCGAGCTCCAGCAGCCGGGCGCGCTCGTGAAGCGCCTCCCGCACGAGCCCGACGTGGAACTGCTCCAGGTATCGCAGGCCGCCGTGGATGAGCCGGCTCGACCGCGACGACGTCCCGACCGCGATGTCGTCCTGCTCGACGAGCGCGGCCCGAAGGCCCCGGCTGGCTGCGTCGAGCAGCGCGCCGCAGCCGACGATGCCGCCGCCGACGATCAGGACGTCCCAAGTCTCCCGGCCCAGGTGCTCGAGGTCGGCTCCCCGGGCGGCGAGCGGCGGTCGGGACGCGGTGTGGGGCTGATCAGGCATGACGACGACCTCAGGGACTCGGCGCACGCAGGATGCGCCACAGGACGACCGCGGTGCCGAGGACGAGCACCACGATCAGGAGGGGGGTGTGGAACACGACCGCCTGCACCTCTCGGGGCAGGACGGCCGTGAGCGCCGCGGCGGCCAGGACGAGGGCGACCACGACGGCGGCGACGAGGAGGACCTCGCGGACGCCCGGCTGGCGCGGCTCGGGACGGCGCTCGGGCGCCGGTGCGGCGTCAGCCACGGTCCGCCTCCAGCGGGATGCCGATGGGCGCCACCAGCACTCGCCCCGCCAGCGCGCGGCCGAGCCTGGTCTGCAGGCCCAGCTTCGGGCGGTGGAACGTGACGGTCAGGTCGGCCCGGACCACCGGCTCGGACGGGTCGCCGGACGTGAGGTCGACTGCCGTCGGGGTGTCCACGGCGAGGACCGGGGTGCCGGCGTCGCGGGCGCGCTGGATGACCTCGACCGCGGTGCGGACGGGCTCGCGCAGGCGGCCCCTGACGCCGGTGCCCAGCAGCGCGTCGACGATGATCCCGGCCCGCTCGATCCCCTGCGCCAGGATCGCCAAGTCGCGCGCCACCGGGGCGTGGACGCACGTCACCCCCTCCAGGCCGTCCAGCCGCCGCCAGTTCCGCGCCGCGTCCGGAGTGCCCGGTCGCTCCTCTGCGGACACCAGCACCGCGATCACGGGGACGCCCCAGCCGGCAAGCCTCCGGGCGGCCACGAAGCCGTCGCCGCCGTTGTTGCCCGGGCCGCCCATCACGAGCACGGGTCGGCCCTCGCGGCCGTTGTGGGTCAGCAGGGCGCGGGCGGCCGCGGCCACCGCCGTGCCCGCGTGCTCCATGAGCGCCTCGCCCGGGATCCCGAGCGCCTGGGCCTTGCGGTCCGCGCCCGTCATCGCCTCCGCGGAGATCGCCCCGCGGGCGGCCGCGTCGGCCCAGCGCAGCTCCAGCTCGTCGAGCGAGAGTGCGGCCAGGGCAGGGTCGTCGCCGGGGAGGGGTGCGGTCACAGGGGGCACGGGCGCAAGAGTACCGTGCCCGACCGACGTGATCCCGTGCCGTGGGCCCTCAGCCGACCCGCGGCGGGATGGGCGGCGTCGGGCCGCAGGTCCGGCCCTCCCCTGCCGAACGTCCCGGGGCGGCCGCGGGCAGGCGCGCCTCGATGGCGTCGGCCGTCTCCCGGGCCTCGAGCAGCCCCTCGCGGGCGAGTGCCAGCACCGCCTCACGCACCGCCGTCGCCGGGTGCGCCCCGATCGCCCCGTCAAAGACGACCCACGCGCCGTCCGGCGCCTCGCGGGCACGACGGAGCACCCGCCCGCGGAGCCAGCGCGTGGTCGCGGGGAAGGGCGTCGC
>JAJYLZ010000030.1 GCA_021787395.1 Chloroflexota bacterium
TGAGGGGCCGCCGACGGCGCGGGGCGCGGCGCCGCCTCCGCCTCCCCGTCGGCGCCGGTGCCGGCCCGAAGCCGCACCAGGCGGTCCCGCACCGGGCCGGGCAGCGGCAGCCCGTCCACGGTCGTCGCCCGCACCCGCCGGATCCGGTAGCCGGCGGGGTGCCGCTCGTCGGCGTCGAGCCCCGGCCCCAGGCGGGCGAGGACCGTGACCGTGTGGCCGCGGGCGGCGAGCGCGCTGGCGATGCGGTAGGTGCGCGAGTCGAACTCGCCCGTCGAGGGCAGCACGATCGCGGCGCGCTGGGGGACGGGCGCCGGGCGCGTCATGCCGGGACGCCCGCACCCGGGGCGTCGCCGCCCGGCCCGTCTCCGCCCGAGCTCGCGGCGTCGCCGCCCGTGAGCCGGGCGTAGAGCGCCAGCAGGGCGGCCGACTCGTGCTCCCAGTTCCAGCGGTCGTGGGCGGCGGCCAGGCAGCGGGCCCGCAGGGCGCACCGCTCGTCCTCGGGCGCGTCGAGCACCCGGCGGATGGCCGCCGCGATCGAGGCCGCGTCGCCCGGGTCGCACACCTCGCCGAGCGGTCCGCTCGGGTTGTCGACGACCACGCGGTGCAGATCCGGGAAGTCTGACGCCACCACCGGGACGCCGGCGGCGAGGGACTCGAACAGCTTGTTGGGCGTGGACAGATAGTGGTTCAGCGTGCTGGGCTGGAGCGCCATCACGTCCACGTCGGCGCCCGACACCCAGTCCACCAGCTGGTCCGGCGGGACCGCGTCGAGCACGTGGAGTCGGCCGCCGTACCTCGGGTCGGCCGCCATCCGGTCGAGGTCCGCACGGAGCGAGCCGTAGCCCAGGTAGGCGGCGTGGACGCCCTCCATGCCCGGCACCAGGATGGCGTCGGCCAGCTGCTCGAGCCCGCGGTGGGCGGAGAAGCCGCCGTGGTACAGGGCCAGCGGGGTGCCGGCTGGGATGCCCGCGGCCGGCCGGAGGTGGTCCTCGGGCGCCGCCGGCGGGGTCCAGCGCGGCGGGCAGTTGTGGACGACCGTCACGTCCCGCGCCCCGAGCCGGGTGCGCAGCTCGCCCGCCAGCGCGTCGTTGACGGTGACGACGCCCGCCGCCTCCGCCGCCCAGCGGCGCTCCAGGCGCGCGAAGAGCCGCTTGATCCAGCGCGGCCGCGTCGCGTTGGTGCCCGACTCGAGGAAGATCTCGTGGCTGTCGTAGACGACGGCACCGGAACCGTTCCGTGCCCGGGCGAGCACCGCCGCCGGCAGCCCGGTCAGGTCGTGGCCGTGGTAGACGTCGGCCGGTCCGGCCGCGGCGGCCGCGTTGTCGGCCCAGCCGAGCGTGGCCCACCGCCAGCGGACCAGCCAGTCGAGCAGCGAGCCGCCGGGCGGCGGCCGGCGTCCGAGCGCCCGCCCGAGGACGAAGAACGGCAGCCGGACCACCGACCAGGGGACCGCCGCGACGCCCACCCCGAGGCCCAGCAGCAGCTCGCCGATCCCGCCGGGCAGCGACTTGACGCCGCCCAGGATCCGCAGCGCCACCCAGCGGGCGAGGCGCCACGGGTGGCGGATGAACGCGAGCAGGATGCGCCAGCCGCCCGGGATCGGCACCCGCAGGATCGTCACCTGCCCGCGCGTCTCGGTGTCGGCGACGCGGGACGTGGGGTTCGAGGGCCGGCCGATGACGGTCACGCTGTGCCCGGCGTCCGCGAGCGCGGCCGCCTCGCGCAGGACGCGCGCGTCCGTCCGCACGTCGTTGTAGACGAACATCACCACGCGGCTCATCGCGCCGCTCCCGCCGTCACGGGTTCCCGGCGAGCGCGGCCGCGATCGCCACGCCGGCCCCGGCCGGGGCGAGGTCGAGCCCGGCGGCCCGCTCGGCGGCGAGGCGCGGGGCGTCGGCTGCCGGCGCCAGCCGGGCCAGCTCGAGGGCGGCCCGCCGCCGGTCCAGCCCCACGACCACCATCCGACCCCCGGACTCGGCGACCGCCTCCACCCACTCCGTCCGATCGCGCAGGACCAGGCAGGGCGTCCGGAGCCAGGCGGCCTCGCGCTGCACGCCGCCCGAGTCGGTGAGGACCGCGGCCGCGTGGAGCTGGAGCGTGAGGGTGGTGCGGTAGCCCTGCGGCGGCACGACGTGCACGCCCGGCGGCAGCTCGACCCCCGCCGCGTCCAGCGCCGCCCGCGTGCCCGGGTGGAGCGCCAGGACCACCGGCCGGTCGGCCGCGGCGTCGGCGAGGACGGCCGCCCACGCGCGCATCGCGTCGGGATCGCGGTTCTCGGCCCGGTGCACGGTGGCGAACGCGTACCCGCCGGGCCCCAGCGGCAGGCCGAGCGCGCCGGCGACGGCCGCGAGCGCGGCCGGGCCGCTGACCTCCCGGCCGATCCTGGCGGCCAGGTCCTGCATCAGGTCCCCGACCCGGAGCACGCCGTCGGTGACGCCCTCGGCGGCGAGGTTCGCCACGGCCGCGGGCGTGGGCGCGAACAGCCAGCGCGACAGGTGGTCGGCCACGACGCGGTTCAGCTCCTCCGGCATCCGCCGGTCGAAGGAGCGCAGCCCCGCCTCGACGTGGGCCACGGGGATGCCGAGCTTGGCGGCCGTCAGGGCGCCGGCCAGGGTGGAGTTCGTGTCGCCGTAGACGAGGACCGCGTCCGGCCGCTCCGCGACCAGGACGGGCTCGAGCGCGAGCAGCATCCGGGCCGTCTGCTCCGCGTGGCTGCCGCCCCCCACGCCCAGCGCGTGGTCCGGCCTCGGCAGCCCGAGCTCGGCGAAGAAGGTGCCGGCCATCGCCTCGTCGTAGTGCTGGCCCGTGTCCACGAAGACCTCCTCGTGGCGGGCGCGGAGGGCGGGCACCAGCGCCGCGGCCTTGATGAGCTGCGGTCGGGTGCCGACGACGCTGACGATGCGCACGGGCGGCTCGCGGCGCGTCCGGCTCGGCTGGCGGTCAGCCGCCCGCGCGGACGCGCGTGCCGGCCTGGACGCCCACGCCGAGGTACGCGACGCCCTCGGGGAGGGCCAGCGTCCGCAGGCTGTTGCGGCCGTCGTAGACCACGGCGAGGTCCGGGAACCAGGCCGGGTCGAGCGAGGCGAACTGCGGGTCCGCGGTCTGGGTGACGACCGCGCGGAACCCGCCGGCCTCGCCCCAGGCCCACGGCCGGGCGCCCAGCGCCTCGATCTCCGCGGGCGAGAGCAGCGGGTCGTAGGCCGCCACGTCGGCCCCGGCGGCGGCGAGGTCCCGGATCAGCGGGATCGCGCGGCTGTAGGCGAGCTCCTTGACGCCCTCGCGGTAGGTGACGCCGAGCACGAGCACCGACGCCCCGGCGAGGCCCCCGAGCAGCGAATCGACGGCGCCCAGCGCGCGGTCCGTCTGGCCGTCGTTCACCTCGCGGGCCGTCTCCACGATCCGAAGGCCGGGCGCCCGGGCCAGCAGCAGGTGCGGGTAGACCGGGATGCAGTGCCCGCCCACGCCGATGCCCGGCATGTGGATGTGGCTGTACGGCTGGCTGTTGGCGGCGGCGATCACCTCGGTCACGTCGATGCCGTGCAGGTCCGCCACGCGGGCGAACTCGTTGGCGAGGCCGATGTTGACGTCGCGGTAGGTCGTGTCGGCGAGCTTGCTGAACTCAGCGGCCTCGGCGCTGGACATCGCGACCACCTCGGCGTCGAGCACCGAGGCGTAGAACGCGGCCGCGCGGTCCGTCGAGGCGGGCGCCGTCCCGCCGACCAGCTTCGGGTACGCCGCCAGGTTCGCGAGGACGGCACCGCTGAACAGGCGCTCGGGCGAGAACGCCACGTGGAAGTCGCGCCCGGCGACCAGCCCGGAGGCCCGCTCGAGGCGCGGCGCGAACCGCCCGCGGGTGTCGCCGATGGGCAGCGTGGTCTCGAAGATGACCGTGGAGCCGGCGTGGACGCCGGGGGCGATCGAGTCCACCGCCGGGTCCATGTAGCGGTAGTCCGGCTGGTGCCGCTCGTCGAGCATCACGGGCACGATCAGCACCACCACGTCGGCGTCGCGCGCCGCCGCGGCCGCGTCCAGCGTGGCCCGCAGGCGGCCCTGGGCGTGCACGGTGGCCACCATCTCGGCCAGCCCCGGCTCCTCGCCCACGTGGCTCCGGCCGGCGTTGACCGCGTCCACGACGGCCGGGTTCACGTCCACCGCGATCACGCGCCAGCCGTGGGTCGCGAACTGGGCGGCCAGCGGCAGGCCCATCTTGCCCGCGCCCACCACGGCGACGGTGCCCGCGGTCCCCTCCTCGCCCGTCCACGGCGTCACCGGGCGGGCCGGTCCGTGGGTGCACGGCTGGGGCGGCAGCTTGATCGAGCCCCCGAGCATGGAGGCGCCCACCGACGGGCGGGTCACGATGCGGCTCATGCGGGCGACGCCTCCCCGGCCAGGTCCACCGGCCGGACGGTCGAGGCCGCCTCGAGCAGCGCGTTGGCGATGCGGACGGCCCAGGCGCCGTCCTCTCCGTCCACGTACGGCCGCTCCCCGGTGCGGGCGGCTTGGACGAACGCGTCGAGCTGCGCCTTGAGCGGCTCGTGCGTCGCGACCTCCACCTCCAGCACGTCGCCGGTGAACGTGGGGGCGTAGCCCGCGATCAGCTGCTGGTGGGCGAGGTCGGACTTGGTGAACGTGAGCTTCTGGGTCAGGTAGTCCAGCTCGAACATGCCCTCCTCGCCGATGACCACCAGCTGGCGGCGCTTGGCGGGCGTGAGCCAGTTGACGTCGAGCATGCCGGTGGCGCCGGACGGGAAGTGGAGCAGGCCGAACAGCAGATCCTCGTGGGTGGCGTGCTTGCGCTGGGCCAGCTCCGCGTACGCGCGGACCGGCCGCTCGCCGGCGACCCAGCTGAGCATGTCGGCGTCGTGGGTCGCGAGGTCCACGGTCACGCCCACGTCGCGGATGCGGGCGGGGAACGGGCCGGCGCGCCGCGACACGATGGCGTAGATGCTGGTCAGCCAGCCGGCGCGGAGCAGCTCGCCCAGCTTGAGCACCGCGGGGTTGTAGCGCTCCACGTGGCCCACCTGGACGGGCACGCCGTTCGCCTGGCCGGCATCGACGATCTCGAGCGCCTCGGCGTGCGTGGCCGCCAGGGGCTTCTCGACCAGGACCGGCAGCCCGCGCTCGATGGCGGCCAGCGCCAGCGGCACGTGCGCGGTGGTGGGCGCCGCGATGACCACGGCCTCGACGTCCGCCTCGCGGATCATCGCCAGCGGATCCGCGAAGCCGGCCGCCCCGGACTGCGCCGTCGCCGCCTCGAGCGCCGCCGGGTCGAGGTCGGCGACCGCGGCGAGCTTCGTCTGGGGGTGGTTCGAGATGACGCGCAGGTGGTTGCGGCCCATCGACCCAAGGCCGACCAGGCCGACCCGGAGCCGGGGCGCGCCGCTCATCGCCGCACCGGGGTGGCGACCTCGCGGATCGACCGCACGATCGTCGCCAGGTCGTCCTGCGAGAGCTTGGGGTGGACCGGGATCGCCAGCACCTCGTCGGACAGCTGATTCGTCACCGGCAGGTCGAGGTCCGCCGCGCCCGGCACGTACGCCTGGAGGTAGGCCTGCTTGTGGATCGGCACGGGGTAGTAGATCAGCGTGCCCACGCCGCGCTCGGTGAGGCCGTCGATCACCCGCTGGCGCTCGCCCGGGAAGCGCATGACGTACTGGTGCCAGACGTGCTCGCGGCCCTCGGGGACCGTCGGCGTCAGGTAGTCGCCCGAGAGCTCGGCGGAGAGGTGGGCCGCGTTCCGGCGCCGCTGCTCGGTCCGCTCGTCGAGGCGCGTCAACTGCGCGAGGCCGATCGCCGCCGCGAGGTCGCTGGGCTTGTAGTTGGTGCCCAGGCTCTCGTGGTAGTAGCGGACGCGCATGCCGTGGTTGCGGAACAGGCGGATCCGGTCGGCGACCTCGTCGTCGTCGGTGGTGGCGAAGCCGCCCTCGCCGGTCATGAGGTTCTTGGTCGCGTACAGGCTGAACATCGTGGGGCCGAACTGGCCGGCCCGACGGCCGCGGTACGAGGCGCCGTGGGCCTGGGCCGCGTCCTCGATGATCACCAGGTTGTGGCGCCGGGCGATCTCCTCGAGCGGGGCCATGTCGGCCATCAGGCCGTACAGGTGGACCGGCATGATCGCCTTGGTGCGGGGCGTGATCGCCGCCTCCACCTGGGCCGGGTCCATGCAGAAGTCGTCCTCGCGGATGTCCACGAACACGGGGCGCGCCCCGGCGCGCAGGATGACCGAGACCGTCGCGTTGAACGAGAACGAGACGGTGATGACCTCGTCGCCCTCGCCGATGCCGACGCCGTGGAGCACGGCCTCCTGGGCAACGGTCCCGTTCGCCATCAGAATCGCGTGCTTGACGCCGCAGTAGTCGGCCCACGCCTCCTCGAACGCCTTGGTCTTGGCGCCCATGGCCAGCATGCCGGAGCGCAGGACCTCGAGGACGGCCGCCTCCTCGGCGGGGCCGATGTCGGGCTTGGAGATCGGGATCATCGGATGGGGCTCCCTGGGACGGCGACGCAGGCGTCGCCCGTGATGGTGTACGTGGACGAGCAGCGCGGGCACCTGGCGGCCCCCTCGTGGTCGGCGCGGACCGTGACGCCCGAGGCGTCCGCGAGGCGCTGGCCGCAGCCGCACACCCAGCCGATGCGACGGGCGGGACTGCCGGCGACGAGCGCGTGGTCCGGGACGGTCCGGGTCACGACCGAGCCGGCGCCGACGGTGGCGAACCGGCCGACGTCCACGCCGGCGACCACCACCGCGCCGGCGCCGATCGAGCAGCCGGTCCGCAGGGTGATCGGGGACACGGTCCAGTCGTCCGCGCGGGCGAGGGAGCCATCGGCGGTGATGGCCCGCGGGTAGCGGTCGTTGGTGAGGATGGCGTTGGGCCCGATGAACACCCCGTCCTCCACGGTGACGCCGTGGTAGACGAGGGCGAGGTTCTGGACCTTGACGCGGTTGCCGAGGGTGACGCCCTCGTCGATGAACGCGTCGCGGCCGATGATGCACTCGGCGCCGATCGTGGCCCCGATCCTCACCTGCGCGCGGTGCCAGATGCTGCTCCGCGGCCCCACCGTCACGTCCGCCTCCAGATCGGCGGTCGGGTGGATCCGGGCGGTCGGGTCGATCAAGGCGGGCGTGCTCCTGCATGACTGGGCCTCGCGCGGCCGACGCTCGCCGCCGCGATGGACGCGGCTGACCGGAGGCCGGTCTCGCGACCCGCAGCAGTATACCGGCCGACCCCGTTTCCCCCGTTCGGCGGGGACGGTCAGCGGGCCTTGCGCAGGGCGCGCGAGATCGCCGCGATGACGCCGAAGCCGACGCCGAAGGCGAGCGCGCCCCGCCAGTCGAGCAGCGCCCGGACCTCGCCGTCCACCTTGGCGGCGAGGACCACCAGGGCGGCCGACGGCCGGGTGACGGTGACGCGCTGGGCGATCAGCGTCCGCACCAGGCCCTGGTCGATGGTGGCCTGGCGGGCGAGGACGTTGCCCACCACGCCCTGGGTCACGCGGACCTCGCCGGCCGCGACCGGGCCCACGCCGCCCCACTCGACGTTGAGCACGTCCGCCCGGGCGGCGCCGACGCCGCCGAACTGGACGAAGACGTCCTCGGCGTCCAGGCGGCCGATGCCGCCCATCCGGAGCTCGACGGTGTCCGCGGTGGCCTCGCCGATGCTGCCCCGCTCGAGGTGGAGGCTGCTCGCGGCTGCGCGGTCGAGGTCGTGGCGGCCCGCAGCCAGTTTCGGCTCGGGCGCCTGGGGAGTCTGGGACGTGGCGTCGGCCTGGGCGGAAGGCTCGGCGCCGGCATTCGGGAGCTGCTGGTCGGGCGTGCTGGGCTCGGTCATCGGGGCCTCTGGCTGCAAGGTTGCGCCCCAGCGTACGACGCCCCGGCAGACCGGCCAACGGCCAGTCGTCGCCTTCCCGCATGGCGGATCAGCCGTCGGGCACGGCGGGCGGGCGCCCGAATCGGGTTATAGTCCGCCCGTTCTGGTGTCCATCCGGGGCCTGCATGGGAGTACGGCGCGTGTCTGCGGTTGAGCCGGCGCTTGTGGCGTCCGTCCGATGAGGCGCGTGCCCGCGCTGATCCTGGTGGTCCTCGCGCTCGCCGCCGGCGTGGGCATCGGCCTGTTCGCGGGCCGGGCGGTAATGGGGCCGCCGTCATCGAGCGCCGTCGCGCAGTCGGACGCGAGCCCGTCGGCGAGCCTGCCGACCGACGCCGCGTCGCTCGCCCCGTCAGGCGGGGCCTCCGCCGCGCCCACGGACACGCCGGCGCCGACACCCACGCCGGCGCCGACGCCCGTTCTCGTCCCCGACCCGCTCGACGGCGTGCCGGTGGCGCCCGGCGTCGCATCGCGCCACGTGGTCGCCGTGATGATCGACGACCTGTGGGCCGCGCGGCCGCAGTCGGGCCTGTCCGCCGCCAGCCAGGTCTGGCAGGCGCCCGCCGAGGGCGGCATCCCGCGCTACATGGCCCTGTTCTCGGAGGGCGACCCGCCGTCCGTCGGGCCGATCCGCTCGTCGCGCCTCTACTTCATCGCCTGGGCGGCCGAGTGGAACGCGGTCTACGCGCACGTCGGCGGCTCGCCGCAGGCGCTCTCCCTCCTGAACTCGTCGCAGGGGCGCGGCAGCGTCGTCTGGAACGCGGATGAGTTCATCTACGGGCCCGCCTACATGTGGAGGATCAAGACGCGATTTGCGCCCCACAACGTCTACACGGACGGGGCGCACCTCCTCAGCCTCGTCAAGGCGGTCCACGCGCCCGCCAGCGTCGACTACACCGCGCACTGGCAGTTCGCCCCCGACCCCTCCCCGGCGCAGCTGCCGGTGGGCGGCTCGATCACCGTGCCGTACCCGCAGAACACGATCAGCTACACGTACCAGCAGTCGACCAACTCCTACCTGCGGACGGTGTCGGTCGAGGGCAAGGAGTACGACGTCGGGCCCGCGACCAAGGTCCGGATCGCGCCCAAGAACGTCGTCGTGATCTACATGCACTTCGGGCCGCTCAACGACGGGTCCCACAAGAACCGGCTCGAGGCCCAGTTCACCGGCTCCGGCCAGGCGCTCGTGTTCAGCAACGGCGGCGTTGTCAAGGCGACCTGGAAGAAGGCGTCGATGACCGCGCCGACGCTCCTCTACGGGCCCGACGGCCAGCCGGTCACGCTCACGATCGGCCAGACGTTCGTCCAGGTGGTCCCGGTGGGGACGGTCGTGACATACAAGCTGGGGACCGTGCCCGCGGCGGCCGCGTCGCCCTCGCCGGCGGACGGGGCGTCGTCGGCGGCACCTGGCGCGGCCTCGCCGAGCCCGTCTTCGCAGGGGGCCGTCGGGGACTGGCGGCTGGTCTTCTAGGCATCGGGCCGCGGGCGCTGGGGCGTACGGCGGCGTCGGGCGCTGGGGGAGTACTGCGGCGTCGCGCTGGGGGAGTACTGGGGCGTCGCGCGGGCGCTGGGGCGTACCGCGCGGCCGCGGGCGCTGGGGCGTACCGCGGCGTCGTCGCTCCTCGTGTCTGCCCTGCCGGCTCTGACTCCCCGCAGATACCGCCGTGGGCGGTGTTGAGCGGGGACGCGGTGACGGGCTGAGCGTGGGCGGCCACCAGCCACCGCCCTCGGCGGTATCCGAGCCCGATCCGGGCCGCAACACCGCCCGTGGCGGTATCCGAGCGTCGGTGCGCCGCTGCCCGCGGGAGCCTACGAGACGCCCTCCGGTGCGGCCTCTGGTACGAGGGTGCTGGTGCAACGCACCCGGCGTCGTCGCTCGTGGCGCTGTCAGCACTCCCGGCGTCGCCCCTCGTGGCGCTGAATTACTCGCAGATACCGCTGGGGGCGGTGTTGCGCGGGTCGGCGGTGACGGGCTGAGCGTGGGTGGTCACCAGCCACCGCCCGCGGCGGTATCCGAGCCGGATCCGGGCCGCAACACCGCCCGTGGCGGTATCCGGGGCGGACGGGCGGGGCCCGATGACCCAGACCACAACACCGCCTGTGGCGGTATCCGGGGCGGACGGGCGGGGGCCCGACGTTCCGAGCCCGATCCTGGCCGCAACACCGCCGGTGCCGGTATCCGAGCGTCGGCGCGGCCGCTGACCGCGGGGGCCGCGGGAGGTCTACGCGACGCTCGCGGAGCGACCGGCGGCAGGAACGTGAGCGCGACGGTCAACGGGGCAGCCGCTGGCTCCCGCCGGAGCCCGCCCCCTACAGCATCGGCGCCCGGCGAGCGGCCTCGGCCCAGATGGCGCGGGTCTCGCGGGCGACGTCCGCCCACGTCCGACGTGCTGCCGGGCGCTCGGGCGCCGAGGCGCGCAGCCCGGCCACAAGGCCGTCGTCGGACCAGGCGGCGCGCAAGGCGGCCGCCAGCCGCCGCGGGTCCGCGGGCTCGACCAGGATCCCGGCCGGCCCGACGACCTCCGGCAGCGCGCCCACCGCGCTGGCCACGACCGGGACGCCCGCCGCGAGCGCATCCATCGCGGCCGTGCCCGCGGCGTCGGAGCGGACAGGCTGGACGAGGAACCGCGCCCCGGCGACCAGGGCGGCAAGCCGGGCGTCGTCGAGCGCCTGCGCGTACACGAACGCATCCGCGACCCCGGCCCGCGCCGCCGCGCGCGAGATCTCCGCGCGGTCGTCCGGCGACGCGCCCACGACCGCGATCCGCGGGGGCCAGGCGTCGGCAGGCACTCCCGCCGGCGCCCCCTCGGCCGCCAGCGCGGCGAGCGCCGCAAGCAGGGTGTCGAGGTCGTGCCGCGCATCGAAGCGGCCCTCGTACACGGCGTAGCGCTCGCCCAGGCCGAGCCGAGCGCGTTCAGCTGCCGCGCGTTCGGCCGCCGCGCGCTCAGTTTCGAGGCGTTCAACTGCTGCGCCCTCCCCCGCAGAGCCGCGGAACGCCTCCCGCGGCGCCAGCGCCACCACCCGCAGCGCCGCCTGCCGCACGTGCAGGAGGCGCCGGGCGTCCACGCCCGCGGACCGGCTCGGCACGATCACCGCCGCCGCGTCCCTGAGCAGCCGCGCCCGAAGCCGCTGCCCGAACTTGGCAGCTCGGCCGCGCTGCCACGCCTCCGGCAGCTGCCATGGCGCGAGGTCGAGCAGCGACGCCACGATCGGGATGCCGGAGCCGATCGGCAGGGCGCCCGCCGCGGCGCAGTACACGGACCCCGAGGCGCCGCCCCGCTCGGCATGCCAGCCGGAGCCGATCGAGGCGCCGCGCAGCAGGAACGGGTCGACCGTGAGCGCCCCGGACCGGAGCAGCCGGGTCGGCGGCAGCAGGCGTCGTCCGACCACCTCGAGGCTCGGCCAGCGGCCCTCGGTCGGGTCGTCGAGGTCGAGCGCGAGCAGGAACGCGAACGACTCCCCGTCGCGCGGCTCGGCGTCGAGGGCGGTCAGCAGCTGCTCGAGATAGACGGCCGTCAGCGGGGCGCGCTCGGGTGCCTGGAGCGGCCGCAGGTCCATGACCACCCGGACGCCGGCGGGCCTCGAGCCTGGGGCCTCCGCCTCGCCCGACCCGGGCCGCCAGCCGTCGCGGGGAGCGGTCACGTGGGCTTGGTGCGCTTGGGGCCGCGGCCGCGGAGCTCGTCCCAGCGCAGACCCACCACCACGAAGAACGCCTCGACGATGATCCGACGGCTCATCTTGGACTGGCCGACGAGCCGGTCGCGGAACAGGATCGGCACCTCGACGACGCGGGCGCCGGCGCACGACGCGCGGTACGTCATCTCGATCTGGAACACGTAGCCGCCCGCCCGGACCCCGTCGGCGGGCACGGCCGACAGCGTCGCGGCGCGCCAGGCCTTGAAGCCGCCGGTGAGGTCGTGGGCCCCGAGCCGCAGCACGGTCCGCGCGAACAGCGACCCGGACCGCGAGATGATCCTGCGGGCCAGCCCCCAGTCGGCGGTGCCGCCTCCCGCGATGTAGCGCGAGCCGATCACGAGGTCCGCGCGGTCCTCGAGGATCGGCGCGACGAGCGCGGCCAGCGCGGCGGGGTCGTGGGACCCGTCGGCGTCCATCTGGACCACGACCCGGGCCCCTTCGCCGAGGGCGACGCCGAACCCGTCGAGGTACGCCCGCCCGAGGCCGGCCTTGCGGGCTCGGTGGCGGACGCGCACCAGCGGGCTGGCCGCGGCGAGGCGGTCCGCGATGTCGCCGGTGCCGTCGGGCGAGCCGTCGTCCACGACGAGCAGCGTGGCGCCGGGCAGCGCCGCCAGGATGGCCGCGCTGATGGCCTCGAGGTTGGCCGCCTCGTTGTAGGTGGGGACGACGACCCACGTGCCGGCGTAGGGGCCCGACGCCGAAGGACCGCGGGCCGTCCCGGCCACCGGATCCGGGGCTGCACCGGCCGTCGGCACCGCCGACGGGTCGGGTCCCCCTGCGCTGGATTCGGGCTCGAGGCTCACGGTCGGCAAGTGTACGGCGAACGCCACCGAGCCACGGCAGCGCCGGGCGCCAGGCGTCCGTTCACCCGGCCAGGTCCCGCCGCAGGGCCGGCACGGCGTCCGCGAGCGCCTCGCGCCAGGGCCGCATCGGCACGCCGGAGGGGAGCGGCGTCGGCTCCAGCACCGCCCACAGCGGTGGAGTCGAGGCGCGCTCCCAGGTGGCGGCCGGGACGTCGACGACCTCGACCTCGATCGCGAGCGCCCGCAGCACCTCGCGCGCCCAGTCGGCCCGCGACGCGCGGCCGCCGTTGACCAGGTGGTGGATCGCCACCGAGCCCGGGACGGGCGGCCTGTCGACCCCCACCAGTGCCACGATCGCCGCGGCGAGGTCGGGGGCGTAGGTGGGCGTGCCGACCTCGTCCCCGGTCACGCGGAGGCGCTCGCCGACAGCCCGCGCGCGCAGCGCCGCCGCGGCGATCTTGGCCGGGAAGTCGTTCCCCGGCGGCCCGAACAGCCACGCCGTCCGGACGATCGCGAGCCGGCCGGCCGAGCCTGCGAAGGCCTCGCTCGCGAGCAGCTCCGCCCGGGCCTTCGCCGCGCCGTACGGGTTGATGGGGTTCCGGGGGTCGTCGGGCCGGTAGCCGAGCCCGTCCGTGCGCCGCCCGTCGAAGACCTCGTTGGAGGAGATGAACACCAGGTCCGTGCCGCGGGCCGCGCAGGCGCGGGCTATCTCCCCCACCGCGGTCCCGTTGCGGCGCATCGCCAGCTCCGGCTCCCGTGCGTTCGCGTCAACGTCGGTCCAGGCGGCCGTGTGGATGACCGCCTCGGGGCGCTCGCGGTCGAGCAGGGCGCCGAAGCTCGCCGCGGTCACCGTGTCCAGCTCGAGCTCAGGCTGGTCCCAGCCGATCGGCGGTCGCCCGCCCGTGAGCGGCGCCCCCTCGAGCGCCGCGACCAGGGCCCGGCCGAGGCGGCCGACGACGCCGACGACCGCGACCCGCACGCTACGCGGTCCCGTCCACCGCGCGGCCAGCCGCGAGGCGGTCGCCGTACTGGCGGGCGTAGTAGGCGTCCCAGTCGCCCGACTTCGCGCTCGCCACCCAGTCGGCGTGCTCCCGGTACCAGGCGACGGTCGCAGGCAGGCCGACCTCGAACGAAGTCGCGGGCGTCCAGCCCAGCGCGGCCAGCTTCGCGCCGTCCATCGCGTACCGCCGGTCGTGGCCGGGGCGGTCGGGCACCGTCCGGACCAGCGACCAGTCGCGGCCCGTCGCCGCGAGCAGCCGGGCGATGACCTCGCGGTTGGGCAGCTCGGTCCCGCCGGCGATGTTGTAGGCCTCGCCCGCCGCGCCGTGGCGGAGGACGAAGTCGATCCCCGCGGCGTGGTCCGAGACGTGGAGCCAGTCGCGGACCTGCATCCCGTCGCCGTACATCGGCAGCGGCTCGCCCGCGAGCGCGTTGGTCGTGAACAGCGGGATCAGCTTCTCGGGGTGCTGGTGCGGGCCGTACGTGTTGGAGCCGCGGGTGATGACCACGTCGAGCCCGAAGGTGACGTGGTACGCGTGGACCAGGAGCTCGCCCGCGGCCTTGGCGGCGGCGTACGGGCTGCGCGGCGCGAGCGGGTCGGTCTCGACGCTGCGGCCCTCGGCCACCTCGCCGTACACCTCGTCGGTGCTGACCTGGAGGTACCTCGGGGCGTGCGCCCGCTCGCCGCGGGCGGCCCGGTCCGCCTCCGCGCGCACCGCCTCGAGCAGCACGTGGACGCCGATCACGCCCGTGCGGAGGAACGCCTCCGGGTCGAGGATGCTGCGGTCCACGTGGGTCTCGGCGGCGACGTTGACCACCGCGTCCGCCTCGGCGACCAGCGGAGCGGCGACGGCTGCGTCGGCGATGTCCCCCTGGACGAAGGCGAAGCGGGCGGCCTGCTCGGGGTCGGCCTCCACCGCGGCCAGGTTCGCGCGGTTGCCCGCGTAGGTCAGCTTGTCGAGGACCGTCACCCGCGTGCCGTCGCGTCGGGCGAGCAGCTGGCGCACCAGCTCGGAGCCGATGAACCCGGCCCCGCCGGTCACGAGCAGACGCGCGCCGGGCCCGACGCGGCCGGGATCGACAGGGCCGGGGTCGCCCGTCACGCCGGGTCCCGCGGGCGATCGACCGGGGTCGCCCGTCACGCCGGGTCCCGCGGGCGCTCGACCGGCTGCGGCAGGCGGCCGGCCCGATCGTCGGCCTGGGCCAGCTCGGCGGCCCTGAGCAGCGAGGGCACGGTGCCCGCGTCCGCCCACTGGCCCTCGTACACCGGGGCGTACAGGCGGTTGCCCGGGATGTAGTGGTTGAGCACGTCGGTGATCTCGAACTCGCCGCGGCCGGAGGGCGCCAGGCCCTCGATGACCTCGAACGCGTCGGGGCGCAGGAAGTAGACGCCGATCGGGATGAGGTCGCTCTTGGGCTGCTTGGGCTTCTCCTCGAACCCCACCACGTTGCCCGCGGTGTCCAGCTCCGCCACCCCGAACCGCTCTGGGTCCGGGACGCGGTAGAGCAGCGTGCCCGCTCCCCACGGACCGTGCTCGAACCGGCTCGCCGTCGCCGCCAGCGGCTCGCCGCGCAGGATGTTGTCGCCCAGGACCACGCAGAACGCGTCGTCGCCGATGAAGTCGCGGGCCAGGCCGATGGCATGCGCGATGCCAAGGGCACCGCGCTGGTAGCGGTACGTCAGGTCCAGGCCGAAGTGGCGCCCGTCGCCCAGCAGCTCCACGATGTCGCCGACGCTCTTGCCCCCGACGATCACCATCACCTCGCGGATGCCCATGCCCGCCAGGGTGTCGAGCGGGTAGTAGATCATCGGCCGGTCGTAGATCGGCAGCAGATGCTTGTTGGTGACGATCGTGAGCGGGAACAGCCGGGTGGCCGTGCCGCCGGCGAGGACGAGGCCCTTCATCGCGGGCGAGCGTACCGCATCGCGCGAGGGCGATCGACGCCGAGCCCGCCGTGCGCCCTCTCCACGGGGCCCGTCGCGCGAGACCCGGGTGCGCCCCTGCCCCCGGCCCTGCCGGCATGCGCCCCAGCTCCCAGCCCTGCCGGCATGCGCCCAGCTCCCAGCCCTGCCGGCATGCGCCCCAGCTCCCAGCCCTGCCGGCATGCGCCCAGCGGGTACATGGTGCGGAGACGGCCCAGCCGATGCACTAACCGCCTCGAACGTGCGCCCCAAGGCCAGCGCCGGCGCTCCCAGCGCGCACGTCAGTCGCTCAGCGGTCCGTCGGTGCGCTGGCCGAGCCATGGACCCGCTGGGCGCATGAAGGCGCCCGGCCGGAGCCGACCAGGTAACGGCGGACGCAATACGGGTGAACCCGCTGGGCGCAGGAAGGGGCCCGGGTCGGGCGGCTCGGGACGGGCGGACCCGGACGGCGGGGTCCGCGGGGCAGCAGGGCGCCCGATCAGGCGGATCCTCGGGCCGAGTCAGGGTGCCCGATAAGGGCGAGCTAACCGCCGATCCGGACACTGCGCGCATGCCCACCAAGACCACGCGCGGCGACCGGGGCGCATTGCTCGCTCGACGGGCCTCGGCGGCGATCGGCCAGGAGCTCCGGGACGCGCGGATCGCTGCGGGCCTGTCACAGGCAGCGGTCGGCACAGCCGGGAGGATGTCGCAGTCGCAGGTCAGCCGCCTCGAGCGGGGCGAGGTGCAGCACGCCACGGTAGATCAGCTCGCGCGCATGGCTGCCGTGCTGGGCCAGGTGCTCTCGCTGAAGCTGTACCCGGCGGGCGAGCCGATGCGCGACGCGGGCCAGCTGGCGCTGCTCGCCCGGCTCGCGACGCGTCTCGCGGACCCGCTCCGCATGCGCCGCGAGGTCCCGCTCCCGATCCCCGGCGACCGGCGCGCCTGGTACGCGAGGATCGACGGCCGAGGAGACACATGCGCGGTGGAGGCCGAGGTCCACCTGCACGACGCGCAGGAGCTCGCCCGGCGGATCGCACTCAAGGTGCGCGATGACCCCGGCCTGCACCGCGTGATCCTGGTCGTGGCCCGGAGCGCCCACAACCGTGCCGTCCTGCGGGAGCATCGCGAGGCCCTCCGGACTGAGTTCCCGCTCGACGGCGCCACCGTTCTGGCCCACCTGCGCCGAGGCGAGGTTCCCCCGGCGAGCGGCATCGTGATGCTGTGAGCCTCGAGCGCCGACGACGCCAAGACCTGCGAACCAGCGACGCCAGGACCCGCGAACCGCCGATGACCCGGCCGAGCGCCTGCGACGCCGAGCCCCGCGAACCGCCGACGACCAGGCCCGGGCGCCCGCGCGGCCGAGGCCCGCGACGCCGAGCCCCGCGAACCGCCGACGACCAGGCCCGGGCGCCCGCGCCGCCGAGCCCTCAGAACCGCCGACGACCAGGCCCGGGCGCCCGCGCCGCCGAGCCCTCAGAACCGCCGATGACCGGGCCGGGCGCCTGCGCCGCCAGCGGGCGCGACACCTACGGACCCGGCGTCGGCGTGAAGCAGGGAACCTCGCCCGCGGGCACGGGCCCCGACGTGCCGCAGGGCACCGGCTGCTGGTCCAGCGGCGGCAGTCCGCCGTGGTAGTCGGTGATGACCAGGGCCAGCTCGAAGGTGTCGAGGTCGGCGGCGGGCTGCACGAAGGCGGTCTGGACCACGTCGTTGGCGTCGCGCTGGACGTCCACGACCGAGCCCAGCACCAGGCCCTTCGGGTAGGGGGAGCGGATCCCTCCGGCGAGCTCGAGACCCGCGGTGAACACCTCCTCGTTCAGCGAGATCGTCACCGACGCGTCCACGTTCTTCATCGTCAGCACGCCGCCGGCGTCGCCGCCCACCTCGCCCGTGGCGCCCGAGGAGGCCAGCTGGCCGATGACGGTCGATGACGGGTCGCTGATCAGGGTCACCTTCGCGTAGTCGGGCCCGATGGCGCTGATCCGGCCAGCGACCGCGCCGCCGCCGACGATGACGACGTCGCCCGTCGCGAGCCCGTCGTTGGTGCCCTTGTCGATGGTGACCGACCGGCTCGACGGCAGCAGCTCTCGCCCGATCACCCGGACGGCCACGGTCTTGTGGTCGAAGCCGCTCTGGAGCTGGAGCAGCGCCGTGAGCTGGTCGTTCTCCGACTTGAGCTGCTGGAGCCGCGTGTTGTCGTTGGCGAGCCGCTGGTTCTCCTCGCGGAGCGTCGCGTTGTCGATCCGCAGCTGGTTGATCTCGCCGATCGACCCGAGCACGCTCGAGACGTTGGAGGCGAAGCCGGCGACGGCCCCCTGGAGGGGGCGCAGGGCGAACTGGACGCCGCCCTTGAGCTCGACCACGGCGGGGTTGGACGAGACCGCCATCAGGACCAGCGTGATCACGATCAGGACCGTGAACACGATCCCTCGGCGGCGCGCCCGGCGGTTGGTCAGCAGCGAGGACATGGGGATGGGCTCCGGTGGCCCGCGGGCGGTGCGGTCAGGGCCGCGGGCCTCTAGCGCGGCGGCCGGCTGTAGGTCTCCGCGACCAGCACGCGCTCCATGGTCGGGGACGCGAGCTCCTGGAGGACCACGCCGGTGCCGCGTGCGACGCAGGTGAGGGGGTCGTCGGCCACGTGGACCGGCATCTGGGTCGCCTCGGCCACGCGCCGGTCGAGGCCGGCCAGGAGCGCGCCGCCGCCGGCGAGCACGATCCCCTGGTCCATGATGTCCGCCACCAGCTCGGGCGGGGTCTCCTCGATCGTGTCCTTGATGGTGTCGACGATCTGCGCCACGGACACCTCGATGGCGTCGCGGATCTGGTCCGCGCCGACCTCGACGGCCCTCGGCAGCCCCGTCAGCAGGTCCCGGCCCCGGAGCGTGACGCGCTGGGCGTCCCACTCGCCCGGGTAGGCCGACCCGATGGCGATCTTGATGTCCTCGGCCGTCCGCTCGCCGAGGAACAGGTTGTACTCGCGGCGGGCGTAGGTGACGATGTCCTGGTCCATCTCGTCGCCGCCGATGCGGATGGACCGCGCGACCACGATCCCGCCCAGCGACAGCACGGCCACCTCGGTGGTGCCGCCGCCGATGTCCACGATCAGCGAGCCCGACGGCTCCGACACCGGCAGGCCTGCGCCGATCGCCGCGGCCATCGGCTCCTCGATCAGGCGGGCCCAGCGGGCGCCGGCGTTGAGCGCCGCGTCGCGGACTGCGCGCTTCTCGACCTCGGTCACGCCCGAGGGGATGCCGAGCAGCATCCGCGGCCGGGAGATCATCCCGATCCGGTCGTGCACCTTGTGCACGAAGTACTTGATCATCTGCTCGGTCACGTCGAAGTCGCTGATGACGCCGTCGCGCAGCGGCCGGACGGCCACGATCGACGCGGGCGTCCGCCCGACCATCCGCTTCGCCTCGGCGCCGATCGCGAGGACGCGCTTGGTCTTGGCGTCGATGGCCACCACGGACGGCTCGGAGATCACGATCCCCCGGTCGCGCACGTGGACGAGCGTGTTCGCCGTGCCGAGGTCGATCCCGATGTCGCGGGAGAAGAGGCCGAGGAGGCGGTCGAGCATGCTGGGCGCGGTTCCTTGCTGCGACGGTCGAGGGCGGGCGCCGGCGGGGCGGCCGCGAGTCGCGGGTTGGTGGTTCGTTCGGGGGCCCGAGCGCGAGAACGGCGCGCGAGCGGGAGAGCAGTATACCCGCGGCCGCGGCGCGGCCCCGTACCGGTACCAATGCGGCCCGGGGGGAGTACCGCGTGCCCATGTCCGCGGGCCGGCAGAGGGTGGACGATCGTCCCGGTCCGGTGGGGGGACGACGAGCGAGCCCCAGCCACCATCCGGACCGAATGCGGGACGACAGCGTCGGCCCAGGTGGGGGGGCGTCGAGACATCCCCTGCGGGCGCGACGGTCGCGAGCCGAAGCCAGCGTGCCCTGCCCCAGCCGACCCCGGTTGCCTGCACCACCGGGATCGGACGGGACCAGACGGAGGCTCGCAGCCAACCGGGACGGTCCCCTTCCCGGGAACAGCGTGGCAGCCCAGGGAGTGCCCCCTGATGGACGCCCGATCAAGCGGTCGCGGCCGGGCGAGGACGATCGTCCGGCCGGTCGATCGACCGCACGCCGTCCGGCGCAAGCCGGCGCCGCTCATCCGCCTCGCCCGGCGCATCGACGCCCTGGGGCGCCCCCGTGCCGACGATCCCGGCGATGCCGCCGTGCTGCGGCGGGTCACCCTGCTCGCCTACACCGGCGCGTCCATCTCGGCCGGCATGGCGCTGCTGGCCTGGACGACCCTGTTCGTGCCGATCCGCAACCCGGTCGACCCAGACCTCGCCGGCACGGCCCTGGCCGGGCCGCAGGGGGGCACGCTGCTGTGGATCCTGTTCGGGTTCCTCGGGTCGCTCCGGGTGCTGCGCGCGCCGGGCGGTGCCGGGTTCCTCACCTTCCACCTGCCGTTCATCGGCGCGGCGATGGTCCTGGGCGGGCCGACCGCGGGGGCCTGGGTGGCGTTCCTGTCCACGCTCGAGCGCCGCGAGCTCGAGCAGCAGCCCTGGTACGGCGTGCTCGCCAACCACGCCGTGTTCGTGATCGCCGCCGTTGCCGGCGGGCTGGTCGCGGAGGCGGTGGACGCCGTGCCCGCGGACGCCATGCACCCCGGCACCGTCACCGCGCTCGCCGCCGTCAGCGGGACGGTCGTGCTGTCCGCGGTGAGCACGGGGATGGCCGCGGTCACGGTCATGGTCCGCGACGAGCTCTCCGTGCGGGCCTACAGCGAGATCCTCAGGGGCCAGTTCGGGCGCGTGAACGCGCTCGAGGTCGCCATCGCATGGGTGCTCGTCGTGGCCTACCTGGAGATCGGCTGGTGGGCGCCGGCCGTGGTGGGCGTCCTGATCCTGCTGGTCTGGGACAACCACCCGATGCCGCCGCCGGACGCGCTGACCGGGCTGCTCACGGCGCCGGGCTTCACGCGCCGGCTCGACGAGGGGCTTGGGCGGCTGCGCCACGGGATCGTGCCCGGCGCGACGCTGCTGGGCATCGACCTCGACCGGTTCAAGGCCGTGAACGACCGGTACGGGCACGCGGTGGGCGACGAGGTGCTGGCCCAGGTCGGCGTGCGGCTCGCGGCGCAGGCGCGGCGGCCGTCGGACGCGGCCGGCCGCATGGGCGGCGACGAGTTCGCGCTGTTCCTGCCGGGCCTCGCCGACCCCAAGGTCGCCATGCGCCGGGCCGACGAGCTGGCCCGGGCGCTCACGGCGCCGATCGCGACCAGCGCAGGGCCCGTGACCGTCGGCGTGTCGGTGGGCGTCGTGGTGCTGGCCGCTTGGGGCGGCGTGCCGGCCGCGGGCACGATCCAGCGCCACGCCGACGCCGCGATGTTCCTCGCCAAGCGGAGCGGCGGCGGGGTCCACCTCTACGACCCGGACGAGCGCGGGCCGTTCGGCGACGGCCCGGCGGACGATCGACGCTAGGCGCCGACGCGCACGACGCTCACGAGGCTCCGTTGCCGGCGCCCGCGGGCGCCCCTCGCCGCGCGGTCCGCGCCGATCGGGCGGTCAGCGCCAGAGGACCTCCTCGCCGTGCTCGCCGACGAGGGGCCGCCCGTCGAGGTACCGCTGGTACGAGAAGGGCGTGATGTCCACCGAGCTCGCCGCCCCGTCGAGGATCAGCTCCGCCATCCCGAGCCCGATCGCGGGCGCGGTCTTGAACCCCGTCCCGGAGTGCCCGCAGTCGAGGTAGAAGCCCTCCGGGCCGGCCGCGCCCACGCCGCCCAAGAAGGCCCGCTGGTCGGGCGTCAGCCCGTCCTGCCCCGAGTGCGACGTCCGGAAGTCGCCGTCGATCAGCGCGGGCACGCGCCGGACCATCCGCTCAGCGGCGTGCTCCTCGAAGTCTGGCCGCGCGTCGGACGTGTCGCGGTCTGGCGAGCCGCCGATCTGGTTGTCGTCCTCGAGGCCCACGAGCACCATGTCCGAGCCCTCGGGACGGAAGTACATCCCGTTGGGGTTGTCGATGACCACCGGGATCGGGCGCGGCACGGACGGCGTCACCCCCAGGTACCCGGTGTCGTGGCGCCAGACGCGGATCGGCAGGTCCATCCCCGCGAGGTCGCCGACCCGCTTGGCCCAGCCGCCCGCCGCGTTGACGACGACCGGCGCGTCGAAGGCGCCCTTGGTCGTGGTGACGCCCGCGACGCGGCCGCCCGCCTGGCGGACCTCGGTGACCTCGGCGCCCTGGACGAGCCTGGCGCCACGCTCCTTGGCCGCGGCGATCAGGCTGCCGGCCGTCATCGACGGGTCGGCGTACCCGCTGTCCGGCTCGTAGGCGGCCACCTCGTCGCCCACCTCGAGGCCGGGCGCGATCCGGCGGATCTCGTCCGCGTCCACGATCGACGAGTCGACGCCCAGCGCCCGGTGAGCGGCGCTGTTCGCCGCCAGGCGCGCCCGGTTCGCCGTGGGCTCGACCCACAGGAACCCGGTCACGGTGAACCCGCAGTCGCCGCCCACCCGCTCGCCCCAGTGGCGGAACCAGTCCTGCGCCGCCCAGGCCAGCCTCGCCTCGGCCAGGAGTTCGTAGTGGACGCGCACGAGGCCCGACGAGCGCCCGGTCGCCCCGGCCGCCACGACGGCCCGCTCCACCACCACGACCTTCGCTCCGCGCGAGGCGAGGTGGAAGGCGAGGCTGCACCCCTGGACCCCAGCCCCGATGACGATGACGTCCGCCGTCTCGGCCATGCGCGTCGGCACCTCCTGCTCGAGCGCAGTATCGCCGCTGCCCGGACAGCTGTCGGTGCACGCCCGCGGCGCGCCATCTTGAGGAACTCTTGAGGCGCACGCGACCGGGCCCTTGAGCCTGCCCGCCCATCCTCGTCTGCATCGAGCCCGGCGCGGGCTCACGCAACGGAGATGACAACGATGATGGGTTACGGCGGGGGCCTCGGGTTCGGCTTCGGGTACGGCGGGCTGCTGACGGCTCTCGGCTGCGTCGCGGTCGTGGTGGGCCTGGTGCTGCTGGCGATGTGGGCGCTCGGGCGGTGGGACCGGGCCGGCTCGGCGGGCTCGGTGCCGGCGTCGCCGGCCATCCCTTCCCAGCCCGACGCGATGGGCGTGCTCCGCCTGCGCCTCGCCCGGGGCGAGATCACCGTGGACGAGTTCACGGCCGCCAAGCAGGCCCTGGAGGCGGCGCAGTGAGCGGGCGGCTCGGGATCGCCGGGGCGGGCCTCGTCCTCGCCGGGGCGGTGATGATCGGCGCGGGCTCGCTCACGGGCGGCGGGTTCTGGCCGGGCACGATGATGGCCGGCTACGCGGCGGACGGGTCCACCGGGACCGCCGGCTCCGGCGGGACGACCGGCGCGCCGTACGGCTACGGGATGATGGGCGGGGCCGGCTACGGCGGCTACGGGATGATGGGCGGCTCCGGCGGCTGGGCCGGCTCCGGCAGCGCCGGCTCCGGCGTGACCGGCACGTCGGCGCCCGGACCCGGCGAGCCCGGCTTCGTCGCCGGCACGCCGGCGAGCCCCAGGGTCGTCCACGTCATCGCCGGCCCCGGCTACACGTTCACCCCCTCGGTGATCGCGGTCCAGAAGGGCGAGACCGTGACGTTCGAGGTGACCGCGGTGGGCCCGTACACCCACGAGTTCATGGTCGGGCCCGCCGACGCGGTCGCCGCGGACCAGGACGGCACCCCCGAGGCGGCCGGCATCGGGATGATGCAGACCAAGTCGGTGACGTACACCTTCGACGGCTCGGGCCCGTACGCGTTCGCCTGCCACGCCCCCGGCCACTACGAGGCGGGCATGAAGGGCACGATCACGGTCGTCGGCTGACGGCTAGGATCAGTGCATGACCCCGCTCGACCGCCCGCCACGCGTCCTCGTCGTGGACGACGAGCCGCCGATCCGCGCGGTCGTCCGGGGATTCCTGGAGCGTGACGGCCTAGAGGTGGTCGAGGCCGCCGACGGGCCGTCGGCCGTGGAGGCGGCCAGGTCGGCCCAGCCCGACGTGATCGTCCTCGACGTGATGCTGCCGGGGTTCGACGGCCTGGAGGTCCTCCGCCAGGTGCGCGCGTTCTCCGACCCCATGGTGGTCCTCCTCACCGCGCGGACCGACGAGGTGGACCGGATCGTCGGCCTCCGGGTGGGCGCCGACGACTACGTGACCAAGCCGTTCTCGGCGGCGGAGCTGGCGGCGCGCGTGGAGGCCCTGCTCCGCCGCCGGCGCACCGCGCCGGCCCCCGCCGACGCCGAGACGGTGGACGGGCTGCTCGTGGACGCCGCCCGCCGGACCGTCTCGGTGGACGGGGCCCGGGTCGAGCTCACGATGCTCGAGTTCGACATCCTGGCGGCCCTCGCCCGGGACCCGGGCGTGGTCCTCACGCGCCAGCAGCTGCTGGACGCGGCGTGGGGCGCCGACTGGGTGGGCGACGAGCACGTCCTGGAGGTCCACGTCGCCAACCTGCGCCGCAAGCTCGGCGACGACCCGGTCCGGCCGCGCTTCGTCGAGACCGTACGCGGCGTCGGCTATCGGCTCCGGGTGGACGCGCCGTGACCCCGGAGGCAACCCCCGTGAACCGACGCGAGCTCGGACGCCTCCGGTGGCGCCTGCTGGCGGCCAACCTGGCCGTGGCCGCGGCGGGCGTCGCGGCGGCCGCGGCGGGCGTCTGGCTGGCGGCGCCGGGCGCCTTCAGCGACGCCATGGGCCGGGCCGGGATGATGGGCGCGGGATCGGGCGGCATGATGGGCGGCCAGGGGGCCACGGGGATGATGGACCCGCTGCTCCAGTCCGCCTTCGGCGATGCGGTCGGGGCGGCGATCTGGCTGGGCCTCGGCGCGGCGGCGATCGTGGCCGTGGCGGCGTCGGTGCTGCTCTCGACGCGGCTGTCCCGGCCGATCGACGAGCTGGCCGCCGCGAGCCGGCGCGTGGCGGCGGGCGACTACTCGCACCCGGTCCCGCCCGCGGACGGCGAGCTGGGCGAGCTGGCCGCCTCGTTCAACGCGATGGCCGCGGGGCTCGCGGCCGAGGAGCGGCGCCGGCGAGACCTGATCGGGGACGTCGCCCACGAGCTGCGGACGCCCATCGCGTCGGTGCGCGGCTACGTGGAGGGGCTGGAGGCCGGGGTGTTCGAGCCCGGGCCGGACGCCTGGCGGGTGCTGGGCGCCGAGACCGCGAGGCTCGAGCGGCTGGTGGACGACCTCGCCACGCTGTGGCGGGCCGAGTCCAGCGCCCTGCAGCTCGCGGTCGGGCCGGTTGACGCCGCCGCGGCCGTCGCGGACGCCCGGGCACGCCACCTTGCGGCGGCCGCCGCCCGCTCGATCACGATCACCATCGACACCGTGCCGGGGCAGGTGCTCGCCGACCCCATGCGGCTGGCGCAGGTCCTCGACAACCTCGTCGGCAACGCCATCCGGTACGGGCGCGCGGGCGGCGCGGTGACGCTGGCCCTGCGGCCCGAGCGCGGCGCGGGCGTGATCTCCGTGCGCGACGACGGCCCCGGACTCGAGCCGGGCGAGGCAGCGCACGTGTTCGACCGCTTCTACCGGGCGGACCCGTCGCGCTCCCGCGCGGCCGGCGGCAGCGGCCTCGGCCTCGCGATCACCAAGTCGCTGGTGGAGGCGATGGGCGGCGCGGTGGCCGTCGCGAGCCCGGGGCGGGGCCTCGGGGCCACCTTCTCCGTCCGGCTGCCGCTCGCCTGAGCGCCGGGCGTGTCGGGCGACGCCCCGCGACAGCCACTCCGAGCGCCGTCGGCCCCTCCGGGCGCCGTCGCGGGCGGGCGTCAGGCGAGCGCGGCCCGCAGGGCGCCGTCGAGGTCGGCCCACAGGTCCTCGACGCTCTCGATGCCCACCGACAGGCGGCACAGGGTCGGGCCGACGATCGCCGCGTCGCCCGCGTACCTGGCCCGCCGCTCGATCAGCGACTCGACGCCGCCCAGGCTCGTCGCGTGCGTCACCAGCGCCAGGCGGCCCAGGAACGCCTCGGTCTGCTCGACGCTGCCGGCCACCTCGAACGACAGCATCGGGCCCGCGCCGCCGGGCAGGACCCGCGCGGCGAGCTCGTGCTGGGGGTGGCCCGGCAGGCCCGGGTAGTGCACCGCCGCGACGCCGGGGTGGGCCGCGAGCCGGCGGGCGAGCTCGGCGGCCGACGCCTCAGCCCGGTCGAGCCGGACCGCGAGGGTTCGCAGGCCGCGCAGCGCGAGGAACGCCTCGAGGGCGCCGGGGATCGACCCGTGGTCGTGGCGGAACGCCGCCAGCGCGGCGGCCCGGCCCTCGTCCCGGCACACCGCCGCCCCCAGCAGCAGGTCCGAGTGGCCGCCGATGAACTTGGTCGCCGAGTGCAGCACGATGTCCGCCCCGAGCTCGAGCGGACGCTGGCGGAGCGGCGTGGCGAAGGTGGCGTCCACCACCACCAGCGCGCCGAGCTCCCGGGCGCCGGCGGCGATCGCCGGGACGTCGGCGACCACGATCAGCGGGTTCGCGATCGACTCCACCCACACGAGGTCGGCGCCCGCGGCGGCGGCGAGGAGGGCGGCGGTGTCGTCGGCCGGCGCCATGCGGACCCGGAGGCGGCCGCGGGCGGCCATGCGCTCGAGGATGTTCCGGACCCCGTAGTAGGTCACCGAGGACAGCACCACGGTCCCGCCGGCCGGCACCAGGTCGGCGATCGCGGTCGCCGCGGCGAGCCCCGAGGCGAAGGTGACGGCACGGCCGCCGTCGAGCGCCCCGAGGGCCGCCTCCAGGGCGCCCCAGGCGGTGTTGCCGTCGCGGCCGTACTCGAGGGCGGCGTCGTGGACGTAGGTCGAGCTCAGGGTCAGGGCCGGGTTCATCGGGGCGCCGGGCCGGCGCTCGGGGCGGCCCGCCTGGACGGCCACGGTGTCGGCGCGCCACGCGGGGTCGAGGGCGAGCGGCGCCGGGTACAGGGGCTCGGTCATGGATCGTTCCTCCGTGAGGCGCGCGGGGCGACGACCCGCCGCGACGCCGCCGAGTCTCGCACCTTCGCGCCCGCCGAGCGCGCGGGGCCTCAGCGCGGCCTCGGCCCGGCGGCCGGGCTGGCCGTCAGGATCCCGAGTGGGTCGACGCTCCCGGGCCATACCGCTCGGCAAGGTCTCGGAGGACCGCGCGGCCGCGGCAACGGTCTACGCGGCCCGCTCACCGGGCCGGTCGAACGACACCCCGCGGTCGCGCAGGCTCACCCAGGCGTCGTGGCCGACCACGACGTGGTCCAGCACGTCGATGTCGAGGAGCCGACCCGCGGCGACCGCCTCAGCGGTGAGGTGGAGGTCGTCGGGCGACGGCGTCGGGTCGCCCGAGGGGTGGTTGTGGACCAGGATCACCCCGCTCGCGTCGAGCCTGACGGCATCGCGGAACAGCTCCCCCACCCGGACCAGGCTCGCGCTCACGTTCCCCGTGTAGGCCGTCGAGACGCGCTGGACGACGTTCTTCGCGTTGAGGCTCAGCACCCGGAGCTCCTCGCGCTCGAGGCGGCCCATCTCCACCAGCAGCCGGTCCGCCACGTCGCGGGGCGAGCGGATCGCCCAGCGGCCAGCGGGCCAGTCGGTCACGGAGCGGCGGCCCAGCTCGAACGCCGCCGCCAGCCGCGCGGCCTTGGCGGCACCGACCCCCGGGAGTGCCGCCAGCTCCGCGTCGCTCGCCCGCGCCAGGGCGCCAACCGACGCGTGGCGCGCGAGCGCCTCCTCGGCCACGGCGACCGCGCTCCGGCCCGCGCCCCCGGTCCCGAGCACCACCGCGATCAGCTCCGCCGCCGAGAGTCCCCCGGGGCCGCGCAGGGCGAGCCGCTCGCGGGGGCGCTCGGCGGCGGGCAGGTCCCGGACCGAGCGCGCCGCCCGCCGGTGCTCCTGTGCGTTGGGGACGGGGTCGCTGGTCATCGGGCCGAACTCCGCTGGCGGCGGGTGGCGGCGGTCGGCCAGAGGCGCCAGGGGCCCCGCTGGTGTCCCCGGACCCGAACGACGGGAGCCCGCCGATTCCCCCCGCCATCCGGATCCGAGGACAGGGGAAGCCTACAGACGGGCCCTTAGCGGGGACTCACCGGCCGCTTGGCCGCGCCTTTCGGCCGGGGCCGCGCCGCGCGGTCAGCCGCGTTGCGCCGCGCGTTCGGCCCGGGATTCGCCGCCACAACCTCCTCCCGAGGCGGTCAGCCCCGGGCGCCGGTCGCGAGGAAGGCGATCAGCACGATCAGGCCGTTGTAGGTCCCGTGGAGGCCGATCGATGCGAACAACGAACGCCGCCTGAGGAACACCCAGCCGAGCGCGAGCCCGGCCGGCAGCAGCGCCACGAACTGCGCGGCGGCGGCCGCGACCCCGGTGGAGGACGACGTGGCGAGCAGCGTCGCGATGTGCGCGAACGAGAAGAACAGCGCGCCCCGCACGATCGCGGCCCGCGCGCCCACCGCCCGGGCCCAGGCGGTGGTGGTGTAGCCGCGGAAGAAGACCTCCTCGCCGATCGGCGCCAGGACGGCGGCCGAGACGAGGTCGAGGACCAGGGCGGAGGGCGAGGCTGCGGGCGGCAGCGGGCTGGCCGGCGTGCCCGCGAAGGCCACCAGCAGCGACACGAGGGCGATCTCGACCACCACCACCGGCACGGCGATCAGGGCCCCGGCGGCGAGGTCGGCCGCCGCGGCCCCGGGCCGTCGCGAGAGCCCCATCTCGCCCCACGTGAGGGCGCCCGTGTCCACCACGAGCAGCCGCACGACGCCGAGGAACACCAGGGTCGTCACGACCAGCGAGACCGTCGTCCCCAGCGGGCCGCCCGGATCCACCCCCAGCGCGCCCAGCGGCACCAGGACGATCAGGGTCGCGAGCAGGGTGACCAGCACCACGACGCCGAAGGCCAGCACCGGCGACGGGCCGCGGAACGGCAGCGACGGCCGTCGCAGGCGCTCCCGCGTCTGGGACAGGGCGGCTGCCAGGAGGCCAAGTGCGAGGAGCACCAGCCCCACCGCGAACAGCCACCGGGCAAGCGGGTCCCGGGCGCCGGTGAGCGAGATCGCGACGACGCCCATGCCCACCAGCGACGCGATCCACGCCACGACCGACAGGGCGGATCCCGCCCGGTCGCCCAGGGCGAGCAGGCTCAGCCGCGGTGCGCGGCCGGCATCGGTTTGGCGGCCGTCTCCAGCCGGGTGGCCGCCATCGCCCGGGGGGCCGTCATCGCTTGGGGGGCTGCCCGCGGCTGCGGCAGGTGGGTGCGCCGTTGGGTCGTCGGGGTCCCTGTCCGGGATCCCGCTCATCGGGAGGTCAGGCCCGGTCAAGGCTCCGGCAGCGTGCCGGGCGCACTCTTGGCGCTGCCGCCGTGCGGCGCGCGGTGCGGCAGCGACGGCGTGGAGCGGGGCGCGGGCGGCAGCGTGTCGACGCGGACCTGGGCGGTCGGGCCGGGGAGGGACTCGAGGGAGGCGCGGTCCACGCGATCGAAGTCACGACCGCACCAGGCGCAGAGCTCCCAGTCCAGCCCCACCAGTCGGCCGCAGCTCGCGCAGACCTTGTTGAGCCGCGTGCGGCAGGTTGGGCAGACGATCCACTCGTCGTGGACGCGCCGCCTGCAGACCGGGCAGGAGCGCACCGCCTCGACCTCGGCCAGGAGCGCCTCCTCGGCCAGGTTGCGCTCGTACACCTCGCCGATCTTCTCCTGCGGCCGGACGACCCGGTAGACGATCACGCCGAACGGGAAGAAGACGTTGAACAGGACGATCAGCGCGGCCGCCAGGTACGGCAGGATCGGGTTGTCGCTCCGCAGCTGCATGTCGCGGAACGCCCAGTAGGCCGCGGCCAGCCAGAGGATGAAGTAGTAGACGACGGCGGCCTGGAAGGCCAGCTTGACGACCGGGTTCCCGAGGAACCCGCCGATCGCGCCCTGAACGGTTTGAAGGATCTGGTCCATGCGGCGAAGGCTGGCCTCCAGAGCGCGACGGGCCCGTCGCGGCGGCGTGGCGGAGTGTAACAGGCGCACGGGAACGCGAAGTCGGCCCCCTCGGGACGCGCGACGCACCGCCCAGGTGACGCGCCGCCTCGACGGGGTCAGGGGCGGCGGGCCGCCTCGAGGGTGAACAGCGCCGACCGCACCGCCGAGCCGATGCCCGCGAGCACCGCGGCGCCCAGCCAGACCGCCACCCACAGCGCCACGACCACGACGACGTCGAGCGGGCTCGCGGGCGTCTCCAGGGCCGCCCGGACGCGGAGCCAGCCCAGCCCCGCGGCGGCGAGCGCCGGGCCGGTGGCCAGGGCGAGCACGAGGTCGCCCAGGATCGCGACGGGCACGACCCGATGTGCCCGGCGGGCGAGGTCCGCCCAGCCGAGCGCCCAGGCGGCAGCGACGCCGCGGCGCTCCACCACCAGGCGGCGGACGGCCACGGCCGCCGACGCGTCGGCCAGCAGCCACGTCCCGATCAGCGCGGCCAGCAGGAGCGGCACCTTGGCGATGACCCGGATCGGCAGTGGCGTGGCCAGGTCCTCGGGCAGGATCAGCTCCTGGTACGTGACGCTGTAGAGGGTGGGCCAGCCGAGGGCCACGACCGCCGCCGGGGGCAGCAGGGACAGGCTGCGGAGGAGCGCGACCTGACCCGGGCCGGGCGCACCGCGGAGCGAGGGCGCCGGACCCGTGTAGCCCTCGGCGGCCGCCTCGTCGAGGACGAGCGAGATCGCCTGCCGCTCCGACCACGCCCCGGCCCACAGGCCGGCCACCAGCAGGACGACCGCGAGGCCGGCAACAAGCCCGGCGGTCCGCACCAGCTCTGGCGACGGGTCGCCGAAGGCGAGCGTGCTGATCGGCGCCCCGAGCAGGTTCTGGAGGCCCGACGGCGTGGGCAGCACGGTGATCGGCCAGGCGAGCGCGATGGCGCCGCCGCCCGCGAGGAAGCCGGCCAGCGCCACCACCCAGATCGCCGGCCGCCCGAGACCCACCACGAGGCTCCCCACGACCATCGACCGCCACGAGAGGCGCGCGGTCACGACCGGGCGGACTGGCGGCGTGACCGCCGGCGCCGGCGCCGAGGCCACCGGATCAGGGCGCCGCCGAGGCCGATGGCGCCAGGGACGGGGCCCCCGACGGCGCCAGCGACGGGGCTGCTGTCGGCGCGGAGCCGCCGGTCAGCTCGCCGAGGCGCTTGAGCGCCGCCTGCACCTTGTCCATCTCCGCGCCGTAGGTCGCGAAGTCGCCGTTGCGGAGCGCCTGCTGGGCCAGGTTGAAGTGGTCGTTGGCGTAGGCGATCAGCCCCGTGACGTCAGCCGGCAGCTGGCCGCCCGGACCGGCAGTCGGGGCGGGCGTGGCCGAGGCGCCGGGCCCGGGCGAGGCGGTCGGCCCGGGCGACGGCGGCGGACTGCCCCCGCCGCCGGCCTGGGCGGCGAGCAGGTTCGTCAGCGCCTCGTCGAGCGTGTTCGCCCAGGTGACGGCGGTCGGGCTGGCCACGACGATCTTCTGGAACAGCGGGAACTTCGACGAGCTCGACTGGAGGTAGACGGGCTGGAGGTAGACGAGCGCGTTGCCGACCGGCACGACGATCAGGTTGCCGCGCACGACCGAGCTGCCGCTCTGGTTCCAGAGCGTGATCTGGGCGCTGATCGTCGGGTCGGCGTCGATCCGCGATTCGATCTGCACCGGCCCGAAGACGGTCTGGTCGGCTGGGAACTGATAGACCCGCACCGCGCCGTAGTTGGGCGCGTCGTTGCGGGCCGCCACCCACGCCACCATGTTCGGACGGCTCGCCGCGATCATCGGCTGGAGCAGCAGGAACTCCGCCTTCGGCTGGTCGGGCAGCCGCATCACCACGTAGTACGCCTCAGTCGGCAGGCTCTGGGTGTTGCCCGAGTCGGTCGGCGGGGTCCAGCTGTCGGTCTTGTTGAAGAACGTCAGCGTGTCCGTGACGTGGTACTGCCCGTACATCCGCGTCTGGACGTTGAACAGCTCCTCGGGCACGCGCAGGTGGGCCTGGAGGTCCGACGGCATCGCGGACATCGGCTGGAACAGGGTCGGGAAGACGCCCTGCCAGGCGCGGATGATGGGATCGCTCGGGTCGCTCACGTAGAAGTGGAGCGTCCCGTCGTAGGCGTCCATCGTGATCTTCACGCTGTTCCGGATGTAGTTGAACTGCTGGCCGTCCAGGCCCGAGCTTCCCCCCAGCGACGACCCGTCGAACGAGCTGGCGTGCGGGAACCGGTCGCTGATCGTGTAGGCGTCCTGCACGTACACAAGGCGGCCGTTCTCGATCACGAGGTAGGGGTCCTTGTCCAGATGCAGGAACGGCGCGATCAGGCCGAGTCGGTCATCGAGCGTGCGGTGGAACAGCAGCTGGCTCTGCGTGGTGATTTGGTCGGAGATCAGCAGGTTCAGGTCCTGGAACCTGGCCGCGAACATCAGGCGGCTGAACACGTTGTCCAGCGGCACGCCGGTGGTGCCGGTCCAGCGGGTGGTTGCGTCCGTCCCGCCGTTCTCCGCCGGGATGTCGAACTCGCTCTGCTGTGCTCCCACCACGACGTAGCGGTTGTCCGTCTCGCCGAAGTAGATCCGCGGCTGGGTGACGGCCGGGGCGCCGTTGGAGGAGACCGGCGGCAGGTTCTTGATCCACAGCTCCGGCTGGCCCTCGGACGTGACCTGGTTCACCGGCACCATTGCCACGCCCACGCCATGGGTGTAGACGATCCGCTGGTTGACCCAGCCCGAGCCGAGCTGGTCGCCGGCGAGCTCGCGGCCCGACAGCATCACCTGCCGCAGCCCGCCGTTGATCACGTAGCGGTCGGTGTCCACGTCCGTGAACGTGTAGTACTGGCGGACGGTCTGCAGCTGGTCGAGCGCCTGCTGGAGCGGGCGGTAGTCCCAGAGACGTGCGTTGGCGAACGTGGTCGCCTCGGTTGTGAGGTCCGAGGCGGTGAGCTGGCCGGTTCCGTTGTAGGGCGTCGCGTTCCATTCGTTCAGCCCGAACGCGAGCCGCGTCATCGAGATGTTGTTGGCGATGTACGGCTGCTCCTGCGCGTACTGGTTGGGGTCCACGGTGAACCGCTGGATGATCTCCGGGTAGACGCTCCCGAGCAGGATCGACGCCGCGAACCACACGCCGACGACGACGCCGAGCGGCCACATCCAGCGCGTGAAGGCCCCCGCCACCAGCAGGGCGCCGGCGATGCCGGAGAGGACCGTCAGGACGTCATAGGCCATGAACCGCGCATTGGCGTCAGTGAAGGCGACGCCCGTCGCGACGCCGGCCTGGCTGTACACGAGCTCGAACTTGTCGAGCTGGTAGCCGAACGCGATGGACAGGAGGTACAGCCCGCCGATGACGGCCAGGTGCACCCGGACCCGGGTGACGAACACCTCGCCGCCGCGCACGGCCGCCACGAGGTAGCGGGCTCCGGCGACCAGCAGCCCGGCCAGGAGGAGGCCGTTGACCACGGTCTGGAGCAGCCGCCAGAACGGCAGCTCGAACAGGAAGAAGCTGATGTCCTTGCCGAAGATCGGGTCGGTGACGGAGCTGGTCGTCGAGTACGGGACGCGGTGGATCCACAGCTGGATCGTGTCCCAGGCGCCGGACAGGGCCCCGGCCATGCCCAGCGCCACCAGCAGGGCGACGCCCGCGATGGCCCACTTGGCGAGCGGGGTCATGTCGGGCACCTCGCCCTCGAAGCCGCCGCCCACCCGGATCCCCGGGCCGAACGGGCCGCTCGGCCCGAACGGGCCTGCGTTGCCGAACGGCAGGTCGCCGCGCAGCCGCGCGTTGTGCTCCGCCTGCCGCTGCTGCTCCGCGAGGCGGTCCATCGTGGCCCTGAGCCGGCCCGGCCGGGCGGCGTCGAAGGGCGGCACCAGGCGCCCGGCCAGCCACAGGTTGGCCAGCAGGAACACGAGCGTGACGACCAGGCCGAGGACGAACAGGCCCACCTGCGAGCCGAGCCGCGTCCAGAACACCGCGTCGAAGCCGACGCTCTTGTACCAGGCGACGTCGGTCCAGAGGTTGACGAACGTCCCGAACAGGAGCAGGAACGCGATGACGGCGACGACGACGATCACGAGGCTGGCGCGCTGGATCAGCTGCCGCAGCGACGGCGGCTGCGCGCCGTCATCGGGACCGCCGACCGGGCGGCGGGGCCCATCGCCGCGGCCGCCCCCGGAGGCGCGGCGCCGGATCCGGATCGGCTCCTCGAACCGCGGGTCGTGCGGGCGGTCGGATCCGTCCGGCTCGTCCGCCTGGCGGGCTCCCGCGCCGTCGGCGTCCTCGGCGCCGGCGTCCTCGTGGTCGGGATGGCCGGCCCCACCGTCCACGCTCCGGCCTTCCGCCTCGGCGCGCCGGCGCTCCAGCTCGCGCTTGAACTCGTCGAACAGATCGCCCATGGAGACGAGTCTATTCCCCTCGCCGGGCCGAAGCGGACCCAAACCCGCCCCGGCGCCGCACTCAGCGGCGGTTGAGCGACTCCACCGCGCGCCGGAACGCCGCCAGCACCCGGTCCGCCAGCTGGTTCGGGCCCAGCGTCGCCGCGAGGGCCGGCTCGAACTGGAACGCGGTCCGGATGACGAGCGGGCAGCGCCACGGCTGCGCCTCGTCCTCGGGCAGGTACAGCGGCACCAGGCGCATCGACCAGCGGCCGTCCACCTCCCGGATCAGCCCCGAGAGGTTGCCCGCCAGGGACGGCCCGAGGCGGTGCAGCGGCGGCTCCGGCGGCGGGCCGGCGGCCGGCCCCACCTCTCGGAAGCTGACCACGCCCTCGTCGTCGGTGACCCACAGGACGGCGAGCCACCAGTCGTCGGGCCCTGACTGCGGCCGGCTCATGCCCGCCGACAGGCGCCGGTCGCCGACGCGGACCTCGTGCTCGCGGATGTAGGAGGCGCCGGGATGCGGCAGGCGTTCGGGCATCGGCCGAGGATAGCGCCAGCTGGGCCGGCGGCGGGACGATCGGCGAGGACGCGTCGGATGAGGCGATGGCGGGCCGCGCGAGGGCGCGATCGCCTCCCGGCGTGCGGAGCGTCTGGCGAGGCTGCGAGCGCGGGGAGGCGCGACCAGCCCCGGTCAGCTCCCTGTGGGCGGGTCCTCCGGCGCAACGGCGGGCGCGTTGAGCTCGTTCAGGTGGATCCCCCGCTCCGCCAGCACGTCAGACTTGAGCGCGACCGACTCGGCGACGGCGTCGGCCTGCGCAGCCTCGAGCTGGAGCCGGAGCATCTCGCGGCGCACGGCGTCCTGCGGCGGGGCCAGCGACTCGGCCGATTCGGTGCCGGTGCTCTCGGGCAGATCGCGCCCGGTGAGGAAGCCCAGCAGCCCTCCGCGCGAGCGTCCGGCCTCAGCCCGGGCGCGCAGGATCGCCTCTGCGTCGAGCGCGGTGACGCCAGGCAGGTTGGGCTCGGCACCCGATGCGTGCACCAGCTGCGCACCGCACGACGGGCACTTGTCGGCCGCCGCGTCGGGCAGGGCGGCCGAACACCACGGGCAGCGGCTCTCGGACGTGCTCATCGGCTCGGACATGCGCGCATTGTGGACTCCCGGACCGCGGTTTTCACCCCTGACTTGACTGGTACGAGACTCCCACTCGGGACGATCCGCGGACCGGCCCGCCGGCGCCGCCTCCGGACGTCAGCCGAGCGGCGGCCTCACTCCCACTCGATCGTCGCCGGCGGCTTGGACGAGATGTCGTAGACGACGCGGTTGACGCCCGGCACCTCGTTGACGATCCGCGAGGAGATCTTGCCCAGCACGTCGTACGGGAGCTTGGCCCAGTCGGCGGTCATGCCGTCCTCGGACGTCACGGCGCGGATGGCCACGACGTTGGCGTACGTGCGGCCGTCGCCCATCACCCCAACCGAGCGCACCGGGGTCAGGATCGCGAACGACTGCCAGACGCTCCGGTACAGCCCGGCCGCCTTGATCTCGTCGATCACGATCCAGTCGGCGTCGCGCAGGGTGTCGAGCCGCTCCGCCGTGACCTCGCCGATGATCCGGATCGCGAGGCCCGGGCCCGGGAACGGCTGGCGCTGGACCATCGCCTCGGGCAGCCCGAGCTCGGTGCCCACGAGGCGCACCTCGTCCTTGAACAGGTAGCGCAGCGGCTCGATCAGCTGGAACCGCAGGTCGGCGGGCAGGCCGCCCACGTTGTGGTGC
The DNA here is from genome assembly GCA_021787395.1 of Chloroflexota bacterium. GTDB lineage: Bacteria > Chloroflexota > Limnocylindria > Limnocylindrales > CSP1-4 > CAIXZV01. The sequence continues at coordinate 35,341 of JAJYLZ010000030.1, forward strand.
GTCTTGATCTTCTGGGCGGTCTTGGTCTCGGGCGCCGTGCTCTCGATGACGTCCGGGTACAGCGTCCCCTGGGTCAGGAAGTCGATCCGGCCGAGCTTGGCCGCCTCCTCCTCGAACACCCGGATGAACTCGTCGCCGATGATCCGCCGCTTCTGCTCCGGGTCGGTCACGCCGGCCAGGCGGGCGAGGAACCGCTCCCGCGCGTCCACCATGACCAGGTTCATGCCCAGGTTGGCCTCGAACGTGACGCGCAGGAGGTCCGACTCCTTCTTGCGCATCAGCCCGTGGTCCACGTAGATGCAGGTGAGGCGGTCCCCGACCGCCCGGTGCACCAGCGTCGCGGCGACCGAGGAGTCCACGCCGCCGGACAGCGCGCAGATGACCTTGCCGTCCGAGCCGGTCTGGCGGGCGTGCCGGTCGACCCGCTCCCGGATCTCGTTGACCGTGGTCTCGATGAAGTTGGCCGGCGTCCAGGCGGGCGGGATGCGGGCGATCCCGGTGACGAAGTTGCGCAGGATCTGCCGGCCGCGCGGCGTGTGGACCACCTCAGGGTGGAACTGGATGCCGTAGAGGTTGCGGCCCGGCGCCCGGAGGCCCGCGAACGGCGTGGAGTCGGTCTGCGCGGTGGCCTCGAACCCGTCGGGCAGCCGGGTGATCGAGTCGCCGTGGCTCATCCAGACCGGCTGCTCGCGGTCGAGGCCGTCGAACAGGCCGTCGTCCCGCGTCACCTGGACCGTGGCCGGGCCGTACTCGCGCTTCGAGGACGGCTTCACGTCGCCGCCCAGCTCGAGCGCCATCAACTGCGCGCCGTAGCAGATGCCGAGCACGGGCACGCGGCCGCTCCAGATCGAGGCGTCCGCCTTCGGCGCCCCCTCGTCGTAGACCGACATGGGGCCGCCGGACAGGATGATCGCCCGCACGCCGCGACGCTCCAGCTCGGCCAGCGGCGTGTCGTGGGGCAGCAGCTCCGAGTAGACGTTGAGCTCGCGGACGCGGCGCGCGATGAGCTGCGCGAACTGGCTGCCGAAGTCGAGGACCGCGACGACGCCCGGCTCGGGCTCGAGAGCGGCGGCCGGCGGGTCGGTGGGGGCGCGCTCGGGCGCCGGGGCGTCGAGCGCCACCTCGAGGTAGGCCTCGACCTCGGCGTCGTCGGGCGCGAGGACGCGGTGGCCGGCGTTGGCCGCCTCGCCGTGGACGGTCTTGCCACGCTGCGCGCCGCGGCTCGGGGGGCTGTCGGCGTGCTGCTCGTCGGCCTCCGACCCCGGCTGCTGGTCCTCCTCCGACTCGGCCAATGGGCCCTCCCACGATGCGCTTCGATGGTGTCCCGCAAGTCTAGCGGCCGGGCAAGCGGCCGATCGGCCGCGCCGCTGCCCGGCGACCGCCCGGGGCGGTCAGTTCGCGCCTCGGGCGGCAACCGCTCCAGCGCCGATGCTGCTGCCCTGTACGCGATCCCCAGATACCGCCGCTGGCGGTGCAAGACGGCGCCGCCGACGCCGCGGACGTTGGGCTGTCCACGCTCCCCAGATACCGCCGCTGGCGGTGCAAGGCAGCCCCCGAGGCGGCCGCCACGCTCACAGCCGATCTCCGGCACCGCCGACGGCGGTATCTGGGCCTGCGCCGGGGGTTTGCACCGCCCGGGGCGGTACTGGAGAGGAACGGCGGGCGGCGGAGAACCGCGGGAGAGGAAGGGCGGCAGGGAGGGCGGCTCCGCGGGGAGGAACGGCAGGCGCGGTGTCGAGAACTCCGGCGCCGGGGAGGAGCCGCGGGCAACTCCGACGCCCGCGGCCAGCAGGCCGCTCGCGCTACTTCCCGCGCAGCTGCCAGGACTTGCCCTCGGTGACCACCGACGGCGCGTACACGATCTCGACCTCGTGCATGTCCGCGATCGTCCGCGCACCGAGCGCGGCCATCGACTGGCGCAGCGCGCCCATCAGGTTCTGCGTGCCGTCGGTGACGTGGGACGGGCCGTTGAGGATCTGGGCCAGCGGCCCGACGGTGCCCACCTTGATCCGCGTGCCGCGCGGCAGGACCGGCGACGGCGCCGCCATGCCCCAGTTGGTGCCCTTGCCCGGCGCCTCGGCCGCGCGGGCGATCGGCGAGCCGAGCATCACCGCGTCCGCGCCCGACGCGATCGCCTTCGCGATGTCGCCGCCGCGCTTCATGCCGCCGTCGGCGACCACCGGCACGTAGCGGCCGTTCTCGGCCAGGTAGGCGTCGCGGGCGGCAGCCACGTCGCACACCGCGGTGACCTGCGGGACGCCGATGCCCAGGACCTCGCGCGTCGTGCACGCCGCGCCCGGGCCGACCCCCACGAAGATGGCCGCGGCGCCCTGCTCCATCAGCTGGAAGGCCGCCTCGGCGTTGGTGGTGTTGCCCACCGCGACCGGGATCGGCATCCGGCGGGTGAACTCGTCGAGCGAGAGCGGGCTGTAGCCGGACGCCACGTGGCGGGCGGAGCTCACCTGGCTCTGGACGAGGAACAGGTCCGCGCCGGCCTCGGCGCACAGCTCGCCGAAGCGGAGCGCGACGCCGGGCGTGGCCGAGAAGGCGGCCTTCGAGCCGGCGGCGTGGAGCTCCTCGATGCGCCTGGCGATCAGCGCCTCGCGGATCGGCGCCTTGTAGGCCTCGGCCAGAACATCCTGCACCTCGCCGTCCGGGGCGGCGATGATCCGGTCGAGGACCTCCGCCGGGTCGTCGTAGCGGAACTGGACGCCCTCGAGGTTGAGGACCGACAGGCCGCCGAGGCGGGCCAGCTCGCCGGACAGGCGAACGTCGGCCACCGCGTCCATGGCGGCGGCGATCACCGGGATGCCGAGGGGGATGCCGCAGAACGTCTGCTCGAGGACCACGTCGGCCGGGTCGACGGTGTCCGTGCCGGGGGCCAGCGAGACGTCCTCGAACCCGTAGGTCGGGCGGATGGCGTCCACCTTGGAGCGGAAGACGCGCCGCTTCGCCAGCGTCTCGGTCATCGTGTCGCCCTCACGCGCAATCTGCAGGTCCTCCGTCGATTCCCGACAGTCTACCCGGCAGTCGGCCGGCGCCATGCACGAGGAGCATCCTCTGGGGGCGGACGATGCGACGAGGTGGCGCCATGGCGAAGCGCAAGGACAAGGCCGAGCGGCCCAGCCCGCCCGAAGACGTCGACGAGGGCCCCGCCCACGGCTGGGACGAGCCGCCGCACGACGCACCCCCCGGCGTCAAGCCGATGTCCAACAAGCAGTACCTCGACGAGCTGAGCAGGCTCCAGATCGAGCTGTCGAAGCTCCAGGAGTGGATCCGCGTCCGGGGCCTCAAGGTGGTCGTGCTGTTCGAGGGGCGCGACGCGGCCGGCAAGGGCGGCGCGATCAAGACGATCACGCTCGCGCTCAACCCCCGCGTCTGCCGCGTCGTGGCCCTGCCGGCCCCCACCGAGCGGGAGCGGACGCAGTGGTACTTCCAGCGGTACGTGCCGCACCTCCCCGCCGGGGGCGAGATGGTCCTGTTCGACCGCTCCTGGTACAACCGGGCCGGCGTGGAGCGGGTGATGGGCTTCGCCTCCGAGCCGGAGGTCCAGGAGTTCTTCCGGAGCTGCCCCGAGTTCGAGCGGATGCTGGTCCGGGCCGGCATCGTCCTGGTCAAGTACTGGTTCTCGGTCAGCGACGCGGAGCAGGAGCGCCGGTTCCAGGCCCGGCTCAAGGACCCCACCAAGCGCTGGAAGCTGTCGCCGATGGACCTCCAGTCGCGGGCGCGCTGGATCGAGTACTCGATGGCCAAGGACGAGATGTTCCGGCACACGGACATCAAGCAGGCGCCCTGGTACGTGGTCAACGGCGACGACAAGAAGCGGGCCCGGCTCAACGTGATCCACCACCTGCTCTCGCTCATCCCGTACGAGGACCTCACGCCGGAGCCGATGACCCTGCCGCCGCGGGAGCCCGACCGGGGGTACATCCGCCCGCCGATGGACGAGCAGACGTTCATCCCGGAGGTGTACTGACCTCGGAGGGGCGGGCGCGGCGCCTCGGGCGCTGCGGCGCTTGGGCGGCCCTTCGGGCGCCTCGACCAGCGAGTGAACGAGCGGCGCGGCCGTGCACCCCGCTCGCTGAGCGAGCCGGCGGGCGTCGGGGCCGTGCAGGCCGCTCGCTGGGCGGTCGGGCCGCGCGACCCGCTTGTCGGTTGACCCGGCCAGCGAGCGGGCGCTGCGGGCGCTGCGGCGCTCCAGCGAGTCGTCCCCGCGGCCCGGGCGCAGTGGCGCCTCGGGCGCCCGCGCGAGACCCGTTACGCGCTCGGCTGCCGCGCGATCCGCCGACCCTCGGCGTCGAGCCGGAACCAGCGCTCGCGCTCGGGGTCGCCCAGCACCTCCGTCACGCGCCGGACCGACTCCGCGTAGGCGGGCCAGACGGCGAGGACCGGCACGTCGGCGGCGGGCACCCAGCGCATCGCGTCGTGCTCGTTCGACAGGCGGGGCGCCGCGTCGGGCCGCACCCGGGCGGCGAAGATGGCCGAGAACGCCACCCCGTCCGAGCCCTCGTCGTAGAGCGGGGCGAGCTGGTCGAGGTCGTAGAACGCCTCGATCTCCGCCCCGCCCAGGCCCGTCTCCTCGTGCAGCTCGCGCAGGGCGGCCATCGGGACGCGCTCGCCCGGCTCGACCCGGCCGGTCACGCACTGCCACAGCCCGGGGAAGATGCGGTGCGTCGCCCGCCGGATCAGTAGGATCTCCAGGCCGCCGGACGGCGTCGCGCGGAACACCCAGCACTCGACCAGCGCGGGTCGCAGGCTCATGACAGGCTCGCCTCCAGGGCCTCGAGCTGCTCGAGGTGCATCAGGTCGTGGACGCCGGCGAACAGGAGCCACTCGCCGCACCGGAGGCGCCCCACCAGCGGGTGCTCCAGCGGGCACGGGTCGAGCTCGTGGCCGGCGATGCTGCGGGCGGCCCGCTCGACGATCCGCTGGCTGGTGGCGAGGCGCCGCACCAGGGCCTGGCGGTCGGCAGCCGCGTCTCCGGGAACGCCGGGCACCACCGCCGGGGCATCGGCAGGCCAGCGGCCGGCCGCCGCGAGCGACGCCGCCAGCGCCAGCTGGGCCCGGGCATCGGCGGTGTGCCCGATCGCCTGGGCGGCGTTCCAGTCGGCCTCGCCGCCGGGCATCGCGAAGGCGCGCTCCGGCAGCGCCGCCACCACGGACGAGAGGGCGTCGGCCACGGCGCGCAGCTGCTCGACGACGGCACCGGCCGACCCCTCGCCCGCCCGCCGCCGGACCTCGCGCCGCACCGAGATGAACCGCCCGCCATCGACGCCGCTCCACGCGACGACAACATCCTGGGCGGTGACGGCCAGATCATCGAAGCGTGATGACACGCCTCACAGCGTAATGGCCGGCGAAAGGACCCGCTGCGGTTACTCCAGCCCAGAATTGTCTCGACGGCACCGTGAACTGCCCTGTGCTCGCGGCGCGGTCGCCGCTGCGGCTGGTCGCAGGTAATGGAGCCACGGAATAGCTGACGGTCCCGTTGGCCAGCGTGTAGCTCACGCCGAAGAACGTGACGGTGGTGGCGATGGTGACGATCCCGGCCAAGCCTGTCGAGGCGATGGCCGTCTCGAAGCGGTTGAGCGAGTCGGTGCGGACGCGGTGCACGTCGGATAGCCGGCGACGCACGCGCCACTTGCGGCGAACGTCGCCGGGCCGCTCAGCGTCCAGGGCACCGAGGAGCCAGTGAGGATCGGGTTGTTGTTCGTGTCGGAGACGATCGTCTCGAGGGCGACCAGGGTGCCGGCCACGGCCGAGGCCTACGTCGGGGTGGCGGTCGTCACCTAGTAGCTCGTCAAGACCGCCGTGGTCGTGGCGCCGGTGAACGTGAACATGTAGCTCGAGTCGAGGTACGTGCCCAGGCTCGCGCTCGTGTACTGGACGGTCAGGACGGCGGTGCCAGCCCCCCTCGCGGCGAACTGCAGGCTCTGCCCGCTGAGGAAGTTGACCGCGGACAGATCGCAGGGGCTGGCGAAGAGGAACGAGGTCACCGGGAAACTGACCGCGGAACCGCTGCACGTCGTCTCGAACAGGCTGCTGCCCGACAGGAAGTAAGGATCGGCGATGCCGAGCCCGGTGATCCCGATCCCGACGGCCAAGATGTCCTTCGGGAATGTCGTGCCGGCGTAGTTGGTGAAGTTGACGGTGTAAGCGGTGAGCCCGTCGGCCGGC
>JAJYLZ010000089.1 GCA_021787395.1 Chloroflexota bacterium
GCTGGCCGACGCGGCGCTGCCCGGCCTCCGTGCCGGGATCCTGCTCGGGCCGGCCGTGCTCATCACCTTGGGCGCCGCGCTCCTGGCGGCCTCGATCCGCCGTCCGGCCGACGCTTCCCCGGCTGTCGCCCCTGCCCCGGCCGCGACGTCCCCGGCGGGCGGCGGGCCTGCCGCGCCGCCAGAGCCGACGCCCTGGCCCGCGTCGGGCGCGAGCCCGTCCGACGCTCCCGCCGAGATGCCCGCCGACGTCTCGGCCGGAGGCGAGCCCGGCGGGGCCTGACGGCCCCGGGGCAGGCCGCGGGCCCCTCGTGCTGGTTCGGTGCCAAGCGGCACCGAACCGGCACCTTCGCTCGGGCGAGTCGGTACCTTCTGGGCGGCCGCCGCGCTTGCGGTCGGCCGCCATGCGTGCAACCTTCGGCCCGGGCCGTGCCTCAGAGGCGCGACAGGGCTCCCTCGGGGGTCCGCCAGGCCAGCCGTCCCATGACGCCGGCGCACGGAGGATTGCACGCCCATGACCATCGGCCACGCTCGGCGGCTCGCCGCCGTCTCCGCCCTCGCCGCGCTGCTCGCCCTGCCGGGCATGGCGTTCGCGGCGACCAACCCCCAGATCGCCTCGACGGGAGGCATGACCGCCACGCTGCCCATCCTGGGCGGCGGGGTCAGCGTCACCGTGGCGCTCGACCCGGCCGGCAACATCTCGGGCGTGACGGTCAGCGATCCGTCGCTCGCCCAGTCCGCGTCGAGCAGCGGCTTCGTCAAGTTCGCCACCGCCGACGGCAAGACCAAGGTGGTCGTGAAGGCGATGGGCAGCAGGCTGGCCATCAGCGCCAGGGTCACCACGCTCGCCGACCTGGTCGGCACGGGCACCTGGTCCGCGAACGTGTTCGGCAATGGCGTGTCGTCGGCGCAGTACACGATCGGCGCCGACGCCAGCGGCAACCCCACGGTCGCCCTGACCGACCCGACCCCGCTCGCATCCGGGGTGACGTGGACCGCCGGGACACCGCAGGCATGGGACCGCGAGGGATCGGCCTCGGCCGTCGCCGGCGGGACGTTCACCTACAACGGCTTCACCAAGACCCTCTGGATCGCGGTGCAGGTCGAGCCCGGCACCGACGGCGAGCCCCCGAGCGCGTCGCTCAAGATCACGCTGTCCGGGCGCGACGTCCAGGCCCTGACCGGCACGCTCGCCCAGCTCGCGGCCGCCGGCACGCGCACCTGGTCCGGATACCTGTGCGATGGCACGACCAAGGTCAGCGTCAGCTACCACGTGAACGCCGACGGCACGATCGCCCTCGACGGCACGACGGGCGGCACGGCGGTGCAGCGCAGTGGCGAGCGCGGCCTGCTGGTCGTGTTCAAGGGCACCAACGTCGGGTTCTCCGCGTTCCTCAAGGACAACCACGACGGCACGTACACGCTCGTTGCCCGCGGCCGATCGGGCTACTGCGGCCGTCGTGACGGCCACCACGCCGCCGACGGCGGCGGGTGGCAGGACGGCAATCAGCCGGGCGCCCAGACCTCCTTCGGCGGCTGGGGCGGCTCCTTCGGCGGCTGGGGCGGCTCGGGCCGAGGCGGCGATTGACCCCGTCGGCGCGCAGCGTCCCGGACGTCCCGGCTTGACCCGGGACGCCATGCGGCCCCGGCAGCCTGCCGGGGCCGCCGTCCTGCTGCTGGCGGCCCTGCTGCTGGCCGCCTGCAGCCCCGCCACCGCGCCGTCCGGGTCGAGGCTGGCGCCGGGCTCACCCGGGCTGGACGCGCCGTCGTCCACCCCTGCGGCAGCCTCCTCCGCCGCATCGCCGTCTGGCCGGCTGGCTGCAGCCCTGGCGGCGATGGACGGGGGCTACACGTACACCGCCACGGTCACCGTGGGCGCGAGCGCGGTCTCGACGGCCAGGGGCCGCTCCGTCGGCGGCTCGAGCGAGTTCGTCCTCACCTCCAATGGCGCCTCGGTCACCTACCGGGCGATCCCGCCCAGGGCCTGGGTCGAGCAGCCGGGCGGCGCATGGGTGGCCGTCAGCGGCAAGGTGCCCGCGGGCAGCCCGATCGCCGCGCTCGCCGGTCCCACGGGGATCGCCGTGGTCGCCGACGACGCGAAGGGGCTGGCGCTGGACGCCTCGTACCCGCCCGCCGCGCTCGGCCTCGGCGGCAGCAAGCCCGTCACCGTCCGCCTCCTCGTCGCGCCCGACGGCACTGTGACGGCCATCTACCGGACGGCCGTCGGCACCGACGCCGCCTCCTCGACCAGCGTGTTCACGCCGGCATCGGGCCTGGCGCCGATCACCGCGCCGCCCCAGTGACGCTACGGGCAGTGCCGGAGGGCTGACCCTAGGCGGTTCGCCCCAGGATCTCGCGCAGCATCCGGTTGAACTTGGGCTCGTCGGCGTCCAGCGCGAAGTGGACGTTGGCCGGCTTGCGGCTCCGGAACCGGAAGTCGCACACCGTCCGGCCCACCGAAAGCTCGCCGCCCGTCTCGACGTCCACGGGGATGAACTCGGTCTTCAGGATCGTCGGGTCGATCACGGCGCACACCGCGAGCGCATCGTGGACCGGAGCGGCGCCGGCGCGGTGGGGCATCGGCTGCGTCGCGTCGTAGCCGTCGATCCGCTTGAGCACGAACCGCGCGGCGGCCTCGCCGGCGGGCGTGCCCAGCGCGCGGAGGCGGCCGGCGTCCTCGGCGGAGACCAGGGCCTGGTGCGTCGCGTCCAGCGGCACCATCCGGATCGGCCGGCCGCAGTTGACCACGATGCGCGCCGCCTCCGGGTCGAGCCAGATGTTGAACTCGGCCGACGCGGTGGCGTTGCCGTGGTCGTGGGCGCCGCCCATGAGCACGATCTCCGGGATCTTGGGCAGGATCGCGGGCTCCTTGACGATCGCCGTGGCGATGTTCGTCAGGGGGCCGACCGGCACCAGCGTGATGTCGCCGTCCGACGCCAGCAGCGTGTCGATCAGCCAGTCCACCGCGTGGCCAGGCTGCGCCTTGATCGTCGCCGCGGGGAGGTCGAGCAGGTCGCCGTGGATCCGCGAGGCGGGGTTGAGCTGCTGCATCTGCTCGCGCGCCAGCGGCCGCGACATCCCGCGGTGGACGGGCACCCCGGGCAGGCCGATCCACTCGAACACGCGGAGGGTGTTCTCGGTGGTGCTGTCGATGCCCGTGTTGCCGTTGACGGTGGTCGCGCCGACCAGGTCGATGTCCGGGGAGAGGGCGGCCGTCATCAGCGCGACCGCATCGTCGGTGCCCGTGTCGACGTCGAGGATGATCTTGGTTGCCATGCGGCCAAGTGTGCCGCAGCGGGAGCGGCGCGTGGCGGCCCGGCGATGCGGGACGCCGCCCCCGGCCGGTGCGCTACGAGGCGACCGCCGGCGTCGAGGAGGCGGCCGCCGCAGCCGACGCCTCGTGCCGCCGCAGCCGCAGTCCGGCCCAGGCGATCCACGCGGCTAGCATCGCCTGCCACACGGTCAGGACGCCGGCCAGGGCGATGCCGCCGACGGCGAACGACACTATGCCGCGCGCGTCGGCGAAGCTGGCGAAGGTCCCCGTCAGCTGCGCGAACTGCGAGCGCATGTCGCGGATCTGCTGCGCGACCTGCGACACGCCGGAGACGTTCTGGTCGAGGTTGGCCGCGAGGAAGATCGCGTCGGTCTGGACCGCGCGCAGCCTGGCCTCTAGAGCGTGCAGGTTCGCCACCGCGCCGGTGAACGGCTGCTGGCCCGCGATCGTCACGTCCATCTCCGTCGCCAGCGCTCCGGTCATGTCGGCCACCTCGGTGAGCGAGCTGGCGGCCTGCGCGACGCCGTCCCGGGCCCCGACGAGCCTGGCCGACGTGTTGTCGACGCTCTGCGCGATGCCGTCGATGGTCAGCGTCAGCTGGGTCAGCGACGCGCCCATCTGGCTCTCGGCGGTCGCGATCCGGTCGTCGAGGCTGTGAACGGCCGCGACGCCCGCCACCAGGGCGCCCCCGACGACGGCCGAGAGCACCAGGCCCACCAGGCCGAACACGAGCATGACCGTCCCCAGCCGACGGCGATCGACACCCAGCCACTCCATGGCGGCGATGGTACGGCCCGCCCGGCGGCCTCCGGGGACTGCCACGCGCACCGACTTCTGGCGCCGCTTGTACCCTCTGTTGTGGACCACACGGAGGAATGCATGGAACGGATCGGGTTCTGCGGGCTGGGCACCATGGGCCAGTACATGGCCGCCAACCTGCGCAAGGCGGGGTTCGAGGTCACGGTCTGGAACCGGACGCCCGGCAAGGCCGGCGACCTCGTGGCGCTCGGCTGCCGGGAGGCGGCGACACCGGCCGACGTCGGGCGCAGCGCCGACATCGTGGTCACCTGCGTGTCGGACACGCCCGACGTGGAGGCGGTGCTGTTCGGCCCCCAGGGGGTCGCCTCGGGCCTCGCCGCGGGCGGCATGGTGATCGACTGCTCCACCATCTCGCCCGACGCCACGCGGACCTTCGCGGCCCGACTCGCGCAGCAGGGTTCCGGCTGGGTGGACGCCCCCGTCTCCGGCGGCTCCGAGGGCGCCAAGAACGGCACCCTGACCGTCATGGTCGGCGGCTCCGACGCCGACGTTGAGCGCGCCCGGCCGGTCCTGTCCGCGATGGGCAAGACGATCACCCACTTCGGCCCCGCCGGCAGCGGCCAAGCCGTCAAGGCGGTCAACCAGGTGGTGATCTCGGGCGTCTACCTCGCGGTCGCGGAGGGCATGGTGCTCTCGATGAAGGCCGGGCTGGACCCGCAGGCGGTCGTAGCCGCCCTGGGCGGCGGCGTGGCCGGCTCGTGGATCCTCGCCAACCGCTCCGCCAAGATGGTCAACAACGTCTACCCGCTCGGGTTCAAGACCTCGCTGCACCTCAAGGACCTGGGCATCGCGCTCGACATGGCGCGCGCCCTGGGCGCCTCGCTGCCCGTCACCAGCCTCGCGGCCCAGCTGGAGGCCGGCCTGGTGGCCCGGGGCTACGGCGACGAGGACATGTCCAACCTCGCCCGGCCGATCCGGCAGCTGTCGGGCATGGAGGGCTGAGGGCTGCGGCCGCGCGCTGGTCGGCCGCATCCGCCATCCCGCGGATCGAACGAGCCCGCGCGACCCGCGCGGGCTCGTGATCGGTGCGGCAGCGGGCGCGGCACGGCCGCGTCGTTCAGTCGACCGCCGGACCGAGCGACGGGGTGAGCAGGACCGGGGTGCCCAGCTTGTGCGCGTACACCGGGCGGAAGCGGGTGGCGTCCCACTGGTCGGGCTGGACGCGGCGCGGCGGCTTGGCCGTCTCGGCCAGGGAGACGTGGGCGTACTTGCCGTCGCGGATCGCCGTCATCCGCCCGCTGACGCCGTCGGCGATGAGGTCCATCGCCACGTTGGCGTAGGTCGAGGCGACCATCGAGTCGAGCATGTCCGGCTCGCCGGAGCGCAGGTCGTAGGTCAGCTCGGACGCGACCGACTCGACGCCGGTCCGCGCCTTGATCTCGGCCGCCAGCACCTCGCCGATGTTCGCCTTGTGCCGGTGCCCGAACGCGTCGGCCTCGCCCACGTCCTTCATCTGGGCGCCCTGCCAGATCGCGCCCTCGGCCGTGATCACCATCGCGTAGCGGCTGGGGTTGTTGCGGTGGTCCTCCTTGAGCAGCGCCGCCAGCCCGTCGAGGTCGTACTCGAACTCGGGCACCACGCAGCGCGTGCTGGTCACGTACGCCGTGTACAGCGCCGTGAAGCCGGCGTCGCGGCCGAAGATGCGGAACACCCCGATGCGCTCGTGGCTGCCGAGCGTGGAGCGCTGGCGGTTGACGAGCTCCTTGGCGCGCGTGATGGCCGAGGAGAACCCGATGCAGTACTCGGTGCCGTTGACGTCGTTGTCCATCGTCTTGGGGATGGCCACCAGCGGCAGGCCGCGCGAGTAGAGGACCGACGAGAACGACAGCGTGTCGTCGCCGCCGATCGTGACCAGGTGCGTGAGGCCCAGGTGGGAGATCGTGTCCAGCACGTGGTCGGTGAGGTCGTAGACGCCGTCCGCGGTCTCCTTGTCGGCGATCGACTTGGGGTCCAGCCAGGTCGGCAGGTTCGCGGCCCGCATCTTGGTGGGGTTGGTCCGTGAGGAGTGGAGGACCGTGCCGCCGGTGCGGTCGATGGTGCGGGTGTTGTTGCGGTCCAGCACGCGCACGTACTCGGGGTCCAGCTCCGAGGTCCGGCGCTGGTGGGTGAGGCCCTCCCAGCCGCGGCGGATCCCGAGGACCTCGTAGCCCAGATCGGTGGCGCGGTAGACGACGCTCTTGATGACGGCATTGAGGCCCGGGACGTCGCCGCCGCCGGTCAGGATGCCGATCCGTCGAGGTGCTGCCATGGTGCAGGCTCCAGTAGTGGCGCGTCGGCTCGGGGGCCGACGTGAACTCGTGGTGGGCGCCGCGGAGCGCGGAGCGCCAAGCCGGTCGCCCCACGCCTGGGCGGGCTCAGTCAAGGGCCATCCTACCGTGGCGGCGGGTCGTTATGATCGATTGCATGAACTACGAGCTGTTCATGGGCGAGGCCCTCGCGGAGGCGCGCGCCGCCCTCGCCGACGGCCGGCCGGCGGTGGGCGCGATCGCCGTCGTGGACGAGGCGATGGTGGCCCGGGGCAGCAACCGGGCGGGCGAGACGGCCGACCCCACGGCCCACCCGGTGGTCACCGTGATCCGCGAGACCGCCCGCCGGCTCGGCTCGCCCCGCCTGTCGGACGTCACCGTGTTCACCACCCTGGAGCCGTGCGCCATGTGCGTCGGCGCCCTGCTGGCCTGCGACGCCGTGGCTCTGGTCTACGCCGCCCCCAACCCGGTGGACGGTGCGGCCGGCTCGGTGCTCCAGCTCGCCCACCACCCGGCGCTCGGCCGGCGCCTCCAGGTGGTGTCGGGGATCCGGCGGGAGGAGGCCGAGGAGCTCGCGGGCATCCCCACCGAGGAGCCCACCGGCGCCTGACGCGAGGCGCCGGCCCCGGGGACGGGGTTGCCGCCGGCGCAGCCGCGCGCGTTTGGTATCCTCTCGCGCGGAGAGGTGTCCGAGTGGTTGATGGTGCCGCTCTCGAAAAGCGGTGTGCGAAAGCACCGTGGGTTCGAATCCCACCCTCTCCGCCACTCCGGCGATCCAGACCCGGCGGTGACCCCGCCGGGTCTTGCTATGCTTGCCGGCGGAGAGGTCGCCTAGTGGCCTAGGGCGCCGCACTGGAAATGCGGTATGGGGCAACCCATCGCGGGTTCAAATCCCGCCCTCTCCGCCAGCCTCCACCGCCCAGTTCCCGCGGACCGCTGATGCCCGAGCCCCTCGACTCCGAGGCCCGGCCCGCCGCACTCGGGCGCCGGCGCGTGCGGGACGCGGACCTGCGGGGCCAGCGCCCGGCGACGGGGGGCTCCGTGGGACCTCCTGCTATCATCCCGGTGCCGTGCTAGGCGGGGAACTAGCGGTGCCCTGTACCTGCAATCCGCTCCAGCAGGGCTGAATTCCCTCCCGAGGTCGGCGTTCTCGAGAGCCGACGACGTTCGCGACGATGAGGGCCGGGTCCCGCGCAGCGGAGACTCGTGAACCGTGTCAGGTCCGGAAGGAAGCAGCACTCAGCGATGCGCTCCGGGTGCCGCGGAACGGCCTGGTCCGAGCCGCGGACGTTCGCTGGGCGCGGGGGCGTCCGTATCGACGGAGGGTGCACGGCATAACCTCTCGATCCGCCGCGCGATCCGCGCGGGCCGACCGCCGCAGGAGGCGCGTTGACCGAAGCGACCGCCCACCAGGCGCTCTACCGCCGCTGGCGGGCCCAGACGTTCTCCGAGATCGTCGGGCAGGAGGCGGTGGTCCAGACGCTGCGCAACGCCGTCATCACGGGCCGGGTCGCGCACGCGATCCTGTTCACCGGGCCGAGGGGGACGGGCAAGACGTCCCTGGCCCGGATCCTCGCCAAGGCCGTCAACTGCTCGGACCTCGCGCCCAACGGCGACCCCTGCGACCGGTGCCCCTCGTGCACCGCCATCCGCGAGGGCCGGGCGCTGGACCTGGTCGAGATCGACGCCGCGTCCAACCGCGGCATCGACAGCATCCGCGACCTGCGCGAGCGGCTCGCCTACGCGCCGCAGGACCTGCGCCGCAAGGTCTACATCCTCGACGAGGCCCACCAGATCACCCGCGACGGCTGGAACGCGCTCCTCAAGTCGCTCGAGGAGCCGCCCGAGTTCGTGACCTTCATGTTCGCCTCCACGCACCCCCAGGACTTCCCGCCCGCCATCCTGTCGCGCGTCCAGCGCTTCGACGTCCGGCGGCTGACGGTGGCGGAGATCACGGGCAAGTTGGACCGGATCCTGGCGGCCGACGGCCGCGACGTGGACCCCGAGGCGGTGCGGCTCGTGGCCCGGCTCGCCGCCGGCGGCATGCGCGACGCGGAGTCGATCCTGGACCAGCTCCTGAGCTCCACCGCGGGGCGGATCGACGCCGAGGCCGTCCGAGACCTCCTCGGCCTCGCCGACGCGGAGGCGGTCCGCGGCTACCTCGTCGCGCTCGTGGGAGGCGACCCCGCCGCGGGCATCGCCATCCTGGACGGCCTCGAGGAGCGCGGCCGCGACCTGCGCGTGTTCCTGGACCAGGCAGTGGACTCGCTCCGCGACCGGATGCTCGCCGACGTCGGCGAGGGGCGGCCGGTCGAGCCGGCCGTGGTCGCCGCGGCACGGCGCCTCGCCGCCATCGACACCGCCCGTCTCGGCGCCGGCGGCCTCCGGCTCCAGCTGGAGCTCGCCCTGCTCGAGGCGGCCGGCCGTCCGACGGCCACTGCCGCCGCCGCCGCCCAGCCCGCCGCCCCCCAGCCCGCCGCTGCACCGCCC
>JAJYLZ010000031.1 GCA_021787395.1 Chloroflexota bacterium
TCGGCGGCGACCGCCGCGGTCATCGGGGAGCGCTTCGCGGCCGGCTCGGCGAGCAGGGCGTCCACCTCCGGCGGCAACGTGATCAGCGCCCGGCCGGCGAGATCGCGCAGGCGGCGCAGCAGCGGCCGGGCGCGCAGGTTCATCGCCAGCTCGACGGCGTCGCCCAGCGGCTCGCGGGCGTCGGCGCGCACGAGCCGCGCGTCGGTGCGGTCGCGGGCTCCGCCCGGGCCCGCGATGGCGGCGCCCAGGATCGTCTCGGCCTGGCGCCAGCGCGCGAGCGCCTCGCGGTACGGATGGCCGATCGCGTGCCAGCGGGCGGCGATCTCGGCCCAGCTGGCCGGGTCGTCGCGCCCCATCAGGCGGGCGTGGAACGCGCGGGCCGTGGCCAGGCAGGCCTCGGGCTCCGAGAGGGCATCGCCCTCCTCGCGCACCCTCGCGACCGCCGCCTCGGCCTCGGCGAGGACGCGGTTCGCGCGCTCGCGCGAGGCTGCTACGTCGCCGATCCGCCGCCGGTCGCGCGCGTCGGCGACGATCGCGGCCTCCACCTCGAGGGCCGTCATCGCCATGCGGGCGACCAGCGCCCAGTCCTCGGTGCCCCGCAGCCGCGCCCAGCCGCGCTCGGCCGCGCGGCGGGCGTCGGCGAGGTCGCCGCTCCACATGGCGTACGCGGCCGTGGCCTGGTAGGCGGGGACGGCGAACTGCAGGTCGCCCCCGGTCTCGAGCTCGACCAGGATCCGGCCCAGGAGCAGGCCCGCCTCCTCGCCCGCCTCGCTGTCGATCTCCACGATCACCAGGTTCAGGATCGCCGCCACGAACGGGATGCCCGCCGGGCTCCAGTCGAGGGCGCGCAGCGACAGCTCGCGCGCCTCGCTCCAGCGCCCGATCTCGACCAGCACGCCCGCCACGTTGCCGGCCAGCAGGTTGCCGTACACCGCGTCGAGGTCGTGGTCGGCGGCCCACGCCATGCCCCGGAGGGTCTCGTCGACCGCCTCGCTGGGGCGGCCCAGCAGCTCGAGGACGGCGGTCAGGTTGGCGATCGCCCGCCAGTGCTCCTCCGCGAGGCCCAGGGCGTCCGCCCGCTGGAGCGCCTCCCGGAGCATCGCCGGCGCCGCCTCGGGCCGGCCGCCCCACCCGTACACCGTGGCGAGCGTGGTGAGGGCGTGGATCGCCTCCGGCTCGGCCGCGTCGCCGAGCATGCGGGCAAGCTCGAGCGCGCGATCGGCAGCCCGCTCGGCGTCGGCGAAGGCGCCGGCGATCATGCGCTCCTGGGCCAGGAGGGCCAGGATCCGGGCCCGCTCGACCGACGCCTCCGGCGGGACCGTCTCGGCCGCGCGGCGGAACGCGGCCGTGGCGCCGGACGTGTCGCCAGCGGCCAGCCGATAGCGCCCGAGCCGGCCCTCGAGGACCGCCCAGGCCATGCGGTCGCGTCGCTCCCCCAGCGCTGCGCGGGCGCTCTCCGCGTACGCGACCGCGCGGGCGGGGCGCATCGAGGCAAAGGCGGCGTCGGCCGCGAGCTGGGCCAGCACGGCGGGGTCGTCCTCGGCCCCGGGGTCCGTCGGCGCCGGCAGGGCAAGCCCGATCTCGAACGCGGCGAGCGCGTCCTCGGGCGCCTCGAGGGCGGTGGCGAGACGGCCGGCCGCGATGGCGGCGGCTCGGGCCTCGGGCAGCTGGTGCGCGACCCGCCAGTGGTGGGCGGCCAGGATCGGCACGTCGTCCCAGGCGCGGGCGAGCGCGGCCCGGTAGCGCGGCACCTGCGGCGGCAGCAGGTCGGCGATCACCGCCCGCGCCACCAGCTCATGACGGATCCGCAGCAGTCCGTCGTCGTGGCGGACGAGGCCGTGCTCGATGGCCTCGTCCAGACCGGCGCCAAGGTCCGCGTCCAGCGAACCGCGGCCCTGCCTCGGCAGCGACACGGAGCGCGGCGGCAGGCGGCCGGCCCGCAGCTCCTCGAACGCCGCGGCCGCGCGGGCGAGCCGGGCGCGGTCGATCGGGCGGTCAGCGCTGGCGAGCAGCCGGAGCACACGGCGGCACTCGGGAGCCCGCCGGGCGAGGCGCGCGGACACGATGTCAGACAGCGAGCCCGTCAGGTTGGCGTTGCGCAGCTCGCGGCGAGCCGCGACCAGCTCCTCCACCACCAGCGGCGAGCCCGCCGACCGCTCGGCGACCAGGACCACGATCGAGGCCGACGGCCGCTCGCCCTCGATGCCCTCGATGAGCGCCGCGATGTCGCGCCGGGCGAGCGGGCCGAGGTCGATGCGGACGGGCGGCCGGAGCCCCGCGTCGATGGTCGCCAGGTTCTCGCGCAGCGGGTGGTCCCGAAGCAGGCGGTCGGGCTGGAACGACAGGACGAGCGCGATCCGCTCGTGCTTGGCGGTGCGCGCGACGAAGGTGGCGAACGCGCGAGTCGCCGCGTCGGCGGCGTGGAGGTCCTCGAGCACGAGCACGATCGGCCGCTCCGTGGCCACGCGCCCGAGCCAGCGGAACAGCGCCTCGAGGGCGCGCGGCTGGCGGCGCTCGGGATCGGCCAGGGCGCTGGTGGCGGGAGCCGGAACCGTGTCGGCCAGGGCGGCGAGGCCGGGCAGGCTGGCGAGGATCGGGCGGGCGTCGCGTCGCAGGAGGTCCGCCAGCTCGGCCTCCGGGCGGCTGGCGAGCAGCGGGGCGAGCGCGTCGAGCATGGACCGCCAGGGCGGGTCGGCCGGACCGTGCGCGCAGCCGCGCAGGATGAGGGGCGCGGCAGGCGACGCGGCGACGCGCGAGAGGCCCTCGTCGAGGAACCGGGACACGCCGATGCCGGCCGTCCCGGCGACCACGACGGACGTCGCCGTGCCCGCGGCGGCGGCGGAGACCGCGGCGCTGAACCGGGCGAGCTCCGGCTCGCGCCCGATGAAGCGACGGCTGGCGACACGACCGGGCATCGAGGTCATTCTACGGAGGACGGCCAGCGGGACCGCAGCGGCCCCGCGCCGGGTACCCTCCGCACGTGCAGGACCGCCGACCGCCCCACCCCCGGAACGAACTCAACGAGCTCACCGGCGAGGAGTGGCTGTACTTCACCAAGTCGGTCTGGACCACCGCGTACCCGAGCGAGCTCGGGCACGCCCGGCGCAAGGCGCACGGGGCGAACAAGCCGCCCCGCCTGATGGCCCGCCTCATCGAGTTCTTCACCCGGACGGGCGAGCTCGTGCTCGACCCGTTCGCGGGCGTGGGCGGGACGCTCCTCGGCGCGGCGATCGCGCGCGGCCCGCGCCGCGCGGTCGGCATCGAGCTGGACCCCCGCTGGGCCGCGGTCTACGCGGAGACCGTGGCGGCCCTCCAGGCGGAGCGCGGGGGTGCCGGGCCGCAGCTCGCCGACCTGGGCGCCGCCGACCCGGGCGGCGCCCGAGGCTTCGACCCGTCGGGCTGCGAGCTCCGGGTGGGCGACGCCCGGGACCGGCTGCGGGAGGTGCCGGACGCCTCGGTCGACTTCGTGGCCACCGACCCGCCGTACAACGTGCAGCTGCCGATGACCATGGCCGGCGGCCGCCTGGCGGAGGCCCACGCCAACCGCCGGACCGACTACGCGATGGTGTCCGACCTCGAGGGCGACTTGGCCAACCTGCCCGACTACCCGTCCTACCTCGACGCCATGGGCGGGGTGATCGCCGAGGTCCACCGCGTGCTGCGCCCGGGGAGGTACGCCGTGCTCATCGTGCGCGACGCCTACCAGGAGGGCCGGTACCTGTTCACCGCCGCCGACCTCGCGGCGCGGGCCGACGCGGCAGGGCTGGTCCCCAAGGGCGACATCGCGTGGTACCAGGCCGGGACCAGGCTGCGGCCGTACGGCTACCCGAGGTCGTTCGTGCCGAACATCGCCCATCAGCACATCGTGGTGCTGCGCAAGGCTCCGGCTCGCACGGCCCGCCCCAGGGGCTAGGCGTCGCCGAACTGCTGGCGGCGCTCCGTGTACAGGCGCAGGACGTCCTCGAAGCTGCCCGGAGCAGGGCCCTCGTCGGCGGCGGTCCAGGACGCGCCGGCGTTCGCGGGCGGGCGCGGCGCCGGGTTTGCCCCGGGTGCCGGCAGCGTGGGCACCGACGGGGGCGGGGTGCCCGGCTGCGGCGCGGCCAGCGCCGGCGGGTCGGCGGAGGCCGTCCCCAGGACCATCTTGTGCAGCCAGCCCTGACGGCCGTCCGGGCAGAGCACCCGCCAGTAGGTGCCGAGGCGCTCGAGCAGGACCACCTCGTCGCCCTCGTCGAGCGAGCCGATCTCCACGCCTCGGACGTCATCGGGCTGGTCGAGGAGGCTGACGAGTCGGTACTTGATGCGCCGGCGCTCGAGGCCGGACACGGCCTCGCCCGCCTGGCCGATGAAGGTGAGGTTGACCGCGGTGCGCACGGTCCGCGTCGGGTCGGCCTTGCGCGCCTCCAGGAGCGACTGGCGGCGCCAGCGCGGGATGTCCGTGTCGCTCGGCGCGGCCGCAGCCGGCGCCACGGCCGCGGCGCGGACCGCCATGGCCACCGACTCGGCATCCTCGACGAGCACGGCCGCGGGGACCAGGTTCGAGCCGGACGCCGTCGGCATGCCGCTGGCGGCGGCGGCGGCGAGCACGTCGTCAGGCGCGGTCGGCGCCTCGTCCCGGCGACGGCGCCCGAAGGCCAGGAAGGCCATCGCCATCGCGACGCCGCCGGTGGTGACGACCATGGTGGGTGCGAGCCGCGCCATCACGGCAATCGGGCTCGACGAGCCGCCGAACGGCGACGCTGCGCCACCAGCGGCGCTGCCGCTGCCCGCCGGGGGCCCGACCGTCGACCCGCCCCCCGGGCCGCCCGCGCCGCCGCCGGTCGAGCCGGGATCGGCGGGAGGCACGACGACGGCGGTCTGGGGGGTCGGCGTCGGTGAGGGCGCGGTCATCTCAGGCGGGTTCTCGCCCGGTACGCCGGCGGGCGCAGCGGCGCCGGCGGGCGCAGCGCCATCGGCGGGCGCACCAGCCGGGCCGGCCGTCCCCGTCGGTACCGCCGGCGACCCCACGGCCACGGGTGGCGTCGTGGGCCACGGCGTCGGCTCGGAGGCCGCGCTCGGGGCTGGCGTCGCCGTCGGCGCGGGCGTGGCCTGGGGCGAAGCTGACGGCGTCGGCGCGGGCGTCGGGGTGGGGCTGGCGGTCGGGCGCGGCGTGGGCGTCGCCGTGGGGGCCGGCGTGGGCGTCGGCGTGGGGGCGGGCGTCGGGGTCGGGGTGGGCGCAGGCCCCTGGATCGTCACGGTCGGTCCGGCAATGGACCCCGTCGCGCCGCTCTGGTTCGCGGCCACGAACTGGGTCGGCCAGGTCCCGGCGGGGAGTTGCAGGGTCACGCTGTACGAGACCCCTTTCTGGTACGAATTGTCGCTGCCGTTCTGCGCCATGTCGTGGCTTCCGCCGGCGACTTCGAGCCGCACGTACGCAGGCGCGTGGTCACCCTGGCTGTGGTAGGTGACGCTGAACGTGATGTGGGTGCTCGTGGTGCCTGAGGTGGGAGAAGCCTGCGGGCCCGCGAGCCAGACGTCGGCATGGCTGGCGGCGAAGGCCGGCACCACGGCGGCGAGCACAAGCAGGATCGCGGCCGCGGTCGCGCGGACACGGACGCCTGTCGCGGCCTTCGCGACCGCCCGGACCGCACGAATCGTCTTGTGACCCACCGAGGCGTCCGCCTCCGCTGCTGCATCAGGGACAGGCGCAGCATCCCGGAACGGGCCGGGGGGCGGCAATGGTACGGGGGTCCTTGCCGATGCCGGACCCCGGTCATGGGCCGGGCGACCCCCCGCGACCACCGACTGGGGCGAGCGGCCTCCATCGGGAGCGTCGAGGCGTTGCGCCCGAGCACCGCGAGATGTCGGATCGGTGCACTTCGGTGCGCTGCCTAGGACCCGAGCATCCTCCTACCTAGTCCGATCCGGCCACCGTCGAATCCGCGTCAGAAGCCCAGGATCGCGCCATGCAGGTGATCGCTGCGGCGCCCCCCGTCACCATGGTCCAGCGGCTGGCCGTCGCGCGGTCGGCCGTGGTGGCGGCGTTGCTGCTGGTCGCGGCGGCGTCGCTGGCCTGGCTGTTCCTCGCCACGCCGATCGTCACGTCGCTCATCCCCGAGGGTCGGCCCTCCGACGCCCAGGTGATCTTCAGCGTCCTGGTGTGGACGGCGATCCTGATCGCGCCCGCCGGCCTGCTGCTCGTCGGGGTGACTCGCCTGGTGGCCGCGATCGAGGCGGCGGTGGCCCTTCGGCCGAGAACCATGAGCCCGACCCTGCGCGACGCCCTTGCCGACGACGTGCTCGCCGCGACCGACCTGCACCTGCCTGGCGGTCGGCGCGTGCACGAGCTGCTGCTGGGCGGCTTCGGAATCGTGGTGGTCGGCGTGGTGCCGCCGCCGTCGATCAGCCGGGCGGTCGGCTCGCGCTGGGAGGTCCGCGACCAGCGCGGCCGGTGGATCCCGATCGAGAGCCCGACCGACCGCGCCGCCCGCGATGCCGAGCGCGTCCGCGGCTGGCTCGCCGCCGATGACCGCGACTTCGTGGTCAAGGTGTACGCGGTGGTGGTCAGCGGGGACCCGCGGGTGGAGCGCACCCCGAGTTGCGCGGTGGTCCGACCGGAGGACTTCGCGGCGTGGGTCTCCGGGCTCACCCCGCAGCGCGGCCTGACCGCCAGTCGTCGCGAGCGCGTCGAGCAGATGGTCCGGGAGATCGCCGCCGACGGGACGACCCGCTAGGCGCTCGCCGCGGTGGTGGTAGGGGAGCCAGGACTCGAACCTGGAACCGGCGGGATATAAGCCCGCAGCTCTAACCGATTGAGCTACTCCCCCACGCGATCGGCGGGCCCCGCCCGCACTCGAAGGCTCAGCCGCCCCGCGGGCGGCGCTCCTTGCCCCGGAAGAGCCCGCCGAGGCCGCGCCGGGTGGCCCCGGACTCGACCGTGGTGCTGCTGCCGGCGCTCCAGGTCACGCTGGAACTGGCGGTGGGGTGCCCGGCACCCGGGGCGGACGCGGTGGCGACGCCGGGGTCGCGAGGGCCTCCATCCAGCCCGAGCTGGGCTGCCAGCTCGTGGTCCTCGGGCGTCCACTCGCTCATGAGGGGCAGGTCGTCCGGGTCAGGCGGCCGCTCCGTGCGCTCGACGACGACGGGCGGGCGGCTGTACGTCGGTCCCCCGACGAGCTTGGGCATCGCAGCGAGCCCGCGATCGTCGTAGTCCAAGGATGTCCCTCACTGTCGGCCGGAGGCAGCCCGGCCGCCGTGCAGATGATAGCGAGCGTGCGGCGGTCCGTACCCTCCTGCAGCAGGTCAGGACCGGCCGGCCGGCCTCGCGGTGCGCGATCAGGACAAGGTAGGCGCTGGGGCAGCCGCCAACAAGGCGGGCATGACGCTCCCGCCCGCTCTTGTGGTGCGCGCGCGCTCC
Source organism: Chloroflexota bacterium (assembly GCA_021787395.1). Taxonomy (GTDB): domain Bacteria; phylum Chloroflexota; class Limnocylindria; order Limnocylindrales; family CSP1-4; genus CAIXZV01. Next base: position 7,394 of record JAJYLZ010000031.1, read on the forward strand.
GCAGGTCGCCGCCCGGCAACCGGCACGCAGCCGACCCCGGCGCACCCGGGCGCGCCCACGCCAGCCCGCCGCGGCCGTTCAGTCGATTGGCCGGCCGTCGCTGCCGAGCACCGCGATCCGCCGTGGCGGGAGGGTCTCCGGCGTGTGCCGAGCGACGTGCTCCACCACCGCGGCCACCCGGTCCAGTTCCGCCTCGGTGGTCCAGAACCCGATCGAGAGGCGGAGGGCGTCGATCGCGGGCAGGTCGCGCAGGACGGCCATCGCTCGCGGCGCCACCTCGGCCAAGGCCTGGGCGGCGGTCCAGCCGCGGATCCGGAACGACACGAGGGTGCCCTGCACCGGCAGCGGCGTGACCACGGTGACGCCGGGGATCGCGGCCAGGCGGTCGGCCGTGCCCCGCGCCAGGCGGACGGCCCGCTCCTGCATCCACGGCACGCCGACGTACATCGTCAGCCAGCCGAGGCTGCGGGCGAAGCCAACGACGGACGGCCGGTGGAAGCCCGCGACCTCGAAGCGGCGGGCGCCGGGGTGCAGCCTCGGCGCCTCGAACTCGAACGCCGCGTACGAGCCGTAGCCCGCGAGGGCCGGCACGGTGGCCTCGGCGAACTGGCGCCGAACCCACAGGGCGCCCATCCCCTCAGGGCCCAGGAGCCACTTCTGGCCGGGCATCGCGTAGGCGTCGACGCCCAGCTCGTCGAGGGCGACGGGGATGGCGCCCGCGGACTGCGCGCCGTCGATGACGGTGATCGCGCCCGACTCCCGGCCCAGCTCGCCGAGGCGCCCCACGGGCAGCACCGCGCCGGTCGTCCACAGCACGTGGCTCGCGACGATCGCGCGGGCCGGCCGCTGCAGGGCGGACGCGAACGCGCCCACCACGCGGTCGGGGTCGCCGCCGTCGCCGACGTCCACGCGCTCCACCTCCACGCCCAGGCGTTCGCGCAGCGCCAGCAGCGGGCCGAGGCCGCCCGGATGCTCGTGGTTGGTGGTCAGCACGCGGTCGCCGGGGCGCCACGGGAGCGACGCGATCACCGCGTTCAGGCCGTCGGTGGTGGAGTGCGTCAGCGCGATGTCGGCCGGGTCGGCGACCATGACGGCCGCCACCGAGGCCCGGGCCTCCTCGGCCCGCGCCAGCGCCTCCGGCCACAGGTCGGGTGCGGCCCGACCGACCACGAGCTCGCGCGCGGTCTGCTCGTCCATGGCCCGCTGCGACTCGGCGGGGATCGGCCCGCACGTCCCCGCGTTGAGGTAGATCCCGGCCCGGGTGGCCGGGATCAGCTCGCGGAGGGCGTCGACCTTCTCGGCGTCTGGCAGGGACGGGGGGATCACGCCCGTATGATATCGGCGCGCCCGCGCAGGGCTGGCGCCCCGTCCTCGCCCGGAGGCCAGCGTGTCCGGCTTCGCCCGTCCAGAGATCCTCGCCACGCCGGAGTGGCTGGCGGAGAACATCGACCGGTCCGACCTGCGGGTGCTCGACGTGCGCTGGCGGACCGACGGCTCGGCGAGGACGCTGTACCAATCGGGCCACGTGCCCCGCGCCGTCCACCTCGACTGGCGCGAATCCGTGGCGCAGGCCGCCGAGAGCGGGACGGCCCTCCTGCTGGCGGCGCCCGAACGCCTGGCGGCGGCGATGTCCCGCGCCGGTGTCGGCGACGGCACGTCGGTGGTGATCTACGACGACACGCTGGGCTACTACGCCTCGCGCGTGTGGTGGAGCCTGCGCGCCTACGGGTACGAGGCGGCGCGTGTGCTCGAGGGCGGCTGGCCCGCCTGGGTGGCCGGCGGCCACCCGATCGCCAACGGGACGCCGGAGCCGCCGCCCGCATCGTTCACGCCGCGGGCGAACGTCCGGCTCCGGCTCACGATCAGCGACGTGCGCGGCCTGCTCGGCACGCCGGACGCGCAGCTGCTGGACGCGCGCGGACCGGCCGAGTTCCACGGCCTCGAGGGCGAGGCCACCCGCCTGGGCCACATCCCGGGGGCGATCAACCTGCCCGCGGCGTCGCTGCACCGGCCGGGGACGCAGCTCCTGCGCGACCCGGACGAGCTGCGCGGCCTCCTGCTGCGGGCGAACGTCACCAAGAACCGGCGGCTGGTCTGCTACGACGCGGCGGGCGTCGCCGCGACGCGGCTGGCCTTCGTCCTGACGCTCCTGGGCCACGACGACGTCGCCGTGTACGACGGCGGGTGGTCAGAGTGGGGCGGGCGCTTCGACCTGCTGCTGGGCCGCTGAGCCGATCTGGGATCGGCCCTCAGCCGGCCTCTCCGCCCGGGCCTGTCCGCGCCCAGGGGTCCACCGCCACCTCGCCGGCTGCGGGCCTGTCGCCGTCCCCCGAGTAGCGGGCCAGGATCTGGGCCCGGTGGTGGTTCACGGCGAGCATCAGCGCCCCGCGCGGCGCGAGGCCGAGCGACGGCGCCTCGTACTCCGCGTCGGTGACGGGCAGGAACCGGCCGGTCAGGTCCGTCAGCGCCTCCTGCAGGTTGGCGGCCGCGGCCGGGAGGTGGAGCGTGCCCGTGACGCGGAAGGGCGGCACCGAGATGATCGCGTCGTGCGGCTTCCTCGGCGCCCGCAGCTCCGGGGACGGCGACGCGGGCGTCTCGACCACGGCGAACAGCACCGCGTCGAGGTTGATCTGCGCCACGTCGGCCTCGATGCCGGCGCTCCCGCCCCCGAAGTCCGTCACCTGCACGCCCTCGAGCACCAGGAATGGGGTCTCGGCCAGGTTGAGGATGTCGCTGACGCGGTGCTGGCGCGTGCGGACGGTGCCGCGGGCGACCAGGGCGTCGGTGTACAGGGTGAGCTCGACCCGCCCGAGCTCCGAGAAGGGGGCGAACATCGAAACCTCTCCAGCTCATGCCGCTGGGCACGGCGCGTGCCCGCAGCATACGAGCGGACCCGCGGCCCGTACATCGGACGATCGGCCTACGGAGCCGTCCCCGGACGTCGTGCGCTCGCGGTCACGAGGTGCTCGGCTCCGTGCTGGAGGCCCTCGTACAGCGACGCGACGGTCGCGGTCGTGTCCGCCTCGGCCGCGGGCTTGTCGAGGCGGAGGCGGGCGATCCGCGGGAAGCGCAGGGCGTAGCCGGATCGGTGGCGCGCGCTGCGCATGATGACGTCGAACGCCACCTCGACGACCACCGACGGCTCGACGCGCCGGTACCGGCCGTGGACCGACAGGGTGTGCGCCTCGAACCAGCGGGTCATCTCGGCGATCTCGGCATCGGTCAGGCCGCTGTACGCCTTGCCGATCGTGACCAGCTCGCCCGTCGCCGTGTCGCGCACCGCGAACGTGTAGTCGGACAGCACGCCGTGGCGCCTGCCGTGGCCGACCTCCACCCCGACCACGACGCAGTCGAGGGTCGCGAGGGCCTTCTTCATCTTGAGCCAGCCCAGGCCGCGGCGGCCGGGGGTGTAGGCGCTGGTCGGGTCCTTGACCATCAGCCCCTCGTTGCGCCGCGCGCGGGCGGCGGCGAAGGCGGCCTCGAGGCCGTCCGCGGAGTCCACCGACGCGAGGTGGCTGAGCGCGAAGCGCCCGCCGTCGGCGGCCAGCGGCAGCCCGAGCGCCTCGAGCCGCGCGCGGCGCTCGGCCAGCGGGACGTCCAGCAGCGACCGGACCGCGCCGTCGCCCTCCCGGTCGAGGGCCAGCGCGTCCCAGGCCACGAAGATCACCGGGACCTCCGAGCGGATCCGCGCGGGCGGCGCCTTGCGGCCGAGCCGCGCCTGGAGCTGGAGGAACGGCAGCACCACCCCGTCCCTCCAGGCCAGCACCTCCCCGTCGAGGATCCCGGCCCAGAGCAGGTCACGGGCCGCCTCGACGATCTCGGGGAACTGGCCGCCGATGTCGTGGAGGTCGCGTGAGTAGAGGCGCACGGCACTCCCCCGCCGGTGGAGCTGGGCGCGGATGCCGTCGTACTTGTCCTCGACCCACGCGACCGGGCCCAGGCGCGCCATGATGTCCGCCGCGTCCTCGGCCGGCGAGGCGAGCATGAAGCGGATCGGCCGGAACAGGGCCACGGCGGCCTCGCCGAGGCGGTCCTCGCGGGCGAGGCTGGCCGCCGCGCCCACGTCGCCGGTGAGCTGCGTCGCGCGCTTCACGGCCTCGAGCGGGCGGTTGAACGCACGGGCGATGGCGGCCTCCAGCAGGCCCTCTCGGAGCCCGATGCGGAGCTCGCCGGTGAGCACCTTGACCACGGCGCCCGCGGTTGCCGGCGAGCAGCGCCGGAGGAGGGCCTCGAGCCGCTCCTGCTTGGCGGCGGCCCCCGCTGCGGCCTCGATCCCGTCGAACGCCGCGCGCACCTCGGCCAGCGAGGGCTCGCCGTCGGGCGCGGGCGCATGGCCCGCCTCCGCCAGGACGTCGCGCACGGAGGTGGCGATGTCCGAGGAGCGGTCGTAGGCGCGCCCCAGCGCCGCCTCGTCGGCGCCCGCCACGGCTCGCACCGCCGCCGCCAGGCCCGCCCATCCGATGCCGAGCGTCCGCTGGTCGGTCTCGGGAAACGGGCGCCCCGTGAGGAACACGGCGGCAACGGGCAGGTCGGCCGCGTCGAGCGAGCGGAGATAGGCCGCGAGGATGGACGTCTTCTCCGACGTCCTGGTCGTGGCGGACACGCGGTCGGCGACCTCGGCCCAACGGCGCATGTCCGCGATGGTATAGGGTGAGCGGTGATGCTCCACCGACGCTGGTTCCCAGACCACATCGAGGGCGAGACCGTCATCCTCCGGCGGCACACGCGCGACAACCTGGCCGACTTCCAGCGCTGGTACCAGGATCCGGAGGTCGCCCGCCTGACCCGCTACCAGGACGGGCCGATGCGTCCCGACGAGGTGGAGCGGTTCTTCATGATGCGCGCCCTGGGGCCCGACGCCCTGGCGATGGGCATCCACGTCCGGGCGAGCAACCGGCTCATCGGATCGTGCGCGTTCAGCCAGCTGGACGCGGACAACGGCTCGGCGCTGTTCCACATCACCATCGGCGAGCACGACTGCTGGGGCAAGGGCTACGGCGGCGAGGCCACCGCCCTGATGGTGGACCATGCATTCAGCGCCCTGAACCTGCACCGCGTGGCGCTGTCGGTGTTCGCGTTCAACGAGCGGGCGATCCGCGCCTACCTGCGGGTGGGGTTCGTGGACGAGGGCCGGTCACGCGAGGCGATCTGGCGCGACGGGCGGTGGTGGGACGAGATCCACATGAGCGTGCTCGAGCCCGAGTGGCGGGCGCGCCGCTGGCAGGAGCGGGCCGCCGCTGACGGTCGGCCGCTGGGCACGGGGAGGCGGTGACGGTGGCCTCCACCGGACCCGAGGCCGACGCCGCTCGGGCAGCGTTCCGGGAGCTGGCGGAGGCGAGGGGACACGCCGTGGACAATGCACGCGCGGCGGCGACCGGGCTGGAGGCGGCCCTCGTGGCCGGCGCCCTCGAGCGGACGCCCGCGCTGGACCTGATGCTGGCCGACCTCGACCGGGCCCTGGCGGCCGACGAGGTCGGGAGGCTGGGCGGCAAGAGCGCCGAGGCGGCCCGGTTCATCCTCCGCGCCATCTCCCGCGAGCTGGACCGGGCGTAGGCGGCGGCGCCGCCTCGGCGGGCTCCGGCCGCGGGACCGCCGGACGGACTACTCGCCGAGCTGGAGCGTCGCGAGCAGGTCGGCGCCCGCGCGCCAGGCGGCCGGGTTGACGTGCTCGAGCCGGCTGGCCTCGTGGCCCAAGCCCGAGGCCAGCTCCGGATACTCCTCGCTCAGGTGCCCGCCGGGGCAGAACCGGCGGCAGACGTCATGGAGGAAGACCGAGTACAGCGTCTCGGGATCGGCCTGGGCGATGTGCGTCTCGGCCTCGGGCTGGTAGTCGATCGGGATCATCAGCCGGGCGAAGAACGCGCCGATCTCGCCCACCAGCGGGTCCACGCCCTGCGAGTGGCCGGCCCAGCGCACGATGGGCGCCTTGGACACGAACGCGGCGAACATCTGGTGCTCGTCGGTGGCGTCCACCACCAGGGTCCCCCCGAAGCTGAGGAACTGGTTCGTCACGGGGATCCGGTCGGCGACCTGGATCCGGCCCCACGAGAACGGCTGCCAGTGCGGCAGCGGCGACCGCCGGTCGAGCGTCGCCAGCCGGCCGCGGCCCAGGTGCACCTCCCAGAAGGTGACCTCCTCGGGGTCGAAGTGCTCGAGCGTCGGGGCGTCGCGCAGGGCCACCAGCAGGCGGGGGCCGGGCGCCGTCCCGGGCAGCAGGCCGTCCCGCACCTCGAAGCCGAGGTGCGCCAGCTCAGATGCGGTGTCGGCGAGCCAGTTGCCGCCCCAGTCCACCGTGCCCGGCCACGACGTGGCCATGTGACCGCTCATGCATGACTCCTCGGCTCCGCCATCGGAGCCTCATTCTGGGCGCGACGCCGCCCGCCGGCGAGGAGCGCCACCGCGCCCCCAAGAGATGTGATCAGCAGCGACATGGCGTGCAGCAGCACGGCGAACGCCAGCGCGGACTCGCGGTCGATCCCCACCGACGCCGCGATGGTCACCGCCGCCAGCTCGAACGTGCCCACGTAGCCCGGGGCCGCCGGCACGGCAGTGGCGAGGTTGACGCCAGCGGCCAGCAGCGCGGCCTGGCCCATCGTGGGCTCGACCCCCACGGACTGCGCGGCCACGGCGAACCCGAGCACGGCGCACGACCACGAGACCATGGTCAACCCCAGCGACGCGGCCATCACCCGGACGTCGCGCGCGACCGCCAGCCCGGCGCGCAGCCGGACGAGCAGCCCGTGGACCCGCGGCCAGCGGTTGAGGAACGCCGACGCCCGGTCCGCCCCGGGCAGCCGGTGGGCGATCAGCCCGATGGCGATCGCCACCACCAGCAGCGCGGTCACGGCCAGCCCGACCAGCACGGCGGAGGCCACGATCCCCCGGACGGACAGCACGAAGATCGCGAACGCCGCGATGACCACCACGACCAGCGTGTCCATCACGCGCTCGACTACGATCGTGCCCAGGATCGTGGACTTCGAGAGGCCCGACCGCTCGCCCAGGTCGTGGCTCCGGACCACCTCGCCCAGGCGCGCGGGCAGCACGTTGTTGGCGAGGTAGCCCACCAGCAGCGAGGCGAGCGAATCCCCGTAGCGCACGCGCCCCACGGGCGACAGCAGCACCTTCCAGCGCAGGGCGCGCGCCAGCAGGTCGATGCCGATGAACGCGATGAGCAGGGCCAGCCAGCCGGGCTGCGCGCCGCGCATGGCATCCCACGCCGCCGGGATGTCCACACTGCGGGCCACCAGGAACAGCGCGACCGCCGAGATGGCGATGCCCAGTGCGGCCCGGCCCAGGCCCCCACGGTAGCGCATCGTCAAGCCGTGCCGGCCTCGCGCGTCCGCATCCGCGGCTGGAGCTGCGGGGACCGCCGCACGCCGCTCCGGTGGAGCAGGTACCGCGTCACCACCCGCAGGGTCGAGAGCCCGTACACCACGCTGCGCTTGAAGTTGACCGAGCTGGCCTCCTCGAAGTAGCGCGTGGGCACGGCGATCTCGCCGATCTCGAGGCCCCCCACCGCCACGACCTGGGCGATGAGGTCCTGGTCGAACACGAAGTCGTCGGAGTTGAGGCGGTAGGGGATGGTCTCGAGCAGGCGCCGCGAGTAGGCCCGCAGGCCGGTGTGGTACTCGGAGAGGTGCAGGCCGAAGGCGAGGTTCTCGACGCCGGTGAGGAAGCGGTTGGAGACGAACTTCCACCTCGGCATGCCCCCGGCGAGCGGATCGCCCAGGAACCGGCTGCCCAGCATCAGGTCCTTGCCGCCGGCCACGATGGGCGCCACGAGGTCCGGGATGCGCGTGGCGTCGTACTGGTAGTCCGGGTGGAGCATGACCACGACGTCGGCGCCCCACTCCAGCGCCCGGTCGTAGCAGGTCTTCTGGTTGCCGCCGTAGCCGAGGTTCTGGCGGTGGACGATCACCTCGAGGCCCAGCTGGTGCGCGATCTCGACCGTGTCGTCGCGCGACACGTCGTCCACGAGGATCACGTGGTGGACGATGTCGTGCGGGATGTCCGCATACGTCCGCTCCAGCGTCTTGGCGGCGTTGTACGCGGGCATGACGATGACGATGCGCGGCGCCTCGGACATGGCGCAACGATACCCGAGGCGGGGGCGGGACCCGAACTGGCGCATTCGTCATGGGCTGGGCGGGTGCGCCTGCCAGCCCGGGCGCGCGACCACGCGCTGGCAGGCACGCGACCCCATCGGCCGATCCCGCTACCATGCACCGCGCCCACACCGTCCAGAGGCACCAGCGACATGACCGACCGAACTGGGGATCCACCCGGAGCTGAGCACCGGCCGAGACGCCCGGACGCCTGGACGGCCCTCCTGCTCGCGGTGCCGGTGGTCGTCGTCCTGGTCCTGCTCGCGTTCGCCGCCGCGGACCCGGCGCTGGGCGTGACGGTCAGCAACGGGCCCTTCACCGACGAGTCCTGGGACGTCATGAACGCCCGGAACTTCGTCCTGCTGGGCAGGTGGGCAACCGACGACTGGACGCTCCAGCTGGTCAACCTCCCGTTCAGCCTGAGCGCCGCGGCCGTGTTCAGCGTCCTGGGTGTCGGGATCGTCCAAGCGCGGCTGGTCTCGATCGCCGCCACGGGCGTGACCGTTGCCGCCCTCGGGCTCGGCCTGCGGCGCCCGCTCGGCGCCGGGCCGGCCGCGATCGCCGCACTGGCGTTCGGCGGCGCGACGCTGGTCCTCTACTACGGCAGGCTCGCGTTCCTCGAGCCCAGCGTGGCCATGTGGCTGACCCTCGGCGCCCTCGCGGCGCTGCGGGCCGGCGGCGAGCGGGCGGGGCGCTGGGGCGTCCTGGCGGGCGTGCTGCTCGCCCTGGCCGTGGGCACCAAGCCGTCGGCGCTCGCCGCGGTCGGGGGGCTCGTGGCCGCCGTCGCGGTCGTCGGCGCCCGGCAGGCGGCCGTCCGGCGGTGGGTCGCAGGCGTGGCCCTCGCGATCGCCGCGCTCGGCGGCGCGTGGCTGGTCCTGTTCTGGCTGCCCAACCGGACCGAGATCTCGAACGTGCTTCGGATCTGGGCCTCCGAGCCCATCATCGCCCCGATCCGGACCGTCCTGAGCCGGGTCGCCAGCTTCCCGGCGCGGAACGACGGCTTCATCGCGCAGTCGGCCCCGATCCTGGCCGCCGGCACCGCCGGCTGGTTGGCGGGAGCGCTGCGCTGGAGGCGCCTCTCGACCGAGGTGCGCCTGCTGCTCGCCGCGGCGACGGGCTGGGCAGTGGCGGGCCTCGGCCTGCTCGCCGTCGCCCCGTACCGGCCCAACCGCTACGAGGAGCCGCTCCTGCCGGCCTTCGCGATCCTCGCGGGCATCGGCGTGTCCGCTGTCGCCGGATCCCGGGCCCTGTATCCGCGTCGCCGGGCGCTGCTGGCCGGCACCGCCCTCGCCCTGGTCCTCGTCGTGCCCGGGGCCGCTGCGTACGCGGGCTGGATGCGCGTCGCGACGTACCGACTGCCCACCGTCCAGGCCGAGACGTTGGCCGCCATCCCGGCCGGCAGCGCCACCCAGGGGACGTACGCCCCGGCGTTCGCCATGCGCGCCCACGTCCTGACGATCGTGAGCCGCCCGGCCGACCAGATCTCGCCCGGTGACCTGTACGCCACGCGGAGCGTCCGCTGGTTCATCGACGCGGACAACGCGGCGCCGGCATGGGCGTCGTCGCATCCAGCCGCCTGGGCCGCTCGCCAGGCGGTGCTGTGCAGCCCGTGGGGGACGAGCCGGGTGTGCGTCTACCGACTCCCCTGACCCGCACCGAGCCGGACGGGCCGGGGGCCTCCTCAGGGCGGATGCCGTCGGGGTGCGGGCCGAGCGTCCCGTGCCCCTTGCCACTGCCGCGCGCCGCACCAGCGGCAGGCCGGCGCTCCCGGGCGGCCCCGGCGCTCCCCGGCGCTCCGGCGCTCCCCGGCGGCCCTATGGGATCGTCGCGGTCCCCGGGGGCCGGACCGTGCCGCTCCGGCCGAAGCGGGCTGCGATCTGCCGCACGGCGCGGACCACTCGGCGCTTCACGCTCCGTTAGGGCCGCCCCGTGCACTGGGAATGCTGGCGGCAGAACCTGCCCCGGTGCCGTCACGGCGCCGTCACGATCCGGACGTAGCATTCGCACGAACAAGAGGATGACGCACGCCCCGCAGCGTCCCGCCCTGGAGAACCCGCCCCATGTTCGAGCGCCTGTTCGGCAGCCGGACCGGCGACCCGGCCCTGGCCGGTCGCGTGCCCCCCGGCCAGTACCTGACCGAGAAGTTCCCCGTCCTCCACTACGGCTCGGTGCCCAAGGTGGACCTGGCCCACTGGGACTTCCGCGTCTTCGGCGAGGTGGACAACCCGCTCCGTCTGACCTGGGCCGAGTTCCAGGCGCTGCCGCGCACCCAGCTCACGACAGACATCCACTGCGTGACCCGCTGGTCGAAGCTGGACACCCGCTGGGAGGGCGTCCGGATCCAGACGATCCTGGAGCTGGCGCAGGTTCGGCCTGCGGCCACCCACGTCGTCGGGCACGCCGAGCAGGGCTACACCGCCAACCTGCCGCTCTCTGTGCTGGACGACGACGACGTGATTCTGGCGGACACCTACGAGGGGGCCCCGCTGGAGCCCGAGCACGGCTGGCCGCTCCGGCTGATCGTCCCAAAGCGCTACTTCTGGAAGGGGCCGAAGTGGCTGCGGGGCCTCGAGTTCCTCACCCACGACCAGCCCGGCTTCTGGGAGCGCTACGGCTACCACAACGACGCCGATCCCTGGCGCGAGGAGCGATTCGCCGAGTAGGGGGGCCTGATCCCCGGCGGATCGGCCATCGCGGCCCGGCGCGGATCTTGAGCCTGCGAAGCGGACGACATCGGGCGAGTGGCGGCGTTGACGCGCCGCGTACGATACGCGGATCGTTGCGACGGCAATCGCCAGCGCGACGCTCTGCGTCCCGCCACCTGTGTCCCGCCGTCGCCTGGTATGCGCGTGGAGGGCAGATGGCGACCGTGACCGACCCCCCGGCGATGGCTGGCGCGGGGATCGCCGCGCCGCCCGCCGCCCTCACCGGCCTGCCGCCCTACACGGCCACGCTCCTCCGCTGGAGCTTCGCGATCGGGCTGATCCCGCCGGTGGCCCTCGTGGTCGCCCTAGCCGCCAGGAGCATCCTGCTGCTCACGTTCGTCCACGTGCTCTCAGGCGGGACCTGGACCGGGTTCGACCTGTTCATGGGCCTGGTCATGTCGCGCGTCCTGCGCTCGCTCGAGATCCCGCAGCGCGTGGAGGTCGCGAAGCGGCTGACGCCGACCACGTTCTTCATCCTCCCGTCGCTCGCCGCGACCGCGATCACGGCCGGCATCTACCTCGCCCAGGCGGAGGGCAAGTTCGACCTCGGCTCGCCCTGGATCATCGCGGCCGGGGTCGTCGTCGTCCTGCTGACGGTCCAGGGGTTCGGGATCTTCATGCCCAACAGCGTCCGCATCTTCATCGAGCTCGCCGAGCACCAGCCCGACACCGCGAGGATCGCGCGCCTGAACATGCGGAACATCCGGCTGGCGGGCCTGCAGGCGCTGTTCCAGGTCGCGATCATCGTGATCATGGCCCATCTGGCGGTGTACTGAGATGGAGGTCAACGTCGGGGCCCTCGTGGCCGTCGTCGTCCTGGCTGCCGCGTTCCTGGCCATCTTCGGCAGCCTCTACCGCGGCGCCGTCCGCGCGTTCGCGCGGGGCGAGCTCGACGCCGCGGGCGTCCGGATCCTCCGCCGGGCCGTCATCGGCCAGCTCGCCATCTACATCGTCCTCGCCCTGACGGCCTTCTTCACGATCCCGCCGGCGCCCCCGTCCTGAGCCGGGGCGGGGGCCTGCACCCCGCGGACGCGCCTAGCGAGGCGTGGCGTCGGTTCGAGCCCGCGCGGGCCAGGCGACGGCGCTGCCCGGATTGGGACCGGCGTCGCGGTGGCGGCAGGGGTCGAACGACATGCGCCCTCGACGCCGCGGGGTCAGCCCTGCGCGGGCCGTGGCGAGCGGTCCAGCGGGCAGGGCGCTGAGCGCGGCAGGCGCCGGGGCCGGCGGTCAGGGCGTCGGCCGGCTCGGGCGGAAGCTCGACGTGACGGCCATCGGGAGCACCATCGCGTCGCCCAGCAGCATCAGCACCAGCGCGGCGAAGTAGAGGGCCTCCTCCCGCGACGGGGCCGCGCCGAGCAGCACCAGCGCCAGCGCGGCGGTCATGGGCACCCAGAAGAAGGCGCCGGCGAGCTCGGACCGCCACCGCGACCTGACCCCCGCCGCTCGGGCCACAGCCGCCGCACCACGTCGTCGCCCGGGTTGGCTGCCAGATAGGCGACCCAGAACAGCACGAGCACCGTGGCGCTGCAAACCGCCCACAGGGCGTGGGGCGGCACCTCGAAGCGGCTGATGGCGATAGGGGTCAGGGCGGCGATGACGACCTGGATCCCGATCCAGACGACCATCCCGACGCCGGTGATGTCGTAGATGTCGCTCGGCCCGGCGCTGCGCACGGCGATGAGGGCCCCGAAGCCGACGAAGACGCCGGCGATCTCGGCCATGTGGACGAACAGCTCGACATCCTGCATCCCCGCCACCTCGACGCGCCCACCTTGGCGCACGCAGGCCGCCTCGCGGAATAGGCATCCGTCGCCAAGGTGTGGCGGGCGCGTCGTGTGCGCCTCGGCCCGGCAGGCACGCCGCGCACACGCACGGACGCCCAGGACGGGCCCGGTTCGAGCCCAACGGTCCGCGGCCGGGGCCTGCCTGACCCTCGCGGGCGACACCCCGCTCGGCTCTACTCAGGGACGCCAGGAGGCGGGCAATGGGACTGGGCAGCGTGTTCGGCAAGACGCTCCGCGACTCGCGGGGCGCGATGCTCGTGGTCCTGGGCCTACTCGGGGTCATGGTCGCCGCGGGCGGCGGGACGATGGCGTCCACCTACGGGACGCCCGAGGCGAGGGCCGGGCTCGCGGCCCTCACCGCGGCGATCCCGCCGTCCCTGCGCGGCCTGTACGGCGACGCGGTCAACGTCGACACCCTGGGCGGCTTCATCAGCTGGCACTACGCGTCGTACTTCGCCCTCATCGCGGGCCTCTGGTCGATCCTCGCCCTGTCCTCCACCCTCGCCGAGGAGGCGCGCCGGGGGAGCCTTGACCTCGTCGTCACGACCGCGCGCTCCCGGCGGCGCATCGTGGTCGAGAAGGTGGGCGCCCACATCGCAGCCCTCGCCCTGGTCTCGGCTGCGCTGGGGGCGGTCGCGTGGGCGACCGCGCTCGCCGTCGCCCTGAGCGCCCGCGACGAGATCGGGCCCGGGGCGGCGGCCGGCTTCGCCGTCGGCATGGTGGTCCGGACGCTGGTCGCCGGCTCGATCGCCTTCGCCCTCTCGCCGGTCCTCGGGCGGGGCGCGAGCGCGGGCATGGCCGGCGCGATCATGGTCGGCGGCTACGTGGTACACGGCTACCGGAGCGTCGTCCCGGCGTTCGACACGCTTGACCGGCTCACCTGGTGGTCGTGGACCGCCGGCCACAGCCCGCTCGCCGGCTCGGTGAACTGGGGCGGGATCGCCGTCACCGCCGCGGTCGCGGTCGTCCTGCTCGCCGTCGGCGCCGAGTTGTTCGCGCGCCGCGACATCGGCGTGACCGGGACGTCGCGGGTGCCGACGCTGCCGGGCCGCCTCCTCGGCGTCCGCGGCCAGGTCAGCCGGTCGACGGGCGAGGTCCTGCCGATGGCCGTGTGGTGGGGCGTCGGCCTGGGCCTCTACGGCGCCGTGATGGCGGCGGCCTCGAACTCGCTGCTCGACCTCCTTGCCGATTCCCCGGCCATCGCCGCGGCCTTCAAGACGATGATCCCGGGGATCGACATCACGACCGCGGCGGGGTTCCTGCAGCTGGCTTTCGCCGACCTCGGGTTCGTGCTGGTCGGGCTCGCCGCGGCGACGTTCGTCGGCGAGCGCTGGGCCGACGAGTCGTCCGGCCGGCTCGAGCTCCTGCTCACGACGCCCCTCTCCCGCGCGAGATGGGCGGTGGACGCCGGCGTGGCGTCCTGGCTGGCAACGGGGGTGCTGACCGCGGTGCTCGCCCTCGCGGTCGCGGCAGGGATCGCCAGCGTCGGCCAGGACCCGGTGGGCCCCGGCGCCGGCACAGCCGTCCTCGCGCTGTACGGGTGCGCGCTGATCGGCGTGGGCATGGCCGCGGGCGGCCTGCTCGGGCCGTCCGCGGCGGCGCGGACCGTCGCCGCCGTGGCGGTCGGCACCTTCCTGCTCGACACGCTGGCGCCGATCCTGCGCCTGCCCGACTGGGTGGCCCAACTTGCCCTGACGACGCACCTCGGCGAGCCGATGGCCGGGCACTGGGATCCGGCGGGAATGGCGGTGTGCGCCACGATCGCCGCGGCCGGCCTCGCGCTGGGCACCTGGAGCCTGCGGCGGCGCGACGTCGCGGGATGACCGGCCCGGCGTCGCCTAGCGCGAGCCTGTCGCGGAGCAGGGCGCCGCGCGCTCGCACGTCAGCCGGCCTTCTCGCATCTGCTCATGTGGCGACCCGTGTCGGCGGCAGACGGGGCTCGCGGCGTCGGCTCTCGCACGGGCTCGGGCAAGGTTCCCGCAGCTGGACATCAGGCGGCCCGTAGCCGAGAAGTTCCCGGGCAGGGGCCTCACCGCGAGCAGGTGACGAGAACTGAGGGCGAAACAGCCGCAGAGGCTCGCCAAGCGAGCAGATGAGGGAACCGATCTCGACAAGGGCCGCTCCATGGCCATCCGGCTGGATCTGAGGGGGCGGGGGCACTCACCGGGCGGCGCGCCCGGCCGGGATCTACCCGACGGCGGCCAGCACCCGGCAGGCCCGCAGCGTGACCCACGGGCTGGGCGCGCCCGGTCGGTCGACGTCCACGACCATCTTGCCCGCGTACGGGTAGCGGTTCGCCCAGCGGCCCCGCCCGTCCTGCTGCGCCAGGAGCCACTCGATGGCGTGGCCGAGCCGCGGGTCGCGCCCGGCGCCCGCCTCCACCAGCGCCTCGAGGACCTGCAGCACGTCGGCGACGTAGCCCGACGGGAAGCCGAGCTTGAACCACGACGAGCTTGGCGCCGCGTTGCCCGGCGGCATCGGGTAGTCCGCCACGGCCGGGTCGCGGGACAGCAGGAACTCGACACCGGCGCCGATCGCCGCCTGGACCGCCGGCGAGCGGCGCTCGACCGGGATGCGGGCCAGCGCCAGCAGCGCCTTCGCGGCACCCCAGGCGCAGGGCTCGCCGTAGTTGGCGCCGCACCGGAAGCCCGGCCCGGGCGTGCTGGCGGTCCAGGCGAACTCGCCGTCGCCGGTGATCGCAGCCGCCTCCCAGCCGACGGCGCGCTGGACGCGCGGATCGTCGAGCCAGCCGAAGCCGACCAACGCCCGGACCAGGTTGCCGTTGAGGCAGTGGATCGCGGTCGCGGGCGGCGGCGGGGTCTCGCGAGCCCGGCCCTGCCAGGCGCCGAAGCCGCCGCGCGGCGTCTGCGTGTGCACCAGCACGTACTCGCACGCCCGGCGGACGCCCGGGTTCGCGGGGTCCGCCCCCAGCTGGTCGAGGAAGATCAGCTGCCACACGGTGCCGGTGTACTTGGGCGAGTACCCGGGCCCCGGCATCGACCACCAGCCGTCCGGGGCCTGCGCCGCGAGGATCCCCGCGATCGGGTCGGCCGCCGAGGCCGCCGTGCGCGCGGCGACGAGCTCCGGGTCGTCGGCGGGGCGGCGCAGGATGTCCCGCAGCGCGAGGTGGCGGACGGCTGGCCCCGAGCCCTCGAGCAGCCACGGCAGCGGGTCGCCGCGGAGCCGGTCGCGCCAGTCGCCCATCGCCTGCCTCCGCCCGCCGAGCGGCGCCTCAGCCCACCGCGCGGCCGACGAGGGCGCCCAGCCCGTAGGTGACCGCGGCCGCGAACAGGCCCAGCAGCACCTGCCGCCCGCCGGTGCGGAGCACGCTGCTGCCGGTGACCACGGTGATCGCCGCGCCGACCACGAACAGGGCCACCGCCGCGATGACGATCGAGGCCGCCACCGCCGTCATCCCCTCGGCGACGAAGAACGGCAGGATCGGGACGAGGGCGCCGAGGGCGAACAGGACGAACGAGGTCAGCGCCGCCACCCACGCGGAGCCCCCGAGCTCCTCGGGGTCGATGCCCAGCTCCTCGCGCGCCAGCGTGTCCACGGCCCGGCCGACCTCGCCGCTCACCAGGGTCTTCGCCATCTCGCGCGCCTGGGCCTCGGGCAGGCCCTTGGCCTGGTAGATCAGCGCGAGCTCCTCCTCCTCCTCGTCCGGGACGGTGAGCAGCTCCTCGCGCTCCACCTTGACCTGGTGGGCGAACAGCTCGCGGGCGCTCTGGACCGACAGCCACTCCCCGATCGCCATCGACAGCGCGCCCGCCAGCATGCCGGCGAGCCCGGCGATCAGGACCGCGTGGCCGCCGCCCGACGCCCCGGCCACGCCCATCGAGATCGACAGGTTGGAGACCAGGCCGTCATTGGCGCCCAGGACGGCCGCCCGCAGCTGGTTCCCCCCGCCCGCCCGGTGGCGGCCCTCGATCCGGGCGATCGCCCCGCCCTCCACGCCCCGGCCGCCGGCCAGCTCGCGGAACAGGCGCGCGTGGGACCGCTCGTCGCCCGGCATCCGCGACAGCGCCTCGGCCTGCTCGTCGTACATGCCCTGCTCGGCGGCCTCGCGCTCGGCGATCGTGGGCACCACGAGGCCAGGGCCGAGGCGGCGGGCCACGAGCATCAGGACGCGCGTGCGCCAGCCGACCCGCACGGTGCTCGGATCCTGCCCGGCCTCGGTGAGGCGGCGGCGCCAGACGCCGGCGTGGACGTCCTCGGTGGCGGCCATGCGCGTGTAGAAGTCCCGCAGCGCCGGGCTTCCCTCGAGCTCGGCGAGCAGGGAGTAGAGGGCGATCGCGTCCACCTCGCCCTGGAGGTTCTCGCGGTAGCGGGCGAGGTCCTCCGGCGACGGCGACGCGGACGGCGATGCGGGGCTGGGCGGGGTCGGTGTGGGCATGGTGCTAGTTTGCCCCTTCAGCCGGCTCGCCTGGCCGCGGCGCGGAACTCGTCGATCGCCGCGAGCGAGCCCGGGTGCTCGCCCAGCGCCTCGATCACCGCCAGCGGGAGGGTCAGGTCGTGGGCGCCCGCGAGCAGCGACGCGACCGCCTCCTCGGGCGACTTCACGCTGGCCGCCAGGATCCGCATCGGCGACCCGCCGGCATCGATCACCTGCCGCATCTGGCGCACGAGGCCGGGACCGTCCCCGTACAGGCGCGTCGTGCGGTTCACGTACGGGATCACGAACGAGGCGCCGGCCTCGGACGCCAGGAGCGCCTGGCCCGGGCTGAAGATCGCGGTCATCGCGCAGGTCATCCCATCCGCCACCAGGCGGGCCACGAGGGCGAGGTTCTCGGTGGTCGTGGGCACCTTGATGCCGACCCGGCCCGGCCGGAGCTGCGCGAACCGGCGCGCCTCGGCCTCGCGCGCCGCGGGCGTCTCCGCGGTCAGCTGGTAGAACACCGTGCCCGCCACGACGTCCGCCAGCTCCGGGATCACCGCCTCGGCGGGGCGGCCCGACGCGGCCACCAGGGTCGGGTTGGTGGTGACCCCGCGGATGAAGCCGAGCGCGGCCGCCCGGCGGGCGGCCTCGACGTCGGCCGAGTCGAGCAGCAGCAACGCACAACCTCCTGGCCTGCGGTCCGCGGGCGGACCGTCGCCCCATAGCATCGCGCCACGGGGGCGAGCCGCGCCAGCGGGCCCGCGCGCCGGCCCCGGCCCCGCCCTACGCCGCCCGCACGGCGGTGACGTACCACGAGTGCGGCAGCTCCCGCGCGCCGGCCGGGGGCACTGGCAGCGTCCACCGCTCCCGGCCGGGTCCAGACTCGCCGGGCTGGGCGACCGCCGCCCGCCAGCCCAGTACGGCGAGCTCGGCGACGGGGTCGTCCATGGCGCCCAGCCACGGCGCGCCGGCGGCCGCCTGCATGTCGAGCCATGGCCTGGTCCAGGGCGAGGTGAGCACCGCCCGGCTCGGGATGTCGAAGCCCAGGCGGCTGCCCGGCGCCGACAGCCGGGTCGCCGCGGCGAAGACGGCGCGCAGGGCCGGGTCCGGCAGGTAGAACAGGAGCCCCTCGGCCAGCCACGCGGCGGGGGCCGTCGGGTCCAGGCCGGCGCCGAGCAGCGCGGCGCCCCAGTCGGCGGTGAGGTCGGCGGCCACCGCGACGCGCCGGCAGGCCGGGCGCGCGCCGGCCGCCTCGAGCAGCGACGCCTTGCGCTCGAGGATGGCGGCCCGGTCCACCTCGAACACCGCGACGCCCTCCGGCCAGCGCAGGCGCCAGGCCCGGGTGTCGAGCCCGCACCCCAGCAGCACCGCCTGCCGGGGGGCGCGCTCCCCTCGCATCGCCTCCCCCAGCCAGTCGTCGAAGAACCGGGCCCGCAGGACCATCGGCAGGGTCGCGCCCGGGGCCTGGCCGGCCAGCCAGGCCATCCCCTCCTCCCCGGCGAGCGCGGCTGCCCACGGGTCGTCGAGCAGGGCGTCGGGGCGCTCCCGCTCCAGCGCCCGCGCCGCCGCGGTCCAGCGGGCCGTCGCCCCCACCAGATCGAGCCCGTCGGGAACCGTCACCGCGCCGCCCTCCGCATGCCGCCGGCCGCCGCGCCCGGCGGTCGCTGGTCATGGTGCCGACGCGCCCGGGCGCCGGCGAGTGCCGGGCGGACCCCGACGCGGGGACGGCCCGACGGCAGCCGAGTGTCGCTGACGCCGCCCGCCGACGACCACGCCCACACCGGCGGAGTGCGATGATCGGCGGGCGCGGCCCGCGCCCACTCCCGGGGGACTCCAGCGTGTCCTTCTCCTTCAATCCACTCGGCTCCGGCGCCGCCTGGACGCGCCACCAGGGGTCCAGCCCGTCGCCGTTCGACGCCCTCGACCGCCACCGCCTCGCCGGCCCCAGCGGGTCCCACCCGCTCCACCTCGTCCGGCCCGAGGAGCTGGTCCGCCCCGTCGGCGGGCCGCTGCAGGGGAGCGTCGAGGTCAGCGGCCCCGCGCGGGTGGGCGAGGCGATCAGCGGCCGCGTCCGGGTCACCCCGGCCGAGGACATCCGGGCGCGCGACGCCGTGCTGCGCCTCGTGGGCCTCAAGCTGGTGGAGCAGCGCCGGAGCGAGTCGCACCGCAACGCCGCCACCAATACGACCACCACCGAGGAGTGGGTCGAGGCCGACGGGCAGCTGTTCGAGCAGCTCCCGTTCACCGACCCGCCCATCCCGGCGGTGCTTCCCGCCGGCACGGCCTTCGACACGGCGTTCACGGTGCCCGCACCGCGACTCGGACCGCCGTCCGCGCACCTGGGCGAGGCGATCGTGGCCTGGGCGATCGACGTGCGCTGGGACGTGGCCCTGCACGAGGACCCGTTCGTGGCCTGCCTGGTCCCGGTGCTCCAGCACCCGGACCTGATCCGCGCCGGCGTCGGCGAGCAGGGCGGGCTGGCGATGCTCGACACCTACGCGGCGCCCGGCGGCGCCACGGTGTCGATCACCACGCCGCTGCCGGCGAGCCCGGGCACGCAGCTCGGCGTCCGGGCCGTGTGGCCCGCCGCGCCGGATGGCAACGTCCGGGTCGAGCTGCACCGCCGGACGAACGCCCCCAACGGCGTCGAGGGGATCCTCGCCTCGATGGCCCTGCCGAGCGGGTCCCTCCGCGGGGGCGCCGACGCCTCGCTGGCCATCCCCGCGGACTGCGCCCCGTCGTTCGACGGCGCGGGCCTGGAGATCACGTACGTGGTCCGGGTGCTGGTGGACCGCCGGCTGCGGATGGACGCCGCCATCGAGCGCCCGGTGGCGATCGCCTGAGGCCCGGAGCGCCGGGCCGGCCCCGCGACGTTCCGCGGCGGGCGCGAGGGCCGGCGGTCAGGCGCGCAGCGTCCGGTCCAGGAACTCCAGGGTTCGCGCGAGGGCGAGCTCGGCCGCGTCCGCGCGATAGGCGTCGCGCGAGGGCTCGGCGAACCAGTGGCCGGTGCCCGGGTAGCGGTGGAACTCCACGGCTCGGCCTTTCGAGCGGATGGCCTCCTCGAACTGCGCCACCCACGCGTCGTCCTCGTAGGGGTCGGCCTCCGCGAAGTGGCCCAGCACCGGCGCCGTGCCGCTCGCCTCGTCGGGGTCGCCGGTCCCGTAGTAGAGGACGACGGCGCGGACCGATGGGTGCGAGGCCGCGACGGCGAACGACGCGCCCAGGGAGAACCCGAGGACGGCGACCCGAGCCCCCGGCCCCAGCCTCGCCGCGAGGTCGGCCAGCGCCGCCTCCACGATCGCCGCGCCCTGCGCGCCGTCGAGCCGGCCCACCCGCTCGTCGGCGGCCTCCACCGTGTCCACCACGTCGCCGTGGTACAGGTCGGGCGCGGCCACCGCGTAGCCGGTGGCGGCGAGCCGGTCGGCGAAGGCGAGGACGTCGGCGTTGAGGCCCCACCACGGGTGGAGGACGAGGACTCCCGCGCCGTCGGGCGCCTCGCCCGCCTCGTACACGCGCGCCTCGATCCCCGGCGCGCTGACCACGTCGAACTCGCCCATCGCTCACTCCCGCTTCGCCCGGAGGCGGCCGCTCAGGAGCGCAGCGTAGACAGGAACGCCGAAGTGCGCTCGAGGCCCGCCGTGAGCACGGCCGGGTCGTTGGCGTAGCCGATCCGCACCGAGCCCTCGACCTCGAACGCGCTGCCCGGCACGAGCAGCACGCCCTCGGCCTCCACGAGGCGGGTGCAGAACTGCTCCGACGACATCGGCGCGTCGAAGCGCAGCAGCGCGGTCGTGCCGGCGGCGGGCTTGACGTAGGAGATGCGCGGCTCCTCGGCCACCCAGCCGTCCAGGGTCGCAAGGTTTGCGCGGACGATCGCGCGGTTGCGCCGCAGCATGCCGCCCGCGTGCTCCAGCGCCAGGGCGGCCAGCAGGTCGTCCACCATGCCCACGCTGATCACGGAGTAGTCGCGGTGGCGGCTGATCGCGGCGAGCACCTCCGGCGGGGCGACGATCCAGCCCAGGCGCAGCCCGGCCAGCGAGAACGCCTTGGACATGCTGCCCACCGCGATCGTCCGCGGGTAGAGGTCGGCGAAGCTCTGGCTGGTGCCCGGGCCGTCCTGGTCGAGCCCGCGGTACACCTCGTCGGCGAGGATCCACGCCCCCTGCCCGCCCGCGATGGCGGCAACCCGGGCGAGCGCGTCGGGGTCGAGCAGCGCGCCGGTCGGGTTGTTGGGGTTCGTGATCGAGATGAGCTTCGCGCCCCGGGCGGCGTCGGCCAGCTCGTCGAGGTCCAGGCGCCACCCCTCGGCCTCCCGCAGGCGGACCTGCCGGACCTCGGCCCCCAGGCTCTCGGGCACCGCCACGTGCTGCTGGTACGTCGGCACGACGCTCACGACCACGTCGCCCGGCTCGACCAGCGCCTCGTACACGAGGTGGTTGGCGCCGATGGCGCCGTGGGCGACCAGCACCCGGTCGGGCGTCACGGTCCCGTAGAGGGCCGCGATGGCGGCGCGCAGGCGCCCGCTGCCCTCGATGGCGCCGTAGTCCAGCCGCATCGGGGAGAGCTCCGCCGCCAGGCCCGCCGGGTCCAGGCCGGCGAGGGCCAGCAGCTCGGCCACGGTGACCGAGTCCACACAGGTCTCGGCGAGGTTGTACCGGCAGCGGGCCTCCCACCGGTTCATCCAGATCTCGACCCCGAAGTCGGCGATGCGCATGGGCGAATGATGCCCGACCCGCATCGTGCAGGCGGCGGGCGCCCCGACGTCGCCCGGGTCAGGCCGCGATCGCCTCCCGCGGCGGGCCGGCGAGCGCGGGGCCGACGCGGCCGGGGACGACCCGGCCGCCCGCTGGGCGAGCCTGCAATCGGGTCCGGTGGCTGCACCGCTCACCTGGCGAGCCGACCGGCCGGCGACGCGCCGTCGCTGCTCGACAGCCGAGCGGGGGGACCGCTGCGGCGCCGCCCTCACCCGCCTGGCGAGCGGCGGCCCTCGGGATGGCCCGGCCGCCCGGCGAATGGGAGGCGGTCCGCGCAGCCCCGCCGATCAGGCGGCCATCGTGTTCCTCGGCCGTCCCGCAATCTCAGCGACAGCCCAGCCCATGACCCCCAGGCACAGGCTGGTCGCCACGTCGATGGCGAAGCCGACCCAGAACGACAGCTCGGGCAAGGTGAGCGCGGCCCCGTCGCTCCACGGCCGCTGCGCCGCGTCCACCCACAGGTTGGCGATCAGGACGTATCCGATCGCGTAGCTCCCGGCCATCAGCAGGCCGGCGAGCGCCCCCGTCCACAGCCGCCGATGCCGGGGGGCGACGATCCACGCCACGACCCCGGCCCAGCCGCTCAGCGCGAGTGCCAGCACGATCCCCTCAACGGGCTGCCCGGCCAGCGAGCCCGACCCGGCCGCCGACGACCCGTAGATCCCGAACCAGGTCAGCCATCCGGCAGCCAGGCTCGCGAGCAGCCCCACCCTCATCCAGTTGAGCCTCGCCCGATCGCCCATCACGGCACCTCCGTGGCATCTCAGTCCCAGCCACCCATCAGCGTGGAACCTTGGGCCCGCCACGACCAGAGGCACGCGTCACGTGTCGCTCCGCCCAGCGGAGCGCAGAAGCAGGCCACGGACCGCCGGCTGGTGGACCGTCGGCGACGAGTTGTGCCCGGGGGCGTCCGGCCGCCAGCGGGCGCCGTCGCCATGACCGCTCGGGACAACGGCTCCAGCCGCCGACCGATGCCGATCCCCCGGCCGCAGGTCTCCCCGCCTGCCTGCCGGGGGATCGGTGCCGGCGCTCAGCTGTCACCCAGGCCCGGAGCACTAGGCCTTGCTGCCGGCCGACTGGAGCCCCGTCGCGGGAGACGTCGGCTTTGCCTCGGTGCTGGCGGCGGGCGCCGGCTGCTGGGCGTCCCAGCCCTTGGCCCAGGCGGCCCAGACGCCGGGCACGATCGGCTTGAGCTCCACCTCGGCGGGCTCCGCGGGCTGCGGGCTGGCGATCGCGGTCAGGACGCTGGCGACGTACAGGCGGCCCATCGTGTGCTCCCTTGCGGTGCCTGCCGGCGTACGGGCGCGCCGGTCAGGTCCAGATCCTCGCCGCGGACGGCCAGGCGCGCGATGGCGGCCGTCACCGCCCACCTGGTAATCCGTCACAGCCGCGTCGACCCGAGCGCGACGCCCCCGCGCGCGCCGTATGCTCCGCCGCATGGACGGAGGGACCACCGGGACGTTGCCGCCAGAGCCCGACGGCGGGTCGCTCGCAGCAGCGTTTCGCGACGGGCGCCGGCTGCGCCTGCGAGTCGGGACGACCCTGATGGCGGAGGGCGACGCCTCGAGGCGCGTGATCCTGCTGCTCTCGGGCCGCGTGAAGGTCTCCACGCTCTCGGCCGACGGCCAGGAGACCGTTCTCGCGTTCCGGGGAGCCGGCGACATTCTCGGCGAGCTCGCAGCGATCGACGGTGAGGACCACATGGCGACCGTGACCGTGGTCGAGGAGGGCACCGCGCTTGCCGTGACGGCCGAGAGGTTCCTGGCCGCGCTGGAGACCGAGCCTGGCCTGGCGGTTATCCTGCTGCGCTCGGTGATCGGCCGGCTCCGCACGGCCGACCGGATGCGGACGGAGTACGTGGCGCTCGACGTGGCCGGGCGCGTGGCGAAGCGGCTCGTGGACCTCGCCTCGGCCTACGGGCAGCCGACGGACGGCGGGACTCGGATCGGGCTGCAGCTGTCCCAGCGCGAGCTGGCGGGCTGGGTCGGCGCCTCTCGCGAAGCCGTGAACAAGGCGCTCGCGCAGTTCGAGGCGCGGGGGCTCATCGCCCGTGACCACGGGACGCTCATCGTGCGTGACGAAGACGGGCTGCGGCGGCGGGCGAGCTGACATCTGAAGGGCGCCGCACCGCTGAAGGGCGGACGGGTCGGCCCAGGGCGGACCGGCCCGGTGCGGGCGCCGTGGCGCGCGCCGGAGCCCGTGCCTCAGACCTCCTCGGCCAGCCTCCGGTCCGCCAGGCTCTCCGCGGCGACACGCGACTGCGGGTGGCCCGTGACAGCTTCGAGGAACGGATCGCGGTCGAGCGCGTAGAGCACCAGGGGCGTCGTGGCCAGCACCGTGGCGGTGCGCGGCACGTCCCGGAGGAGCGCGATCTCGCCGAGGACGTCAGGGCCGCTGCGAGCGGCGATGTGGCGCCCCTGGCGCACCACGTCCACGCCACCCTCGGCCAGGATGTAGAGACGGTCTCCCCGCGCGCCCTCGCGGATCAGCGTCGCGCCGGCCGGCAGCTCCAGGCGCTCCAGGCTGGCCATGACCCGCTCCATGGCCGGCGGCGGCAGCGGCGCGAAGATCGGCAGCGACCGGGCCAGCGCGAGCAGGCCGGGATCCGGGACGTGCGCGCCGCGCTCGACCGCCCGCAGCGGACGCCACAGCAGGGCCACGACCAGCGGGACGAGGGCCCCGGCGGCCAGCAGCGCCGCGGCGATCCCCACGGAGGCCACGAGCGCCGACGCGACGACGCTGCCGAGGGCGAGCGAGACCATGGTGAGGCTCTCGAGCACGCCGAACACGCGGGCCATCGCGGCGGGCGGTGCGGCGCGCTGGAGCAGCGTGTTGCCCGCGACCGACGCGACGCTCCGGCCGACGCCGGTGAGGCCAATCAGCAGCGGCGCCGTCGTCAGGGTCGGCAGCGCCCCGAGGGCGGCGACGGGTCCGCCGAACAGCGCCGACCCGGCGGCCAGCGCTGGCGTGAGGCGGCGCCGTCCGGCCAGCGACACCGCGAGGCCGGCGCCCGCGATCCCGCCCAGCCCCAAGGCGGCATTGAGGTACCCGGCCCAGCCCTGGCCGGCGTGCAGCAGGTCGATCGCGGCGGCAACCAGCAGCACGTCCAGGGCACCCACCACCACGAACATCGTGGCCAGCACCGCGATCGGCAGCCGGACGGCGGGCTCTGCCCGGAGCACCGCGAATCCGTGGAGGACCTCGCCCAGCACGGCGCGCGCAGTGAGCGGGTGCTCCGGGCCGGCCCCCGACGCGACGCGGACCTCGACGATCTGTGCCGCCGCCACGGTCAGGATCGCGCCGAACGCCGCCAGCGCGGCGGCGGGTCCGGACGCCGACAGCAGCGCGCCGGCGACGAACGGCCCCAGCAGCATGCCCAGCCCGTCGGCCAGGCCCGACACCGCGTTGGCCCCGGTGAGGGCCGCGACCGATTCGGTGACGTCGGGCAGCACCGCGAAGTGCGTGGGCCGCGTGAAGGTGATCGACGCGGAGTTCGCGGCCGCGATCGTCAGCACGAGGGCGGGCGCGGCGCCGACCACGAGGGCGGCCGACGTCGCGAGCAGCGTCACCGCCTGGACGACGTACGCGACCAGCAGCACGCGGCCGCGCGGGAACCGGTCGCCGGCGAAGGCGCCGAGCGGCGCGGCGAGCGCGGACGGGACCATCTGGGCCACGGCCACCAGCGCCGCGAACGGCGCTCCACCCAGCCCGTACGCGTAGACGAGCAGGACGACCCAGACGCCGTACTCGGCCACCGCGAAGCCGAGGAAGGCGGTGACGAGCAGGCGCTGTCGGCGGTCGCGGAGCACGCCGCCAACGGTCGTGAGCCAGGTGGACATCGGGAGAGGATGACAGGAGCGCCGCGCCTGACGCTCGGCTGTGCGGCGGGCCGCAACAGGTCCCAGACACGAAGCGAGGCCCCGGTCCGGGGCCTCGTTCCGCGGAGGAGAGGAGGTGCCCGCATCCTGGACGGGCCATCCTTTCGATGCGGTGACGCGCCGCGAGGTTTCGCGCGAGCGCGCCTACCCCCGGGTGAGCGCGAGCGCGGCGATGGCCGCAAGGCCGCCAACCACGGCGTACCTCCATGCGTCGCGGACGTGCTCCGCGGCCGGCAAGTGGACGCCCTGTCGGTGCGCTCCTGCCCGGACCAGCATCGTGGCAGCTGACCCGTGCGGCGTCGCGACCGCCACGACGTTGGTCCCGACCAGATAGGCGACCACCACGGACGGGCTCACGTGGCCGAGCCAGACGGCGCCCAGGGCGGCCGCCGGAAGATTGTTGACAAGCGCCGCGGCCGTCCCGCCGACAACGAGGGCCTCGGCGAGTCCAGACGCGCCACCGCCAGGATGCGGCAGGGCCTCTGCCCAGCTTGAGAGCGGGCCGTACAGCGCGGCGGCGGCCGCCACCAGCAGCAGTGCGCCGATCGGCAGGCTTCGGACGACGTCCCGGGGGCGAGCCCTGCCCGCAGCGACCACGCCCGCGGTGAGCAGCCCGCTCGCCGCGGCGAAGGGCAGCGCCATGTCCAGCCCGAGGAGCCCGAACGCGATCGCCCCGCCGGCCCCGGCGGCCGCCACCAGTCCCGCCACTCGCGCGGGCGCCAAGGCCTCGCCAGGCACGTCGTCCGCAGCGGGCAGGTCGCCGGACCGGTGCGCCCGCCAGACCAGCATGGCCCCGACCGCGATCGCGGCCGCGAATTGGGGCGCCGCCGATGCGGCGACGTAGGACGCAAACCCGATGCCCGTTGCCCCGACCAGGACCAGGTTGGTCAGGTTGCTGAACGGCAGGAGCAGCGAGCCGGTGTTCGCGCCCAGCATCGCAGCACCCAGATGCCAGCGCCGGGCGGGCGGGTGCCGACCGGCGGCGTCCGCGCCGACGCTGGCCCCTGCCACGGCTGCAACGTCGAGCGTGAGCAGGGCGCTCGTGCCCAGCCAGACGCCGTAGGCTGCCAGCAGGCGCGGGATGGGACGGGTCATCCGCCGCAGCTGGGCCGCGGCATAGCCGCTCCACCCGAACACTTCGAGCGCCAGGGCGAGCGGCGGCAGCACCACTAGCAGGGCGAATGGCGACGCCAGTCGGCCGAGCGGGCTCGCGGCGGCCGGCGCCAGGGCGAGGAGCGCGCCGGTCAGCGCAGCTGCCGCGACGCGCGTCGGGGGGTGGTCCGGGCCCAGGGCTCAGCCCGCCTCGGGCTCGACCACGGCCTCGGCCACCGCCACCTCGAGCATCGCCTCCGCGACGGGCGCGGTGGCGTGGGAGGTGACGGCCTCGGGCTCGGGCTCGGGGCCGTTCCACCACGACGCGGCCGCCGCGCCCAGGGACACGACCGCGCAGGCGCTGAACGCCACCCGGAGGCCGTCCACGAACGGCCCGGACAGCAGCTGCGGGAAGAACGAGGTGTCGAGGATCGCGCTCCGGGTGGCCGCGGGCAGGGCCGCCAGCTGGGCGGGCGGGATCATCATGCCCATCGGGTTGTAGCCCAGGAAGGCGGCGAACAGCGCGCCGATCGGCGGGATCTGCGAGAGCGCCGCCGTCATCGGGGCCGGCAGCCCGGCCGCCGTCAGGTGGCTGGTGAGGGCGCCCGGCAGGCTGGCCGAGAGGCCCATCACCACCAGCGTGAAGATCACCGTCAGGCTGATGCTCTGGCCCACGTTGAGGAACGCCGCGCGCATGCCCGAGGCCACGCCCCGGAACGCGGCCGGCACGGCGTTCATCACCGACGCGGTGTTGGGCGCCGCGAACACGCCCTGCGAGATGCCCAGCAGGAGCAGCAGCGCGGCGAACACCGGGTAGTCGAAGTTGGCCGGGATCAGCATCAGCCCCACGAACCCGGCCACCGAGAGCAGCATGCCCGCGGTGGCGAAGCCGCGGCTCCCGAACCGGTCCGAGAGGGCGCCCGAGAGGGGGCCCGAGATGAGGAAGCCCGCCGTCATCGGCAGCATGTAGATGCCGGCCCAGAGCGGCGTCTGGTCGAACGAGTAGCCGTGCTGCGGCAGCCAGATGCCCTGGAGCCACACGATCAGGATCAGCTGCAGGCCGCCGCGGGCGATCGACGACAGCGCGCCGGCGATGTTGCCGGTGGCGAACCGGCGGGTCCGGAACAGCTCCATCTTGAACAGCGGGTCGGAGACGCGCAGCTCCACGACCACGAACGCGACCAGCAGGACCAGGCCGCCCACGAGGCCGCCGACGATCCACGGGTTCGTCCAGCCCATCGCGGAGTCGCCGGACGGCTGGAGGGCGAAGTTGGAGGCGACCAGGATGGCCGACAGCCCGACGCCGAACAGGGTCAGGCCCAGCCAGTCGAACCGCTGGTGGTGGCGGATGGTGGCCGTCTCGTGGAGCATCAGGTAGGCCCAGACCGTGCCGATCACGCCGAACGGCACGGACACCAGGAAGATCGCGCGCCAGTCCACGGCGGCCAGCACGCCGCCCAGCAGCAGGCCGATGAAGCCGCCGGCGAGGCCCGCGATCTGGTTGACGCCCATCGCGAAGCCGCGCTGGTCGGCCGGGAAGGCGTCGGTCAGGATCGCGGCGGAGTTGGCCATCAGGAACGCGCCGCCGACCGCCTGCACCATCCGGGCGCCGATCAGCCACAGGACCGCGCCGTTGCCGGTGCCGGGCACGAGGTAGCTGGCGATCGACGCGAGCGCGAACACCAGGAAGCCGGCGTTGTACAGGCGGACCCGGCCGAACATGTCGGAGATGCGGCCCGCGGGCACCAGCATCACCGCCAGGACGAGCGTGTAGCCCACCAGCAGCCACAGCAGGTAGTCCGTCTCGCCCGGCGCGAGCGGGTTGATGCCGATGCCCCGGAAGATGGCCGGCAGGGCGATCAGCACCGTGCTCGCGTTGAGGGAGGCCATCAGGATGCCCAGCGTGGTGTTCGACAGGGCGATCCAGCGGTAGTCGATGTGGGCGGCGCGGCGGCGCGGCGCGGGGGTCACGCAGGGGTCTCCTCGGTTGGGGCGGTGATGCGCTCGAGCAGGTCGGCGAAGGCGGCGCGCTCGTCCTCGTCCAGGCGCAGCAGGCGCCGCACGAGGTCGCTGTCGCGCACCACGGCGAAGCTCTCCAGGGCGGCGAAGCCGGCGGCGGACGGCCCGACCAGCGTCACGCGCCGGTCGCCGGGCTGGGCGGAGCGGTCCACGAGGCCCGCCCGCTCGAGGCGGTCGACGAGGTTGGTGGCCGACGACCGGGCGAGCCCGAGCTCGGCGCCGAGGCGGCTCACCGGGATGGCGCCGGTCAGCTCCAGCACGCGCAGCGCGTGGAGGTCGGCGAGGGCGATGCCGTGGCGCGTCGCGACCTCCCGCTGCAGCGGCTCGACGAGGGCGGCGGCGCGGAAGAACGCCGCGAACATGCGGCGGGTGGCGGTTTCGGTGGATGTTGCTCCCATCGGCGGGATTGTATGTCAAATGGGAGCAATCTGGCCGCAGACACGAAGCGAGGCCTCGGTGGTCTGATCGACCGAGGCCCCGTTCGCGAGAGGGGAGGAGGTGACTCGTAGTCTCTGCCCGGATTCTTGGAATTGCATGACAACGCGCCGATATCACGCGACGGCGCTTCGCGCGTCGTCAGCCCGTCCGGGTCGCGCGGGCCTCGACCAGCCAGGCCGCGGCCAGGCACGCGACGGCGACCGCCCCGAGGGTCGCCGCGAGGCCGGCCCCCGCCAGCAGCAGGGCGCGGTCCTCGAGCCGCTCCACCTCGCGCAGCGACCGCCCCGCCATCACCGTGCCGCCGCTCCAGCGCACGGTGACCGTGGCGATGCGCACGCCGGGTGTGGGCTGCCAGGTGACGCGGTTGGGCCGGTCGGCGGCCGCGTGGTCGAGCACGCCCAGCGGGGGAACGGGGTCGGCCCCGCCCAGGAGCCCGCTGGACGCGAGCGGCGCGCCCGCCCGGTCGAACACCACGAGGAACGGCGCGAGGCTCCGGCCGACGTCCACGGTGCCGGGGCCCGTGACGCTGGCGGGGCTGGCGCCCGAGTCCAGGGCGCGGGCCGCGTCCTCGGCCATCTGGAGCTGCGGGCTGTCCGCGCCCGACCGCAGGGCCTGCTGGGCGACGACGTACACCGTCCCCGCGAGGCCGGCCGCCAGCACCGCCAGCGGCAGGAACGCGATGGCGGCGCGGAGGAGGACGCGGCGGGTGCGGGCGGTTGTCACGGCGGCTGGGACGCGGCGAGGGCCACGCGGGTGACGGGCCGCCGATGCCGCCCTGACGGCCACGCGGGTGACGGGCCGCGAGGGTCCGGCGAGGCAGGCGGAGCAGCCCGGGGCGTCAGCCCTCGACCGGCTGCGACACCGCCAGCAGCAGCAGCGGCAGCACCGAGCGCGCCATCGCGTCGGGGTCGGAGCCGCCGCCCTGGAGGAGCGCCCGGCGCACGGACCGCTCCACGATGGCCACCGCGGCGTCGGCGACGTCCGCGGCGGGGATCAGCAGCTCGCGGCCCCGGAACGCCGTGCCCCGCTCGATGAACTCCGCGATCCGGGCGCGGAAGCGCAGGTCGGCGTCGCGGAACGAGCGCGAGACGTCGGGCTGGCGGATGGCGTTGATCTCGAGCTCCGTCTGGAGCATCGCCACCTGCCGGTCCACCGGGACGGCCGAGAGGATCCGCTCGATCACCGGGGCCATGCTGCCCAGGTCGTCGGGGGCGCCGTCGCCCATCTCGGCGAGCGTCAGCGCGAGGTTCGCGTCCAGGTAGGCGATGACGCGCGCGTGCTCGCGGGCCACCAGCGCGTCCACCAGGTCCGCCTTGTCGGTGAAGTTCGAGTAGAAGGCGCCGCGGGTGAAGCCCGCCCGCTCGCAGATGTCCTCGACCGACGAGCCGATGACCCCCCGCTCCGCGAACACGGCCAGCGCCGCGTCCAGGACCCGCTCGCGCGTGGCCTCGCGCCGGGCCGTCCGCGCACGCTCCGTCGTCTCGGTCACCCGTCGAACCTCGATACGGTCATGTATTCGATACGTTGACGTATCCGATACACCTTCGTATCCTACCGGAGCGGCAACGCCCGCCGCAACCCCGACGCACCCAGTCGCAGGCCGGCCCGTCGGTGGCCAGGCCTTGGAGGAGATCGTGTTCGAAGCCCTGGGCTCGAAGACCTACAAGCTGCGCTTCCTGATCGTCGTGGTGTGGGTCCTCGCGGTCATCGCCTCGGTCAAGCTGGCCCCGTCGCTGGCCGGCGAGGCCGCCTCCGACCAGTCCGCGTTCCTGCCCCCGGACGCCCCCTCGATGCTGGCCAACGACGCCATCGAGAAGGCGTTCCCGGGCTCCACCTCCTCCAGCTCCGCCACCCTGACCTTCTCGCGCGACTCGGGGCTCACCGCGAGTGACATCGCCTACATCGACTCGACCGCGGCATGGGTCACCAGCAGCGCCGCGCCCGCCGACCTGCGCAGCGCCGTCACCGGCACGGCCACGGCCGCCTCCCGCCCGGAGCTCGCCTCGATGCTCAAGAGCTCGGACGGCCAGCTCCAGCTGCTGCTCGTGGACCTCAACGTCAGCTCGGCCGGCGACCAGGCGGCGACCGTGGTCGGCGACCTCCGCAACTACGTCCCCGCCCACGCACCGGCGGGCCTGGCGGTCCACGTGACGGGCACCGCGGGGATCACCAGCGACTACCTCGCGGCGGTCAAGTCCGGCACCGACAGCACGACGCGGGTCACGATCATCCTGGTCCTCGCCATCCTGCTGCTCATCTACCGGGCCCCCCTCGCGGCCATGGTCCCGCTGGTCACCATCGGCGGCGCCTACGTGGTCGCGCGCGGCGTGCTGGGCATCCTCGCGGCCGCCGGCTGGAAGATCACCTCGCTGCTGGACACGTTCCTCGTGGTCATGGTGTTCGGGGTGGGGACCGACTACGCGATCTTCCTGATCAGCCGCTTCCGCGAGGAGATCAGCGGCGGGACGGACTGGCACGACGCATCGCGGGAGACCGTCCGGCGGATCGGCGCCGTCATCTCCGCCTCGGCGGCGACGGTCATCGTGGGCCTGGGCGCGATGGCGTTCGGCAACTTCGAGATGATCAAGACCACCGGCCCGGCCCTGGCGGTCGCCATCGCCGTGACGCTGGTCGCCGGCCTCACCCTGGCGCCGGCCCTGCTCGGCATCTTCGGGCACTACCTGTTCTGGCCGCTGCACACGCGGCCCGCGCAGGAGGGCGAGCCCGGCGGCTTCTTCGCCAGGCTGGCCGCCGCCGTGTCGCGGCACCCGGGCCTGGTCGCGATCGCCCTCGTGGTGGCGCTCGGGCTGCCGGCGACGTTCGTGCCCCAGATGAAGACCAACTTCGACACGCTGGCCGAGCTGCCCGCCAGCTCCGACGCCCGCCAGGGCTTCGACATCATCGCGGCGCACCTGGGCAAGGGCAAGCTGGTCCAGTCCACCGCCCTGATCACCACCGGCTCGGGCGACGTGCTGGCCCCCGCGGACCTGGCCCGCCTGCGCGACACCGTGGTGGCGCTCCAGCACAGCGCCGGGGTGTCCTCGGTAACGAGCCTGGTCACGCCCGACGGCGACGGCAAGGTGCCCGACGGCTTCCGCCCGTCGATCCAGCTGGGGACCATCGGCGACGCGTTCTCGGCCAACTCCACCTCCTCGTCCTCCTCCGCGGCAGCGGCCAGCGGCTCCAGCAGCTCGCTGCTCGACCCCAAGCTGACCGACGGCCTGGACCAGGCGCTCAACTACGTGGGCGCGCTGGGCGCCGCCTATCCGGACGTCGCCGGCCGCTCCGAGTACCGGGCGGCGCGGCAGTCGATCACCGACGCGCTCGACCTGGTGGCGCGGGTCAAGAAGCAGAGCGTCGTGGCCACCCAGCTGCGCACGCTCGCGGCGGCCCTCACGGCCCCCAGCTCGGCGGCCGGCGGCGGCGGCGACAGCTCGCTGATGGCGAACTACCTGGCCGAGCTCGCGACCGCGTATCCCGAGGTCCGCCCGCTCCCCGCCTACCAAGACGCCGTCAAGGCGGCGGCCTCGCTCGCGTCCAAGCCGACGGCGACGGCCGCGGTGGACACGGCCGACGCGATGAACCAGCTCGCGGTCCACTTCGACAGCCAGCCCAACGACACGCTGTCCCCGCAGAGCCTCGCCAACACGCCGTCCGCGCTGGAGCTCAAGACCGAGGCCAAGACGACGTTCGCGGCGATCCCGACCGCGTTCCACGGCCTGGCGAGCGTGTTCGCGGCGCGCCCGGACGACATCTTCGTCCCGGTGGGCCTGGGCGGCGACAACGCCCAGCAGCTCACCGACGCCGTGAACGCCTTCGTATCCGCCGACCACACCGCGACCCGGTTCTACGTGGTCACGACCGACGACCCGTACTCGGAGGCGGCGTTCACCACGATCCGCAACACGCAGGCGGCGCTGGCGGCGGCCGCGCCCTCGTTCGGCCCGGGTGCGACGGCCTACCTCGGCGGCGCCACGGCGCAGTTCTCCGACGTCCAGACCGTCCTCTCGAACGACTTCACGCGGGTCGGCGTCATCACCGTGATCGGCATCTTCCTGGTGCTGATGCTCCTGCTGCGGGCGATGGTGGCGCCGCTGTACCTGGTGGGCACGGTGCTGCTCTCGTACCTGTCCGCGGTGGGCCTGTCGGCGTTCCTGTTCCAGAACGTGCTGCACCACGCCGGCATCAGCTTCTACCTGCCGCTGATGGTGTTCGTGCTGCTGGTGGCGCTGGGCTCCGACTACAACATCTTCCTGATGAGCCGGGTGCGCGAGGAGAGCGAGACGCGGCCGATCCGGGACGGCATCCGGATCGCGTCGGGCCACACCGGCTCGGTGATCACGTCGGCCGGCCTGATCCTGGCCGGCACGTTCGGCTCGATGGCCACCGCCCCGCTGATCGTCCTGTTCCAGGTGGGCGTCGCCGTCGCGATCGGCGTGCTCATCGACACCTTCGTCGTCCGCTCCATCCTGGTGCCCGCCATCACGACCATCGCGGGCGACCGCACCTGGTGGCCGTCCGGGATCCGCCTGGGCGCCCTGGCGCCCGCGGTCGCGGGGGCCGCCGGTGAGCCCGGGCTGGGCGAGGCCGCGCTGGCGGCGGCGACCGCGAACGAGGCCGCCGGGGC
>JAJYLZ010000090.1 GCA_021787395.1 Chloroflexota bacterium
GTGTCCGCCAACCGGATCGCGTTCGCGGGGATCCGCGCCCAGTGCACCTGCATGGCGATGGGCCAGGCGATGGGCGCCGCGGCCGCGCTGGCGGTCCAGCGGGGGATGGCGTCGCGCGACGTCCCCGCCGCGGACGTGGTCGCGCTGACCGTGGAGCACGGGGCGGTGCGGCCCGGCTGAGGCCGCCGCCTGGGCGGGCGAGCCGCGTGCGCTCCGAAGGCCGTCGTCGACCACGCCAGGCGCATCGCCGCGCCAGCGAACCCGCCGCGCCAGGCGCACCGCCGCGCCAGCGAACCCGCCGCGCTAGGCGCAGATGTCCTCCCGCAGGGCGTTATGCGAACGGCAGGGCCCGGTTTGGCGCCAGATGTCCCCCAGGGGGACGGTTGAACCAGATCGATGGGGATTCCCGCGATCGGGGCCGGTCGCGGATGCCTGCATCGTTGATAGCGCCCTCCCGGGGGACATCTGGCGGGCGGCGCGGCGCGGCGCGGCATCCGGCTCGCCCTGGCGGGCGGCGCGGCATCCGGCTCGCCCTGGCGGGCCACGCGGCATCTGGCTCGCCCTGGCCGGCGGCTCGCCCTGTCGGGCGGCTCGCCCTGACCGGCGGTGCAACCGACGGGCGCGCTCCGCGGCAGATGGTCGGCCAGAACGGCGTCTCACGCCCGGCGCACGCCCTTGAGGCTGTAGCTGCCCGCCCCCGCCTCAGCCCGCCCCCGGCCGCGCCACGCCGCGCTCGGCCAGATGCGACTCCAGCAGCCCCACCAGGCGCTCGAAGGCGGCGTACTTCTGCGGCGTCGCGGTCCGCGCGCGCTCCCCCGCGACGATCGGCGCGCAGCGGTCCCAGGCCTCGAAGACGGACCCGGTGAGCAGCTCGTCGAGCAGGGCCAGGCTGGCCACGCCGCGGTCGTGCAGGACGCCCATCGTCTCGTAGTAGGTGGCGACCTGGTCGAAGGCGACCCAGTCCTCGAGCGAGGCCCCGGCGAGGAACGCCGCGTGGTCCGCGAACGGCCAGGTCTGGACCCGCCAGTACGCGCGGGTCAGCGGCTCGGAGAACAGCGACTCGTACAGGCGCAGGACGATCTCCTCGCGCCGCTGGAGGTACTGGAGCCGGAGCTGGACGACGGCGATGACGATCCAGCCGAGCAGCGCGAGGCTGCCCAGCGAGGACAGGACCGCGACGATGTCCAAGGCGTCGGAACCCCAGCCGCTCGGCCGTCAGTCCAGCCGGACGCCCTGGCGGGCCAGCTCGGCGCGCACCGCCGGCACGGAAACGTCGGCCACGTCCGCGTCCTCGCGGATCGAGACGGCCGCTGCCACGCCGGCGCCCTGCCCGGACACCGTGCAGCACATCATCGAGCGCACGGCGGCGTGGCTGATCTTGTCGCCCCCGATCGACCGCCCGGCCACCAGCAGGTTGCCCACGCCCTTGGGCACCAGCGACCGGTACGGGACGTGGAAGTACCGTCCGGTGGTGGGCAGGATGAGCACGCCGTAGCCGTCGATGAACTCGGGGAAGATGCCGATCGAGTCCTCGAAGCGCGCCTCCCCCCGCACGTCGTCGGCGGTGAGGTTGTAGCGCGCGTCGATCTTGCGGGTGTCGCGCAGCCCCAAGGTCATGCCGAAGTTGCGCAGGGTCGCGTTCTCGCAGCCGGGCATGAACGCCCGCAGCGCCTCGATCGCGTGCATCGCCTGCTTGCGCCCCTCGATCTCGGCCCGGCACAGGTCGTCGGCGTCCGTCCCGTCCACGCCGCCCATGTGGATCAGGTTGAGGT
Source organism: Chloroflexota bacterium (assembly GCA_021787395.1). Taxonomy (GTDB): domain Bacteria; phylum Chloroflexota; class Limnocylindria; order Limnocylindrales; family CSP1-4; genus CAIXZV01. The sequence goes on from JAJYLZ010000090.1 coordinate 1,773, forward strand.
AGGTGAGGTCGCCGCTGTCGTGGACCGTGCCGTAGGTGCCGGCCATCGTGATCAGGCCGGGCGGGATCAGGCCCGCCTCCACGGCCTTCTTGAACGGCTTGCGCAGGAAGGGCGAGAACAGCTCGTCCTCCTTGCCGTCGGTCTCGATGTCCCACTCGAAGTTGCCGGCCCAGTCGCGGTACTTGGGCGGGTCGGCCTTGATCGTGTCGATGAACTTGCGCTTGTTCACGCCGGTCATCGAGAACATCACCGACGCCGAGAGCATCTCCTCCCGGGGCGTCTTGTGCGTCGGCGCGCCCGCGCGGTACGCGACGTCGGCGTCGCCGGTGGCGTCCACGACCCGACGGGCGAGGATCGCCTCGCGGCCCGACTTGCTCTCGGTGATGACGCCGCGTAGGACGCCGTCCTCGACGATCGGCGCCACGAACGTCCGGTGGAGCATGGGGTGGATCCCGTTCTCCTCCACCAGCTTGTCCGCGACCACCTTGAACCGCTCGGCGTCGAACGCCTGGCTGGTCGACTGGCTCTCGTCGGAGGTGGCCCCCTCCGACCGCGCCCGGGCCTCGATCTCGGACCCGATGCCCACGCTGTCCTGCGTCTGCTCGTGCCGGTACCAGGCGAACGACTCCACGCCGACCGCGGTGATGTTGCCGCCGAAGCAGCCGAACCGCTCGAGCAGCGTGGTCCGCGCACCGGCCCGGGCGGCCCCGAGCGCGGCCCCGAGGCCGCCCGGCCCGGAGCCCACCACCAGGACGTCGGTCTCGTGGACGACGTCGATCGTGCGGGCCGGCTCGGTGATCCGGCGGAGGCCGGGGAGGTGCTCGGCGGACATGGCGAACGGACCTCAGCTGGGACGCGGAAGATCGGCGGGGACGGTCGCGGCTAGTCGGCGACCGCGAACACGGGCGCGGGCATCACGCCCACGTCCACCTTGGCGCCGGGGTAGAGGCCGACCGACTCGGCCGCGCCCATCTGGGCGACGACGATCGTCTGGTCGGAGAGCGCGACCTGCGCACGGCACAGCGAGCCCAGGAAGCTCACCGCGAGCACGTGTGCGCTGCCGGTTTCGGCGGGCTTGAGCTGGATGTTCTCCGGCCGCACCAGGGCCCCGACCCTGCCGCGGTCGGCGCCGCCCGGCAGGAGCGGGACGCGGGCGCCGAGGACCTCGACGGCCCCGTTGCCGGCGACGCCGGGAATGCGGTTGGTGAGGCCCACGAACTCGGCGACGAACCGCGTCTTGGGGCGGTCGTACAGCTCAGCCGGGGCCGCGATCTGCTCCAGGCGCCCCGCGGACATGACGCCGACGCGGTCGCCCATCGCCAGGGCCTCCTCCTGGTCGTGGGTCACGAACAGGGTGGTGATGCCGACCATGATCTGGATGCGCCGGATCTCCTCGCGCAGCTGGCGGCGGACCTTGGCGTCGAGCGCCGACAGCGGCTCGTCGAGGAGCAGCACGCTCGGCTCGATGGCGAGCGCCCGGGCCAGCGCCACCCGCTGCTGCTGGCCGCCCGACATCTGGTGCGGGTACTTGCGCGCCTGGTCGCCCAGCCCGACGAGGTCGAGCGTGTCCTGCGCCTTCTTCTTGCGCGTGGAGGCGTCCATGCCGCGGAGCCGCAGCCCGTACGCCACGTTGTCGAGGGCGGTCATGTTGGGGAACAGGCTGTACGCCTGGAACACGATCCCCATGTTCCGCTTGTTGGCGGGGAGGTTGGTGATGTCCTTGCCGCCGACCAGGATCCGGCCCTGGTCCACCACGTCCAGCCCGCCGAGGGCCCGCAGGGCCGTCGTCTTGCCGCAGCCCGACGGGCCGAGCAGGGCGACCAGCTCGCCGGGGGCGATGTCGATCGACAGCCCCTGGAGGGCGTGAACCGGGCCGTACCACCGGTGCATGTCCTCGAACACGACGGCGACGCCGTGGCCAGTCGTTTCGGGGCTGGGGCTCGCGGTGGTCATCAGGAAGGCTCCTCGACGGCCCGCCCGGCGCGACTAGCGGCACCCGGGGCGAAGCGGGAGATGACGAACAGCAGGACGAACCCGAACAGCAGGGCCGAGAACGACACCGCGACCGAGACGTACGGGTCTCGCTTGCCGAGCAGGAAGATGACGACCTGCAGCGTGTTGAACGACAGCAGCGACGAGATCGTGTACTCGCCCAGCACCAGGGCGATGGTGAGGACCGACGCCGACAGGATGCCGCCGCGGATGTTGGGCACGATCACCTGCAGGATCGTCCTCGGCCAGCTCGCGCCGAGGCTGCGCGCGGCGTCGGAGAGCGTCGCCGTGTCGATCGACCGCAGGCTCGAGTCGATCGCCCGGTAGGAGTAGGGCAGGACCAGGATGATGTCGATCAGGGTCAGGGTCAGCGGCGACGCGCCGACCGCTCCCAGGTGCTGGCCCATCCACTGGTACAGCGGGGCGATGCCGACGACCAGGACGATCGCCGGGATGGCCAGCGGCAGCAGGCACAGGAACTCGACGACCCGCCGCATCCGCGGCACGCGGACGACGGTCCAGACCATCGTCGGGACGAGCAGGACCAGCATCCCGACCACGGTCAGGACCGCGATCTCGAGCGAGTTGGTGATGCCCGTGATCATGTCCGGGTAGGAGAAGATCGCCGCGTACGAGGCGAGGCTGCGGCTGCCGTAGTCGCCGCGCGTCGAGAACTCCACCATTCCGTACAGGGGCACGATCAGGTAGCCGAGCACGATGACCAGGACCAGCGTCCGGGCGATGCGCTGGCCGAGCGGCCGGCGCAGCTTTCGCGAGTTCGCCGGCGGACGCGCCAGGAGGGCGCCGCCCTCGGCGGCGGCGGCGCCGATCGGGCCCTGGGGCGTGGTCATTTGGCCCACCTCGATGCGCGCCGCTGGATGAGCGCGTAGATCGCCATCACGACCGACACGATGACGATCATCCCGAGGGCCAGCGCCTTGCCCACGTTCTCCTGGCCGAGGACGACCTCGCTCTGCATCTGACAGGCGATCTGCAGGGTGACGAGCGTGCAGCCCTGGCTGATGATCGCCGCCGCGGTCGCGTAGGCGGAGAACGCGTTGGTGAACAGCAGGAGCAGCGCGCCGAGGAAGCTCGGCGCCAGGATCGGCCCGCCGACGTAGCGCCAGAAGGCCCAGGCGCCCCCGCCCAGGCTGGCCGAGGCGTCGTACCACTCCTGGCGAAGGCCGTCGAGCGAGGGCAGGAACACGATCACCATCAGCGGGATCTGGAAGTACGTGTACACGACGGCCAGGCCGGTGAGGCTGTAGAGCCACAGCGGGTCGACGCTGATCGGGGTCGCGCTCTCGATGATCTGGACCACGAAGCCCCTCGGGCCGACGGTCGCGAAGAACGCGAAGGCGAGCATGACGCCGCCGAACTGGGCGAGCACGCCGGCCCCGGCGATCACGAGCTGGCGGAACAGCCCGTTCGGGTCGCCGCGAAGGACCGCCCAGGCGAGCAGGCCGCCGAAGACCGCGCCGGCGATCGCCGTCACGACCGAGAGCTCGATCGACGCCACGAACGCGTCGATGAAGTCCTGCCGGGTCAGAAGCGTGTCGAGGTTGTCGAGGGTGAATCCGCCGCTGGACGTGCTGAACGCTCCGAGGGTCACGATGAGTGTCGGAGCGACCAGGAAGATCAGGACGTAGGCGTGGAACGGGAGCAGCCCGGCGTAGTTGCCGATACGCCGGGCACGACCGGAGTCGGCTCCGCCGTGGGCGGAGCCGACTCCCGGCGACGTCGTCGTCGGCGGGCTGACCAGGTCGGTCATGCGTGCGCCTGCGGGCGACTTGAGGATCGGCCTACTTGATCGTGATGAAGTTCCAGTTCGCCTGGAGGTAGGCCTTGGCGGTGTTGATCTGGTCGATCGTGAGCTGGACCGGAGCGGTGGTCGGCGCGTTGACCGCGGCGAGCGCCGCGGCGTCGACGGTTCCGGCCTTCTGCATGGCGGCGAGGCGGACCGGCAGGGCGAAGCCCTTGAGCCAGGTGTTCTGCCCGGCGTCCGAGAAGACGTACTCCTCCCAGCAGCGGGCTGCGGCCGGGTGCGCGGCGTCCTTGTTGATCGCCTCGTTGTAGTAGGAGGCCACCGGCGGGGCGTCGGTCGGGACGACGAGCTTCCAGGTGATGCCCTTCGGCGCGAGCGTCGAGACGAGGCCGCCCTCGTTGTACGTCCAGTCGATCACGATCGGGGTCGTGCCCGCGGCGATCGTGCCCGGGTCCGGGTCGACCGGGATGAGGTTGCCGATGTCGTGGAGGTGCTTGAAGAACGCCACGCCGGGGGCGATGTTGTCGGCCGAGCCGCCGTTGGCGAGCGCGGCGAGGACGACGCCGTTGAAGCCTGCGGCCGCCTTGAGCGGGTCGCCGTTGAGGGCCACCTTGCCCTTGAACGCCGGGTTGGTGAGGTCGGAGACCTTCGTGATCGTCCCGAGCGAGGCGTCGTAGCTGATGGTCATGAAGCCGGTGTAGTTGTTGATCCAGAGGCCCGTGGGCTCTTTGTTCCCGTCGGGGATGTCAGCCCAGGTCGCCGGCTGGTACGGGGCGTACTGGGCGGTGTTCGCGAGGGCCACGACCGTCCCGAGATCGAAGATGTCGGGCTGGCGACCGGTGCCGGCCAGCTGCTGGGCCGTGTTGATCTCGGTCTGGCTGTCGGCGTCGGGCTGGTCGGACTGGACCTTGATCCCGTACTTGTTCTGGAAGTCGGTGATCATCTGGCCGTAGTTCGCCCAATCGGGCGGGGTCGCGATCAGGTTGACCTGGCCCTCGACCTTGCCCTGCGCGCAGACGGCGTCGACGCCGCCGGCGGCCGCGGCCGAGGTCAGGGTCTTCCAGTCAACCGCGGCGGCGCTGGCGCTCGCCGGTGCCTGCGAGGCCGCCGCCTGGCTTGCGGGCGCCTGCGAGGCGGGCGCCTGGGTGGCGGGGGAGGCGGTGGCACTGGTGCCGCTGCAGGCGGTCACCACGAGGCCGACCACCGCGGCAGCGGTGAGCAGCCGTGACTTCATCTCCATGCGCTTGTCTCTCCTCCATGGCCGATCCCGTCGGCCGTGACGGCTGGCCCTGGGCGCCCGCAGAGGCGCCCGGCGGCCGGAGCATTGCCGGCGTGGCGGGGACGCCTCCGGCAGCCCGTTGACCACGCGGTGTTGGCCCCGCGTCAATCCAACGTTGCGACTCGGATACTACGGCGCTCGCGCTGAGCGTGCGCACCGAATTGGGTTAACGGCCGGAAAACGGGTGGTGTCCGGGCCGCTGCCCTGGGCGGCGGACCGCCTTCGCGGCGTCGGCGCTACACTCCGAGAGCCCATGGACGACCTCTACCGCGACTACATCCTCGAGCACTACCGGCACCCCCACAACTTCGGCGTGCTCGAGCAGCCCACGGCCAGCTACGAGGGCGCCAACCCGCTGTGCGGCGACCGGATCACGATGCAGCTCCAGGTGGAGGACGGGATCGTGACCGAGGTCGGCTTCACCGGCCGCGGCTGCGCGATCAGCCAGGCCTCGGCGTCGCTGCTCACCGACGAGATCCGGGGCAAGCCGCTGACCGAGGTGGCCGAGTTCGGCGCCGCCGACCTGCTCGACCTGCTGGGCATCGAGATCAGCCCGGCGCGCCTCAAGTGCGCCATGCTCAGCTTCGACTCGCTGCAGCACCTTCTCGACGACATCGGCGCCAAGCCCCTGGCCAAGGACGCCGGCTGACCCGGGGTCCCCGCGAGGGTCGCCCCGTGACCGCCGTGAGCATCCCGCGCCCCGTCGCCGAGGCCATCGTCCGCCACGCCCGCGAAGAGCGCCCCAACGAGGCCTGCGGGCTGATCGTCGGATCCGCGCGGGCCGAGGCGGGCGTGCCCCCCCGGCGCTACGTCGCCTGCCGCAACGCGGCCGCCTCGCCGTCGCGCTTCCTCGTGGACGGCGAGGACCTCCTGCGGGTGCTCGACGAGCTGGACCGAACGGGCGGGGAGCTGTGGGGCGTCGCCCACTCGCACGTCCGGACCGCCGCGGTGCCCTCGCCGACCGACATCGCCGAGGCGGCCTGGCCGGGCGCCGTCCACGTGCTGGTGTCGCTGGCCGGGGACGAGGACCCGCCCAGCCTGCGCGCATGGCGCATCGCGGGCGGCGCCGCGACCGAGCTGGCGCTCGAGATCGACGACGACGGCGCCGCGGAGGCCGAAGACGCCGCCCGCGCCGCGAACGCCATCGGCGCCGAGGGCGGGGGGAGCGGCGTGTGAGCCGGCGCGACCCCCGCGTGCTGTGGCTGATCGCCGGCGTCGCCACGCTCGTCGTGGGCACCCTGGCCGGCTGGGACAGCCGGTTCGTCGAGGCGATCGCGAGGCCGCCCGCGCTCGTCCGCGCCGCGCTCGTCGCGGTCATGGTCCTGGCGGCGCTCCGGCTGCTCGCCGAGGCGATCGCGCGCCTCGAGGCGGGCCGGCGAACCCCGCCGGGCTCGGCCGACGCCCACGACATGGCCGTGCTGATCCGCGGCGTCCGCCTCGTGTTCCTGGCGGTCGCCGCGGTCGCGGCGGCGGCGGGCTGGCTGCTGGGAAGCCCGGTGCCAATCGTGGCGGCGCTGCTGATCGCGGGCGTCGACGTGGTGGAGACGGGGTTCCTGCTGCTCGTCGTCTCGGTGCGCGGGGGCGGCGCGGCGGGCTGAGCGCCGCGGCCGCGGGCGACGTGGCGGCGCAGTGGGCTGAGCGCCGCGGCTGCGGGCACCCGGCCGCCGGCGACGGGCTGAGCGCGCCCGCCGTGGCCGCGGGCGGATCGTCTACCTGGCCTCGCGCACGATCAGGACCGAGCAG
>JAJYLZ010000032.1 GCA_021787395.1 Chloroflexota bacterium
ACGCGGGCGATGCCGGCTCGAGCGAGCCGCTCGGGGACGAACTGGCGGGCGCACTCGGGGCCGTGCTCGCGCCCGCGGTCGGCGAGGCGGTCGGCCGCGGCGTCGCGGCCGGGGCGGGCGTGCGGCCGCAGCTCGAGGACGACCCGGCCTGCTTGGTGGCCCCGCTGCCGTTCGAGGGCATCGTGTCGAAGCCCGCCGGAAGCACGCCCGTGGGCGTGAACAGCTTGGCCGCCATGGCCCGGATGGTCGGGATGTCCGGGATCTGGATCGAGCCCCGGGCGTCGAAGCCCGCCTTGACGTACGGGTGGCCGATGACGATGCGGTACACGCTGCTGCGGCTGACCTGCCCGGCCACGTCCACCCAGTCCGCGATGAACGAGGGGCTGACGTTGGTGCGCACCGTCTGGCCGGCCGACTGGAGGAACTTCGCCGGGTCGTCCAGGAAGCCGCCGCGGACGATGCGGTCGCGGATGGCGGCGATGACCTCCTGCTGGCGGGCGGCCCGCGTGAAGTCGCTCTCGCCGGCGGCCTTGCGGACGCGCGCATAGGCCAGGGCCTGGTCGCCGTTCATGTGCCACCAGCCGGGCGAGATCTGGAAGCCGTCGATCCCGTACTCCTTGTACCGGTAGTCGCAGAAGGCGCTGGTCACCTTGATGTTGATCCCGCCGACCGAGTCCACGAGCGCCGCGAAGCCGCCGAGGTTGACCTCCGCCCACAGGTCGATCTTGATCCCGAGCAGCGTCCCGATCGCCGACGCCAGCACCGACTCGCCGTCCTTGGCGCCCGGGAACTTGGCCTTGTTCCAGTTCACGTACGAGACGAGGCTGTTGATCTTGGGCTTGAACGTCCGCCCGTCCGGCAGCGGGACGTCCACCATGTCCCGCGGCACCGAGGCCATCGACACGGTCTTGGCCACCGGGTCCAGCGAGGCCACGATCATCGTGTCGGTGAGGAACGTGCTGCGGCCGACCCCGGCGTCCACGCCGATCAGCAGGACGTTGATGCGCTGGACCCCGGGCGTGGGCGACGCCCCCGGCGCGGACGGGGACGGGGAGGCGTCGGGCGTGGGCGTGGCCGCGAAGTCGGGGTCGCTGGGGGCCACCGGCGGCGGGGTGGCGTCGGGGACCCAGGCCCCGCCCTCGCCCGCCGGCTGGAACACGGCGGCGGCCGCGTCGCGGGCAGTCGCCGTCAGGTTCACGGCGAGCGCCTGCGGCCCGACCACGACGGCGACCGCGACGACGAGCGCGGCGACGGTCGCGGCGCTGGCGCGGACGGGCGCGAGCACGCGCACCGCGCCGATGGCGGCCAGCCGCCAGGCGAGCAGCAGGACCTGCACGACGATCAGCCCGCTGAGCACGGCGGGGTCGAGCAGGCGGGCCGCCAGCGATGTCGCACCGGTGGCCAGCGCCAGCGCGACGAGCGCGAGCGCGGGCAGGATGACCGGAAGCGCGAGCAGCGCCGCCCAGCCTCGCCGTCCCCGGAGCAGGTGCGGCAGGCCGGGGAAGATGGCGGCCAGGATCAGCAGGCGCACGGCGGACGGCTGGCGGGGAGGCGGCGCCGGCGTCGGCTCCTCGTCGGTGCCCGGCTCGCCGTCGGTGCCCGGCGAGTCCGGTGGGGTCGGATCGGTCACCGCGCAAGGATACGGCCGCCCCGCCCTCCCGGACGGGGGCTGCCCGCCCGTCCCGCCGGCGGTCCGGCCCGGCCGCTATGCGCCGGGCAGGTGCCGCTCGGCCGGCCCGATGTACCGCACGTCCGGCCGGATCAGCCGGTTGGCGGCGCCCTGCTCGATCGCGTGGGCGGTCCAGCCGGCGTGCCGGGCGAGCGCGAACGCGGCCGGGAACAGATCCGGCGTGAGGCCCACGCCCATCAGCACGGGCGCCGCGTAGTACTCGACGTTGGTCTTGAGCGGCCGGTCGGGGTGCTTCTCGGCCAGGACGCGCAGGGCCACGTCCTCGACCGCGATCGCGAGCGCCAGCCAGTCCGGCTTGCGCTCCATCGACTCGGCCACCTGGCGCAGGGCCGCGGCCCGCGGGTCGTAGGCGCGGTAGACGCGGTGGCCGAAGCCCATCAGGCGCGTGCCGTTGGCGATCTGCTCGCGGACCCACGCCTCGGCGCGGTCGGGCGAGCCCACCTCGTGGATCTGCTCCACCACCTCGGACGGGGCGCCGCCGTGGAGCGGCCCCTTCATCGCCCCGATCGCGCCCGCCACCGCCGCGGCGATGTCCGAGCGCGTGGACGAGATCACCCGGGCGGTGAAGGTCGACGCGTTGAAGCCGTGCTCGGCGCCCACGATGAAGTACGCGTCGAGCGCCCTCGCGCTCTCGTCGGAGGGCCGCTCGCCGTTGAGCTGGTAGAGGAACCCCGGCACGAGGTCCAGCTCCGGGTCGGGCGCCACGGGCTCGAGGCCCTGGCGGATCCGTGCGAAGGCGGCCAGCGCCGAGGGCGACGAGGCGGTCAGCGACCGGGCCTGCTCGGCCGTGGCGGGCCAGCTCGGGTTGCGCTCCGCTCCCCAGACGGACACCGCGGTCCGCAGCGCGTCCATGGGCCGGGCGTCCCTGGGCAGGGCGCGGAGGGCCGTCAGGACGGTGGGCGAGACCGGCTCGCACGGGAGCTTCGCCCCGGGGTTCCACTCGCCCGTCCAGAGCAGCTCCGCCACGGCGGGATACGAGCCGCCCTTGACCAGCTCCCCGATGGGGTACCCGCGGTAGAGGAGGCGGCCGCGCTCGCCGTCGATGTAGGAGAGCGAAGACTCGCCAGCGATGATCCCCTCGAGGCCGGGGGAGTAGGGACGGTTGTCGGCGGGGGTCGTGGGGAGGTCGGTCATGGCGCGATGGTAGTCGCTGCGCGGGTTGCGGGCAGGAGGCGGCGGACGGTCGTCCGGATCAGCGCTGCTCGATCGCCCGCAGCACCAGCCGGACCGCGATCGAGCCGAGGACGGCGACCACGAGCGCGCCGATGAAGCCCTCGGCCCGTCCATAGCCCAGCTGCCCGACGATCCAGCCGCCGACGACCGCGCCGAGGATGCCGACCACGATCGTGGGCAGGCAGCCCTGGACGCTGCGCACGCCCACGACCCAGCCCGAGATGGCGCCCGCGAGCAGGCCGAGGATGAGCCAGCCGACGATGTCCATGCGCGGAGTCTGACACGCGGCGCCGTCAGGCGTCGAGGAACGCCTCCACCCGGGCGCAGAACGCCGCGGCGTGGCTGTGGTGGGCCGCGTGGCGCGCCCCGTCGATGACCTCGAGCCGCCCGTCCGCGAGGCGGCTGTCGAGGGCGCGGGCCCCGTCGAGGAAACGCGTGGACGACGCCGAGCCAACCAGCTGGAGCACCGGGACGCGGACGCCAGAGAGCGCCTCGACGCCGAGGGCGGGAGCCGAGATCGCGGCCTCGAGCTCGCGGACGATCGTCGGGCCGGCCGCCGCCCGACTGCCCCAGATCGGGTCGGCACGGAAGGCCGCCAGCTCATCGGCGGGCATGCCCACCGCCTCGGTCATGAACGCCGCCAGCAGCCCGTCGAGGTCGCCCGCGTCCAGGCGCGCGCGGAGCGCGGCCACCAGCGCCGGCTCTGCCGCGCCCCGGGCGGCCATCGACTCGTAGACCGCGACCCGACGGACGGCGGGCGTCTCCAGCGCCGCGGCCAGCGCCAGCCGGCCGCCCAGCGAGTGCCCGACGACGTCGACCGGGCCGCCGGACTCGGCCGCCAGCGCCTCGGCCGCGACCGCCACGTCCTCGACCTCGCGCTCGATGGCCCACGCCGGGGCGTCGCCGGAGTCGCCTCGGCCCCGCCGGTCCATCGCCGCCAGCCGGCGGCGCCGTCCGAGGATCGGGCCCGAGACCCGCCACGTGCGGTGGTCCCCCGACGTCCCGTGGACGAGCAGCACCGGGCGGGTGCCGGGCGCGGCCCGGCCCAGCTCGAACAGCGCGATGCGCGTGCCGTCCCGCGACGCGAGGGAGCGGTCCGGCGTCGCGGAGAACGGCCCCTCGATCACCGGAGGCCGGCGGCCGCCGCCTCGTCGACCAGCCAGGTGGCGTTCGCGGCCAGCGTCGCCCGGAGCGGCAGCTCGCGCGGGTCGCCGCCGGCCCAGGCCGCCGCCAGCACGTCCGCCTTGCCGGCGCCGGCCGTCGCCACCAGGACCGCCCGCGCCGCCTCGACCAGCCGGGGATGGATCGTGACCCGCGGCACGTGGGGCTCCACGTGGGTGGGGGCGGGAACGGATTCCACCCAGGCCGCCGAATCGAAGACCGCGGAGCCCGGGAACACCGACAGGATGTGCCCGTCCGGCCCCACGCCCAGGATCACCAGGTCGAACACCGGCACGCCGAGCGCGCCCGTGGCCGGCCCAGCGGCCTCCAGCTCCGCCGCGTACGCGGCCGCGGCTTCGGCCGGACCGCCGCCGCGCGCCCTGACCGCCGCCACGGGGACGGGATGGACGTTGCCGTCCGGGACGGCCAGTCCGGCGCCCGGCTCGCGCAGGATGGTCGCGAGCGGGAGCACGTTGGACAGCGGGTCGTCCGCGGGCACGAAGCGGTCGTCGCCCCACCACGTGTGGACGCGCGACCAGTCGAGCCGCTCGCGCAGCGGCGACGTCCGGAGGGCGCGGTAGATCCCGGGCGCCGACGAGCCGCCCGTGGTGCACCAGTGCGCGACGCCGCGCTCGCGGACGGCGTCGGCGAGGCGCTCGACGATGAACGCGGCCGCGGCGTCCGACACCGCCGCCGGCGACGGGACGATGGACAGGTCGGGCTGGGTCATCGGTGCCTCCCTGGTGGCGTGCGGCGCGAGCCGCGGTTCGGGCGCCTCGGGCGATGGGGGTCAGGCGGGTCGGGGGTCGCGGCCGCCGGCAGGCCCGGCCAGCCTCGCGGCCATGCGCAGCGCCTCCATCGCCACGGCGTCGCGGCTGCTGCCCTCGATCGCCTCCGAGAGCAGGTCGATGTCGCCGCGGCGGGGCGCCTTGAACGTGCGGTCCAGCGCCTCCACGCCGTCCAGCCACGCGTGGACGTGGACGTTCTCGGCCTCGGCGGTCACGTCCGCGCGGAGCTCGGAGCCGCGGCGCTCGGCGAGGATCTCCACCCGCAGCGTGGTGCCGGCCGGGGCGGACGAGGCGAGCGGGCGGATGACCACCCCCACCTCGCTGGACCGCGGGTCGCGCAGCTTGGCCGCGAGGCCCCGGTGGAGGGGCGGCTTCTCGCCCGGCCGGAGCCGTGGCGCGGGGCCCCTCGAGGGCACGGGCGCCAGGGGCGAGACCACGCGCATCCCGAGCCGCGACGCCAGCCACGCCACGTGGTACAGCGGCTTCACCACGTTCGTGGTGCCGGGCTCCCCGGTCTCGTCGCGCGTGCCGTAGGTGACCGACACCCGCCGCACGTAGCCCAGGTAGGGCAGGAAGTCGGGCAGGTCGAACAGGGAGGCGATGGCCTCGCGCCAGCGCGACTGCCGCACGAAGCCGAAGTCGCGGATCGAGAGGCGCGGGTACTGGTCGTAGAGCTCGGCCAGCTGGCGCAGCCGAGCGAGCCCGTCCGCGGCCCAGCCCGAGCCGTCCACCACCAGCCGGTCGGTCTGCGCCAGCAGCTCGTCGGACACCTCGGTCGCCAGCGGCGGCTCGCCCGGCCACCAGGTGGTGACGGGCAGGTCGTGGACCAGCAGCGGGGTCACCAGCGCCGCGAGGTGGCGGCCCGTCTCCCCGCCCGCCGTCAGGAAGATCATCTCCGTGCACGTCTCCGGCGCGTCGGCGCGCGGCCGCATGCAGTGCGCCTGGATCCGCCCGTCCAGCCAGGGCGGCCCGTCCGGGTCCGCCAGCAGGACCACGATCGTCCGCGACGGGTGCCGGCCCGTCAGGCGGCGGATCGTCTCGGCGGTGCGGGTGCCGGTCTCGCTCTCGCCGGCCACCACCACCAGGTTCATGACGCTGGTACGGGCGGCGGCCTGCCGGACGGCTCCGTCGCGGCCCCCGTCGGGCACCAGCGGCGACTGCAGCCAGATCCGGCTGAGCTCCTTCTCGATGTCGTCGATCGTGCTCGCGCGCGAGTTCCAGCGGAGTTGCGGCTCCCCGGCGCGCGCGGGCCCGGCGGGCTCGATGTGCCCGCCGGCCGACCGCCCGCCCTCGGCCGGCGCGGTGCCGGATGCGGGCGCCGTCAGATGCGGCGCCACCGTCGTCCCTCGCGGGCGAGCAGGTCTTCGGCGGCCTCGGGGCCCCACGTGCCGGCCTCGTAGTTGGGGAAGTCGGGCGGCGGATCCTCCGCCCAGGTCGAGATGATCGGGTCCACGATCGACCACGCCTGCTCGGCCTCGTCGGCGCGGGTGAACAGCGACGCGTCGCCGAGCAGGGCGTCGAGGATCAGCGTCTCGTACGCGTCCGGGGAGTCGGTCTGGAAGGCCGAGCCGTAGGTGAAGTCCATGGTCACGTTGCGGACGTCGATGCCGAGGCCCGGGACCTTGGCGCCGAACCGCAGCATGATCCCCTCGTCGGGCTGGATCCGCATGGCCAGCAGGTTCGCCTCCGGCTCGGAGGCCGACTCGCGGAACAGCTGGTGGGGGACCTCCTTGAACTGGATGGCGATCTCGGTCGCCCGCTTCGGCAGCCGCTTGCCCATCCGCAGGTAGAACGGGATCCCGGACCAGCGCCAGTCGTCGATCATCAGCCGGGCCGCGATGAACGTCTCGGTCTCGGAGGCCGGGTCCACGTTGGGCTCCTGGCGGTACCCGACCACCGGCTTGCCCGACACCCAGCCCGGGCCGTACTGCCCCCGGACGACGTCCCGGCGAGCCTGCGCGGGCGACAGCTCGGCGATCGCGCGGATGACCTTGACCTTCTCGTCGCGCAGGGCGTCCGCGTCGAAGTTGGTGGGCGGCTCCATCGCCACCAGGCTCAGCAGCTGCAGCAGGTGGTTCTGCAGGAAGTCGCGGCTCGCGCCCGTCTCCTCGTAGAACGAGCCGCGCCCCTCGATGCCGATCGACTCGGCGACCGTGATCTGCACGTGGTCGATGTGGCGGCGGTTCCAGATCGGCTCGAAGATGCCGTTGCCGAACCGGAAGACCAGCAGGTTGCGCACCGTCTCCTTGCCCAGGTAGTGGTCGATGCGGTAGACCTGCCGCTCCCGGAAGACCTTGCCCACCTCGCGGTTGAGCCGGATCGCGGAGTCCAGGTCGCGGCCGAACGGCTTCTCGATGACCACCCGCCGCCAGCCGCCCTCGTGGCGCTCGTGGTCGAGGCCGGCCCGGCCCAGCTGGGCGATGATCTCCGGGAAGGCGGACGGCTGGGTGGCGAGGTAGTACAGCCGGTTGCCGCGCGTGCCGCGGTCGATGTCGATCCCGTCGAGCCGGTCGGCCAGGGCGGTGTAGGCGGCCGGGTCGTTGAAGTCGCCGCGCTGGTAGACGATCCGGCCCGCCAGGTCGGCCCAGGCGTCCGGATCGACCGGCAGAACGCGCGAGAACTTGTCGAGGCTCGCCTTGAGCTCGTCCCGGAAGGCCTCGTCGGTGTAGGGACGCCGGCCCACGCAGACGATCGTGAACTCGTGCGGCAGGAGGTGGGTCCGCCACAGCTGGAACAGCGCGGGCACCACCTTGCGGTGGGCGAGGTCGCCGGTGGCGCCGAACAGCACGAAGATGTTCGGGTCCGGCACGCGCTCCAGGCGCAGCCCCTCCCGGAGCGGGTTCTCGAGGCCCCGCTCCGCCCTCGCCTTGCGGCGCGCCTCGGTGGCCTCGCGGAGCTCGCGCATCGTGCGCGGCGCGTCCTTCTTGGGGGCGGCGGGGGCCGGCGTCTCCGGCTGGGACGGCTCGGGCCCCTCGGGCTCGGACGGCGCGGGCGCCTCAGGCGCGGATGGCGCGGGCGCGGCGGTGGATTTCGTGCGCGCCATGGCTAGTCGGTCTCGACCTGGCGGCTGGGCATCGGGCAACTCCGGTGTTCGCGGTGACGGCCTCGCTCCCCTAGAGGATAGGCCTGCGGGCCGAAGTTGGACGGCCGGGCCCCTGGGGGCTTCGGCCGGGAGGGGGCGCCCGGCCCGCCCGGAGCCAGTCCGTTGGGCGGGATGTCCGGGCTAGCCGGCCCCCATCGAGTCCGCCTCGATCGCCAGCACCTTCCCCAGTCGGCGGACGTGACGCGGCTCGCCCGAGAACTCGGCGGCGAGGAACGCCAGCGAGCACTCCAGGGCGGGCTCCACGCCGATCACCCGGGCGCCCATCGTGAGCACGTTCATGTCGTCGTGCTCCACGCCCTGGTGGGCCGAGTAGGTGTCGTGGCAGATGGCGGCCCGGACGCCGCGCATCTTGTTGGCGGCGATCGAGGCGCCCACCCCGGAGCCGCAGACCAGGATCCCCCGGTCGGCCCGCCCGTCCTGGATCGCACGGCCGAGGGCCTGCGAGAAGTCGGGGTAGTCGTCGAGCGGGTCGGAGCCGTCGCCGCCGAGGTCGATGAACTGGTGGGCATCGCCCACGGCGTGTCGGAGCCCGGCGATCAACTCCGCCTTGAAGGCCGCCCCTGCGTGGTCGGCCGCCACCGCGATGCGCATGGCACGAACCTCCTCTTGGGCTCAGCCGTGGCGGTGGACGGGCTCGCCGGCCACCGGCCCGCGGGCCCCAACCCGCCCCCGCAGGCCCTCGCGGACGACTCGCCGGCCGACCGCCGCCACGTTGTCCACGGTGAATCCGAACGCCTTGAGCAGGGTGCCGGCCGGGGCGCTGGCGCCGAACCGGTCGAGGCCGAGGATGGCGCCCTCGTCGCCCGCGTAGCGCTCCCAACCGAACGAGACGCCGGCCTCGACCGCAACGCGCCTGCGGACGGCGGCGGGCAGGACCGACTCGCGGTAGGCGGCGTCCTGGGCGTCGAAGCGCTCCCAGCAGGGGACGCTGACCACCCGCGTCGGGATGCCGTCGGCCTCCAGGGCGTCCGCCGCGGCGGCGCACAGCGAGAGCTCCGAGCCGGTGGCGACGAGGATGAGCTCGGGCGTGCCGCCCGACGCCTCGCGGAGCACGTAGCCGCCCCGCCGCACGCCGTCGCGGGCTCGCTCCCTGGTGCCGGGCAGCGTCGGCAGCTTCTGGCGCGTGAAGGCGAGCGCCACGGGCCCAGAGCCCGCGCCCTCGATGCCCGGCCGCTCCACCGCGAGCGCCCACGCGGCGGCCGCCTCGTTGGCGTCGCCCGGCCGAGCGAACCACAGGTTGGGGATCGCGCGCAGTGCCGCGTAGTGCTCCACCGGCTGGTGCGTCGGCCCGTCCTCGCCCAGGCCGATCGAGTCGTGCGTCCAGACGTACACGACGTGCAGGCCCGACAGCGCGGCCAGCCGCACCGAGCCCCGCATGTAGTCGCTGAACGTGAGGAACGTGGCGACGTAGGGCAGGAACCCGCCGTGGAGGGCGATGCCGTTGGCGATGGCGCCCATCGCGTGCTCGCGGACGCCGAAGCGGAGGTTGCGCCCGGGGTTGTCCGCCTCGAAGCTGTCGAGGCCGTTCGCCTTGACGTCGGTGAGATTGGACTCGGACAGGTCCGCCGATCCCCCGAACAGCTCCGGCAGCACGGCCGCGAGCGCCCCGATGGCGTCCTGGCTGGCGTTGCGGGTGGCCACCTCGGCGCCCGTCTCCCAGCTGGGCAGGGCCGCGGCCCAGCCGTCGGGCAGGCGACCGGCCAGCCGGCGGCGCAGCTCGGCGGCCTTGTCCGGGAAGGCGGCGGCGTAGGCGTCCATGCGCGCGTTCCACTCGGAGACGCGAGCCTCGCCCTCGCCCACCGCGGCGCGGAACAGCGCCGCGGCCTCGTCGGGGACGAAGAACGTCTTGTCGGGGTCCCAGCCGTACGCCTCCTTGGTCAGGCGCACCTCGTCGGGGCCCAGCGGCGCGCCGTGGCTCTTCTGGCTGTCCTGCTTGTGGGGGCTGCCGAACCCGATGTGGGTGCGGACGGCGATGATCGAGGGGCGGGGGTCGGCCTCGGCGGCGTCGATCGCCGCGCTGACGGCCGCCACGTCGTTGCCGTCCTCGACGCGCTGGGTGTGCCAGCCGTAGGCGGCGAACCGGCCCAGCACGTCCTCACTGAACGCGAGGGCGGTGGGCCCGTCGAGCTGGATGTGGTTGTCGTCGTAGAGCGCGATCAGCTTGCCCAGGCGCAGGTGCCCGGCCAGCGAGCTCGCCTCGGCGCTGACGCCCTCCTGGAGGTCGCCGTCGGAGCAGATGACGTAGGTGCGGTGGTCCACCACGGTGTGGCCCGGCTCGTTGAACTCGGCGGCCAGGCGCCGCTCGGCGATGGCCATGCCCACCGCGTTGGAGAGGCCCTGGCCCAGCGGCCCGGTCGTCGCCTCCACGCCGGCGGTCACGCCGTACTCGGGGTGGCCGGGCGTGATCGAGCCCCACTGGCGGAAGCGCTTGAGGTCGTCGAGGCTGACGGCGTACCCCGTGAGGTGGAGGAGCGAGTACAGCAGCATCGACGCGTGGCCCGCCGACAGCACGAAGCGGTCGCGGTCGGCCCAGTCGGGGTGCGTCGGCGCGTGGCGCAGGTGGCGGGTCCACAGGGCGAAGGCCATCGCGGCCGCGCCCATGGGGGCGCCGGGGTGCCCCGAGTTCGCCTGCTGCACGCCGTCGATCGACAGGGTGCGGATCGTGTCCACGGCGAGCCGCTCGAGGCGGGCGTCCGGCAGGGTCATCGCGTTCTCCGGTGGGCGTCGAGGAGGGGCCGGCGTGGTTTCGCCGGGAGGCCAATGCTACCGCGGGGGCCGCTCGGGCCCGCCGGCGCGACGCCTCGCGGCCGTCCCCGTCGGCCGGCGCCCGCCGCGGTCCGCCATCCCCGGACGCCGCACCCCAGCGGTTCCGGCGGGTCGTCGGGGCGCCTCGGCTCAGCCGAAGACGCCCAGCCGAGCCTGGTGCTGGGCGAGCGCGGCGAGCATCCGGGGCAGCGACGCGGCGACGACGGGCCACGAGTGCGGGAGCTGCATCGGGACCGCGACGACGGCCACGCCGGCGCGGCGTGCCGTTGCCAGCATCGCCGTGTACTGGGGCCCGTAGAACGGCTGCGCCGGGTCGGCCTCGAGGATCAGCAGCGCGGCGTGCCGCTGGGCCGGCGTCAGCCGCGCGACCAGCCCGAGGGGCGAGACCGCGGCCTCGGCCGACGCGCGCCCGCCGAACGGCATCCAGGCCACGGGCGTCTGGGAGCTCACGATGCCGGCCTGGTAGTAGCCGCTGATGGAGATCGCCGTGGCGAACACGTCCGGGTGCTGCAGCGCCAGCATGGCCGCGCAGAAGCCGCCCTGCGAGAAGCCCATCACCGCGCGCGCGGCGGCCGTGGGGATGGTCCGGAAGCGCTGGTCGACGGCCTGGACCAGGGTCGTGGACAGGAAGGTGTCCACCCATTGCCGGCCGTCCACCGAGTCGGCGCACTCGGTGTCGTGGATCGGGCTGTGCGCGGGCTGCACGAACACGTAGATCGAGGCGGGGAGGGCGCCCGACGAGATCTCGGCGTCGAGCTTGGCCGCGATCCCGATCCAGGTGTTGAACAGGTTGAACGAGAACGGGGCCTCGTACACGACGGGGTACGACTGCGTCGAGGTGGCGTAGCCGGCGGGGAGGTAGGCCACCACCTGGACGCGCCGCACGGTGCCCCCCGTCCAGGGCGCCGGAAGCGAGAACGTCGTCACCGAGCCGCGGCCCGTCGGCGTCCATGCGGTCCACGGGGCTCCGGCTCCGGCGGCGGTCGTCGCGGACGCCGGGCCGGCCGGCGGGGCCGCCGGTGCTGACGACGGCGCGGGCGCTCCCGCGGGACCGCTGGCGGCGCCTGTCGTGGCGGCGGCCGTCCCCGCCCGCGAGCCCGAACCCGCGGCCGCGCTCGCCGCGACGATGCCGCCGGCCGCCGCCGCGGGATGCTGGTCCGCCGATGGCGAAGTCGGCCCGGCGACGGCCAGCCCGCCGATCGCCGCGGCCAGGAGGAGGGCGCCCAGGGCCGCCAGCGGGCGCAGTCCCCGGCGACGGCCGCCGCGCCCGCGACCCGGCGCTGCCGGATCGGGGGAGTCGGCATCGGGCGGGGGGACGGGCGCGTGCATCGGTTGCTCCTCGGCGTGCCGCGGCCGGCGGGGCGCCGGCCGGCGGCAGGCTGGGACGGTGCCACACGTCCGCCGGGCCCTCAACCTCCCTTCGGATGACGTTCGGTTGAGACTTGTCCACCGCGGCCCTGCGGTTCGGCGGCGTGGCCGTATCCTCGCGCCATGCCGAGCCCCGCCGCTGCCGCCCCCGTCCGGCCGGCGCCCGCGTCTTGGTCCGCGTCGGGGTCGGCGTCGGCGCCGCTCGTCCGGCGGCAGGCGATCCTCCTCCCGCTGGCGGCGGTCGCCGTCGGCTACGCGGGGCCGGGCTCGCGTCGCGCTGCGCTCCTCGCGGGTGCGCTTGCGGCCGCGGTGCCCGCGGGCGCGGCCCTGCTGGCTCGGCTCGGCCGGAGCGCGGCTGGGCCGGCGCCGGGGGGGCCGCCCACGGGGGCTCCTCCCGAGGCGACCTCGGTCACGCTGCTCGTGCCCGCGCGCGACGAGGCGCCGGTGATCGGCCGGCTGGTCGCGGACGCGGCGGCGGTCCGCTCGGCGCCGATGGCCCTCATCGTGGTGGACGACGCATCGTCGGACGGCACCGGCGACCTCGCGGCCGCCGCGATCGAGCGGCACCGGCTCGGCGGGGAGGCGTCGGTGGTCCGGGTTGCGTCACCGTCCGGATCCAAGGCCTCGGCCCTCCGCTGCGCGCCCGTGGCGCCGGGCGTGGTCGTCGTGCTGGACGCGGACGCGAGGCTGACGCCGGGCTTCGTGGACCGGGTGCGATCGGCGGTCGGCCCCGACGGGGTGGCCCAGGCGCGGCGCCGGATGCTCCGGCCCGCCGGCCGGGGGCGGAGGGCCTGGTGGCCGCGGGCGCTCGCGCTCGCCCAGGACGGGGAGCAGGCCGTGGACGACCGGATCGCGCGCGCCCGGCTCGCGCTGGGCGGCGCCGCCGAGTTCCGCGGCGACGGCATGGTCATCGGGACGAGCGTCCTCGGCGCCCTCGGCGGGTGGCCGACCGACGCGCTGTGCGAGGACCTGGAGCTGGCGACGCGCTGGTACCTCCACAGCGGCCGGGGCGTGCCCCGCCCGCCCGACCTCGAGATCTGGGAGCAGCCGGTCCTGTCGGTGCGCTCCCTCCTGGCCCAGCGGCTGCGCTGGGCCGAGGGCTCGATCCGGCGCGACCTGCGGCTGGTCGCCCCGGCCGCGCTCGACCCCCGCGTGCCGCGCAGGAGGCGCGCCGAGCTCGTGGGCTACGCATCGCAGGCGCTGCTGCCGTGGGCCTCGCTGGGCCTCGCCCTGCGTGCGCTCGGCGAGCCGACCCTGCTCCCGGGCGGCAGCCGGGGCCGAGTCGGCCGCGATGGAACGGCCTCCCCGTCCGCCGCTGCGGCGCGCCGGCTGCTGGCGCTGCTCGCCGTCGGCTATGGCTCCGGCGCCGTGATCCTCGCCTGGGCCGCCCTCGGGGACGGCCTGCCCGCCCGCGGTTCGGCCGCCACCGGGCGCCACGGCTTCTCGCCCCTGTCGCGCCTCGTGCGGGCGTTCTCGGTCGGGGCCTTCACCGGCCTGTGGCCGCTGGTGCTGCCGGCGGCCTGGATCCGCGTGGCACGGCAGCCGGGCGCGCCGCAGTTCGTTCGGACGCCACACGCGTCGCCGGACGCGTTCAGCGAGCCGGAGCCACCCCGGCCACCACGGACTTGACGACGCGGCCCCAGCTGCCGCCGAGGTGCAGCCGCAGCAGGGCGACCACCCCGGTGGAGAGCGACGTCGGGCCGGGGACCAGCAGGAACCGGGGCTCCCACTCGGGCGCGAACTTG
Source organism: Chloroflexota bacterium (assembly GCA_021787395.1). Lineage (GTDB taxonomy): Bacteria > Chloroflexota > Limnocylindria > Limnocylindrales > CSP1-4 > CAIXZV01. The sequence goes on from JAJYLZ010000032.1 coordinate 13,795, forward strand.
TTCTTGAAGAACGCCAGGCCCTCGGTGTTGTAGACGGGCCGGATGAGGTGGGCCGCGCGGGCGAGCCAGCGTTCCGATCGGCTCGGCGAGGCGGGGTCCAGGCCCGCGAGCGGGGCCAGCCCGAGCGACAGCCGGCTGACGCCCATCGCCGCGAGCCCGGCCACGGCGGCGGCGAGGCTCGCCTCGAGGGCGCCCGGCACGCCGTCGCGCTCGCGGCGCATCACGTCCAGCATCCAGCCGCCGTCGGCGCCCGTCGGGCGCAGGACGCAGAACGCCGTCGGCGCACCGTCCGCGTCAAGCGCCACCGCGAGCGCCGAGGGGCTGCCGTCCCCGGGGTCGAACCGGCCGACGGTGAACCCCATCTGCGGTCCCGCGGTCCTGCGCCACGCGGCGTCGAGCGCGACCAGCCCGGCCACGATCTTCCCGTCCTGCAGGCCGCTGACGCCGTCCGCCGACCACACGGTCGACACGCCCCCCTTGCGCGAGCGCGTGATGGTGTGGCGCAGGTTGGCCATCCGCGGCGTGTTGAGGTTGAACGCGGTGGGGTCGAGGACCGCCTCCCGTCCGACGGTGACCGACAGCCAGCCGCGGGCGCGGAGCCGTCGGCTGAGATCGTGCGTGGCCTGGTAGACGGCGGGCACGACGTCCGAGCGTCGGCAGTGCTCCAGCCACGCTTCCAGCACCGCGGCGGCCGCGGCGGGCGGCCCGGACGGGTCGCCCAGGGCCACGTCCGCACGCCCCACGTGGGCGACCGCGAGGGCGGCCGTGCCCGCCTCGTCGGCCCACGCGGTGCACTCGGGGGCGAGCTGGTAGGGGTACAGGGCCCCGCTCCCGACCCGCTGGAGCGTGGCGCGCGCACGGGCGAGGACCTCCGGCCGGCGGTCGTCGGGGCGCGGGTCGAGGACGAGCACGGTGGCCACGACGTAGGCGATGCGGCCGATCACCAGCAGCGTGCCCAGGGTGGCGACCCCCGGCACCGCGATCGGCGTGGCCAGGTCCAGCAGCGCCCCCACGCCGTCCGCCACGGTCACGATGTCGTCGGCGTCGCTGGCGGCCGCGATGGCCGCCCCGGCCGCCAGCACCAGCGCGGTGCCCAGCAGCGCGATGGCGAGGGCGAGCTCGCGGCGCCCGGTCCCGGCGTGGTAGCGGTCGCGCGTGGCGATCAGGACGACGGCGACCGCCACGGCCGCGATGACCGAGACCGGGTGGTCGAGCGCGGCGCCCTGGACGATCAGCCCGCCGGCGGCCATCGCGAGGGCCATCCAGTAGCCCACCCGCTTGCGGCGGAGCAGGGCGATGCCCACCAGCAGGAAGGCGGTGCTGGACACCTCCGCGCTGAGCCAGTCCCCCGACACCGGACCGGCCGGCAGCAGCCGCCAGATGCCGAGCGGGTCGCCCCCGAACACGGCCACCATGTCGCTAGCGACCGAGCACAGCAGCACGAGGGCGGCGGGGATGAGCGCGATCAGGTCGGCCGTGCGCCAGCGGCGGGCGGCCAGTGCCTCGAGCGGCCGGCCGGCGTCGCCGTCCGGGGTGGGGACCTGCTCCACGGGCGCGGCGATCGCGGACGGCTCGCTCACGCGAACACCCCCAGCGCGTTCTGGTGCTGGGCCAGCGCCTCGAGCATCGCGGGCAGCTCGTCGCGGACGGTGGGCCAGCCGTGCCCGGACGGGGACCTGACCGCGAACACCGGCACGCCGGCGGACTCCGCCGCCTTGACCATGCTCGTGTACTGGGCACCGTAGAACGGGTCCGACGGGTCGCCCTCGAGGATCAGCAGCACGGAGCGGCGCTGGGCGGGCGACAGCTGCCCCACGAGCCGGATCGGCGAGTACTGGGCCTCCAGCGACGGGTTGGCGCCGAAGGGCCGGTAGGCGTTCGGGGTCTGGTTCGAGACCACGCCCGCCTCGTAGTAGCCGCTCAGCGAGATCGCGGTGGAGAACACGTCGGGGTGGCGCAGGACCAGCATCGTGGAGCAGAAGCCGCCCTGCGAGAAGCCGAGCACCGATCGCGCCGCCGACGTCTTGATGGTGCGGTAGGTCGCGTCCACGTAGGGGACCACGGTGTTGACGAGGTAGGTCTCGAACCACTCGCGCCCGTCGAGCGAGTTCGCGCACTCGCTGGCCGGATACGGACCGCCCACCTGCGCCACGAAGACCACGATCGAGGCCGGCATCTGGCCGGACGTGATCATCGTGTCCAGCATCGTCGTGAGGTTGGCGCCGGTGGTCCACAGCGACGCGTCCCACGGCACCGCGTACACCACGGGGTAGGCGCGGCCCGACGCGGCGTACCCGGGCGGCAGGTAGACCTGGACCAGGGCTGTGCTCGTCGTCCCGCCCACCCAGGGCGCGGGCTCGGTGAACTTGACCAGCTGCCCCTGCCCGGACGGCGCCCAGGCGCTCCAGGGCGTCCCGGTCCGCATCACGCTGCTCGCGCCGATGCCGCCCGGGGCCAGCTCGGGCGGGACGAGCAGCTCGGACCCGCCGGTCACGCTGGCGGCGGCCGGCGCGGCGGTGGTCTCCTGGGTGAGGGCGACCCCCGTCCGGCCGTCCCGCATGTGGGCGTCCGGGCTGTAGTTGACCATGTCGGAGAAGATCGGCAGGGTCACGGCCATCACCGCGACCACGGCCGCCACCGCCGCCGGCCGGCCGAGCCCCTGGACCCCGCGGCCCCTCCGGGCGACCGCGGCGAGGTCGTGGCCGGCATCGACGAGCCAGGACCGGACGATCCGCGCCAGCTCGCCGGTCGCCCAGGCGGCCACCGTGAACGCCACCACCAGCGTGGCGACGCTGAGGGCCCACCCGACCGGGTCGAACGAGCCCGCGGGGCCCTTGGCGCTGATCGCCGAGCGCGTCTCGTCGAGGAAGGTGCGCCCGAACAGCATCAGGCCGGCCACGGACCCGGCCAGGATCGAGGTGCGGACGGCGTTGGTCAGCAGCGCCCCGGCCGCCGTGGCCACGGCCGCGCCCATGAGGTCTGCGATGAGCCGCGACCGGTCGGGGTCGAAGCCCATCACCTCCAGCGTGGCGGCCGCGCCGGCCAGCGTGCCCGAGGCGTGCAGGGCGAGGCCGGTGATCGCGGCCGCCGCCACGGCGAGGACGGGCCTGGCCCACCGCCGCCACGGCGCGGAGGGCACCGGCGAGGACGGCGGGGCACCGTTCGCGGGCGCGCTGAACCGAGGGTCTGGAGACGGGATCTCGAGCGACATCTGGCGGCGGGCTCCGCGACCGGCGTCCACTCGGCTGGAACGGACAGCCGAAGGGCAGTGGAACGCCCTCGGGTATTTCATCCAGCCCGGCGGCGGAACTCAACTGAGAGGCCCGTGAGGTTCTGTTCATCTTCGGCAACGTCGATTGCGGTCTCGACACCATGCCCGCGCAGCCCTTCGGGCCGAGCCGTCGGCGTATCCTCGGCGGGTGCCCAACCTGCCGAGCCCTCGACGCCTCGCGCCGGCCGCCGGCCGACCTCGCCGGGCCTCGCCGCCCCCGCCCCGGGTGGCGGTCGTCGGCGACCTCGTGCTCGACGTCGTGCTGGCGCCGGACCGCGACCTCGCCCGGGGCACCGACGTCACCGGACGGGTCGTCCTGCGCCAGGGCGGCTCCGCCGCCAATACGGCCCGCTGGCTCGGCCGGCTCGGGATGCGGCCCTCGCTGGTGTGCGCGGTGGGCCGGGACGCGACGGGGCGGGCGCTCGTGGCCGACGTGGCGGCCGACGGGGTGGACGTGAGGGCGGTCCGCGTGGCCGGGGCGCCGACCGGTCGGATCGGGGTGCTCGTGGAGCCGGGCGGCGAGCGGTCGTTCGTGACCGAGCGGGGCGCGGCGCTCCGGCTGCGCCCCGAGGACCTGCGCCCGGAGTGGTTCACCGGAGCCGCCGCCGTGCACCTGCCCGCCTACTCCCTGCTCGACCAGCCGCTGGGGCTGGCGGGCATGGCCGCCGCGCGGCTCGGCCATGCTGCGGGCGCGCTGGTGGCGGTCGACCTCTCGTCATCGGCGCCCCTGCTGGCCAACGGGCGCCGCGCCGCCATCCGGCTGATCGAGGAGGCGGCCCCCGACCTCCTGTTCGCGACCCGCAGCGAGGCCCGGGCGCTGCTCGGCCCGAAGCGCGAGGAGCGCCTGCTCGACCTGGCGCCGGCCGCGGTGGTGAAGCGGGGCCGCAAGGGGGCCACCGTGCTGCTGCGGCAGGGCGGCGACGCGCTCCGCCTGGAGGTCGCCACCACGCCCGTCAAGGCGGAGGACACCACCGGCGCGGGCGATGCGTTCGACGCCGGGTTCCTGGCCGGCTGGCTCGTTGCGCGGGCGAAGGGCCTGGTCGAGTCGGCGGCGCTCCAGCGGGGGGCCGCGCTCGGGAACCGGACGGCCCTGCGGCAGATCTCGTCGCGGCCGCCGGAGCTGTCGATCGGCTAGGGCGTCCCTTCCGGGCGCGCTCGCGACCGGCCGCTCAGCCCCGCACGAACCGCTCGAACCAGTCGAGCATCCGCGTCATGCGGTCGATCCTCCGGTCGATCCGGCCGGTCGCCTGGGCCACGTGGTACTCCTCGGGGTAGAGCACGAACTCCACCTGGCGGCCGAGGTGGCGCAGCGCGACGAAGTACTGCTCGTTGTCCGAGGCCGGGCACCGGCGGTCGCTCTCCGACTGGAGCATCAGCAGCGGCGTCCGCACGTTCGCCACGTTGCGCAGCGGCGACTGGCGCCACAGCTGGTCCACGCCCTCCGGCGTGGTGGGGTCTCCCATGCGCGCGGTGCGGCAGTACTCGGGTCCGCAGTCGCTGCCGGCCCACGCCGAGATCTGGTTGGTCACGCCGTTCTCGGACACGGCGGCCCGGAACCGGTCGGTGGTGCCCACCAGCCAGTTGACCATGAACCCGCCGTACGAGAGCCCCAGGGCGCCGAGCCGCTCGGGGTCGGCGAGGCCCAGCGAGATCGCGTGGTCGAGCGCGGCGTGGACGTCGTCGGCGTCGGGCCCGCCCCATGCCCCCAGCTGCGGGGCGATCCACTCCCGGCCATAGCTGGCCGAGCCTCGGATGTTGGGCAGGACCACGCGGAAGCCGCGTGCGCACAGCAGCGCCACCTCGAGGCTGGGCGCCGGCGACCAGGCGCCGAGCGGCCCGCCGTGCACGTCCACGACCGTCGGGAGGGGACCGTCCCCGGCTCCGGCCGGCGAGGCGATCCAGGTCTCGATCGGCCCGCCGGGCCCCGGCGCCTCCACCGTCCGCATCTCGGGCCAGGCCACGCCGTCCAGCCAGGCGCCGCCCATCGTCGTGAGCGGTCGGAGTCCGCCGTCGGGCTCGGCGAGGCACACCTCGGGCGGGCGGCTGCCCACGGTCGCCACGACCGCGATCGTGCCGTCCGCCGCCGCCAGGATGTTCGCCATCGCGTCGCCGCGCGCCGCGCGCTGCGGGTCGCCCAGGGGTCGGCCCGTGGACGGGTCCACGCGGAACCGCCACGGGTGCGTGCGTCCGCGATCGGTCACCAGGGCCACGATCTCGCCGGGAGCCGCCCAGACCGGGCCCGGCCGCTGGTCCACCATCCAGCCCGTGAGGTCGGAGTCGGCCCAGTTGCCGACCGGCCGGTCGAGGTCCGGCGCCAGCGGCCACGGTCCGCCGCTGCCGTCCGCCGGGGCCGCGTAGAGCGTCGGCGAGAGGTCGTCCGGGGCGTCCGCGTCGTCCACGCCGATGCCCGCGATGAAGCGGCCGTCGGGCGAGTAGGCCGGGGCGCGGACGGGGCCGGCCAGGGAGAGCACCTCGCGGGGCTCCCCGCCGTCGAGCGGCACCTCCCAGATGGAGGTGCGCGGGCGGCGGTCGGCGTCCGGTCGGGGGTCGGCGGTGACGGCGAGCGCCAGCCCGTCGGGGCGCCAGGCCGGCAGCCCCGAGACGCCGCCCGGGATGTCCGTGACCTGCCGGGGGGCGGAGCCGTCCTCCGCGGGGACGACGAACAGCTGCGCGTGCTGGTCGACATAGCCGGTCTCGTCCCAACGGTAGTCCATGACCGTGACCACCCGGGCGGTCGGCTCCGGCCGCGTGCCGTCGGCCCTGCGCGGCTGCTCGCCGACGATGAACCGGCTCGGGCCCGCGTCGGCGGTGAACGCGATCAGGCCGCCGTCGGGCGACCACACCGGCTGGCCCAGGTGCAGCTCGCCCAGGTCGAGCACGAGCGGCGCGTCGGCCGGTCCCGCGTCGGCGGGGACCACGGCCAGCTCGGCCCGATCCGCGCCCGGGACCTTGCGCGTGAACGCGATCCGCTTCCCGTCTGGACTGATCGTCGGCTGGCGGTCGCGGACGTGTCCCGCGGTGACCTGGCGCGGCTCGCCGCCAGGCACCTGCGCGGCCCACAGGTGCGAGACGTAGTCCTCCCCCTCGACGGACCGCCGGGTGACGACGGCGAACGAGCCGTCGGGGGCGAGGTCGAGCTCCTCGAGCACCACCTGCTCGCGGAGGATCTCGGGCGTGGGCAGGCGCAGCTCGGTCGGGGTCGGCATCCACCGAGCGTAGCCCACGGCTCGCCGCCGCCGCTGGCCCGTCCCGGGCCGCACGCCCGCTCGGGCGTGGGCAGGCGCAGCTCGGTCGGGGTCGGCATCCACCGAGCGTAGCCCACGGCTCGCCGCCGCCGCTGGCCCGTCCCGGGCCGCACGCCCGCGCGGGCGGCTGGACCCGATGCGGCACGCCGCCCCGGGGCTCGCGGCGCCCCGCCGCTCGGGCGTACCCTCGCGGCATGCTGCAACCCGACCGACTCGTCGTCGCCCCGGAGGTCGCCGACGCCCTCGCCGACGGCCGCCCCGTCGTCGCCCTCGAGTCCACGCTGATCAGCCACGGGCTGCCCTACCCGCAGAACGTGGAGGTGGCGTCGGCGTCGGAGCAGGCCGTGCGGCGCTCGGGCGCGGTGCCCGCCACGGTGGCCATGCGCGACGGCCGGCTGCTGGTCGGGCTGACCGCGGACGAGTTCGAGGCGCTGGCCGCCGCTCCCGCCGGCTCGGTGCGCAAGGTGTCGCGCCACAGCCTGGCCGAGGGCGCGGCGGCGGGGGGCTGGGCGGCGACCACCGTGTCCGGGACGATGATCGCCGCGCACGCCGTGGGCATCCGCGTGTTCAGCACGGGCGGCATCGGCGGCGTCCACCGCGGGGCCCTCGACGGGCCGAGCCCGTCCTTCGACATCTCGGCCGACCTCGACGAGCTGGCCCGGACCCCGGTCGCGGTCGTCTGCGCCGGGCCGAAGGCGATCCTCGACGTCCCGCGCACGCTCGAGTACCTCGAGACGCGGGGCGTCCCGGTGCTGGTCCTGGGCGAGGACGAGATGCCGTTCTTCTGGGCGCGCCGGAGCGGCATCAGGGCGCCGCTGAGCGTGCCCGACATCGCCGCCGCGGCGCGCGTGGTCGAGGCGCAGGCCGCGCTCGGCCTCGATGCCGGCGTCGTGCTCGCCAACCCCGCGCCCGCGGCCGACGCCCTCCCCGACGCCTACGTGCGCGAGATCGTCGCGCAGGGCGTCGCCGAGGCCGAGACGGCCGGGGTCCACGGGCCCGCCACCACGCCCTGGCTGCTGGCCCGGATCGCCGAGATCACCGGCGGGGCGAGCGTCAGGGCGAACATCGCGCTGATCGTGGACAACGCGCGGGTCGGCGGGCTGCTGGCGGTGGAGCTGGCGACGGCCCGCTGATCCCGGCCCCTTGACCCCCGGGGCCGCCGGCCGCGGTGCCCGCTCGCTGTGGACCGCGGTCACCGGTTCCGCCGCCCCATACCCGCCCGCGCTCGCGGGCGCCTTGTTCCTGACCGGGGCGATGACTACACTCGTGGCCACCGCCATGTTCCGCGGCAGCGAGCGGCGGGCGAGGGACCGTGGCCTGCTGGACCGGACCACCGGCTCGTAGGCCGGGAGCGAACGGGGCGGACGCTCCGCAAGGAGGCTCGATGCGGATCTACGAGGGAAGCCCGCGGCAGGACTTCGAGGAGGTCTTCCGCTCGATCGGCGCCTTTCTCGACCGCCGCGGCATGCGCGACATCCTGCTGCTCGAGGTGCCGGACGGCTACGTCGTGCAGGGCCTCGTGCTGACGCAGGGGTCCGGCAGCGCCTGGTCCGAGACGGTCGGCTCGGTCGCCAAGGAGACCCTGACCTACCTCGACGAGGACATCGCCAAGTTCATGGAGGAGGCGGCCAAGCGGCGCGGCTCCAGCGATCCGCCGGGCAGCCCGCAGGCCGGCCCCCACGAGCGGGCGCTGCGCGTCATCGGGCGGTGGATGGACGAGCAGAAGCCGCGGGACGTGTTCCTGTTCGAGCAGGCGGGCGCCTACGTCGTGCGCCTGTTCGCGAGCGGCCAGTCGGACGCGCACCACGTGATCGCCGAGTTCACCGTCGAGGACGTGGAGGGCCTGGTCGCCGAGGCGTCGTCGCGTCGGGCCCCCAGCGTGCCGAGCCCCGCGGCCGGCGCGCCCGCTGTCGGGGCCGTCCCGCCACCCGGCCCGTGACAGGGCCCCGGCCAGGCGGCACAATTCCGAGCATCACGTCGTAGCACAAGGAGGTCCGGCCATGAAGGCGCTGCGGACTGTTGCGGTTGCCCTGGGGATCACCCTGGGCGCGATGATCGTGATCCCCCTGATCGTGCTGGCCGGGCTGTTCGTCTGGCTCAAGCTGACCGAGGAGGACGACGAGGAGGCGCTCGAGCTCGAGCAGGAGGGCGCCTGATCGCCACGGCCCGACGGCGGGACCGCCCGCCGGAACGACGAGGTCGCCAGTGACGCCCGCCAGATCGGCGGGCGTCTCCGTGTCTGCGCGCGAGCTGCGGCTGGCCGAGGCCGGGGTGCTGCTCACGGTCCTGGTCTGGTCGGCCAACTTCGTGGTGGTCAAGGCCGCGATCGGCGTGCTGGGCCCGCTGACGTTCACCGCCTCCCGCTACACCGTCGCGGCGGTCACGCTGTTCGCGCTGGCCCGCTGGCGGTTCGGCGCCGTCCGGCGGCCGGGTCGGCTCACCCTGCCGCTGATGGGCCTGGGGATCATCGGCTTCGGCGCCTACCAGGTGCTGTTCACCGTCGGACTCACCCAGATCACCGCCGGCGACTCGGCGCTGATCATCGCCGCCTCGCCGGTGGCCACCGCGCTTCTGGCGAGCGCCGTAGGCCTGGACCGGCTGACGGCGCCCAAGCTGGCCGGGGCGCTGATCGCCTTCATCGGCGTGGCCGTCGTCATCGGGGCCGGCGCCGGGCTGCAGCTGGGCTCGTCGCTGGCAGGCGACGCCCTGACCCTGACCGCCGCCCTGCTGTGGGCCGTGTACACGGTGGCCGGGACGCGCGTCCTCCGCCACGTGGACCCGCTCACGGCGACGGCCTGGACGGTGCTGGGCGGCCTGGTGTTCCTCGTCCCGTTCGGCGTCTGGGAGGTGCTCACCGCCCCGCCGGCCTCGGTTCCGCCTGCCTCCGTGGCGGGCGTCCTCTTCTCGGGGGCGCTCGCGGCGGGCGTCTCGAACGTGCTCATGTTCAACGCCGTCAAGGTGGTCGGGCCCACGCGGGCCTCGTCGATGCAGCTGCTGGTGCCAGCGGGCGCGGTGCTGCTGGGCGCCCTGTTCCTGGCCGAGCCCGTGGGCCTGGCCCAGCTCGCGGGGGGCGCCGTCATCGTGCTCGGCGTGGCCGTCACGCGGCGGGCGTCGGTCATGCCGGCGGCGTTCCGGGCCCGGCTCGGCCCGGCCGCCTAGACGACCGTGGTCACGGCTACCGCCGCCGTTCCGCCGCCCGGTCCCTCCGAGCCGCCGCTCGCGCTGCTGGTGGACTTCGACGGCACCATCGCCCGCGGCGACGTGACCGCCGCCGTCATGCTCGCCAGCCTGCCTGCGGGGCGCCAGCTGCCGTGGCAGGAGGGCTCGCAGCAGTCCTGGCCCGAGATGATGCTCGAGGCGGCGGGCGGCTTCCCGCGCGACCCCGCGCCGCTGCTCGCGGCGGCGGCCAGGGTGCCCCTCGACCGGACCTTCGCCTCGCTGGCCTCTCGCGCCGCCGCCGCCGGCGTCGCGGTGGAGGTCGTGTCGGACGGCTTCGGGTTCTTCATCGAGCCCGCGCTCCGGCGCCTGGGCGCGGGCTGGGTGCCCATCGCGTCCGGCGCCACCGAGTTCGGGCCCGGCGGGCCCCGCCTGACGTTCCCGCACGGCAACCCGGCCTGCGGCGTGTGCGGCACCTGCAAGCGCAACCGCGTGCTCGCCCACCAGGCAGCGGGGCGACGGGTGGCGTTCGTGGGCGACGGCGAGTCGGACCGCTACGCCGCCGGCTACGCGGACGAGGTGTTCGCGAAGGACGGGCTGGTGGACATCTGCCGCGAGGGCGGCCTGGCGTACCGGACGTGGGCCACGTTCGATGACGTGCGCCGCTGGCTCGACGAGCAGCTGGCGGCGTTCGGGGCCGACCCCGCTGCACTGCCCGGCCCGCGGCCGCGGCCGCTGTTCTGCGGCCCGGAGGCGTGGGGCCCCGACCGCTGAGACCGCCCCCCGGCCGGCGCCGGACGACCGCTACGCCCAGCCGTCCCAGTGCGCGAACTGCTCGAACGGGATCCAGCCGCGGCGCAGCGACGGCGAGCGGACGTCCGGCAGCGGGATCCCGACCGGCATCACGCCGATCGGCGTGAACTCGTCCGGGACGCCCAGCAGCTCGCGCAGGGGCGCCGCCCCGTCGACCGGCCCCGCGAAGCCGCAGCCCAGCCCCTCGTTGACCGCGGCCAGCATCACGGTCTGCATCGTCGCCCCGATGTCCACCCACCAGTAGGGGATCGGCCAGTCGGTCTCGCGCCCGTCCGCGTCGAGCTTGTCCGGCTCCCGGTAGCGGCGGTGGTAGACCTCCTCCGACACGCACGGGATGACTGCGCGGCGCACTCGCTGATCCAGCGGCCGAACTCGGGCTCGTACTCCGGCTCGCCGCAGGCGATCCCCACCTGCCGTCGGAGCCCGGGGTCCACGACCACGACGAGCCGCTGGCCCTGCGAGAACCCCGCCGAGGGCGTGCGCTGGGCGAGGCGGGCGATGCGCTCGATGACCTCGCGGTCAACGCCGCCGTCCACGAACCGGCGGACGGCGCGGCGGCGCATGACGACGTCGGCGAACTCCATCGGCGGCCTCCTCTCCTCGTGGCCAACTGTCACATGATCGACCGATCGACGGCGACGTGCCGGCCCGTCTTGCGGCTGCCGGCAAGCGGGAATAGCGTTCGGCACCAGGAGGACAGGGCCCGTGGCGCGACGTGTTGGATCATGGACGCTGGTCGCCATCCTCGCGTTGTCGGCCTGCGGCAGCCCGGCGCCGTCGGCCTCCCCGGCGGGACCGGCCCCGGCGGCCGCCACCACTGCGGCCGGCGCCTCGGCACCTGCGGCCGGATCCGCCAGTCCAGCGCCCACGCCGTCGCCGCCGCGTCCGACCGGGCTCCAATGGACCGAGACTGGGTCGATCGAAGTCGCCAGCTTGAAGGTGCCACTCGACTACAGCAACCCGGCCGCCGGCACCATCACGCTGGCCGTCGCGCGCCAGCCCGCCACCGACCCAGCCCACCGGATCGGAACGCTGTTCGTCAACCCGGGCGGCCCGGGCGCACGCGGCGTCCCGTTGATCGGGTCGGCGTTCCTCATGATGGCGCTGCCGCCTGAGGTCCTCGCGCGCTTCGACGTCGTCAGCTGGGATCCGCGAGGCGTGGGCCTGAGCAGCGGCGTGACCTGCCCGGCCAGCACGGTCGTCAAGGCGGTGGAGGCGCTCGACCCGAACCCGAAGCCCGGCGAGTACGGCGCCTTCCGCACCGTGTTCCACGACGTGGCCGCCGACTGCGAGTCCTCGGGCTCCGCGCCCATCCTCGCGTACCTCTCCGAGGCGAACTCGGCCCGCGACATGGATGCGATCCGGGCGGCGCTCGGCGAGGACGCGATCACCTACGTCGGCTGGTCGTACGGCACGTATCTCGGGTACCTGTATGCCACGATGTTCCCGAACCGTCTCCGCGCGGCCGTGCTTGACGGACCAGTCGACCCGAACCTCGACCTCGCTGCCCGCGACGCGAGCCAGGCCAAGGGCTTCGAGCGGGCCCTTCGCCACCTGCTGGCGCTGTGCGCCGCCAAGGCCTCCTGCCCGTTCCACGGTGGCGGCGATCCACTCAGCGCCTACGACCGGCTGATCGCCGGGCTGCCCACCACACCTGCGCCGGGCTCGGCCGGCACGCTGACGGCGGGCGTGGCCGTGACCGGGACGCTCAGCTGGCTGTACGGCCAGGACGCCGCCGGCCTCCTGGTGTCCCTCCACCTGGCGGAGAGCGGCAACGGCGACCCGCTCATCGCGTCGGCCGACAGCTATTACTCGGACATCTCCCTCGGCAGCTACGAGGCGACCGTCTGCCTCGACGCTGCCCATCCTCACACGGAGGCCGCGATCGCCGGCGACGTCGCCGAGGTCCGCCAGGACGCCCCGAGATTCGGTCCCCTGGTGGTTCTCGGCGACCTCTACGGGTGTCTGGACTGGCCTGTTCCGGCTGCCCAGGTGGTCGTCGGCGCACCACCGGCCGGCCTGCCGCCGATCGTCGTCATCGCGTCGCTCTGGGACCCGGCCACGCCGCCATGGCAGGCGGCCCCGCTGGCGGCGGCCCTGGGAACGGGCGTCGTGCTCACCCGCGACGGGATCGGTCACACATCGGGCCCCTCGATGGAGAGCAATGCCTGTCTCCGCAACGCCGTCGCCTCGTACCTGGTCGCCGTCATCCCGCCGCCGCCGGGCACCGTCTGCAAGGACGCGCCTGTCGCGCTCGGGTCATAGTCCGCGGCAGCGATCCGCTCGGTGCCGTCGATGCGATGCGCGTCGCCCGCACCCCGGCGACCCCCAACCGCAACCCCAATCGGGTTGTCCTCGGGGCCCCGAATCGGTAGCATGAGAAAAACCCCGGAGGACCAGAGCCCATGGCGAAGTATGTCTTTGTGACCGGAGGAGTCACCTCCTCGCTCGGCAAGGGCATCACCGCCGCCTCGGTCGGGCGCCTGCTCAAGGCGCGGGGGCTCAAGGTCTCGATCCTCAAACTGGACCCCTACATCAACGTCGACCCGGGGACCATGTCGCCGTACCAGCACGGCGAGGTGTTCGTCACCGACGACGGCGCCGAGACCGACCTCGACCTCGGCCACTACGAGCGGTTCATCGACGAGAACCTCTCGCAGGGGTCGAACGTGACCACCGGCCGCATCTACTCCGCGGTCATCGCCAAGGAGCGCCGCGGCGACTACCTCGGCGGCACGGTCCAGGTCATCCCGCACATCACCAACGAGATCAAGGAGCGGATCACGCGCGTCGCGCGCGACGGCGAGCCGGACGTCGTGATCGTCGAGGTGGGCGGCACGGTGGGCGACATCGAGAGCCTGCCGTTCCTCGAGGCGATCCGCCAGATGCGCAAGGACGTCGGCCGGCACAACGTGCTGTACGTCCACGTGACGCTCCTGCCGGCCCTGGCGGCCACCGGCGAGCTCAAGACCAAGCCCACCCAGCACAGCGTCAAGGAGCTCCGCGGCATCGGCATCCAGCCGGACGTGATCGTCCTGCGCTCGGACTCCGAGGTGCCCGACGAGATCCGCGAGAAGATCGCGCTGTTCACCGACGTGGACGTGGACGCCGTCATCCCGGCGCCCACCGCGTCCACGATCTACGAGGTGCCGCTCCAGTTCGAGTCGTTCGGGTTCGGCCGGCTGGTGGTGCGCGAACTGGGCCTGGGCGATCCCGACGCCACGCCCGACCTGTCGTCGTGGCGGGCCCTCGTGGCGCGGATCAAGGCGCCCAAGCCCACCCTCGAGGTGGCGCTGGTCGGGAAGTACATCGAGCTGCCGGACGCGTACCTCTCGGTCACCGAGGCCCTCCGCCACGCGGCGTGGGCGAACGGCGTGGACGCGAAGGTCCGCTGGGTGGACAGCGAGAAGCTCGACCGCGACAACGTCGACGCGCGCCTCGCGGGCGCCGCGGCGGTGCTGGTGCCCGGCGGCTTCGGCCATCGCGGGATCGAGGGCAAGGTGCTCGCGGCCAACTGGGCGCGCACGCGCGGCAAGCCGTACCTCGGCCTGTGCCTCGGCCTCCAGTGCGCGGTGATCGAGTTCGCGCGCGAGGTGCTCGGCACCCAGGACGTCAACTCCACCGAGTTCGACATGTTCACCGCGAACCCGGTCATCGACTTCATGCCCGACCAGCGCGATCTGGAGGACAAGGGCGGCACGATGCGGCTCGGGATCTACCCGGCCAAGCTGGCGCCCGGCTCCAAGGCCCGCGCGGTCTACGGCAGCGAGGTCATCTACGAGCGGCACCGCCACCGCTTCGAGGTCAACAACCGCTACCGCGCGGCCCTCGAGGGGGCGGGCATGGTCCTGTCGGGCACCTCGCCCGACGGCCGGCTGGTCGAGATCGTGGAGCTGCGCGACCACCCCTGGTTCGTCGCCAGCCAGTTCCACCCCGAGTTCAAGTCACGCCCGGAGCGGCCGCACCCCCTGTTCCACGGCTTCGTCGCCACCGCCCTCGCCCTGCGCGAGGGGACCGAGCCGGTGCTGGCCGCGGTCGGCCCCGGGGTCGAGGACGACGACCTCGCGACCGAGGGCGCGCCCGCGTCCTGAGACCCGGCGCCCGGCCGCACACACGCGCGTTCGCGGCGGTCGGCGGTCGTTGCCCGCAGGCCCCGCGCCGCGCGGTCCACGCCCCGCAGGAGCCCGGCGCCGTGCGGCCACGGGCTGGCACAACCCCGGGTTGTGTCCGCGCGCTCCAGTTCCCCGTGCAGCCGTGCCACCACGGGCTGGCACAACCCCGGGTTGTGTCCGCGCGCTCCAGTTCCCCGTGCAGCCGTGCCACCACGGGCTGGCACAACCCCGGGTTGTGTCCGCGCGCTCCAGGCTCCGGGCGGCGTCCGGTGCGGCCCCGCGCACCACTGCAGGTTGTGCCTGCACGTGTATTCGGCGACCTTGTGGTCGACCGCACAACTGGCGGTGGTGCGAACGCGTCTGCGGGCCCCTGGGAGGGGACGCCCCCCGACGCCCGCGCGTAGATACAACTTGCTGTTGTGCGCTTGGTCGAGGGAACCTGGAGGCGGGGTGCGGGAATGCGCCCGTGCGGGAGAGCAGGCAGGTGGCGGAGCGGGGGCCCGCCGCCGTCCGCTCGCGGGCACAACTGGTCGTTGTGCGGCACCCGCCACCGCTCGCACGTACAACTGCCCGTTGTGCCCCACCTTCCCGCGCCGGCAGGACCGGAGGCGTACACAACGTTGACGGGGCGGCGCGCCGTCCAATATGATCGATCTACCCCCACCGGCCGCGCGCGACGTTCCGACGATTCCGCGCGAACAACGGCCCGTGGCGCGCTCCATCCCGACCGGTCCGCACCCGCGTCGCACCGCACTCCCACCCGAGGGAATTCCCGTCCAATGCCGAACGGCCCCGACCAGCGCCCGAGCCGCAACCGCCGCTCCCGCCGGCGATCCCAGACCAGCCGCCTGCCCGTCACCGAGCAGGACGAGGTCGCAGAACTCGAGGCGGCGCGCGAGCGCAATGACCTGGACTTCCGCGACCTCAGCGAGATGTCCGTCAAGGAGCTGCGCGAGGTCGGCAGGAGCCTCGAGATCGACACCGGCGCCGACCGCCGCGAGGAGCTGGTGGACGCCATCCTCCAGGCCCAGACGGAGCGCGCCGGCCTCGACTACGTGTTCGGCATCCTCGACATCGTGGACGAGGGCTACGGCTTCATGCGCCGCCACGGCCTGCTGCCGAGCCCCGACGACGTCTACGTCTCGTCGAGCCAGGTCCGACGGTTCGGCCTCCGGGTCGGCGACCGCGTCGTGGGCGCCGTGCGGGCGCCGCGCGAGGGGGAGAAGTACTGGGGCCTGATCCGCGTCGACACCGTGAACGGCGTGGACACCGACGCCGCGCGCCGGCGGCCGTTCTTCAACGACCTGACGCCGATCCACCCGATCGAGCTGATCAACCTCGAGTCGGACCCGAAGAACCTGTCCCAGCGCCTGGTCAACCTGGTGAACCCGCTGGGCAAGGGCCAGCGCGCGCTGATCGTGTCGCCGCCCAAGGCCGGCAAGACGATGCTCCTCAAGAACATCGCCAACGGCATCACCTCCAACTACCCGGACATCCTGCTCATGGTCGCCCTCATCGGCGAGCGGCCGGAGGAGGTCACCGACATGCGCCGCAGCGTGCATGGCGAGGTGATCAGCTCCACCTTCGACGAGCCCACCGAGAACCACACGCACGTGGCGGAGATGGCGCTCGAGATCGCGAAGCGCCAGGTGGAGACCGGCCGCGACGTCGTGATCCTGCTCGACTCGATCACCCGCCTCGCGCGCGCGTACAACCTCGCGCTTCCGCCCAGCGGCCGGACGCTGTCGGGCGGCATCGACCCGATCGCCCTCTACCCGCCCAAGCGCTTCTTCGGCGCCGCCCGGAAGATCGAGGAGGGCGGCTCGCTCACGATCATCGCCACCTGCCTCGTCGACACCGGGTCGCGCATGGACGACGTGATCTACGAGGAGTTCAAGGGCACCGGCAACTCGGAGCTGATCCTGGACCGCAAACTGGCCGAGAAGCGCATCTTCCCGGCGATCGACGTCCAGCGGTCCGGCACCCGGCGCGAGGAGCTGCTCCTCGAGGAGGGGACGCTCAAGATGGTGTGGACGATGCGGCGGATGCTGTCGGCCGTCGGCACCAACGAGGGCATCGAGCTGCTCCTCAACCGGATCGCCAAGACCGAGAACAACGCGCAGTTCCTGGGCTCGCTGAACAAACCCCTCGACTGATCGGGCGGCCTCCGGGTGGCCGCCTGCGACGGTCGCGAGCCGTCCCTGTGTGACGAACCGTCGGTTAGGAAACGTTTACCATCGGTCGAAGGGTCCCAGATTCGGACAGATTCGGGACGTGTGGCCCGGGAGAAAAGGCCTCCCGACACCCCTCCAAATCGGGTTGCGTCGTTTGACCTACCTGTTGACGGTCTGTTAGGGTCCGCTGGTCGAAACGGCCGCGGGACGCTCAGGCGGCCACTCGTTTCGCCACACGACCAGCACCCCGTGGGGGTCGGCAAGGGCGGCTCGGTTCGCCTCCGCGCCCGATCTCCTCCCAGGAGGCCGTATTGCAGAAAACCACCGACGGCGTCGGTCGCCGGCCCGACCGCTTGCGCCCTGCCCGCCGTGTGACTCCCGCCGGCCGCCATGCCCCCGCCGCGCTCGCGGCGCTCGGGGCGCGCCTCGGCCGCGTCGCTCCAGTCGGCGAACGGCTCCGCTCGCTCGCGGCGTCGGCCCGTCCGCTCGCCACGACGGAGCGCACCCTTCCGATCGCCGTCGCCGCGGTCGTCGCCGTGGCCTCGATGCTCGCCTTCCTGCCCAGCACCCCGGCTGGCTCAGCCGGCGCGGCGCAGGGCTCCTCGACCAGCCCCCGGCTCGCCATCAACGGCGGGGTCCACAACCTCGCGGTCGGCGGCAGCACGCGGGCGGCAGCGATCCTCGACGCCCAGCACGTCGACGCCAGCTTCCAGCCCATCACCCTGCCGACGGACCTGTCCACGGCGCCGGCAGCCGACCAGCCCAGCCAGGACCCCGGCGCCGTGACCGCCGACGGCACGCTGATTACCGGCTATGCACCCGACTCCACGGTCAAGGACGGGTCGTCGCTGATCCAGATCTACCGCGTCAAGAAGGGCGACACGCTGTCCACGATCGCCGCCAACTACCACATCTCGATGATGACGCTGTGGTGGGCGAACAAGTCGACGATGACCTCGAAGACCGACCTCCACGTCGGCCAGCTGATCAAGGTCCCGCCCGCCAACGGGCTGATCGTCACCGTCGCCGCCAACGACACGCTCGACAGCCTCGCGGCCAAGTACAGCGTCGACCCGCAGAGCATCCTGGACATCAACCAGCTCACCGACCCCACGCTCGTCGTCGGCCAGGTGCTGATCGTGCCGGGCGCCCGGGGCGCGCCGATCCCCACGCCCAAGCCCGTCCCGCAGACCGCGTCCATCAGCCACTCGTCGTCTTCCGCGAGCAGCAGCCAGCACAGCAGCGGCGGCTCCGCCTCCGGCATCAGCGGCCAGTACACGGGCGGCAAGATGTCCTGGCCCGTCGTCGGCGGCGGCAACTACATCAGCCAGTACTACCACTACGGCCACTGGGCGATCGACATCGCCGCCCAGTACGGGAGCGAGGTCGTGGCGGCGGCGGCCGGACGGGTCATCTTCGCCGGCTGGAAGAACAACGGCGGCGGCTGGCAGGTCTGGATCAGCCACGGCGGTGACCTGTACACGACGTACAACCACATGTCCGCGATCACCGTGGCGCCCGGCGACAACGTGAGCCGCGGCCAGCAGGTGGGCCGGATCGGCCAGAGCGGTGACGCCACCGGGCCGCACCTCCACTTCGAGGTGTGGGTCGGGCCGATCTGGAACGGCGGGCAGCGGATGAACCCGCTCAACTACCTGTAGAACCGGCCTCCCGGCCGCAGACGCCCCCGGAATCCCCGGGGGCGTTGTCGTTCCGCCGCCGGTCCCGTGCGAGAATGCCTGCGATGTTCCTTGACGAGGTCCGCATCGTCGTGCGAGCCGGTGCCGGCGGCGACGGTGCGGCGACCATGCGCCGAGAGGCCCACGTGCCGCGCGGCGGCCCCGACGGCGGCGACGGGGGTCGCGGCGGCTCGGTCTACCTGCGCGTCGACGTGGGGCAGACGACGCTGCGCGACTTCCGGTACCGGCACCGCTTCGCCGCCACCCCCGGGGGTTCGGGCGAGCGCCAGAAGCGGCACGGCAAGGCGGGCGAGGACCTGTTCCTCGCGGTCCCCCCGGGAACGGCCGTCATCGACGAGGGCACGGGCGAGCTGATCGCGGACCTGGTGGCAGTGGGCCAGGAGGCCATGGTGGCGCGCGGCGGGCGGGGCGGCCTCGGCAACGTGCACTTCGCGACGGCCACCCACCAGGCTCCGCGCCATGCCCAGCGGGGCGAGCCCGGCGAGGAGCGGACGCTGCGCCTCGAGCTCCGGCTGATCGCCGACGTGGGGCTCGTCGGGCTGCCCAACGCCGGCAAGTCCACCCTGTTGGCGGCGCTGACGGCGGCGCGGCCCAAGATCGCACCCTACCCGTTCACCACCCTCGAGCCCAACCTGGGCGTGCTGGACCTCGGCGTGGACGACGGGCGCCGCCCGACGATCGCCGACGTGCCGGGGCTGATCGAGGGCGCGTCCGACGGCGCCGGCCTGGGCCACGCGTTCCTGCGCCACGTCGAGCGCACGCGCGTGCTGCTGCACGTGGTGGACGGCGCGTCGCGAGACCCCCAGTGGGACCATGACGTCATCCGCGACGAGCTCGAGGCGCACGATCCGGCGCTGCTCGCCAAGCCGATCCTGGTGGTGTTCAACAAGATGGACCTGCCCGCCGCCCAGGCGGCCTGGCCGGCGTTCGAGGCCGAGGCGCGCCGGGAGGACCGCGGCGTGGTGGCCATCTCCGCCGACACGGGCGAGGGCCTCGACGCGCTGCGGTCGGCGGTCGGCGTCATGCTCCCCGACGCCGAGGCGCTGGCCGAGCCGCCCGAGCCCGCGGGCGTCGTGGTCCACCGGCTCGAGGCCGCCGGCGACGGCTTCACCGTCGAGCGCGACGCGGAGGGCCTCGTCGTGCGGGGCAAGCGGATCGAGCGCCTGGCGGTGCAGACCAACTTCGACAACGAGGAGTCGGCCGAGCGCTTCCAGCGCGAGCTGCTGCGCCTCGGCATCGACGCCGCGCTCCGCAGAGCCGGCGTGCGCCCGGGCGACAGCGTCCGCGTGGGCGGCCTGGAGCTGGCCTGGGAGCCGTCCGAGGAGGGCGAGTGAGCGACGCGCCCGACAGCCTGCCCGTCCTCCCCGCCGCACCGACGGTGCCAGGGTCGGTGGGCATCCTCGGCGGCACGTTCGACCCGGTCCACCACGGGCACCTCCTGATCGCCGAGGAGGCGCGCGAGGCGCTGGGGCTCGAGCGGGTGCTGCTCGTGCCGGCCGCGTCACCGCCCCACAAGCCGGACCAGCCCGTGTCCGCCCCGGAAGACCGGCTGGCGATGGTGCGCCTCGCGGTGGCCGGCAACCCGGCCCTCGAGGCATCGGACATCGAGGTCCGTCGCGGCGGGACGTCGTACACGGTGGAGACGCTGCGCGCCCTGCGCGACGGCGGCCTCGAGGAGCCGTGGCTCCTCCTCTCGTCCGAGGCGCTCGCGCTCCTGGCCACCTGGCGAGAGCCGCGCGCGATCCTCGAGCTGGCTCGGCTCGCCGTCGTGCCCCGGCAGGGCTTCGACCCGCTCGGCCCGGACTGGGTCGAGGCCCGGTTCCCGGGCGCCGCGGACCGCGTCCGCTTCCTGCCGGGGCCCCTGTTGCCGATCTCGGGTAGCGTGGTGCGGCGCAGGGCGCACGTCGGCCGCTCCGTGCGTTACCTCGTCCCGGATGCCGTCGCCGCCTACATCGCCGACCACCGCCTGTACCGCTGAACGCGACTGTCGCTCGCAAGCCGCCTGGAGGACGCCGACCGACGTGACCGAACTCACCGCGACCGCACCCCGACCGGACGGGCTGCCGAACCGCACCGCCGCCGCGCCGGCCCCCGACCGAGCCCCGCTCGACCTGGCCCGCCGGATCGTCGAGCTGGCGGAGGACAAGAAGGCGGCCGACATCGTGCTGCTCGACCTCGCCGAGCTGACCACGCTCGCCGATGCGTTCGTGATCTGCTCGGGGGGCTCGGAGCGGCAGATCGACGCCATCGCGGACGGCATCGTCGAGGGCCTGCGGGCCGAGGGCGTCCGGCCCATCGGGCGCGAGGGCACCCCGGCGTCGCACTGGGTGCTGGTGGACTTCGGCTCGGTGATCGTGCACGTGTTCACGCCCCCGGAGCGGGACTACTACGGCCTCGAGAAGCACTGGTCCGCGGCCCGGGTGGTCCTGCGGGTCCAGTAGGCTCGCCGGTGGCACCGGGCCCCCTCCGTGGGGTACCGCTCCGGCCGGTACCGCTGGGTCATGTGCAGTCGGGCCGGGGGTGCCTAGCATCGCCAGCAGGTCGTCAGCCGGCGTGGCTGGCGCCACCGGAGAAGTCCCGAATGTCGGGCCTGCGAGATCGCTGCCCCAGCTGCAGCCGGCGCCTCATCATCACCCGATTCGACACGACGTTCCGGCTGCCCGATCGGACGGAGCGGCTGTGCTTCGCCATCCCCGGGGGGCTGTGCGAGGACTGCCACCAGCTGTACATCGACCCTGAGCTGATCGAGTTGCTCGATCTGGGCGAGGCACGCTGCGTGTTCGCCATCGAGAGCGACGTCGTGCTCCAGGAGCAGGCCTGGTCGTCCGCCGACTGACGGACCGCGGCCGCGCCGCCCGGCTCGGGGCCCGGGGGCACCCGCCGGCCGCTCGCCGCCGCCCGGCCGGGCGAGGCTAGCGCCGCCTCGCGGCCGGGACGCTCGGCCCGCCGGCCCGTGCACCGCCCGGGGCGACGCGCTCCGCGACCCAGGCGACCCAGGCCATCCGCCGCTGGCCGTCGGTGCTGGCCGCGGCGTCGGCGTGCTTGGCCATCCGGTCGAGGGCGAGCAGGCCGTCCAGCGCCGCCTCGAGCTCCGGGACCGTCCAGGCGGCCGCCTGTTCCGCCCGCCGCTGGACCACGTAGGGATTGCCGCCGATCAGCTTGACGAGGTCGGCGGGCCGCGCGCCCCGATCCCGTGCGTCGAGGGCCATCAGGAGCTCCCGGATGCGGCGGTGGAGCAGCACCAGCACCACCTGCTCGGGCTGGGTCTCGAGCGCCCGGTCGAGCGCCGGGCCCGCGGCGTCGGCGCGACGGGCGGCGACCGCGTCCGACAGGGCCCACAGGCTGTCAGGCACCGTCTCCGCGACGAGCGCCCGGACGTCGTCCGCGGTGACGGGCTCGCCGCCGCGGTACAGCGCCAGCTTCTCCAGCTCCCCGACGGCGACCGCGCTCATCTGGCGCCGGTCCACGTCGCCCTCGCCGACATGGGAGCCGATCCGCCGGGCGATCTCGCGGGCGGCGCCCGGGCCGAGGGAGATCCCCATGTCGGCCGCCCGCCCGCCGATCCAGGCCGGCATCTCCCCGGCACTCGGCGCGCGGCAGGGGCGGGCGGTGCCGCCCGCCTTCTGGACCCCGGCCTCGAGGTCCACCAGCGACTTCGGGCGCTTCCGCCCTCCGGACGCGTCGAACTCGAGGAGCACCAGGGCGTTGCCGGGCGCGACCGAGGCGATCACCCCGTCGAGCGCCTCGCGGAGCGCCTTGGAGCGGACGAGCGGCATCGGGTCGGCCACGACGGCGACGGTGCCCCCGCCGAACATCGGCGCGACGGCGACCCGCTCCGAGAGGGCGGCAGGCGTGACGTCCCTGCCGTTCACCCGCCACCGGTCCGGCGGCGCGCCGGTGTCCCGGGCGAGGCCCTCCACGACGGACCCCACGAGCCGCTCCATGGCCCACTCGTCGTCGCCCCACAGGTAGAGCACCTGGGGCCGGTCGGCCGTGCTCACCGGGCTGCACTCCGGCGGCCGGCTGCCTCTCGGAGCTCGCGTCGCGACCAGCGGAGGCGGGCCACGTCTTCTGGGGCGATGCCGGCCTTCGCGCACACGTCGCGCTCGAGGTCGCGGGCGCGCTCGACGACCCGCGAGGCCGTCTCGTCGTCCCAGCCCGCGCCGGTGGGCCCGCCGCCGCGCGGGCGCACGTGCTCGCCCGGCCCGGACGGGTAGCGGCGGCGCCAGGAGGCGAACCGCGCCTCCATCGGCTCGAGCCGCTGGCCGGCGCGCTTGTCCGCGTAGGCGATGATCCGCGCCTCGATCGGCGCCGTGGCCAGTCGCGCCGCGAGGCCGTCGTCCGCGAGATGGGTCACCGGATGGTCGCGGACGAGCGGTGCGAGCTCATCGAGGCCGCGGGCCGCGAGCCAGGCCGCCGACCCCTCGCCGTGCCGGAGGCGGCCGTCCGAGCCGGCGGCCGGCAGCTTGTCGACATCGTGCAGCAGCGCCGCCGCGTCCAGGGCGGCGCGATCGACCGGCACGCCCTGTGCCGACACCCGCCTCGCGAGCCAGGCGGCCACGTCGGCGACGGCGCAGGCGTGGCGGAGGAACCACTCGGGCGGATCGAGCGAGATCAGCAGGCTCGCCGCCTCGCGGCGTCGGGGGACCGTCATGCCGTCGATCGTATCCGGTGCGGGGCGTCGCGGCCGTGCCACGGGTCCCCGCTGCGTGGACCTCGACGCCGGCCGGGAGCAGGTCCGCCTCCAGCCGACCCTCGAGGTCGGTGCGGCGCACGCGCGCGCCGGCGTCCCGCAGGCGGGCGAGCGTCGAGGAGGCCGGGTGGCCGTAGTCGTTGCCCGCGCCCACCGAGACCAGCGCGACCGCCGGACGGGCGGCCGCGAGCAGGGGCGCCGACGTGGCCGTGGCGCTGCCGTGGTGGGCGACCTTGAGGACGTCCACCGGCGGCAGCCCCGCGGCCAGCAGCGACGCGTCCACGTCGTCCTCGGCATCGCCGGTCAGGAGGAAGCGCCGACCGGACGCCGTCCCGAGCAGGACGATCGAGGTGTCGTTGACCGCCCGCCCCGTGGCGCCGGGTGCCGCCGGCACCGCCCCCGGCTCCGGCCAGCGCACCTCGAGGGCGATGTCGCCGAGCCGGAGGCGAGCCCCCGCCGCGAGCGTCCCCCGAGGCGGGCCGCGCCGGAGCGCCGCGTCCCACGCCTCCCAGCCGGGGCCCGTGCCGCGCATTCCCGGCTCGAACACCCGCCCGACTCGATACCGCTCGAGCACCCGCACGAGCCCTGCGACGTGGTCCTCGTGCGGGTGGGTCAGCACGACGATGTCGAGCCGACGGTCCCACGGCGGCACCACCGCGTCGAGCTGGGCGAGCACCCGGTCCGGGTCGGGGCCGCCGTCGACCAGCATCCGGGCCCCGTCACGGCTCTCCACGAGGATCGCGTCGCCCTGCCCGACGTCGAGCACGACGAGGCGGTCCGGCCGCCCGACGACGTCGGCTGCCGCGAGGCCCGTGACGCTCACCGCGATGGCTGCGACCGCGAGTGCGGCGCGCTCGGGGCCGGTCGTGGTCCGTGGCCGGCGCCGCGACCCGGCGGCGCGGCCAGGTCTGCTGCCCGGCTCGGCGCCTGGCGGCCTCGGTCGGCTGCGGCGGTGGCGCGCCCGCCAGCGGAGGGCGGCGAGCACGCCGACCACGAGCGCGACGGCCGCTGCGGCCGCGGGGACCGCGAGCTCCGGGGGCAGCGCGACCGCGGCGAACGGCAGCGCGGCCGCACACCGGACCACCGCGACCATGACGTGCAGCAGCAGCCAGCCCGGGAGCCCGGCCAGCACGCCGAGCAGCGGCGGCGCGCCCAGCTGCACGAGCCAGCCTCCGACCAGGCCGACGGCCCCGCCGGCCATCGCCGCGGGCACCAGCGGGACGACGAGCAGGTTCGCCGCGGGCCCCACGAGCGAGAGGCGCCCGAACGTCGCGAGCACGTCCGGCAGGGTGGCCGCCTGGGCCGCGAGCGTGATGCCCAGCCCCTCGGCCAGCCAGCCGGGGAGCCGGCCGCCCCCGAGCCCTCCCAGCCAGGCGCCGAGGGGCGTCCCCCAGGCGAGCAGTCCCGCGGTGGCCATGACCGAGAGGCGGAAGCCGGCGTCGCCGATCATGGCGGGGTCGAGGAGGAGCAGCCCGGCAGCAGCGAGCGCCAGGGCGGCCGACGCCCGGACGCCCCGGCCCGAGGCTCGCGCCAGCAGGACGACCCCGGCCATCACGGCGGCCCTGACGACGGACGGCGACGCCCCCGCCGCCACGACGTACGCGGCGATCACGCCCCCGGTGGCGAGCCCGACCAGGCGCCGCGGCCGGCCGCGCAGGAGCACCCCCACGAGCGCTGCGACGATGGCGATGTTCCAGCCCGAGATCGCCACGACGTGGCTCACGCCAGCCGTCGCGAAGTCCGCGGCGAGGGCCCGGTCCACCCGCTCTCGCAGGCCGACCAGGATGCCTGCGGCGAGCCCCGCCTCGGGCTCGGGAAGCGCGAGGCGGAGGGCATCGCCCGCCCCGTCGCGCACGGCCTGCACCGACGGCCACGCCGCGGCACGCACGATGCGGACGCTCGTGGCGCGCAGGCTTCCCGACGCGCCCGTTCGCGTCAGGTACTCGCCGTACGGATCGTCCTCCGGCGGCGGCTCCAGGCGTCCGTCCACCTCGATCACGGCCCCGGCGGCGACGGCGGGGAACGCTGGCAGCGTCGCCGCGACGACCACCGGCGCTGCCGGCCCGCCGATCGCGATGCGCGCCAGCTGCGCCCCGTCCTTGGGCGATCCCATCGAGACCACCTCGGCCGTCCACGGCGCGGGGCCGGCGTCCGCGAGGGGCGGCAGGGCGGCGTCCGGCGGCGCCAGGGCCAGCCGGAGCGCGACGACGACGGCGCCGAGTCCGGCCGCCGCGACGGCCCGCCTCGCGGGGCGCGTGCGCACCGGGGCCCCGAGCCCGCCGACTGCGGCAGCCAGGAGGCCCGCGGCGAGCAGGAGGACGGGCGACCCCCCGGCCCAGCCTACCGCCGCACCGGCCGCCACCCCGACCGCGAACCACGCCGAGCGCGGA
>JAJYLZ010000033.1 GCA_021787395.1 Chloroflexota bacterium
GTGGTGGCCGCCAACGCGGGCGAGGTGCCGGTGGCCCTGTCGCTGAGCGTCCCCGAGGCCGCGGGCCGACGGCTGGTCCCCGCGCCGCTCCCGGGCGTCGCCGGGACGCCGGTTGACGTCCCGGCGGACGGGAGCGTGTCGCTGGAGGTGCCGCCGCGGGCCGGCCTCGTCCTGCTGGCAGCTCGCTGACCGTGGGCCGCAGCCCGCTCGCCGCGCCGCCCGCCGAACCCGCGCGCCGCGGACCGGCCGGTCCGCGTATCCTCGCCGCACGTGCCTGACCTTCCGTTCGACCTGCCCGCACCGCTGGCCCAGCGTCTCAGAGTGGCTGCCGACGCCGAGGGCAAGATCGCCCGTGCCCTCGATGCGCTCGGTCCGCTGTCCGGCCGGGACGTGGCGCTGCTGGACGTGCCCGCCGGCCCGCTCCGCACGCGCCTGGTGGACGCGGGGGCTCGGCTGCACGACCTGACCCCGGGCAGGCCGTTCCGCCTCGACCTGGCGGACACGAGCGTCGACAGCGTGGTGGCGCTGTGGGGCGGCTTCGACGGCGTCCGTGCGGCCGACCTCGAGGAGGCCGATCGAGTGCTGCGCCCCGGCGGCCGCCTGCTCGTGGTGCACGACTACGGCCGCGACGAGGTGTCGGCCCTGGTCAACGGCGAGGGCCCGCAGTACCGGGAGTGGAGCAACCGCGCCGGTCCGTTCCTGCGCGGCGGCGGGTTCAAGATCCGCGTCCTCCACTGCTTCTGGACCTTCGCCAGCGTGGAGGATGCGCAGGGCTTCCTGGCCGAGGCGTTCGGTCCGAGGGGGGAGGCGGTCGGCGCGGCGATGAGGCGCCCGCGACTGAGCTGGAACGTGGCGGTGTACCACCGCTGGAAGGGCGGCCGGCCCCCCGGAGCGGAGCTCCCGGCCGCGGGGACCCGGCGCGTTCCCGCCTGACCCGCTGGGCCCGGGGGCGGGTCGAGCCCGCGGCCCGTGGCCGGCAGCGGCCGCGCCTGCTACGCTCGGCCCGATGAGCCGCAGTCAACGGGCGCCGCAAGCACGGCCGGTGTCGGCCGGGGTGCCGGCGCGGGGTCGGCGCGGGCCCCGGATCGGCCCGGTGCAGCTCACGCCCCTGCGGGTGACCCTCGCGGTCGCCCTCGCCGGCGGCCTCGCGTTCCTGGCCTGGTCGATCTTCGTGCGGGACGCCAACCAGGTGCCGATGATGGCCACCGGGTTCGCGGTCTGCGGCATCGTGTTCGCCGTGACGGCCGTGCTGTCGGTGGGCGGGATCGTCAGCGCGGGGCGGGCGGGCCGCGACGGCACCGCCGTGCTGACCGCGATCGTCGGCGGGATCATCGCGGTGGGCGCCATGATGCTGCTCGCGGGGGCGTTGATCATGACCCTGATCTGGGCCGGCACCAAGACGGCCTGAGGCCGCCGGGATCCCGTTTGCTACACTCGCCCGGCCCTCCGCTGGCGCGTGCCCCCATCGTCTAGAGGCCTAGGACGCCGCCCTTTCAAGGCGGAGATCACCGGTTCGAATCCGGTTGGGGGTACCAGCTGCAGGCGCGGCGGCGCCCGCTCGCCTGTGGGCGCAGACGGCAGCGGGCCGGCTCCCCGTGGGGCATCCTTGGACCATGGCGATCGTCGCGATCGGGCCCCGCCACGTCCCCGCCGCCGCACGGCTGGTGGCGGACGAGATCGCCAGCCTGCGCCGCGCCGTGCCGCTCGTCCCCGCTGCCTGGGAGGACCCGACCGTCGTGGGCCGGGCCGTCGCGCACCTCGTGGAGCGCGGGGCCGGGCTGGCGGTCGAGG
The DNA here is from genome assembly GCA_021787395.1 of Chloroflexota bacterium. GTDB lineage: Bacteria > Chloroflexota > Limnocylindria > Limnocylindrales > CSP1-4 > CAIXZV01. The sequence continues at coordinate 1,792 of JAJYLZ010000033.1, forward strand.
ACGACGGCGAGCTGGTGGCCTTCCAGGCGGCGGTGGTCCTCGACGGCCACGGCGGCCGCTGGGCCTACACGCCCGAGATCGGCCACGCGGCGTCGGGCCCGGTGGCCGCCCGCCTGCGGGAGCGGCTGTACGCCGAGCTGGCCGCGGGCTGGGTCCGCGCCGCCTGCCCGGAGCACGCGATCACGATCGCCGCGCACGATGCCGAGGCGCAGGCCGCGATGGCCAGGCTCGGCTTCGGCCAGTACGTGGTCGACCTGATGGGCGCCCTGGACCCGATCGACGCCGGGCCGCTCCCCGAGGGCGTCTCCGTCCGGCGGGCGGGCCCCCAGGACGCGCTCGCGGTCGCGGACCTCGACGCGGCGCTGTGGCGCCACCTCGCGGCGTCGCCGGTGTTCCGGCGCCCCGCCCGCGCGCCGTCGCCGGAGCTGGTCCGCCGCGACCTCGGAGACGAGGCCACCGCGGTGATGCTCGCGGAGCGCGACGGCCGCGCCGTCGCGCACCTGCGCATCGGGCCCTGCTCCACGGACGTGGCCATGCTCGTCCGCGATCCGTCCACGGCCAGCGTCACCGCGGCGTTCACGCGTGAGGAGCTGCGCGGCACGTCGATCGCCTCGCATCTCCTCGACGCCGCGATCGCCTGGGCGCGCGAGGCGGGCTACGCGCGCTGGGCCACGGACCACGAGTCGGCGAACCGCGAGGCCGGCCGCTTCTGGAGCCGGCACGCGACGCCGGTCGCCGTGTCGATGTCGAGGCGCCTCCCGCCCGGGCTCGCGGTCTGAGCCGGGGCGCCCTCCGGGCGAGTCGCAGGCTGCTATCCTCCGAGGCGATGGAGATCATGGGCGTGACGATCCGCACGATCGTCAGCGACAACATCGCCAAGCGCTGCGACGGATGCCGTGAGGTCATCACCGGGACGCCCTGGCGGGTCAGCATCCTCGACGTCGTGGCGCCGGAGGCGCCGGCTGGCTGGGCTGAGGCAGCGCCGGTCAATCCCGGCCCGCACCAGTTCCACGGCGATCCGGCCTGCGTCCGCCGCTGGATGGCGGAGCGCGGATACCGCCTGTGCCGCCGGGGCGAGGTGCGGGGGATCATGCGCCCGATCCCGCTGCCGACGGACCCGCCCTCGTTCGGGCTGTGCGACGGGATCCATCGCGACGACCACGAGTTCGTCCCGGCCTGAGCCGCTCGCTCGGCCGCGCCCGCGAGCGCATGCCACCGGCGGCCGTCACGCGGCCCGGGTGGTACACTCGCCGCCGTCGAACGCTAGAGATGCCTAGATTTCCAGATATTCTGGGGGCATCCCAAGGCGCGCCGGGCGTTCCGCCGGGAGAGACCGTGAGCAGTGACCGCCAGCCAGCGGACCGCCCGCAGCCGGAGCGCCTCGCCCTGGGGGCCGCCAGCCGGCTGCTGGGCGTGGACCCCGACACCCTCCGCCGCTGGGCCGACGAGGGGCGGGTGCCGGCGTTCACCACGCCCGGGGGCCACCGGCGGTTCGAGCGCAAGGCGCTGGAGCGCCTGATCGCCGCCCGGCGGACGGGCCCCGATCGCGGGCTGTCGTCGATCGGGTCCAACGCGGACCGGCTGTCGGCCGCGTACCGGCGCCGGTACAGCGAGCAGCACGGCACCAGTCTGGACCCGCGGGCCCGGGTGCCGGCCGCCGACCGCGAGTCGTTCCGCGAGGTCGGCCGACAGCTGGTGGACGCGCTCGTCCGCCACCTCGACGAGACGGGGCAGGCGAGGGCGGTCGCGGAGCGCGAGGCGATCGACCTCGCGGCGCACCTCGGCGAGCGCCTCGCGCTGTACGGCGTCCCGCTGTCCGACGGCGTGTCCATGTTCGTCGTCGCGCGCCGGCCGTTCCTCGCCGAGCTGGGCGTGGTCGCCCGCCGCCGGGGCGTGGACGCCGCTCGCGTCGGCGACCTGTTCGAGGCTTCGACCTGGCTCCTCGACCGGCTCCTGCTGGCCTTCGTCGCCGGCCACGAGGTGGTCGACCTCGAGGCCGCGGCATCGCGCCGGCAGCCAGCCGAACCACCGAGTTCGCCAGGCGCACCTGGCACCCCCGGCGGGCGGAACCCGGCGGGGGTCGATGACGGGAGGTCCAGCGAGCAACCGTGACCATCGTGATCCCGGCCCTGACGGCGATCCTGGCGGCCGTCTTCACCGTCCTGCTCATCGACCAGTGGCGCGAGCGCCGCCACGGCTTCCAGCTCGCGTGGGCCGTGGGGACGCTGTGCTACACGCTGGGGTCGGGCGCCGAGGCCCTGGCCGCCGCCAACGGCTGGAGCGAGCCCCTGTACCGCACCTGGTACCTGACCGGCGGGATCATGACCGCCGCCTGGCTGGGCCTGGGCACCGGGTTCCTGCTCGCCCGGACCCGGTTCGGCTACACGTACGCCGTGCTGTTCCTGCTGGCCGGCTTCATCGCGCTGATGAGCGCGATCAGCCCCAAGAACGCGGGGGCCGGGCCGCTGCCGCTCGTGTACGCGGCGGGCGCGTTCGTGACCGCCGTGGCCGTGTTCCTGCTCTCGTACTCCGCCAGCGACCGCTGGGCGACCGTCGCGGCCGGGTTCGTGGGCGCCCTCACGGTCATCGGCATCGTCATCACCGTGGTCATGCCGCCGCTGCCCGCGCCGGGCTACGTCCTCAGCGCCGCGGGCCAGCCCGTCGGCGACGGGATGCCCGCCTACCTGCACCTGCTCGCGCCCGTGATGAACATCCCCGGCGGCATGGCGCTCCTCCTGGGCGCCGTGTTCTCCGCCTACGTGTTCATGCCCAAGCGGCGGATCCTGCCCTACTCGCTGGACACGGACCAGCCCGCGGGCAGGTTCCTGCTCAACCTGCTGATCGCGCTGCCGGCGATCGCGGTCAACCTCGTCGTGTCCCTGCCGGGCGCCGCCCGCGAGCTCCTGGCCGGCCGCCTGCACTCGCGGGTTCCGGCCACCCTGCTCATCGCGGCCGGCGCCCTGGTCCCGCTGGCCACCGACTCGCTCAGCGTGGCCGGGTCCACCGCGATCAGCTCGCTGGGCAAGCTGGTGGGGATCGTGCTGCTGCTGGCCGGGTTCCTCGTCTCGACCGAGGTGTTCCGGGAGGTCCGGATCCCGTTCACCTCCGTCCGCTTGGCCACGGCGCACCGTGAGCGGGCCCGCCAGCGCGACGCGGCGGCGGCCGCTGCCGCATCGCCCGACGCCGCGCCCGAGACGACGCGGGGCTGACCGTCCGGGTACCGCTCCGCGCAGCCTTGCGCGTATCCTGTCGCCGATGAGCGACGACGAGGGCGAGGGGCGCGCGTCCCACGGTCTGGCGGACGGCCGCGTCCGGGTCCTGATCGCGGACGACCACACCGTGGTCCGCCGGGGCCTGCGGGGCTTCTTCGAGCTGCTCGGCGACATCGAGGTCGTGGGCGAGGCGGAGGACGGCCGGCGTGCCGTGGCCCTGGCCGACGCGCTGCTGCCGGACGTGGTGCTGATGGACATCGTGATGCCCGCCATGGACGGGATCGAGGCGATCGCGAGGATCAAGGAGCGCCACCCGGAGATCGAGGTCGTCGCGCTCACCAGCTTCATCGAGGAGGACCGCGTCACCGCCGCGCTCGAGGCCGGGGCGTCGGGATACCTGCTCAAGGACGCCGACGCGGACGAGGTCGCGGCGGCCGTCCGCCGGGCCCACGCCGGCGAGGTCCACCTCGACCCGCAGGTCGCGCGCATGCTCGCGCAGCGGGTCCGGGGCCCGTACCCGGGCCAGGAGCCGCTCACCGAGCGCGAGCGCGAGGTGCTCCGCCTGGTGGCCCGCGGCCACTCGAACAAGGAGATCGCTGCCCTGCTCGACATCACGGAGCGCACCGCGCGCACGCACGTGTCCAACATCCTGGGCAAGCTCGACCTCGCCAGCCGCACTCAGGCCGCGCTATGGGCGATCGAGCACCGGGCCGTCTGAGCGGCCCGGCGGCCCCCGGCGCCTGGACGGCCGTGGGGCCCGTCGGGGCGCCCGCGGTCGTGTTCGTCCACGGCACCCGGCTCACCCGGGCCCAGTGGTGGCCGCAGCTGCGGCGCCTCTCCGGCCGTTTCCGCTGCATCGCGGTCGACCTGCCCGGCCACGGTGCGCTGGCCGGCGTGCCGTTCACGCGCGACGCAGCCGCCGACGCGGTGGCAGACGCGATCGCCGCCGAGTGCCCCGACGGCCGGGCGGTGGTCGTGGGCCTGTCGCTGGGCGGCTACGTGGCGATCGACACGGCCGACCGCTATCCCGACCGCGTGGCGGGCCTGGTGCTCGCGGGTTGCTCCGCCGAGCCGCGCGGGCCGGTCACGCTGACGTTCCGGGCGCTCGCCTGGGTCCTGGCGCAGGCGCCCCGGGTCCCGCTCGACATCGTCAACCGCGCGTTCTTCCGGGTCCGCTACCCAGCGCCCATCGCCGAGCCGATCATCCGGCGCGGGTTCTGGCCGGAGGGCGGTGCGGCCGCTCTCCGGGCCGTCGTCGGGACGCGCTACCTGGAGCGGCTGGCAATGCTCTGGACGCCGGTGCTGGTCGTGAACGGCGCCCTCGACCCGGTGTTCGGCCCGGGTGGCGAGGCCTGGGCGAAGTCCTGCCGGGCCGGCCGCCACGAGGTGGTGGGACGAGCGATGCACCTGGCGCCGCTCGACCGGCCGCACGCGTTCTCGGCCCTCGTGGCCCGCTTCGTCGACGATCTGGGCCGGCCCGGCTGAGTCGGGTGCCCGCCGGCCGCAGGTATACTGGCGGCCACGCCACCCCCGCTGCCGAGAGGTTCAATGCGCGTCCGAAAAGCCGTGTTGCCGGCCGCCGGCTGGGGAACCCGCTTCCTCCCCGCGACCAAGGCGCAGCCCAAGGAGATGCTGCCGCTGGTCGACAAGCCCGTCATCCAGTACGCGGTCGAGGAGGCGGTCGCCGCCGGCATCGAGCAGGTGATCATCGTCACCTCGAGCCAGAAGCGCGCGATCGAGGACCACTTCGACCTCAACTTCGAGCTGGAGCACCTGCTCGAGGAGAAGGGCGACATCGAGCGGCTCCGCCAGGTCCGCCACATCACGGACCTCGCCCAGGTCGCCTACATCCGCCAGAAGGAGCAGCTGGGCCTCGGCCACGCGGTGCTCATGGCGAAGGACCTCATCGGCCACGAGCCGTTCGCGGTGATCCTCCCCGACGACGTGGTCGTCAGCGACCGGCCCTGCATCGGCCAGCTGATCCACGCCTACCACGAGCACCACGGGTCCGTGGTGGCCGTCATGGAGGTGCCCGAGGAGGAGACCCGCCGGTACGGCGTCATCGGCGGCGAGCGCGTGGGCGGCGATTCCGACGGCGAGCGGACCTACCAGGTCAACCAGCTCGTGGAGAAGCCGTCCGCCGGGACGGCGCCGTCGAACCTGGCGGTGATCGGGCGCTACGTGCTGACCCCCAAGATCTTCGACAAGCTCGAGCAGACGCAGCGGGGCACCGGCGGCGAGATCCAGCTGACGGACGCGATCCACGCGCTGATGGACGAGCAGAGCGTCTTCGGCTACGCCTTCGAGGGGCGGCGCTTCGACGCGGGCACCACGATGGGCTGGCTCCAGGCGTCTGTGGAGCTGGCGCTCACCCGTCCGGAGTTCGGCGGCGAGTTCCGGTCGTTCCTCCGCTCGCTCGACATCTGAGCGGCAGCACCGGGCCCGCGCTCGCAGGAGATCGCAACACGTGACCGAGATCGGCAGCATGCTCGGCGGCCGCTACCGCCTCATGGAGCTCTTGGGCCAGGGGGGCATGGCCACGATCTACCGCGGGCACGACTCGCAGCTCGAGCGCGACGTGGCGGTCAAGGTGCTCCGGCCGGAGTTCGGCCAGGACCCCGACTTCGTCGCCCGATTCCGCGACGAGGCGCGGGCGGCCGCCTCGCTGAGCCACCCCAACATCGTGGCCGTGTTCGACTTCGGCCAGGACCAGCGTGGGGACCAGTTCATCGTCATGGAGATGGTGGACGGCCAGGACCTCGCGTCGATCCTGCGCGAGAACGGGCCCCTGGCGCCGCGCCAGGCCGCCCGGGTCGGCGCCGACGTGGCCAAGGCGCTCCACGCCGCCCACATGCGGGGGATCGTCCACCGCGACGTCAAGCCGTCGAACATCCTGATCAGCCGCGACGGCCGCGTGAAGGTGGCGGACTTCGGCATCGCGCGCGCGCTGGACGACGCGCAGGTGACCCTCCCCGGCATCACGATGGGCTCTGTCCACTACTTCGCCCCCGAGCAGGCGCGCGGCGAGCCCGCGACGGCCGCGTCCGACACCTACGCGCTGGGCATCGTGCTATTCGAGATGCTGACGGGCCACCGTCCGTTCTCCGGCGACGGCGCCGCGGCCGTTGCGCTGGCCCGCCTGACCACCACGCCTCCTCGGCCCTCGGCGCTGCGCGCGTCGGTGCCGCCGGAGCTCGATTCGATCGTCGTCCGCGCCATGGCCCTCGATCCCGCTGACCGGTATCCGTCCGCCGCCGCCCTGGGCGGCGCGCTCGACGGGTTCCTCGCTGACGGCGCCCCCGCGGCGAGCGCCGGCGCCGTCGGGGCCGCCGGGGCCGCCGGTGCTGCGGAGGTCCTCTCGACGGCCACCAGGCCGAACGTGTTCTACCCGCCCGATGCCTATGCGCGCTCGTCGGAGCCGGCGCCCCTGTCCGCCAGAAGGACGCCGCCGCCGCTCGTCCCGAGCCGGGTCCCGGGCCGGTACGAGGACAGCCCCGACGGGGCCGGCAGCGGCCCCTGGGCCTGGATCGCGGGCCTGCTGGGCATCGGCATCCTGATCGTGGTCGCCTTCCTCCTGTTCCGCCTGATCTCGAGCATCGGCGCCCTGTCGACGTCGTCGCCGGGGGCCAGCGCGTCCGGGGCCACGGTGACCGTCCCGGACCTCGTGAACTCGCTCTACTCCGACGCGGCCTCGCAGGCGGCGGCCCTCGGCCTGTCAACCGTCCGCTCGGCGACCCAGCCGAGCACGACCGTGCCCGCCGACACCGTCCTGGCGCAGGACCCGAAGCCCGGCACGACCGTCCAGACCGGCACCGCGGTCAAGCTCACGGTTGCCGTCAGCCCGTCCGCGGTCCCCGTGCCCGACCTGCGGAACCTGGCCCTGGGCGACGCGGCCAACGCGCTCGCCGCGGTCGGCCTCAAGCTCGGCACCGGTGCCGAGGCGTACGACCCGACGGTGCCGGCTGGGCAGATCATCAGCCAGGACCCCGCCCCGGGCACGCAGTTCGCCCCCGGGGGCGCGGTCAACTACACGATCTCGCTCGGGCCCGAGCCGTCGGCGTCAACCGCACCGTCGCCGGCGCCCACGTTCCCCGTCGGGCCGACGCCATCACCCACGCCGGCCCCGACGCCCACGCCGACGCCGGCACCGGTGGCCGTCGGCAACTACAAGTGCCAGACGCTGGACCAGGCGACGGCCGCGATCGGGGCCGACCGGCTGAGCCTCGGGACGGTCTCCACGGATCCGAGCGGCGTGTCGCCGGTGCCGCTGTCGTGGATCGTGATGGCTCAGAACCCGACGCCGGGGACGGAAGTCCCGGTCGGCTCCAGCGTGAACCTCACGATGCGCGACCCGACGACGTTCGCCTGCACCCCGTAGCGGCACGGCCCGAGCCCGCGGCTGGTCAAGGCGTGAGCGCAAGACGGGCCGTCCCGGTCCGTCTTGCCCCGACGTTCAGGCGTCCGGGTCACCCCACAGCGACCACCGCCCGCCGGCCACGGCCACCGGCTGCGAGGTGACGGCCGCCGCGGCCTCCTCGGCGCCGGCGCGCAGCTCCTCCACCGGAACGAACGTTCTGGGCGCGCGATCGTCGCGCCCGCGCGGCGCGCCTCCCGACGACTCGTGCACCGAGGGCACGGGGTCGGGCGCCGGCGGCGCCTCCCAGCACGGCAGCACCTCCGTGCCGCGGAGGGCCAGGCGGCGGGGGTTCCGGCCGCACAGGCCCAGCCCGCCGGCGACCCCGCGGCGGTAGTGGCGGCAGGCGCCGCACGTGGTGGTTGAGCGGCCGCACAGCCAGCACCGGGAGGTCTCCGGCTGGGGTGTTGCACAGTGCGGGCAGCGCCAGAGCGGCATGGATGGATCGTAGCTGCGCCGTGCGCGGCTGTCGATAGGGTTGCTGCAGCCGTCGAACGCGGGTTCGATGCCGATGCTGCTGCGGTTCCGACCGCGGCGCCCTGCGCGCAGGTCAGCGGACGGTCAGCACGTCCCGGTCGGTGGCCGTCTGCGTCCCGGACGGCATCGTGATCAGGACCGTCGCCAGCCCTCCGCCGGGGGTTGCGCCCTTGGGGATCGTGGTCGAGAACGTGGCCGTGCCGCTGGCGTCGGTCGTCTCCGGCGTGGAGACCACCGCCTGGAGGCCCGGCACGCTGACCGTGAACAGCGCCGTGGCGCCCGCCACCCGCTTGCCGTCGGCTCCGACCACGACCGCGGTGAAGGTCACGTTCGCCGGCAGTCTCTTGCTGTCGAACTGGTAGACGCTGCCGGACAGCCTGACCCGCAGCGTGCCCGTGCCCTTGGTGACGGTGACCGTGGCGGTGTTGCCGTTGCCCGCCGGGTCGGTCACCGTGATCGTGATGTTGTTGGGCCCGGCCGCGATCGGGATGGGGGCGGAGAACAGCCCGGTGTCGTCGGCGGTCGTGTTCGTCGTGGCCCCGTTGGCGTCGTTCTGCAGCCGAACGTCCGAGGCAGGCTGCGTCTTGCCCTGGACCGTCACGCTGGTGCCGGTCGCGCTCGAGCCGTTCTTGGGGGACGTGACGGTGATCTTGGGCTTCGTCACGTCGAGCGTGATCGACACCGGCTTCGACGGGGCGCTCTCGCCGGACGGGCCCACCACCGTCGCGGTGAAGGTGTTCGTCCCGGCGGCGAGCGCCACGCTGGGCAGCACCATGGTGGCGGTGCCGCCGACCGGTGCCTCGGTGACGACGGTCGGCTGCGCACTGCCCACCGCGACGTAGAGCCGGCAGCTGTAGCCCGTCTGGCCGACGACGGCCACCGGCACCTGGACGGTCAGGTCCACGCTCGCGATGTTGGTCGTGGGCGCGTCGGGCGGCTCGAGCACCGGCGCGTCGCTCGCGCTCCCGGCGGCGCTCGACGAGGGCCCGGCGACCGCGATGTGGGTCAGCGAGCCGACCATGCCGCCCACGGCGCCGGCCATGGACGAGGCGGCCGGACCGATGAGCCCGAGTCCGATGAGCAGGCAGAACCACCCGAGCACCAGGACGCCGCCGGCCATCGCGAGCTTGACGGCCAGGGGCAGCCCAGCACGGCGGTCGATCGCGCGGTGGCGCGCGAGGCGGTTGGGCGACGGCGCCGCGGGGCGAACCCGGCCGCGCCTCGAGCTTGCTGGTGAGGGTCGGGGGCGGACCTGCGAGGGCCGGCCCCCACGCCGGGCGTCCATCGCACGGATTGTCGCACGAAGCGGTCGGGCGGCCGGAGTCCGGCGCCCGTGACCGGTCGGACGACCGCGGTGGTACGCTGCGCGAAGCGCAGCGGCCCCGAGGGAGCGGTGCCCGCGCAGTGGGAAGAGGGACAGGGTTGGAGGCAAGAGACCGGCGGCCGATGCGTCCGGTGCCCGGCGACCGCAGCGCCTGGAGCCACGGACCGATCGCCCGCGTCGCCGCGCGACCGGTGGTGCTTTCTGCGCCGTCTGCCCTCCCCGACGCCCCGTACCCGGGGCGCCCGGGCCTGCCGGCCTCCCGGTCCATGCCGTCGGCGCCGCCCCGCGAGGCGGTTCGCGTCCCCGTCACCGCGCGGCCCGGCGCGCCGGTCCCGATGCGCCCCAGCACGGCCGCCGCCATGCAGGCGCAGGGCGTCCGGGCCGTCGCGACCTTGCCCGCCCGCAGCGGGTTCGGCCTGCCCAGCCTCCGGCGGAACGTCTGTCCGCACTTCTACATGACCGGGTCGCGGGGCGCGATCCCGATCCAGGCGCCCCACCTGCTCAAGGGCCTGCTGCGCCAGCCGAGCAACATCTCCCGCTGCCAGCTCCGGGGCGGCGTCCACCTGGACGAGGGCTACGTCAACGACGTGTGCCTGACGCCCCGCTTCAACCAGTGCGTCTTCTACGAGGACGAGCTGACCCGCGAGTGAGCACCGCTGCGCTGACCTACGCGGAGGCCCTCGCCGCGCTCGAGGCGCGGGGCCGCTTCGGTATCCGCCTGGGGCTCGGGCGGGTGCGCGCGCTGCTGCGGGCGATCGGCGACCCGCAGGAGCAGGTGCGGGGGGCGCTGGTCGCGGGGACGAACGGCAAGGGCAGCGTGATCGCGTTGGCGGGGTCCGCGCTGCGGGCGGCCGGCTACCGCGTCGGCGAGACGCCCAAGCCGCACCTGGTCAGCTACCGGGAGCGGATCGTCGTCGACGGCCGCCCGATCGCGCCCGGGGACTTCACGCGGCTGGCGGAGGCCGTAGTACCGGCGGCCGACGGCATGGGTCGCCGGCTCGGGCCGCCGACCGAGTTCGAGCTGCTCACGGCCATGATGTTCCGCCACTTCGCCGACGCCGGCCTGGACCTGGCGCTGGTAGAGGTGGGCCTCGGCGGCCGCCTCGACGCGACCAACGCGTGGGACGGCGGCGTCGCGGCGCTCACCAACGTGGCCCTCGACCACACCGACCGGCTTGGGCCGACCATCGCGGCCATCGCGCGCGAGAAGGCGCCGATCGTCAAGCGCGGCGACCTGGCGGTCACCGGCGCCGACGGCGAGGCGCTCGCCATCCTGCGGCGCCGCTGCCGGCGGCTCGGCGTGCCCCTGACGGTGGCGCCCCCGGCGCCGGTGCTCGGCTGGACGCGCGACGCGCTGTCCGTGGACCTGCCGAGGCTAGGCCCCACGGAGATCGGCCTGCGCGGCCGCCACCAGGCCGCCAACGCCGCCGTGGCCGACGCGCTGCTGGACGCGCTGGACGTGGCCGGGATCGCGACGGTGCCCGAGGACGCCCGCCGGCGCGGCTACCGCGCCGCGCGCTGGCCGGGCCGCCTGGAGCTCGTCGACGCCCGCGGGCCGCACGGCACGCGCGAGGTGCTGCTGGACGGGGCCCACAACCCGGCCGGGGCGACCGCCCTCGCGACGGCCCTCGACGACCTCCGGCCGCTGCTGGCCGGAGGCAGCGACACGCCCCCGTCCCCGCTGGTCGTGGTGTGGGCGGCGATGGCGGACAAGGACGTCGCCGGGACGATCGCGGCCGTCTCGCGCTCGAGGGCCCTCGCCGGCGCGACGGTCGTGTGCACCGCGGTCGGCCTGCCGCGCGCCCTCGCTCCCGACGCGCTCGCCGCGCTCTGGGCCCGGGCGGAGGCGCCCGGCCTCCGCGTCCGAACCGCGGGCTCGCCGGAGGCGGCCCTCGAGCTCGCCCTCGGCCTGCCGGGCGGGCCCGTCGTCGTGGCCGGCTCCCTGTACCTGGTCGGCGCGGCCCGGGCGAGGCTCGTGGACGACCCCGCCCTGAGCGACCCCGCATGAGCGCCGACGTCCCCGGACCGCCCGCCGACCGCGACCTCCCCGAGGAGCGGGGCGTGGTCGCGGCCCGCCCGGACCTCGGCGGGGGGGCGGCCACGCCGTCGTTCGCGCTCCCGCCGGACGCCGCGCCCGGCCTGCCCGGGGCGCCGCGGCCGATGGCGATCGGCCCGCGCACCTTCGCCTGGGGCGAGCGGACGTACGTGATGGGGATCCTCAACATCACGCCCGACTCTTTCTCCGGCGACGGGCTGCTGGGGGCCGGGGACCCGGTCGAGGCCGCCGTCGCACGGGCCCTGAGGATGGTCGAGGACGGCGCCGACCTGCTGGACGTGGGCGGCGCGTCGTCGCGGCCCGGCCACGCCCCGATCGGCGTCGCCGAGGAGACGGCCCGCGTGGTGCCCGTGATCCGGGCGCTGACGGCCGCCCTGCCGGGCACGCCCGTCTCCATCGACACCACCAGCCCCGGCGTGGCGGCCGCCGCGGTCGACGCCGGCGCGGCCCTGCTCAACGACGTCTGGGGCGTCGCCGACGACCCGGGCATGGTGCGCCTGGCGGCGGACCGAGGCGTCCCCATCGTGCTGATGCACAACCGGGCCGAGCCGCGCTACCGCAACCTGCTGGCCGAGGTGGTCTCGGACCTGTGGCGCGCGCTGGAGCGGGCGGCCGAGGCGGGCGTGCCGTGGGGCAGCCTGATCGTGGACCCCGGCTTCGGCTTCGGCAAGACGCCCGACCACAACCTCGCGCTGCTGGCGGGGCTGGCCAGCCTGCGGGTCCTCGGCCGCCCCGTCCTGCTGGGCACGTCCCGCAAGTCCACGCTGGGCAAGCTGCTGGACCTGCCGCCCGACCAGCGGGCGGAGGCGACGGCCGCCACGACGGCCCTCGGGATCGCGGCCGGCGCCGCCGACATCGTCCGCGTCCACGACGTCCGGGAGAACGCGCGGGCGGCGCGCACCGCCGACGCGGTCGTGCGCGGATGGCGGCCCGCGGGCTGGGGCGAGACGAGGTGAGCGACCGGGTCCTGCTCGAGGGGATGACCTTCGAGGGCACCCACGGGGTGCACCCGGAGGAGCAGGTGACGCCGCAGCCGTTCGAGGTGGACGTGGAGCTGGCGCTCAACCTCCAGCCAGCCGGCCTGTCCGACGACCTCGCCCTGACCGCCGACTACGCCCGCGTCTTCGAGGCGTGCCGCCAGGTCGTGGAGTCCACCCGGTTCAGCCTGATCGAGGCGCTGGCCGAGGCGATCGCCGAGGAGCTGCTGGCCGGCTTCCCGATGGTCGACTCGGTCACCGTGCGGATCCGCAAGCCCAAGGTGGACCTGGGGGGCCCGTTCCGCAGCGCCGGGATCGAGATCCGCCGCCGGCGGCGGACGCTGTAGGGGGCCGGCCCGGCCCCTCGAACCCTCGCGCCCGGACGACGGCGCCCCGCCCCGGTGCGGCGGGCGAGGCGCCATTCGCCCGGAGCGGCGGCGGGGTGCTTGCCCTCAGCCCGCCGTCACTGGAGACCGTCGGGCCGGACGCCGAGCGTGACCGGCACCGTGAGCGTCTGGCCGTTGCGGAGCACCGTCAGCTGGACGGTCTCGTTGGGGGAGAACTGCACCAGGAGCAGGTTGAGCGGGTGGTCCTGGTCCACGACGATGCCGTCGATCGCGGTGATGACGTCGCCGTCCTTCAGCCCGGCCGCCTCGGCGGGGCTGCCGGGCGTGATGCCCGACGCGCCGGTCGTGGTGTCGCCGATGATCAGCGCGCCGCTGTCGACCGTGAGGTGCTGGTCCGCCTTCACCTGCTGGTTGATGGACTCGAAGCGGATGCCGATGAACGGCCGCTCGAGCTTCTCGCCCTTGACCGCCTGGGCCATGATCGGCTTGGCGATGTCGATCGGGATGGCGAACCCGATCCCGTTGGAGCCGTCCGCCATGGCGGTGTTGATGCCCACGACGTTGCCGTCGGCGTCGGCCAGCGGCCCGCCCGAGTTGCCCGGGTTGATCGCGGCGTCGGTCTGGATGAGGTTGGAGATCGTCGAGCCGTCGCTGAGAACGATCGAGCGGCCCTTGCCCGACACGATCCCGCTCGTCACCGAGAAGGAGTAGGTGCCCAGCGGGCTGCCGACGGCGACGACCAGCTGGCCCACCTTGAGCGCGTCCGAGCTGCCGAGGCTGGCGGCGGGCAGGCCGGAGGCGTTCACCTTGACGATCGCGAGGTCGGTCATCGTGTCGATGCCGTACACGGTGCCGGCGAACGTCCGGCCGTCCTTGAGCTCGACCTGCAGCGTGTCGGCCCCGTTGACGACGTGGTGGTTGGTCAGGATCCAGCCGTCGGCGTTGTAGATGATCCCCGAGCCCACGCCGTCGGTCTGGCTGCCGCTGAACGGGTCCGTCGTCCCGCTGCTCGTGGTGATCTTCACCACCGACGGGCTGACCCGCGCCGCAGAGCTGATCACGGCCGACGACTCGTCGACCACGCCGCCGGTCGCGGCGGGCGCCTGGCCCGTGGACGCGGTGGCGATCGGCGCCGGGGCGGCCGGGCGGTCGAAGGTGCCGGCGGAGTCGAGGGCGAGCGCCGTGCCGGACGACGCCAGCACGGCGGACAGCAGGGCGACGGCGACGACGGTTCCCAGGCCCGGTCCCGAGCGGCGCTGGGCCGACGCCCCGGCCGTGTCGGCGGACGGCCAGGCGGGCGCCGCGGGAGCGGCCGGCGCGGGAGCGGCCGGCGACGGACTCCACGGGGCGGAAGACGGCGGGCTGGCGGCCTGCTGGGGGCCCCACAGGGCGGTCGACGAGGACGCCGGTGACGCCCACGCACTGGCGGCCTCGGGAGACGGGCTGCCCCACAGCGGGCGGGCGGCGGGCTGCGGCGCGGAGCCGGCGGCCGACGAGGCGCTCGGGTTCGCTCCCCGGGCGGGCGTGGCCCAGGCCCAGCGCGTGTCGGGGCGCGGGTCGGGCGTCGGCGCGAACCGGGACACGTCGACAGGCTGGGTGTCCTCGAGCGGCTCGCCGCCGCTGCCGGGGACAGGGGCCGGCTGTTCAGCGTCCTGGGTCATCGCGCGATGGTCTTTCGTCCTGGGCAGGGGCGGTGATCCGGACCCGCTCCCTGATGGCTTCAGCGTGCCGCACGCCGATTCAGGCGTGCTCAGCACCGGGTGAAGAATCATCCACCTTCTGCTGAGATTCCGCTGAAGGGCGGCTCGGCGGTGCGGCGTCGAGGTCGGGGTCACGCGGGAGCGTGACCACGAACCGCGCCCCGTGGCCCACCCGGCTCTCCACCTCGATGGTCCCGCGGTGCATGTCGACGATGGACTTCACGATGGCCAGCCCCAGCCCCGAGCCCGTGCCGCGCGCCTCGTTCGCCTGGGATCCGCGGTAGAAGCGGTCGAAGATCCGGGGCAGCTCGGCCGGGTGGATCCCGACGCCCGTGTCCGCCACCTCGATCCGCGCGCCGCCGTCAGCCTCGCGCGTCGCGGCGACCCGCACCTCGCCGCCCCGCCCGGTGAACTTGAGCGCGTTGCCCACCAGGTTGCCCACGACCTGCCCGATCCGCGGCCCGTCGTGGCGGATCCGCAGCGGGCGGTCGGGGAGCGAGGTGGTCAGCGCGATCCCCTTGCGCTCGGCGGTCGCCAGGTGCTGCTCGACCGCGGACTCGATCGTGCCCCGGACGTCGTCGGGGCGCAGGTCGAGCAGCACGAGGCCCGAGTCGAGCTTCGAGAGGTCCAGCAGGTTCTGGGCCAGCCAGTCCAGCCGGTCGAGCTGGACGGCCGACGAGTCGAGGAACTCCTGGCGTGCGGCCGGGTCCGTGCCCGCCGGCCCCTGGAGCAGCTCGATGAACGTGTGCATCGCCGCGATCGGCGTCCGCAGCTCGTGGGACACGTCAGCCAGGAAGTCGCGGCTCCGGTCTCGGTCGCGGCGGATGATCTCGACGCTCTGCTCGAGGCGGCCGGCCATGGTGTTGAACTGCTCCGACAGCTCCTGGAGCTCGATCGTCCCGGACTCGGCCTCCACGTTCACCCTCGCGCTGAGGTCCCCCTCGGCGACCCGCCTCGAGGCGTCGGTGAGGCGCACGACCGGGGTGGCGAAGCGGTGGGCGACGAATGACGCCACCAGCACCGCGACCGCGACGGCCACCAGGGCCATCACGAGCAGCAGCTCGGTGATCGAGGCCAGGGTCGAGGCCCGGCTGGTGTACGGGTTCGACAGCTCCACCTCGAGGCCCCACGGCTGGACCGCGTTGGCGCGCGCGATGAGCTGGGTGGCCGGCGAGATGGCCGAATCCCGCGACTGCCCCCGGTCGGGCTTGCCCGTGAAGGCGACCGAGAACGAGAGGCTGCTGTTCGGACTCGGCACCAGCGCGCCCGAGGCGTCCGCGTAGGCGGCGCCGAAGGTCACGGTCACGTCCGCCTGCGCCACGTAGTTGGCCGCCAGCTGGAGCAGCCCGCGGTCCTCGAGGAGGTCCGCGACCTCGGGGTTCAGCTTGAGCGTCGGGCCCACCCTGGCCACCACGGCGTTGGCCCCCACCTCGTCGGAGATGAACCGCTCCAGGACCACGGCCGTGGCGTACGCGTGGAGCCGCAGCCCCTGCTCCTCCTGCTGGCGCAAGAAGTCGTCGAGCCGGTTCATGATCACCGGCGAGATCAGGCCGAGCGTCACGGCGACCACGGTGACGAACGCGATGGTCAGGCGGCTCTGGAACGAGCGCGGGACCGACGGGCGCGGCGGGTGCACCGCCCACCGTCGCGGCTCGGCCGTCGACGGGTCGTCGGGCGCGTCCGCCGGGAACGAGTCGGGGGGCGCGGCCTCGAGCGGTCCGGACGCCCGGCGCCCGTCCACGTCAGCGCTCTGCGAACTGGTAGCCCGCGCCGCGCACGGTCAGCACGAAGCGCGGCAGCGAGGGGTCGTCCTCGATCTTCTCCCGCAGGTGGCTCACGTGGACGTTGATCGTCTTCTCGTCCTGGTCGAGGGCCTCGTAGTCGCGGAGCAGCTCCAGCAGCTCGCGTCGCGAGAAGACCCGGCCGGGCCGGCTGGCGAGGTGGCGGAGGATCTCGAACTCGGTGGCGGTCAGCGAGATCCGCCGGTTGCCCCGCTGGACGCGGCGCCGCTCGAGGTCGATCACCAGGTCGTCGTGGCGGATGACGCGGCCGCCGCCGGCGTTCGCGAGGTCGCCGTAGGCACGCCGCAGCAGGGCCCGGATCCGGCTCATCAGCTCGCGCAGCGCGAACGGCTTTGTGACGTAGTCGTCGGCCCCGAGCTCGAGGCCCACGACCTTGTCGAACTCGTCGCCCCGGGCGGTGAGGAACAGCACGGGCGCCTTGGACCCGGCGCTCCGGAGGCGCCGCAGCACCTCGAAGCCGTCGATGCCGGGCAGGCGGACGTCGAGCACGATGAGGTCCGGCGCCTGGCTGGTGGCGAACTCCAGGCCCTCCTCGCCGGAGCGGGCGACCGTCACCTCGTACCCCTCCTGCTGGAGGGCGTACTGGATGCCCCGCGCGACGGCGAACTCGTCCTCGACGATCAGGATGGTTGAGGCCACGGGCGCGATGCTACACCGGCCCCGCCGCCCGCGCGGCCGCGTTCGCAGGCGTGGCTGGCGCACGCGCGCTCCGCGAGTGCTAGGCTCGACCGCGAGGGTGATCGACGGGTGCCCGCCCGTCTCCCCGACCAGTGGGGCCCGACCGTCGTCGGGCTCGCGAGCGAGGAGGACGAACGTGTCCGACCGACCGCGCCTCGAGGCGACGACGCGCAGTGACTCCGGCAAGTCCGCGGCCGCCCGGCTGCGCAGCGACGGCCGGCTCCCGGCGGTGCTGTTCGGCCACGGGCTGGCCAGCCAGGCGCTGTCGGTGGACGCCCACGAGTTCACGGTGCTCCGACGGCACGCAGGCGCCACCACCCTCGTGGACCTCGCGGTGGACGGCCACAAGCCGCGCGCCGTGCTCATCCACGGGGTCCAGCTCCACAAGGTCAGCCACCGGCCGCTCCACGTGGACCTGTTCGCCGTGCGCATGACCGAGGAGCTCACGGCCGAGGTGCCGCTCGTCGGCGACGGGTTCGCCCCGGCCACGGAGCTGGGCGGGACGCTCGTCCACCCGCTGAGCACGGTCAAGGTGCGCGCGCTGCCGGCGGACCTCCCGGAGGCGATCCACTACGACTTGGCGCCGCTCAGCGACTTCGACCACCAGATCACGGTGGGCGACCTGACGGCGCCGCACGGCGTGACGATCCACTCCGACCCCGGCGAGGTGGTCGCCCGCGTGCTCGCGCCGCGCATCGAGGAGGCGCCGTTCGAGGCCGCCGAGGCGCCCGCGGCTGCGGCGGGCGAGGCGGCTCCGGTCGAGGGGGCGCCCGCGGAGGGGTGACCTCGGCGCCGGCCGCCGACGGCTGCGCCTCGATCCGGGGTCTCGCTCCGCTCCGCTAGCTGGCCCGAACGCCGCTCACGTACACGATCGGGAGCTCGAGGCGCAGGGCCTCGGGCGGCAGCCGACTGAGTCGATCCAGCAGGTCGGCGGTCAGGGCCTGCCGGACGCCCGGCTCCAGGCCCAGGACCAGGTCCCCGTCGTCGAACCGGGTGACGAACGCCGTGTAGGCCTGGGGCGTGAACTGGTGGACCAGACGGTCCTCCCTCGCCCGCACGCGGGACAGGCCCGCCGCACGCAGCTGCGCCGCGGCCGCGGCGGGCGAGGCCAGGTCGTCGTGGCCGCCGGGGGACTCGCGCGCGATCCCAGCCGCGTCGAGCGCCGCGTCCCAGGCCTCGTCGGCCCTGAACGGCAGCTCGCCGGCCAGCCACCCCACGTACGCGAGCCGGCCGCCCGGCCGCAGCACGCGCCGCATCTCGCGCAGCGCCCTGGGCCGCGACGGCACCAGCTGGAGCACGAACGCGGCCAGCGCCAGGTCCGCCGAGCCGTCCGGGAAGGGCAGGCGGTCCGCAGGGGCTCGGGTCAGGTGCACGCGGGCGCCGGCCGTCCCCGCGGACGCCACCGTCCGCGCCGCCACCGCCAGCATCCCCGCCGAGACGTCGGTCGCCTCGACCTCGGCGCCGGGCCATCTCGCGGCCGCCTCGAGGGCGAGCGCCCCGGTGCCGCAGCCCACGTCCACGATCCGCGGGCGAGGCGGCAGGTCGTCCGCCGGCAGCTCGTCGAGGAGTCTGAGGGTGGCCGCCCGGTGCACGGGCGACCAGTGGGTCGCATAGCCCTCGGCGATGCGGTCGTAGCGGGATTCTTGGCCTGTCACGCCTCGAATCCTGCCATGTCCTTATCGTGTCCTATGGCCCCCCGGCGCGTGGCCGGCAGCCGATAGCCCCCGTCAGGCCGCGGGCCCATGCTGCCCGAGGTTGCAGGTACGGGCCGCCAGAAGACTGCGCTCGGCGCGGTCCGCCGCCCGAAAAGGAGCTCGGCATGAAGAAGATCCTCCTTGCCTACGATGGGGGGGAGCCGGCCCGCAAGGCGCTCGAAATGACCATCACCTTCGCGAAGTCCTTCGGCGCCGAGGTGGCAGTGGTGAGCGTGGTCCCGGTGCACCCCGGCCGCGCCCCGGTGGACCCTTGGGATGACCGCACCGTCCACGCGGAGGAGCTGCTCGAGGCCCGCAAGATGCTCCGCGACGAGGGCATCGAGGCGACCCTGATCGAGCCCGGCGGCGATCCCGCCAAGACCATCGAACGGATCGCTGACGAGCGCGGCTACGACACGATCGTGATCGGGTGCCGCGGTCTGGGGGCGGTCGCCCGCACGCTGCAGGGGAGCGTCTCGGAGCACGTCGCCGCCAACGCGCGCGCGACGGTCGTGATCGCACGCTGATGCCTGCAGCGCAACCTGATGCCGGGAGCGCACCCGGCAAACCGCACCTCCCCGCCGCCCCCGCCTCGCGCGGGGGCGGCGGCACGTCTGCGTCCATGAGAGAGCCTGCCCGATGACCCTCACCACGCCGCCCAGTGCCATTGCCGCCGTCCGATCGACGCGCCGGGCCCTGGAGTCCCTCCGGACCGGATCCGGGCCGATCCCGGTCGCCGAGCGCGGCCTCGCCCTGCTGGCCGACCGCGTCCTCAACAAGGACGCCGCCTTCACCGAGGGCGAGCGCGACGCCCTGGGGCTGCGCGGGCTGCTGCCGCACCGGGTGGTGGACATCGAGACCCAGGTCGCGCTCGAACTGGAGCACGTTCGCCGCAAGGGCGATGACCTCGAGAAGTACATCGGCCTCGCGGCCCTCCAGGACCGCAACGAGACGCTGTTCCACCGGGTCCTGCTCGACCACCTCGAGGAGCTGCTGCCCATCGTCTACACGCCCACCGTGGGCCGGGCGTGCCAGGAGTTCAGCCACCACTACCGGCGCCCGCGCGGCGTCTGGATCACCCCCGACGACGTGGACCGGGTGCCCGAGCTGCTGCGCAACGCGGCGCGCGCCGAGGTCCGCCTGATCGTGGTCACCGACAACGAGCGGATCCTGGGCCTCGGCGACCAGGGCGCGGGCGGCATGGGCATCCCGGTGGGCAAGCTCGCGATCTACTCGGCGGCGGCGGGGCTGCACCCCGCCAACACCCTGCCCGTGTCGCTCGACGTGGGCACCGACCGCGCCGAGCTGCTGGCCGACCCGCTGTACGTGGGCTGGCGGCACCCGCGCCTCCGCGGCGCCGCCTACGACGAGGTCGTGGAGGCCTTCGTCGCCGGCGTCCGCGAAGTCCACCCGCGGGCCGTCCTCCAGTGGGAGGACTTCAAGCAGCACAACGCGATCCGCCTGCTCGAGCGGTACCGCAACTGGGTGTGCTCGTTCAACGACGACATCCAGGGCACCGCGGCGATCTCGGTGGCGACGATCCTGTCCGCGCTCCGCGCCACCGGGCAGACCCTCGCCGACACCCGCATCGTCCTGGCGGGCGCGGGCGCGGCGGGCACCGGCATCGCGCGCCTGCTCCGGCTGGCGATGACCGAGGAGGGCATCCCGGAGCCGGAGGCCCGCAGCCGGATCGCCGTCCTGGACTCGCACGGCCTGGTGGTCGAGGGCCGCCCCGGCCTGGACGACGACAAGGTCGACGCCGCGCTCCCGCGCGACGTGGTGGCCGGCCACGGCCTCGACCCGGACGGGGTGCCCGGCCTCCTGGACGTGGTCACCGCGTTCCGCCCCAACATCCTGCTCGGAACCACGGGCGTGGGCGGCGCCTTCACCGAGGCGGTGATCCGGAAGGTCGGCGAGGGTGCCGAGCGGCCGGTGATCCTGCCGATGTCCAACCCGACCGCCAACACCGAGGCGCTCCCGGCCGACATCCTGGCCTGGACGGACGGACGGGCGATCGTCGCCACCGGCAGTCCGTTCCCGCCGGTCCCTCGCGGCGGCGCGATGCGCCGCGTGCCCCAGGCCAACAACGCGTACGTGTTCCCCGGCATCGGCCTGGGGGCGATCGTGTCGGAGGCCCGGATCCTGCCCGAGTCGGCGTTCCTCGTGGCCGCGCGCCGCCTGGCCGACCTCGCCACGCCGGAGATGACCGGCCGCGGCGAGTTGTTCCCGCCGATCGCGGACCTCCGATTCGTGGCCCGCGAGATCGCGATCGCGGTGGTCGCCCACCTCGGCAGCCTGGGCGTCGGGCGCCGCTTCCAGCCCGAGGCGATCCCGGGGGCGGTCAGCGCCGCCATGTGGCGGCCGAACTACGTGCCCTACGAGGCCGGTTGAGCCGACCGTCGAGGGCGGGCGGGGCCCCGGCACTCCCGGGGGCCCCGCCGAGTCGCGACCGGCCCGTCGGCCTCGGGCTCCGGCCCGGCGGTCTGGCGCCGGCGTCGCGGCCGGACCGGGCTCAGGCCTCCGGCGGTGTGCCGCCGTGCCAGCCGGGGACGGGCCCGGCCGGTGCTCTGCCCGCCTTCGGGAGGATGCGCCGCGCCACCCTCCACAGGGCGACAGCGGCGACCATGAGGATGAGCAGGACCGGGAGCCACACGATCGCGAACCAGATCGCCCCGCTCACCAGCCGCTGTCCGAGGCTGAGGATCGCGGCGGTCGCCCCGTCGACGTCGGCCGCGGGGTCCCAGCCCTTGGCGGCGGTCTGGACCTGCTGGACCTCGAGCCCGAAGGTGGTCACGAGGGTGCCGTAGGCGACCTGGTCCTGGAGGCGCTTGAGCTGGGCGTCGAGCTGCTCGATCTGGCCGCGAACGTCGCTGAGCTGCGCCTGCACCTCGAGCAGGTCGCTCACCTTGGCGGTGTTCTGGGCGATCCCCTGCAGCGCCGCCTCCGAGACGCGCAGGTTGGCGATGCGCGCCTGGAGGTCCACCACCTGGCTGCCGACCTCCTGGGCCTGCGTCTCCTCCGAGACCACCTTCGCGGCCAGGCTGCGGAGTTGGCCGATGGTGTCCTCCCACTTGACCGCCGGGATGCGGTAGGTGATCACGGCTGTCGGCTGGTCGGAGGCGTTGGACTCCTGCGAGGCGCCGATGTAGCCGCCTGCGGCCTCGACGGCCGACTTCGCCTTGGCGAGCGCCGTCGTGAGGTCGGCGACTACCAGCTGGAGCGAGCCCGTGTAGACGATCTGGAGGTTGTCGGCGAGCTGGGCGGGGTCGCCGCCGGCCTGGGAGCCGTTGTCCGCGGGTGCCTCGGGGGCCCCCATGCTCGGCGCGGCGCTGGCTGCCGGGTAGGCCTCGGGGATGCCCGGGCCAACGGCGCCGCCGCCGGCCGCGTCTCGGGCCGGGCCGGCGGTCGTGGCCCCGCTGCCGGCACAGGCGGCGACGGCCGCCGCCGCAACGGCGAGGAGCATGAGGCGGGTGCCGATCCCGCGACCGAGCAGTCTGCGCATGGCCTTCCCCTTCGCGTGCCGCGTCGTGCGACGAACGGGGGACGCCGCACGGCAGTGCACGGTTCCCGACTGCGTCTCGCCGGTGCTGAGAGCGCCTCGGCCGACGCTCGACCGGCGCGGTATCGTGCCGCCATGCGCCTGCCCTTCGAGCCGCCTGTCGAGCCGATGCTGGCGAAGCCCGCCTCCGGGCTCCCCGACGGGGACGGCTGGCTGTACGAGCCCAAGTGGGACGGCTTCCGTGCGCTCGTGTTCCGGGACGGCGACGAGACGTTCATCCAGAGCCGGGACCTCAAGCCCCT
This sequence comes from Chloroflexota bacterium, assembly GCA_021787395.1. Lineage (GTDB taxonomy): Bacteria > Chloroflexota > Limnocylindria > Limnocylindrales > CSP1-4 > CAIXZV01. Next base: position 24,274 of record JAJYLZ010000033.1, read on the forward strand.
GGACCGCTACTTCCCGGAACTCGCCGCGCCGCTGCGAGCCCAGCTGCCCGAGCGGTGCGTGCTCGACGGCGAGGTGGTGATCGCGCGCGCGGGCGCCCTGGACTTCGAGGCGCTGCTGCTGCGGATCCACCCAGCCGAATCGCGGGTGCGGATGCTCGCGGCCGAGACGCCGGCCTCGTACGTGGCGTGGGACCTGCTCGCCCTCGGCGACGAGGACCTGCGGGGCGTGCCGCAGGCCGAGCGGCGCGTCCGGCTGGAGAAGGCCTTGGGCGGCGCGACCCCGCCGATCCACCTCACGCCCGCAACCACCGACCGGACCCTCGCCGCCGACTGGTTCGACCGCTTCGAGGGGGCCGGGCTCGACGGCGTGGTGGCCAAGCGGCTCGACGGCACCTACCAGCCGGGCCGGCGCGCGATGACCAAGGTCAAGCACGAGCGGACCGCCGACTGCGTGGTGGCCGGGTTCCGCTGGCACAAGAACGGGCCCGGCACGCACATCGGCTCGCTGCTGCTGGGCCTGTTCGACGCCGACGGCCGGCTGCACCACGTCGGGGTCACGTCGTCGTTCACCTGGGAGCGGCGCGCGGCGCTGGTCGAGGAGCTGGCGAGCCTGCGCGAGCGGGCGCTCGACGACCACCCGTGGCGCGAGTGGGCCGAGTGGGCGGGCTTCGGCGACGCCGAGGCGTCGGGCCAGCGGCTGCCCGGCGCCACCTCGCGCTGGAACCGCGGCAAGGACCTGTCCTGGGAGCCGCTCCGCTGCGAGCGCGTGGCCGAGGTGGCCTACGACCACCTCCAGGGCGACCGCTTCCGGCACGCGACGACGTTCCGCCGGTGGCGCCCGGACAAGCCCCCGGCCGACTGCCGCTACGACCAGCTGGAGACCACCGCGCCGTTCGAGCTGGAGCGGATCTTCGGCCGCTGACGCCTGCCGCGCGGTGTCGCCCCTTGCGCGCCACCCGCCCACCCCGTGGCGGACCCGATACTGCTGGATACCGCCCGCAGCGGTACTAGCGGGCGTTTCGCGCCCCAATACCGCCGTCGGCGGTACCCGAGAGGAGCCCAACGCACGAGGCCACTGCAGGGCAGCCCATAGCACCGCCGGCACCGGTGTCCAGCAGGGAGAGCCGGACTTGGCGCCGGGGAGCTCGGCGGCAGGGCAACTCCGGCGTTGACGGGACGCGACCATGAGCGTGCGAGCGGGTCGGGGCTATCGATTGTCCGGCCCGCCGCCGCCGCGCTGGGCGCTGCCGCGCCATCGCCGCCTGCCATGCCGCACGCTGCTCGTCGGTCACGTAGGCGAATGGAGTGAAGTCCGGGGTCAATCGATCGAGGCAGGGTGGCGAGGTCAGCTCAGCGACCCATGCAGTCAACCCACAGGATCGTGCCTGCGGCCGAGTCCCCGTGCCACACCATCGCCCCGATGAAGCGGATGCCCGCGATCTCGCCCGGCGTCGCGAAGCAGGCGGGCCAGCCGTCCTCGTGCTCTGATCCCTGCGCGTCGCGCCACGCGACGGAGTCCGTTACCCCATAGGCCGTCGTCTTGTCCCCGTCCGCCCACAGCGTCGCGACGTGGTCGCCCACCATGCCGCTCCCGACGGAGACTGGGACGCGGACGCCGAATAGCCCGGCAGCGCCGACCCGTACGCCCGCCGCGAAACACGCCGGCGGCGACCACGACCACAGCCGCCATCACGACGGCGACTCTTCGCATACCCCCCGACCTCACGCGTCGAACATTGGCGCCTACCGTCGCACCCCGCGCACGATCTAGTCCGCGCGCCGCCTCGACACCCGCCGCTCGGACATGGCCGCATCCCACGCCGCCCGCTCCTGGGCCGTCACGCCCGCCCAGGGATCGTAGTCGGGGTCCAGCGGCTCCTGGGGCGGCCGCAGCTCCTCCGGAACGTGCGTCAGGTTGACCCGAAGGCGGTACCACAGCGACGAGCGGCCGCGCATGCCGTCGGTGAGCACGTCCGCGGTCTCCAGGTGCGCCGCGGCCTCGGGGTGGCGCTCCCGCCAGCGCTCGAACCCGGCCTGCACCTCCGCCTTGGACGCGGCGCGGGCGATCTCGATGACCGGGACGGCCGACCGGCGCCGGCCGGTGGGGGTCGGGACGGTGCCGACCCAGTCCTGGGGCAGGCCGGCGTTGCGGTCGCCGGCCGCAACGGCGGCAGCGCGCGCGGCCTGGACCTCTGGGGGCGGCCCCCCATCAACGCCCCGACCGCCGTACGCCGAATCGGCGCGGCGCCTGCGCGACGGCTGGACGCGCGGCGGCTCGCCCTCCTGCTTGGCGTAGTTGGGCGGCCAGGGGGCGTCGCCGAGGCCCTCGGCCTCGTGGCGCGCGGAGAGCTCCAGCAAGGCCTCGAGCGAGCCCGCGGCCTCGTCGATCCCGGCCCCGGCGTCCCCGCGCTGGGCGTAGATCGCGGGGACCGTCGCGAGCGTGAAGTCCTCGGCGACCACGGTGGGCACCTCGTCCCAGCGCAGAGGGAACGAGACGCGCGCATCCGGCATGGGGCGCACCGAGTAGGCCGAGGCCACGGTGCGGTCCTTGGCGTTCTGGTTGTAGTCGAGGAACACGCCGTGGCGCTCCTCCTTCCACCACTTCGACGTGGCGATCGCGGGCGCCCGGCGCTCGACGTCACGCGCCAGGGCCAGGGCGGCCCGGCGCACCTGGGCGTACGTCCAGCGGGGCTCGATGCGCACGTTGACGTGGATCCCCCGCGAGCCGGAGGTCTTCGGCCAGCCCACGAGGCCCGCGTCGGCCAGCGCCTCGCGCACCACCATGGCCACGTCACGGACCTGCGACCAGGGCACGCCGGGCACCGGGTCGAGGTCGACCCGGAGCTCGTCGGGGTGCTCGAGGTCCTCGGCGCGGACCGGGTGCGGGTTGAGGTCGAGGCAGCCGAGGTTGGCCACCCAGGCCAGGCCGGCCGCATCGTCCACGACGACCTCGTCCGCGGCCCGCCCCGACGGGAAGGTCAGGGTCGCAACCCGGAGCCACTCCGGGCGGTGGGCCGGCGCCCGCTTCTGGAAGAACGGCTCCGACTCGGCGCCGTCGACGAAGCGCTTGAGGGCCATCGGGCGGCCGCGGATCCCGACCAGCGCACCGTCGGCGACGGCGAGGAAGTACCGGACGAGGTCGAGCTTGGTGTGCCCGGCGCGCGGGAAGTAGACCTTGTCGGGGTTGGTGACGGTGACCTCGCGGCCGCCGACCTCGAGGACTTCCTTGCGGGGCGCCATGCGCCCATGCTCGCACGCGGCTGCAATGGGCGGGCGTCGCGGTCAGGTGGCCGCGGCCGCGGCCTCGGGCGCGCGCCACGGCTCGAGCACGCCCACGACGGTCCCGGCCGGATCCCGCAGCAGCGCCCGGTAGCCCCTGCCTCCCGAGAGGGCCTCGCGTGGCCGCACCGCCTCGGCTCCCGCAGCGACACCGCTGGCCAGGCTCGACGCGGCGTCCTCCGTGGCGAGGTAGAGGATGGTGCCGCACGCGGCCGACGGCGGCAGCTCCTCGACGAACGCCCCCGCGAGCGAGCCCGAGGGGTCGTGGAAGCGCACAGTCACGCCGTCGTCCTCCACGACCCATCCGAAGACCCGCGCGTAGAAGGCCCCGGTGACGTGGCAGTCGAGTCCACCGGGCAACTCGATCCAGACCAGGTCGCCGTGCATCGCTCACCTCCGTCCGACCGGACCGTAGATGCCCCCAGCGTCGGCGTCGAGGTGCAGACGGCGCCTTCAGGAACCGCGCCGGGCATTGTGACGGCCCCCCGGGGCGGGCCCGGCGAGGGGCGGGTGGAGGGTCAGGCCCGGGCCCTCAACGACCCCTGATCGACGAATAGTTGCAGCAGGGCTATGATTAATTTCAGCCAATCCCTCCGTGCACGGCACCCCGATGGGCGTCGCAGGAGGTCAGTTGTGCGAACGCAGACCGCTGGCGCCAGAAGGCGCCGTCCGCCAGACGGGGCACCAGCAGTGCCCGGGCCGGCATGGCTGCGCCTCGCCCGTTTGGCTGAGCGACCCGAGAGCCCGCCTGGCGGCAGGACTGCCGCTGCGAGGCCCGGGACACGACTGCCGACTTGGAGGCCTGCATGCCCGAACCGCTGATCGTCGTTGCCAACCGACTGCCCCTCACGCTCCGACGCGCCGGCGGCAGGTGGACGGCCGAGGCGAGCAGCGGCGGCCTGGTCGCCGCGCTCACCCCGGTGGTGCAGCGCGCCGGCGGTCTGTGGATCGGCTGGCCGGGGGATGCGCCCGGCGACGATCCGGAGGGTCGTGCCGCCCTGCTCGAGGCCTGGGAGCGCGAGCGCGGCTTCGCCGCCGTGGACCTCCCGGAGCGCGTGGGCCGCGCGTTCTACGACGGGTTCGCCAACGACACCCTGTGGCCGCTGCTGCACGGGTTCCCGTCCCGCGCCGTGTTCAATCCCGAGACGTTCGTCGCCTACCAGGACGCGAACCAGCGGTTCGCCGACGCGGTCCTCGAGCGCGCCCGCCCCGACGACCTCATCTGGGTCCACGACTACCAGCTGATGCTGGTCCCCGCGCTCCTCCGGGCGGCGTGGCCCGGGCTCCGGATCGGCTTCTTCCTGCACGTCCCGTTCCCGCCGCCCGAGCTGTTCCGCATCCTTCCGCAGCGCGATCAGCTGCTGGTCGGGCTGCTGGGCGCCGATGTCATCGGGTTCCAGACGCACGAGCACCTGGGCGCCTTCCGGCGGGCCGTGCAACAGGTGCTGGGGATCGAGAGCCGCATCGACGCGATCGAGGTGGGCGGCCGGTCGATCGCGCTGCATGCGCGGCCGGTGGGCATCGTCGCCGACGAGTGGGACGAGCTGGTCGACAGCCCGCGCGTCCGCGAGCACGTGGCGCAGCTCCGGCGCCAGCACGCCGGGCGGAGGCTGGTGCTGGCGGTCGACCGCCTCGACGACACGAAGGGGATCCCGGAGCGGCTGCGGACGTTCCGCCACCTGCTGGCCACGCAGCCGCACTGGCGGCGTGCGGTCACGCTGGTCCAGATCGCGGTGCCCTCGCGCGAGCGGGTGCCCCGCTACGCCGCGCTACGCCGCGAGGTGAACGAGCTCGTGGGCGAGATCAACGGCGCCTACGGCACGCCCGACTGGAGCCCGATCGTCTACCTCCGGCGGTCGGTGTCGCGGCCCGAGCTGGCCGCCCTCTACAGCGTCGCGGACGTGGGCTGGGTGGGGTCGCTGCGCGACGGGATGAACCTCGTGGCCAAGGAGTACGTCGCCTGCCAGCGCGAGGATCCCGGGGTGCTGCTGCTCAGCGAGTTCGCGGGCGCGGCCAGCGAGATGGGCGAGGCCGTCAGGATCAACCCGTACGACACGCCCGGCACGGCTGCGGCGCTCGCGCGGGCGCTCGATATGCCCGAGGCGGAGCGCGCCGAGCGGCACGCAGCGCTCGTCTCCCGGGTGCGGCGCAACGACGCGGTGAGCTGGGCGCGACGCTCCGTGGCCGACCTCGAGCAGGCGCCGCGGGACCGTGCGCTGTCGGCCGCCTCGGCGGGCGAGCCGCCGGTGGCAGCCCTCCTGGACGCGTTCGCGGCCGCTCCGGAGCGCCTGTGCGCGCTCGACTACGACGGCACGCTGGTGCCGCTCGCGCCCCGCCCGAGCGACGCCGCGCCGACGCCGGCGGTCCTCGAGCTGGTGGAGCGGCTCGCCCGCCGGGCGGGCACCCACGTGGCCGTCGTGTCCGGACGCTCCCGGGCCGACCTGGAGCGGTGGTTCGGGGGGATGTCGAGCCTGTGGCTCGCGGCCGAGCACGGCGCGCTGGTGCGGGAGCCGGGCGCCGCGGACTGGCAGCCGATGCGCCAGGGTGCGGGGAGTGACTGGATGCCGGACGTGCGGGCGGTGCTGGACCACTACCTCGCCCGCGTCCCGGGCAGCATGATCGAGGAGAAGGAGCACGCGCTCGCCTGGCACTACCGCCTGGTCGAGCCGGAGTTCGGGGAGTGGATCGCCAACGAGGTGGCGGCCACCCTGGGCGAGCGCCTGGCGGGGACGGAGCTCGCGGTCCTGCGGGGCTCCAAGGTCGTCGAGGTCCGCTACGCCTGGGCGAACAAGGGCGAGCTGATGGGGTACCTGCAGTCGAGGATCGGGCCTGCGGCGTTCCTGCTCGTCGCCGGTGACGACGCGACCGACGAGGACATGTTCGCCCGCGTCCCGCCCGACGCCTTCACCATCCACGTCGGGGCCGGCCGCACGGCAGCCCGCTACCGGGTGGCGGAGCCGGCGGCCGTGCTCGCCCTGATCGCGGCGCTGGCCGGAGCCCGCCCCGCGGACCCGCTGGCGGCTGGAGCGCTTGACGCGGTCGGTGCCCAGGCGGCCGGTCGCCGCGAGCGGACCGCGAGGACGCGCACCTGACGCGCATCTAGGGCAGCGGCCCGGGCCGGCCTCGAGGCCTAGGGCTTCCCGGTCGACCCGCGCCGCCCGGATCCCGTCAGCCCCCCGACGGCACCTCGCTCATGAGCGCGACGTTGTTCCCGTCGGGATCCCTCGAGAAGCACATCCAGGTCTGCTGCGCCCCGTCGTCGAAGATCATCCTCGGGCGGCCCGAGAAGGCCACGCCGCGCGCCTCGAGCTCCTCGACGGCCGCGTGGATGTCGGGGACGCGGAAGTACAGCGTCACGGGCCCGCCGAAGCCGGGCTCCTCTGGCCTGGCCAGGTACAGGCGCACGCCGCCGGCGTCGAGGAAGGCCATGCCGGGGAAGGCGAACAGGAGGCGGATGCCCAGCACATCGCGGTACCAGGCGGTGGCGGCGTCCACGTCGGACACCGGGATCAGGACCTGGCCGATCGGCCCCAGCCCGAACCGTGGGGCGAGAGCGTCGCTCACGGGCTCCTCCTGCGTCATCGCTTCTGCTGCGACCCCCACCCCAGGGGTCGGACGGTCCTCTGCCTGCGTCGCCCCCGTCGCCCCCGTCAGCTGGTGCCGGGCAGGAAGCTCGTGACCACCAGCACCAGCGACAGCAGGATGAGCAGCGCCGTGGACACCCAGCCGATCGCGCTCAGGACGCGCCCGGACGCCAACGGGCCCATCAGGCCACGGTCCTGTGCAAGCATCATCACGAATACAAGGATGAACGGCAGCAGCAGGGCGTTGAGCACCTGCGACAGGAACATCACCTGCACCAGCGGCAGGCCGGGGATCATGACGAACAGCGCCGCGAACCCGATGAAGAACGCGAGCAGGCCGTAGAAGGCGGGAGCCTCGCGCCAGTTCCAGTCCACGCCGGTCTCCCAGCCGAACGCCTCGCACGTCGAGTACGCGCTCGCCATTGGCACCACGCCCAGGCCCAGCAGCGAGGCGCCCAGCAGGCCGACCGCGAACAGGACCCCAGCCGCCTGCCCGGCCAGCGGCTGGAGCGCCACCGCCGCGTCCGCGGCAGTCTGGATCTGCGTCTGGCCGGTGGACCACAGGGTGGCCGCACACGCGACCACGATGAACCCGGCGATCAGGTTCGTCAGCAGGGCGCCGAGGAAGATGTCCGCCCGGCTGGCGGGAAGCTCGTCGGGGCGGGTGCCCTTGTCGGCCACGTAGCTCTGGATGAACCCCTGGCCCCACGGCGTGATCGTGGTGCCGACCGTGCCGACGACCGCCAGCCAGTACACGGGGGAGGCCGAGAGGTCGGGCCGGACGAGGTTGCTTGCCGCCTGTGCCCAGTCCGGGTGAGCGAGGATGGCCGACACCGCGTAGCCGAGCGAGACCAGCACGCCGACCCCGACGAACAGGTACTGGACGCGGCCGAACGAGCCGAGGGCGATGAACCCCACCACGGCGACCGCAGCGAGCACGGAGCTGACCTGCGGCTGCACGCCGAAGATCTCGAGCGCCGACCCGATCCCGGCGAACTCGGCCACCGTGGTGCCGAGGTTGGCGACGAGCATCAGCGCGGCGGCGAAGGCGACCCAGCGGACGCCCCACCGCTCGCGGATGAGGTCCATGAGGCCCTTGCCGGTGGCGATCCCGAGGCGCGCGCCCACCTCCTGGGTGAAGAACAGCACGACCTGGCTGGCCAGGATCACCCACAGCAGCGCGTAGCCGAACTGGATCCCGGCGAGCGAGTAGGTCGTGATGCCGCCGGCGTCGTTGTCCGCGAACCCGGAGACGAGCCCCGGCCCGAGGACCGCGAGGGCGGCGATCAGCCGGACGCGCCACTGGGGCAGCCGCGGGAACGGCCGCACCACGTGCGGGCGCTGGCGCCGGGCCCGCTCGGGCGTGTCCTGTGGGCGCCCGTCGGGGCGCCGGCGGAGGCTGGCCACGTCCTACCCCAGCCGGCTGAACACGCGGGGGAGCCGCTTCTTCCAGGCCGTGGGGATGACGGTGTCGAGGGCGTCGTCCACCGTGACGATGCCCATCATCGCGCCCTCGTCGTCCACCACCGGCACCGCCAGCAGGTTGTAGTGGGCCACCACCTCGGCCACCTCGTCCTGGTCGGCGTTGACGTTGACCGCCTTCGGCTCGCGGATCATCACCTCGTGGATCGGCGCGTCCGGCCGGGCCACGATCAGGTCGCGCAGCGAGAGCACGCCCACGAGCCTGCCGTCCTCGTCGAGCACGTACACGTAGTAGATGGTCTCCGCGTCGGGCTCCAGCTCCCGCAGCCGGTCGATCGCCTCACCCGCGGTCATGCGCTCCTCGACCGCGATGAACTCGGTGGTCATCAGGCCGCCCGCCGAGTCCTCGTCGTAGCCGAGCAGCTCCTGGACCTCGTCGACCTCGTCCTTCTCCATGTGGGCGAGGATCTCGTCGCGGGTCTCCTGGTCCAGGTCGGCCACCAGGTCCGCCGCGTCGTCCGGGCTCATCTCCTCGAGGATGTCCGCGGCGCGCTCGGGGGTCAGGTCCTCCATGACGTCGACCTGGGTCTCGGGCTCCATCTCCTCGACCACGTCGGCGAGCGCCTCGTCGTCGAGGGCCGCCAGGACCCCGGCGCGGTCGCGCGGGGCGAGGTCCTCGATGATCGAGGCGAGGTCGGCCGGGTGCAGCTCGGCGAGCTTGGCGTGGGGGACCCGGAGCTTGACGCTGGCGATCGTCGAGTCCAGGGGGTCCACGTCCTCCCAGTCGATGTAGCGCTCGGGGATCGTGGCGTTGAGGCGGTTCGCGAGACGGCGCACCGCACGCTCCGCGCCGAGCCGGCGCAGCAGCCCGGCCGCGCCCACGTCCACCGCGACCAGCCGCAGGCGCCCCTCGACGTTGTCGAGGCTCACGTCGTTGACGCGGATGACCTTGCGGCCCTCGATGTCCACGATCTGCTTGTCGAGCAGGTTGGCCTTGAGGAGGATCTCGTTCTGGCGCTGCCGGAACTTGCCGATGTCGATGGTGCGCACGCTGAGGCGGGCGCCCTCGTCGTCGAAGGCGTCCACGTCGGACCACGGGATGAAGATGCGGCGGCGGTCCGTGCGCACGACCAGCCCGGTGACCGGCGGGTACTTGCCCCCGATGGCGACGATCAGGTCGGCGATCGTGCCGAGGGGCTCACCGGACGGGTCGCGCACCGGCAGGCCGATGCAGCGGCTCAGGAAGCGCATGGTGGCCACCTTGCTCTGACGGGTCCATCCGCCAGCGGTGGCCTGGCCGGCGCGAGTCCGGCGGGGCCGTCAGGAGGCGGGTTGGACCTTGCGGGCGCCGGCGCGCTGGCCGGCTGGACTAGGTCCGTTCTCCACGGGGGAGGGTTTCCTCTTGCGGCGCGTTGACGACCGGCGCGGGACGGCGCCGGGACATGCGGAGCGTAGTCCTCGGGGAGGGGCCGGGTCAAACCCGAAACCGAACGTTAACGGGCGGCGGGGGAGGCGTTCGGGGCGGCCTGAGCGTGGGGCCGCACGGCTCTCATGACGGGTGCCGGCACGCCCGCCTGTCGCATCACTCGTCGCGCTCCCACCGATCGTCGAGCTGCCCGTCGCGCCAGCGCCACCGATCGTCGCGCTGGCCGCGATCGCCTGCTCGGGCCCGTCGCCCCCGTGGAGGGCCGCTCGCTGGACGAGTCTGATGGGCGCCCGGACATCCGCGCCACTCGACCGGTGGGCGGGCCGAGCGTGCCAGCGGCCCTGCCATCCGCCGAGCGAGCGGCCGGGCGCCGTATGCGTCGCGTTCGCTCGCTGCGCGGGCGGGTGCGCGGGGGTGTGCGAGCGAGATGCGCGGGGCGGTGCACATCGCGCGAGCCCTGCCCCTGCGCACCCGCGGGCCGGGTGAACCGCACGCTGCGCCGGCCTGACGGCTCGCCGGGTGGGTGGATAGACCGACGGTCCGCTCACGCGCTCCGCTGGGCGAGCGGCTGTGGTGCCGGGCCGTTCGTTTGAGCCGCCCAGCGAGTGCGGCCCCCCGCTGCCCACGCCGCGGCGCCGCGCCCGGCCCGCCTGCGATCCGCCCACCTGCAGCCGCTCGCCGCCCGTTCGGCCCTGCCCAACCGCGCCGGGCCCTCGTACCATCGCGCCATGCGCACGATGCGAGTGGCCCTCGTCCAGTTCGAGGCGGGCGACGACGTCGCGGACAACCTGTCCCGAGCGGCCGCGATGGCCGCCGAGGCGGCGGTGGACAGCGACCTCGTGATCCTCCCCGAGTACGTCCAGTTCCGCGGCTCGGCGGCCGGCTTCCGGGCATCGGCGGCGCCGGTCCCGGGACCCACGACCCAGCCGTTCGCCGGGGTCGCCCGCGAGTACGGCGTGTGGGTCCTCGCCGGGTCTCACGCCGAGGCGTCGGGCGATCCGCAGCGGCCCTACAACACGGCGGCCCTGTTCGGCCGGACCGGGGGCCTCGTGGCGCGGTACCGCAAGCTGCACCTGTTCGACGTCGCGGTGGACGACGGGCCGTCGGACGACGAGTCGGCGCGCGTCACCCCCGGCGACCGCGCGGTGGTGGCGCGGCTCGAGGATGCCCGGCTCGGCCTCTCGATCTGCTACGACCTTCGCTTCCCCGAGCTGTACCGGGCGCTCGCCGCCGCCGGGGCGACGCTGCTGGCCGTGCCCGCGGTGTTCACCGAGCGCACGGGGCGCGACCACTGGGAGCCGCTGCTGCGCGCCCGAGCCATCGAGAACGGCGCCTGGGTGCTGGCCGCGGCCGCCTGCGGCCATGGCGGCCCCGGCGCCATCCCGGCCTGGGGCCACTCGATGGTCGTGGATCCGTGGGGCCGGGTGATCGCCACGGCGGGCGCCGGAGAGGCCATCGTCCGCGCGGAGATCGACCTCGGCCTGGCCGACGACGCCCGGCGGCAGATCCCGAACCTCGCGAACCGCCGACCCGACGCACTGCCGCCGCTCCGCGACGTGGAGCTGGCGGGCGGCTGACGCCGAAGGCCGGATCCCGGGGCGGTCGGCCCCGCCCACGGGTCGCGCTGCCAGCACGCTGCGACGCCCCCGCGGCAAGTCTCGGCTAAGCGACGGGTGGGGGTGCGGTAAGACCGCCGGCGCACCATGCGCCCCATGGACGAGCGAGAGAAGCGACGAGCCAAGCGCCGGCGGCGGGCCGGCAAGGACTACCCGTCCGAGGACCTGGGCAACGGGGTCGAGATGGCCACCGCCGACGCGGTCCTGCGGGCGATGGGCTCCCTGCCGAGTGACCTCGGCTGGTATGAGCTCGCGGCGTCGGTGATCCCGGTGCTGCCGAGGCGGCGGCCGATGCCGCCCATGACCGACGAGCCGTTCCGGGTCACGCTGCCGCCCGGGATCCCCACCGGGTTCGGCATCGACATCGGGCCGGCGTTCCTGGTGGTCGGGGAGCCGCTGCTGCGCAGCTGGCCCATCGGCCCTGCGGACCTCGTGGCGAGGGCGCTGGAGAACCTCCGGCGACGCACCCGATCGGTGCGGGCGAGGGACGTCGCGACGCTCGACATCGACGGCGTGCCCGCGCGGGTGCTCCAGACTGGCGTGGGGTGCGCCTCGGTTCTCGTGCTGGCGCCAGACGAGCTGCAGCGGATCCTGGGCGAGCAGCCGCAGTGCCTGCTCGCGCCCATGCGCGACGTCCTCGTCTCGCTGCCGCCCGACGTGGACCGGCAGTTCGCGGCGCGGCTCAACGACGAGCTCGCCCTGATGGACCCCAACGGGCTCGCGCTGGATGCATTCGTGCTCGACGGGGGCGCGCTCCGGTACGAGCGGCTGCCGGGGGCGGGCGCCCGCGTGGTGCTGGCCAGCTAGAGTGGGACGGGGCGCCGAGACGGGCGCCGGTCGCAGGAGGCGCGCATGGTCGACGGCCCGATCCCTGGCAGGCGTCCGCTGCGGTACGCGGGCTACCGCTCCTTCGACTACCTCGAGCCCGGACGCGACTACCGCCCGTTCCGCCTGGCCAGCGAGACGGACCGCGTGCCGCCGTTCACCGTGGCGGTCAGCGAGGCGGAGGAGGCGCGCGCCTGGCGCCTGCTTGCTGCGCACCCGGCGATCTCGCTCCACGATCACCTCGAGGTCGACCCCGACGACATCACCCAGCTCGACGAGTACGTCCGCGAGGGCCGGGTGGCGACCGGCTACGAGGGGCTCGCCCGATCCGGCCTCGCGGCAGCCTTCGAGAACTTCGGCGACGGCAGCGCGACGATCACCAGCAAGAGCGGCTGGAAGTGGTCGGACGTCGTCGCGGACATCGGCATGCGGTACTCGGACTGGGCGCACCAGGACTTCGTGGTCCGGGCCGAGACCATCGCGGACGTCAGAGCCGCCTTCGCGGGCGGGCAGCTGGGGGCGATCCCGGCGCTCGAGGCGGCGACGCCCATCGAGAACGAGCTCGACCGGATCGACATCCTGTACGGGCTCGGCATCCGGATGCTGGGGGTGGTCTACAGCGAGAGCAACGCCCTCGGGGCCGGCTGCCGCGAGCCGTCCGACGGCGGGCTCACCGGCTTCGGCCTGCGGGCGGTCGAGCGGATGAACAAGCTGGGCATGCTGATCGACGTCTCGCACGCGGGCGACCGCACGAGCCTCGAGACGATCCGGGCGAGCCGAGTGCCCGTCGTGATCAGCCACTCCGGGTCGCGCGAGCTGTGGCCGATCAGCAAGTGCAAGCCCGACGCCGTGATCCGCGCCTGCGCCGAGCGGGGCGGCGTGATCGGCATCGAGGCCGCCCCGGGCACCACGATGGTCCGCCCCGACCTGGCGACCGCGTCGATCGAGACGTTCATGCGCCACTTCGAGTACTGCGTCGACCTGGTCGGGATCGACGGCGTCACCTTCGGGCCGGACACGTTCTTCGGGGACCACGCAGGGAGCTACGGGATCCCCTCGGGCGCGCTGCTCGCGTCCGGCGACTCGGAGTACGACGCGATCGTGCCCGAGTACGTGGTGGGGCTGGAGAACATCGGCGAGTACCCGAACATCGTCCGCTGGCTCGTGAAGCACGGCTACTCCGACGACGAGATCGCCAAGGCGATCGGGGGCAACACGCTGCGGGTCCTCGAGCAGGTGTGGTCTCGCTGAGGGCGCGCCGACCAGCGGGTCGATGTGCTGGCCGGGGCCGTCGGCCCCGGCCGCGAGCGGTCCCGACGCTCCGGCGTCGCGCCCCGGCGGGCGAGCGCTGCGTGCCCGACACTAGCGCGATGCCAGCTCCCGCCCGAGACCTCGTCGCGTGACCGCCGCCCGCGGCCGGCGACGGCTGGGCAGCCTGGTTGTGGACCCGACGCCACTGCGCCTGGACCGCGACTTCCGGCTGCTGTGGAGCGGCCAGGCGATCAGCGCGATCGGCCGGATGATCACCGCGGCGGTGCTGCCCTACCAGGTCTACGTCCTGACCGGCGACCTGCTGATGCTGGGGGCCCTCTCGATCGTCCAGCTCGTCCCGATCCTGGTGTTCGCGCTGGGCGGCGGCGCCGTCGCCGACGCCGTCGACCGCCGGCGGCTGCTGCTGGTCACGCAGATCGGCCTGGCCGCGTCGAGCCTCGCCCTCGCGGCCCTGGCGTTCCTGTCCGCGCCCCCGGTCGCGGCCATCTTCGCGGTGGCCTTCGTCCAGGCCGGGATCGGTGCGGTTGACCAGCCGGCCCGCGGCTCGGCCATCCCGCGGCTCGTCCCGCCGGAGCGGCTCCCCGCCGCGATCTCGCTCAACCAGATCGTGTTCAACGGGGCGGCCGTGGTCGGCCCGGCGTTCGGCGGCCTCCTGCTCGCCGTCACCAGCGTGGCGGCGTGCTACCTGGTCGACGTGGTGACCTTCGGCGCCGCGATCGCCGCGGTCGTGATGATCGCGCCCATCCCGCCGCACCCGGGGGCGGTCCGGCCGAGCCTCGGGGCCGTGGTCGAGGGCCTCCGGTTCGCCCGCCGGCGGCGCCCCGTCCTGGCCACGTTCATCGTGGACATCAACGCCATGGTGTTCGGCTCGCCGCGCTCGCTGTTCGCGCCGCTGGCGCTGGACGTGTTCCGCGTCGGTGCGGGCGGCTACGGGCTGATGTCGGCCGCAACCGGGCTCGGGGCGTTCGTCGCGGCGGTGTTCTCCGGGTGGACCACGAACGTCCGGCGGCCCGGCCTGGCCGTGCTGGCGGCCGTGGCCGTCTGGAGCGTGGGCATCGTGGGCTTCGGGCTGGCCACGTTCTCCTTCCCGCTCGCCCTGCTGCTGCTGGCCGTCGCGTCAGGCGCCGACGTGTTCAGTGCGGTGCTGCGCAACTCGATCGTCCAGCTCCTGACCCCCGACGCCCTCCGCGGCCGCGTCAGCTCGATCCACATCCTGGTGGTGACCGGCGGCCCGCGCGTGGGCGACGCGGAGGCGAGCCTGGCGGCAGCCGTCATCGGGACGCAGTTGTCCGTGGTCTCGGGAGGCCTCCTGTCGCTGCTGGGCCTGGGCCTCCTGTCGCTGGCGATGCCCGAGTTCGGACGGCTCGAGATGGCCGAGGCGCGCGAGGCCGCCGAGGCGGACCTCGCGGCGGCGGTCGGGGCGGCCGTCGAGGCGACCAGCGAGCTCGAGGAGGTCCCCGAGTAGCGCTGCTGGCCGGCGCAGCGCCCGGGCCGGTCTGGGCCAGGCGGGGCTACTGCGCCGGGGGAGCCGTCGGCGGCTGGCCCTCAGGGGCAGCGGCCGGTGCCGGTG
>JAJYLZ010000091.1 GCA_021787395.1 Chloroflexota bacterium
GGGGACCCCGACGCCTGCCGGCGCCTGGTCGCCGCGCTCCACCCGGGCGTCCGGCGGGGGACGTCGCGCTGGGCGTCGGGCTGGCCGGAGCTCGGGCTCGCGCTCCGCTGGGACCGCGGGCGGGCGGGGTACGAGATCGCCGCGCCGAGGCAGCTCGCGCGGGCCGTCGAGTCGGCGGTCGCCGCGGCCCTCCCGGGCGCGGAGCTCGAGCCGCTCGATCCGGGCCGGCCGGGCGTCCCCGGCGGCCTGCGGCTCGCCGTGCGCGGCGGCCCGCCCGAGGCGCCGTCGCGGACCCCGCCCGACCTCGGCGCCCGCCTCGTCGAGCTGTTTGCCAGGCTGCCGCGCGGCGTCACCGCGTCCTGGAGCCTCTCGGTGCGCCCGTGCCCGCCGGAGCAGCAGCCGGGCGGCGGCGGCGGCCCGGGCTGGGGCGCCATGCTCCTCGACGCGGCGCTCAACCGGCCGCCTCGGCCCGCGCCGCCCGCGCGGCCGGCGGCCGTCACGCCGATCGGCCCCGGGTTCACCGTCTCCGCCTCGCTCGAGGTGGCCGGCGCCTCACCGGGCGCCCTGCGCGCCTGGCTGTTCGACGCGGCCGGCGCGGTCGGCTCGCTCCGCGCCTCGGGCTGGCGCGTCGACGCCAGGGTCGGCGGACGCCCGGAGCCGATGCGCGTGGGGCCGGCCGCCCTGGCGGAGCTGTGGGGCCTCTCGGGGGCGGCGTCCGACGAGCGCGCGGTCGAGGTGGTCAGGAGCCGGCGGCTCGCCGCCCCGGCGCCCCCGCCGGCCGACGGGCTGCGGGCGCTCGGGGTCGACCGCGGGCGCCCCGTCCTCGTCCCCGACGCCCTGCTTGGCCGCCACGCCCTGCTCCTCGGGCGCACCGGGTCGGGCAAGAGCACCGAGCTCGTCGCGCTCGCGGCCGACGACCTGCGCGCGGGGCGCGGCTTCACGTTCATCGACCCGCACGGCGACGCCGTCGCGCGGCTGCTCGACGCGGTGCCCGAGGGGCACGAGGGCCGCGTCCATCTGCTCGAGCTCGCCGAGCGGGGGCACCCCCGCGGCTTCAACCCGATCGAGCTCGACGGCGCAGAGCCCGAGCTCGTCGCGGCCCAGTTCGTCGACACGATGCGAGACATCTACTTCGACACCCTGTCGTCGCCGCCCCACCGCCAGCTGCAGTACCTGCGGTCGGCGCTGCTCACGCTGCTCACCCGGCGGCAGGGCCCCGACGGCCCCTGGACGCTCGAGTCGCTCGTGCGGCTGCTCACCGACCAGCGGTTCCGGGCCGAGGTCCTCGTGGGCGTCACCGACCCGACCGTGCGCAGCTTCTGGGAGCACCAGTGGCCCGGCGGCCGGCGCGGCGCTGCCGACCCGTCGGCCGACGCCCTGGTCAGCAAGCTGTCGGCGTTCCTCTCGTACCCGTCGATCCGGGCCATCGTGTCGGCGCCCGTGTCGACCATCCGGCCGCGGCGGGTGATGGACGCGGGCGAGGTGCTGCTCGTCGACCTGTCGCGCGCGGGCGGCGACAACGCCTGGCTGTTCGGCGGCCTCGTGATCGCGCGCACGTACGTCGACGCCCTGGGGCGCCAGGGGCTGCCGCCCGACCGCCGCACGCCGCACACGCTGTACGTGGACGAGGTCCAGAACTTCGACACGAGCGCCCTGCGCGGGACGACGTCCGAGGGCCGCAAGTTCGGGCTGCGCCTCGTGATGGCGACCCAGTACCTCGACGGCCTGGGCCGCGACCTCCAGCGCGCGGTCCGGGCCAACGTGGCCACGGTCATGCTGCTCCAGCCCTCGGCCGACGACGCCCGCGCGGTCCGCGACCTGATGGCGCCGCTCACCGAGCGCGACCTCGTCAACCTGCCGCGCTTCCGGATGGCGGTGCGCACGGAGCTCGAGGGCGACGCCCGCGTCCTCACCTGCGACGTCCTGCCCGAGGCCGGGGCGCTCGGCTCGGCCGCGCTGGTCCGGCGCCTGTCCGACGCCCGCGACGGGCTCCCGGGGGCGGGGCGTTGAGGGCCGCGACAGTGACGCGGACCGAGACGCGGCCCGCAGCGCGCCGCGCAGCGCCCGTCGCGCCGGGAGGGTGACGATGGGGACGACAGGCGGCCGCGCTCAGGGCGGACGCGGGCCGAAACCCGACTCGCTGCGCTCTGTTCGCGCGGACGCCGTCTGGACCGCCCTGCCGGCCCGCGACCAGCACCTGCTGCTGTGGCTGCTGGCCGGCGACGTCGTGACGGCGCAGCTCGCGGCGCTCCTCGCGTACGGCCCGCTGCGGGTGGCGCAGCGGCGGCTCGCGCGCCTCGTCGAGTACGGCATGCTCCGGGGCTTCTGGACCGCGAGCGCCCAGCGGCCGCGCGGCAGGTACGCGTACGCCCTGACGCGGGCGGCCCGGGCGGACGTCGAGCGCCTGCAGTGGCCGGAGGGCGCGCCGCGCGGCCGCGCCGCCGACCTGCCCGCGTCGCCGCCCGTCCACCAGCTCGCCACCCACGACCTGCTCGCGGCGTTCCTCCGCGCGGGGCGGCCCGAGACCGGCGAGGGCGTCTTCGCCTGGGCGCCCGAGCGGGCCTGCGGCCAGCTGTTCGGCTTCCTCCGGCCGGACGCTCTGGCGGGCGTCCGGGTGGGCGGGCGCACGCTCGCACTCCTCCTCGAGCGCGACCTCGGGACGGAGCGCGGCGAGGTCCTCGCCGACAAGGTACGCCGCTACCGCATGGTGTTCTCGCAGGCCCCGGGCGACGGGATCGCGGTCGGCTTCGTCGTGGAGTCCGCGCGGCGCGCGCAGTCGATCCACGCACTCGGGCGCCGACTGCCCGGGGGCGTGCCGGTCGTGACGGCGGTGGCCGACCAGCTCCTTGCCGACCCCCTGGGCGCCGCGTGGTCCGACGGGCAGTCCATCAGGAGGATCGAGGAGGTGGCGGCGCCGGCAGCCTCATCCGGGGAGCGGATACTCGTCCCAGGCTGCCTGCTCGATGCCGACGCGCTCGCCGCACTCGACGATCGCGCGGCGTCTGCGCTGTCCGCGCTCTCGCCCTACCTGCCCGGCTGACACGGATGCGTCGCCCGTCCCGTTCGGCCGGGGGCAACGGGCGGGCAGCGGGTCGTCAGGGTGCCGGACGTGGCGGTCGGCGCGGCTTCCGGGTCTGTGCATCCCCGGTCAGGTCAACAGTACACACAAACGTACACACTTCCTGTTGATTCCGACTCTCGAACATCGTAGCGTTGGTGTCGGCGGCTCGGCCGACACGGAGCAGACCTCGCAGATCGGCCGGCCGCCGCCAGCGCCCAGGTCGGGCGTGGCGGAGCCCCCCGGCGAGGGCTCCCGCGGCAGCAGCCGCGACTCCTCCCGCCGGCGCCGCCGGTCCCCGCGGACCCGTGACGGCACCGCACCTTAACAACCACACAGACGCTGCCAATCAACCGCGCTCATCTCTCGATGCGCGGCTCGACGCAGGCGAGGCGAACGCGCCGCTCACTCTCGAGCGCGGGCGGAGCCGCGAACTAAGGTCCGGGACGGGCCGTCGCGAGGACTCTCCTCGGCGATCCGACCAGGCCTGGCCGCGCACCGCTCGTCCTCTGCGAGCGGTCGCGCGGCACCGGCCTCGGATCCACGGAGTGCACCCCGCCCGACGGCCCCGTGCCCGTGCCTGGCCCATGGCTCCACCCCAGCCCGGAGTGGCGGACCGCGTCCGCGCCGGAACGGAGGTGATGTCCAGAGGAAGGACGGACTCAGGACCGCCGGCGGCGAGCGCACCCCGCCGGTGCCCATCAATCGCGATGCGCGCCGGGCCGGGGCCGATCTCGCCGATCGAACCGCGATGCAGGGCAGCGTGCCGCGACTGCCCGTGCCGTCGCCCGCCCTGGTCCGAACACACCCCCCGGAGCGGCACTCCGCAACCCGAGTTGGAAAGGAACGGAACCAGCCATGCAGACGACCGACACGGCGACCCGCGTCATCTACGGCGTGAACGAGCTCGACCTCGACCTCGCCGGCAAGACCGTCCGCGGGATCTGGAGGGCCCTGGAGCAGGTGCTCAACATCCCGCGCGAGGCGAGGGCCACGGTCAACGGCGCCGCGGCCGACGACGAGTACGTCGTCCGGCCGGGCGACGAGATCGAGTTCCAGAAGGCGGCCGGCGTCAAGGGCCACGCCCGCTGACGCCTCGTCCGACCGCGGAGCGGCGGAGCCGACGGCACCCTGTGCCCGAGCGCTCCGCCGCTCCCTCCTGAAGGGAGCTCTGAACCGCCATGCAGTCACGCACCTACCTGCGCATCGAGGGCGACCTCGTGAGCCTCGTCTCCGAGGTGGTCGACCGGGAGGTGACCCTCCCCGACCTCCTCGAACAGCTCTCGAGCTCGCAGCTCGCCATCACACCGCGTCTGCCCGCCGGCTGCCGGCTGTGGCTCCGCTCGGGGACGACCGGCCGCCAGGTCTTCGTCGTCGAGCAGGCCCCCGGCCGGCGGACGATCGAGTACCACGCCAGCACGCGCGTCGGCGCCGAGCCGGTCAGCTACCGGGTCGCGCTGCCGTACGTGGTGTTCGTGGTCTCGACCCACGGCGAGCAGATCGAGGGCCTCGCCACGTTCTTCCGCACCGAGCCGGTCGACTCGCTCGACGCCCCGCTGCTCTGCTCGACCCTGCCCAACACCTCCGACGACGGGACCGTCTGCCTGGGGTCGGTCAGGGTCGGCGGGGCGGGCGTCGGCGAGCGGGTCGACGCGCTCCTCGCGGCGTTCTGGTCGAGCCGCTTCAACTCCGACATCCGGCGCCACCCGCTGCCGTTCACCGGCGGCTTCCGCGCCTGGGCGTCCCGCAGCCGGCACGACCCGCTGGCCGCCCTCTCCCTCGCGTACGACCCGTACTGGCGGACCCTCCGCCAGGTCGTGGCGCAGATGGCCGGGGTCGCGCCGACGGACCTCCCCGCTGCACCAACCGCCGAGGAGCCGAGCCCCCAGGCCGAGGTCTGGACGCCCGAGCCCCTGGAGGAGCCGGAAGGAGGCGAGGACGATGACGACCTCGCTGCCTGAGGCGGTCCGCCGGCTCGAGCCCGCGAGGGCCCGGTCGGTCGCGGCCAGCCTGGCCCCCTACCTCGGCCGGGTCGGGACGTACCCGACCCGCTACGTCGAGGAGGCGGCGCTCACCGTCCTCGCGTCCGTCTACCTGCAGGCCGGCCCGCTGCGCGAGCAGCTGGTCGGCGAGCGGGCGGGCTTCGAGCGCCTGGTCAACTTCGTGTACCGGGCGCCCGAGCGGCGGGGAGGCTGGTGATGTTCCCCATCCTGGCGGCCGGCCAGCCGGCCGACGCCGCGGCCCTGCCGGCCTTCCTCGTGGCCCGCGACGGGGTGTACCTGCGCAAGCGGACGCTCCTCGGCGAGAGCCAGACGAAGGTCAGCCGGGTCGCCCACCTGCCCGCGGAGCGGGAGGCGATCGACTACGCGCTGCCACCCGTCCCCGCGGACGTGATGGCGCGCGCGGTCGGCTTCTTCCGCGCCGCGTACCGGCTCCACAAGACCGAGGCCGCGTGCCTGCTGCTGTGGCGCGACGGGTCGTTCGACCTCGCCGTGCCGAGGCAGCGGGTCAGCACGGTCACCGTCAAGTTCGCGGTCTCGGACGGCGACCTGCCGGCCGGGTCGCGCCTGGTCGGGACGATCCACTCGCACGGCGGCTACGGCGCCTACGCGAGCTCGACCGACGAGGACGACGAGGCGGGGTTCGACGGGCTCCACGTCGTCGTGGGCGACCTCGACCGGCGCAGCATCGGCTACGCGGCCGCCGTCGTCGTCGACGGGGTCCGATTCCACCTCCCGATCGGCCGGCTCCTCGAGCGGCCCCGGCGGTTCGCCGAGCCGCCCGCGGACTGGCTCGGGAGGGTGAAGGTCGCGCCGGCGCCCACGCGGCCGGCCAAGCGGCCGTCCATGGCCGACTGGACCCGGCGCGCCTTCCGGCCGCCGGACGACGTGGTCAAGCCGACCCGCCGCGACCTCGAGCAGGCGCTCGAGCGGGCGGGGAGGCTCGCCTCCTCGCTCGGCTACAGCCTCTCGACGCGGCTCGAGCCGGCGACTGCGCCGGCAGAGCCGGAGGAGGGCGTCCATGCCTAGCAGGGTCGTCCTCATCGGCTGCGGCGGCATCGGCAGCCAGCTCGCGGGGCCGCTCTCGCGGTACCTCGCGAGCCGGACCGAGCCGCGGCCGCCCCTCGTCCTCGTGGACGGGGACGCCTTCGAGGCGGGGAACCTGTCCCGGCAGGCCTGCGCGGCGGGCGACCTGGGCACCAACAAGGCCGAGGCCTTGGCCCGCGTCGCCCGGTCCGCCGGGCTGGCCGCCCAGGTCATCCCCGAGTACGTCAGCGGCGCCAACGTCGGGCACGTCGTCCGCGAGGGGGACCTGGTCCTCCTCGCGGTCGACAACCACCCGGCGCGCGCGCTCATCGACCGGCACGTCGCGACCCTCCAGGACGCGACGCTCATCAGCGGCGGCAACGACGAGACGGACGGCAACGTCCAGCTCGTCCGCCGCCGCGACGGCTGGTCGGTGGACGGCCACCTCGTCGAGATCCACCCGGAGATCGGCGAGGCGGATGGCGACCCGGTGCCCGGGGCCGACGGCTGCCTCGCCCACGCGGACGAGCGGCCCCAGCTCCTGGCCACCAATCTGATGGTCGCGAGCGCGATGCTGAGCTGCCTCTGGCAGCTCCTCGAGACCGGCAGCGTCCCCTACAGCGAGGTCTTCCTCGACACGGCCAGGTGCGCGATGCGCTCGCGCTCCTGGATCCGCGTCCCCGAGGGCGCGCAGTAGGGCGAGTGTGGTCCCACCAGGGTGCACAGCACCGGCCGGGGAGGCGCCAGCGGCGCTCCCCGGCCGAACCATCTACACGACCGAGTGCGAGCCTGTCATGACCGGTTCCCCCCTGGCCCGACAACCGAATCCGCTCCGGAACCCGTTCCGGCCCGGCAACGGCGTGCCGCCGCCGTACCTCGCCGGGCGAGACCAGGTCCTGGCCGAGGCAGAGGACTGGCTGCTCGAGGAGCCCCCGCTCCTCGCCAACTGGGCGATCACAGGCCTGCGCGGCACGGGCAATACCGTGCTGCTGGGCGAGATCGTGCAGCGGGCCGAGCGGGCCGGCTGGCTCACGCTCGAGCGCGAGCTCGGCGACCGGCACCGCGACGACGCGCGCCTCGCGGAGGCGCTGGTCGACGACTGCGAGGCCCTGCTCGCCCGGGTCGACGCGTTCGCCGGCATCGGCCAGGCCATCGAGCGCGGCGCCCGCTTCCTGCGGCCCCGCCGGGTCGCGGTCGGCGAGCTGAGCGTCGAGCCCGCCTACGAATCCGGGCGGGCGGCGCCGGCCGACGCCATGTTCGCGTCCTTCGCCGCGCTGACGGCCGCCCTCGAGGCGAGCGACCGGCGCGGCGCCCTGCTGCTCCTCGACGAGGCCCACCTGCTCGCCGACGACGGCCAGCGCGATCGCTACCCGCTGTCCTCGCTCCTCGCCGCCCTCGGCCGCGCCCAGCGCCAGGGGCCGAGGGTGCGCGTCGTGCTCTGCGGGCTGCCGACCCTGAGCCTCAACCTCAAGCGCGCCCGGACGTACGCGGAGCGGATGTTCCGCCACGTCGTGGTCGGGAACCTGCCGCTCGACGCGGCGGGCGACGCCATCGCGGTCCCGCTGCTCGGGAGCGGCCGGAGCTTCAGCCTCGGGCTCATCGACCACGTCGTCGAGGCCAGCGGCGGGTACCCCTACTTCCTGCAGTTCGCCGGCGCGTTCGCCTGCAGCCGGATCGGCCTGAGCCGCGTCGGCCGCGCCGACTTCGCGCGCGTCGAGGAGGCGATGATCCACGAGCTCGACCTCGCCTTCTTCGAGGACCGCTTCGAGGGAGCGGCGCCGACCGAGCAGGCGCTCCTCCTCGCCATGGAACGGGCCGGCGGCCGGGCGACCCTCACGCGGATCACGCGCGAGGCGGGCCCCGGGGTGAACGCCGCCGTCGGGCTCCGGAGGCTGATCGACAAGGGCCTGGTCTACAGGCCGACGCGCGCCACGTACGACTTCGCGCTGCCGCTGTTCGCGGGGTACCTCCGGCGGCGCGCCGAACTAACAGCCTTATCGTGACGACGATAAGAGCCGCGAAGCATCGGGGGGCGGGGCGGGCGGCCGCCGGGACCCGAGGCGCGGCCGGACGGCCCGCGCCGTCCCGTGTCCGGG
>JAJYLZ010000092.1 GCA_021787395.1 Chloroflexota bacterium
CAGCAGGGCGACCTCGCGCTCCTCGACCCCGCGGAAGTTGGCGAGGCGCAGCCGGAGCAGCCTCATCCCAGCGCTCCTGCCGCCGCCGCCAGGCGGACGAGGACCGCCAGCGCGTCCCGGGCGGCGGCGGCGGCGCCGCCGGCGCCGGCGGCCCGCGCGCGCAGGTCCGCGACCGCCGCCGCCGCGAAGCCCGTGAGCCGCAGGTCGGCGAAGTCGTCGTCGTCGGGGCGGACGGCCAGGTCGGTGTGGCGCTCCCACTGCTCGATGGCGGCGAACAGGTCCCGCTCGTGCTCCAGGATCGACTCCAGGCTGGCGTTGGTCGACAGGGACACCGTGCCCACCAGGGTGAGCTTCACGATGGTCCGGTCCTTGGGCGCGAGCGCGTCCAGCCAGGCCTCGAGCGCCTCGAGGCCGCCCGCCCCGTCGAGGTCGAACCGCTGCCGCGCGAAGCGCCAGGTGCCGGTTCGCAGCTTGGTGACCTCGCAGCTCCCGTCGTCCGCCAGCTCGACGAGCAGGGCGTTCCCCGCATCGAGCTCGTCGTAGTCGGTGGGCTCCGGCGCACCGGCGTACCAGATCCGGCCAGTCGTCCCGACCGGAGTCGTCGAGTGCCGGTCGCCCAGCGCGAGGTAGGCGATCCGGCCGTCGGCGAGGGCCGCCTCGGCCCGCGCGACGCCGATGGCGGCCGGGTTGTCGAACGAGATCTCCGCGGCGCCGTGGGCCACCAGCACGCGCCGGGTCCCGCGCACGGGCTCGAGCCCGGCGCAGGCGTCCGCGACGAGGTCCGAGAGCGGCCGCTTGGTGAACCACGGCGCGCCCACGACCTCGACGCCGGGCAGGCCCGGGACGGGGTGGGGCGCGCTGTCCTCGAGCACCGTCACGTGGGCCGGCCGGCCGTTGGCGAACGTGGGGGCGCGGAAGATGGACCCTGCGTCGAGCGGGTCGTGGTTGCCGGGCAGCAGGTAGACGGGGACGGGCACCGACCCCAGCGCGTCCAGGGCCCGGCGCACCGTCTGGGCGGAGACCTGGTTGGTCTCGAACACGTCGCCCGACACGACGAGGAACGCAGCCCCCGTCTCCGCGGCCAGCCGGCCGAGCGCGCGGATGGCGTCGATCCGCGCCTGGGAGAACCGCGCCTGCGCCTCGGCGGACAGGAAGTGGCGGGTCATGCCCAGCTGCCAGTCCGCGCTGTGGAGGAAGCGCACGCTCATTCGGCCGCCACCGTCTCGGCGGTGCCCGTGCGGATCCCAGCCATGCACACCTCCGCGGGTCCCGGCGCGCCGGACGGCGGCGGGCACCCGACCTCTACGCTAGCGCACCCGCACCCGGCCGCGGGCGGCGTGACGAGCGCCTGCCTCCGCCGCCGGGGCGCTAGTTGCGGCTGATGCCGAGCCCGTCGATGCGCACCATGCGCCGCGACGTTGTCACCTTGAGTGTCAACGTGCCGGCTCGAACCGAGCTGAATGTCGCCACGCCGATCACGCGGCGGTTGACGGTGGCCGACGACGTGAGGCTGATGGTGCGCAGCAGCCTCGTGCCCAGGTAGACCTGGACCGAGCCGCAGGTGGGACAGGTGGTGGCCACGATCGCGATGCGCTTGGCCTGGACGGCGGTCCGGACCAGCGTGACGCCGGGCGCGTAGGAGCGCGTCCAGGTCGACCGGT
The DNA here is from genome assembly GCA_021787395.1 of Chloroflexota bacterium. Lineage (GTDB taxonomy): Bacteria > Chloroflexota > Limnocylindria > Limnocylindrales > CSP1-4 > CAIXZV01. Next base: position 1,662 of record JAJYLZ010000092.1, read on the forward strand.
AGTAGGCGGCGCCGGTCCCGGTGCTCCAGCTGCCCCGTCGCGCCAGGCTCCGGTCGTCGAGCGGGACGGCGGTGCACCGCTCCGCCGACCAGGTGCGCGCGGTGTAGCCCAGCGTGTCGCTGGCCCGCACGCTGAAGCAGTACGTCGTGCCGGCGGCGGCCGCCACGGTGAGGCTGGGGGTCGTCGTCGAGACGTAGCTGAACGCTCCGTACGACCCGTTCCACCTCGCGCTCCGGAGTCGGATCTCGTAGCGGGCGATCGAGTTGGTGCCGGGGGTGCCCGCCAGCGGCACGGTGATCGACGTGGCCGCCGACCAGGTGGGCAGCGAGCCGACGGCCCCCGACGGCGGCGCCGGGGGCGTGACGGGACTCGACGGGTCGGAGGCCGGTCCCGTCCCGGCGGTGGTGGTCGCCGTGACCCGAACGACGACGGCGACACCGGGGGCGAGTCCCGTGATCGTGCAGGATCCGGCCGGCGGCGCCCCTGCGACCGTGCAGCTCCGGCCGGTGGGGGCGAGCGTGTCGGCGACGTAGGCCGTCGCCGTGTAGCCCGTCACCGGCGAGCCTGGGGTGCCGGCGACGGCCCAGGAGGCGTCCAGCGACCCGATCGCCGGCGAGAGGGGCAGCGCGGCGGTGACCCCTGTCGGGGGCGCCGGCAGGGTCGCCAGCATGACGATGCCCGATGAGCCGGACGGCGGGCCGCTGCCGGCCGCGTTGGCGGCGACCACGGTGAACGTGTACGCCTGGCCGTTGGACAGCCCAGTGACGGTGCAGCCCAGCGGCCCCGACGACCAGCTGCACGTGCTGGCGCCCGGCCACGCCGTGACGGCGTAGCCCGTGATCGGCGCGCCGCCGTCGGACGCCGGCGCGGACCACGTCACGCGGGCGGACGCGTTGCCGGCCTGCGCCGAGACGCCCGTCGGGGCGCCCGGCACCGTGCGCGGGGTGACGGCGGCCGACGGGGACGACGGGAGGCTGCTCCCCGCTGCGTTGGCGGCGACCACGGTGAACGTGTACGCCTGGCCGTTGGACAGCCCGGTGACGGTGCAGCCCGTCATGGTCGGGGCGGCCACGCAGGTGCGGCCGCCCGGCGACGCGGTCGCGGTGTAGCCAGTCAGCGGCGATCCCCCGTCGCTGGCGGGCGCGGACCACGAGACCGCGACGGACGCGTCTCCCGGCTGGCCGGCCGCGTCGCGGGGCTGCCCCGGGACGCCGCGCGGGACGACGGTCGGCGACGGGCCCGACGGTGCGCTGGTGCCGGCTGCGTTGGCGGCGACCACGGTGAACGTGTACGCCTGCCCGTTGGCTAGGCCCGTGACCGTGCACGTGTACGGCCCGGCAGACCAGGTGCAGGACCTCCCGCCGGGGGTCGCGGTGGCGGTGTACCCGGTGACGAGGGCGCCGCCGTCCGACGCGGGGGGGCTCCAGCCGACCGCGACGGAGCCGCTGCCGGGGGCGGCGGTCACGCCCTGCGGGGCGCCGGGAACGGCAGGCGCGGTGAACGGCGTCGTGCCCGACGGCGTCCCGAGCCCGGTGGGCCCGTCGTACCCCAGCACGCCCTGACACAGGTATGCGGTCGCGCACGTGCCGTTGCTCCCGCCGACGACGTCGGTCAGGCCGCCCCGGAGGTACGGGTAGGACGCCGCGTACAGGCTGGCCGAGGGGCTGCCGGCCAGCGCGTAGGCGGCCGCCACGATCGGCGACGCCGCGCTGGTGCCGCCCATGACGTACCAGGCGCCGTCGTGGTAGACGGCGACGCCCGGCGACGGGTCGGCCACGGCGGCCACGTCGGCGACGGTGCGCCTCGAGCAGCCGGAGTCGGCCTGCCATGCCGGCTTGGGCTCGTAGGCCGAACAGCCGCTGCCGCCCCCGGACCACGCGGACTGGACCCACCCCGTGCCGCTGCGGGCCAGCGTCGTCCCGCCCACCGCCACCACGTGGGGCGACGCGGCCGGGTACTGGACGCCATAGCCGAGGTCGCCGGCCGAGACGGTGATCACGACGCCCGGGTGCGCGTACCACGACGCGTCCCAGGTCAGCTCGGACGGGCTCTCGAAGGTCCCGTAGCTGTTGGCGATGAACTTGGCGCCCATGGCCACGGCACGGTTCACGGCCGTCCCGAGGTCGGTGAGCCGCTCGCTGTCGGCCTCGACGAGCAGGATCGAGCAGTTGGGGCAGATCGCGGACACCATCTCGAGGTCCAGGGCGGTCTCGGCGGCCCAGCCCGCGTCCTGGACGGGGTACGAGGTGCCGCCGTGCTGGTCCACCTTGGTGAAGCACCCGCTGGCCGCGGTGCACGGCGGCAGGCCCATGCCCGCGCGGTAGCCGGCCAGGTCAGCCTCGGCCGTCGGGTCGTCGTACGCGTCCACGACCGCCACCTCGACGCCGCGGCCGTATGCGGCCGCGGCGGCCGTCAGGCCGTACGCCTGCTGGAGATCGGACGCGCCGAGCGGATCGACCGCGGGTGTCGCGCTCGGCGTGCTCGTCGTGAACGGCCGAGCCGCGCCCTGCAGGTCGGCCCAGACCAGGGCGTGGCAGGTCGCGAGGCCGGGCGCGGGCGGGCGGCACAGCGGCCGCACCCCCAGGTCCCGGGAGGGGCCGGAGACCGCCGAGGCCGACGGCCCGGCAGCCAGGGCGACCGCCAGGGCAGCGGCGAAGGCGGCCAGCGCGCGACCCAGCGCTCGCGAGGACGGGGCGCGCGCGATCGATGCCATCGGGAGAGGAGCCGCCTCCGAGCGGGGACCGGCAGCCGGGCGACGCTGCGATCGATGCCCATGACAGCGTACCGGGCCGCCACGCATCGCCGCCAGAGGACGATCGGGGGATGCCCCGGCCCTCCCGGCCCCGGCGCAAGGCGGGGCTGATCGCGCATGATCTCCGCATGCCCGTCCCGGACCCCGGCCTCGCCTTCCTCGTCGCCAACCCGGCCGCGTCCCGGCTCCGCGATCCGGTGGTCCGCGAGCGCGTGGTGGCCGCCGGGGTCGGGGCCCTCCGCCGCCGCGGCCACGACCGGGTGGAGGTGGCGGTGGCGGGCGACCAGGAGGCGGTCCGGGCAGCGGTGTCCGCTGCCGTGGCGGGCGGGGCGGCCAGCGTCGTCCTGGCCGGTGGCGACGGCACCGTCCGCGACGCGGCCGACGCGCTGGCGGGCTCGGGCGTGGCCGTGGGCCTGCTGCCCTGCGGCACGGGCAACCTGTACGCAGCGTCGGTGGGCGTCCCCCGCCACCTCGACTGGGCGATCGACGCGCTGGCCACCGGCACGCCGCGCCCGCACGACGTCGGCGAGGTCCGCCTCGAGCGGCCGGGCATGCCGAACCAGACGGTCCCCTTCGCGGTGGCCTGCGGCACGGGCTTCGACGCCCGGGTCATGGAGGCGACGGACCGCGAGGCCAAGCGGCGCTACGGCGTGGCGGCGTACTTCCTCGCGGCCAGCCGACTGCTACGACACCTGCGCCCCCGCCCCACGCTGGTCACCGTCGACGGCGTGCCCACCGAGCTCGAGTCCGTGGTGGTGCTGGTGGCGAACACGGGAGGCGCCATCCCGGGCGGCCTCCGGCCCCGCCTGCCCGTGCCGTCGGACGACGGCCGGCTCCACGTGTTCGTCCTGCCGCGCGGCGGCGTGCTGGGCGGGGTCCAGGGCGTGGTGGAGCTGCTGCTCGCGACCTCGCACGGGCCATCGGCGACCGGGGCCGGCGTGCGGCTCGTGGGGCAGACGGTGCGGGTGGAGGTGGCGCCGCCCGGCCCGGTCGAGGTCGACGGCGACCCGTTCGGGCCCGCGGTGCTGGAGGCTCGCGTCCGGCCCGGCGCCCTCCAGGTGATCCGCGCCTGAGCGCGGCGGCGGCTCGGGTGCGCGACGGAGTCCGGGCGCGGCGTATCGTGGCCCCATGACCGACTCCCCCGTCCCGTTCGCCGTTGTGGGCGCCGGCTGGCGCGGGGCGTTCTTCCTGCGGGTCGCGGCCGCGATGCCCGATCGGCTGCGCGCGACGGGCGTCCTGGCGCGCAGCCGGACCGCTGCGGCCGTCCTGGAGGCCCCGGACGTCCCGGTCCACGCCGACCTCGAGGCGCTCCTCCGCGGCCGGCCGCGGTTCGTGGTCGCCGCCGTTCCCTGGGCCGTGACGCCGACCCTCGTCCGGGAGCTGTCGGCGAGCGGCGTGCCCGTGCTGGCCGAGACCCCGCCCGCGCCGGACCTCGACGGCCTGGACGCGATCCTGGACCTCGCCCAGTGGCCGCCGGTGCCGATCGAGGTGGCCGAGCAGTACCACCTCCAGCCGCTGCACGCGGCCCGCCTGGCCGTGGCGCGCTCGGGCGCGCTCGGCAGCGTGTCGGAGGCGCAGGTCTCCGTCGCGCACGACTACCACGGGCTGGACCTCATCCGGCGGTTCCTGGGCGCGGGCTTCGCGCCCGTCCGGATCCGCGCCCGGCGCTTCAGCTCGCCCATCGTGGCCGGTCCCGACCGGGCCGGCCCGCCGGCCGGCGAGCGCCTCGCCGACTCGCAGCAGACGCTCGCCTGGCTCGACTTCGACGGCCGCCTCGGCGTCTACGACTTCACCGACGACCAGTACTTCTCGTGGATCCGCTCCCCGCGGGTGCTGGTCCGGGGCGAGCGCGGCGAGATCAACGGCGAGACGGTCCGCCGGCTGGTCGACGCCCGCACGCCGGTGACCGAGGCGCTCGAGCGCCGCGACGCCGGCCGGGACGGCAACCTCGAGGGCTTCCACCACATCGGCTACACGCTGGGAGGCCGCTGGGTCTACCGCAACCCGACGGCCCCGGCCCGGCTGGCCGACGACGAGATCGCCGTGGCCGGCTGCCTGCTCTCGATGGCCGAGCGGGTGGACGGGGGGCCCTCGCGGTGCTCACTCGCCGAGGCCGCCTGGGACCACGAGCTGAGCCTGCGCGTTGCCGAGGCGGCCGCGTCGGGTCGCGAGGTGGCGGCCGACGGGCGGCGCTGGGCCGGGGGCGGCTGACGGGCCTGCGCGGCGACGCGGGCCGTACTCGCGCGGGCCGGACCCGCGCAGGCCAAGGTCGCCGGCGGCCTTCCGGCCGCAGGGGCCGGGCCCCTGCGCTCAGCCGATCTGGGGCTGCTCGTCCACAAGCAGCCTGACGCGGGCCTTCACGTTGGCGAGCGAATCGCCGGCCACCGCCTTGCCGATCTCGGTGGCGTAGGCGGCGTCGAATGCCTCGCGGCTGTCGAACCAGAGCTCCGACACGCCGTCCACCCCGGCGTCCTCGTTCTCGACGATGTTGAACGTGAGCCTGCGGATGCCTGGCAGCTGCTTCGCGAGCGGCGAGTGCTGCACCAGCATCCAGTGCCGGAACTCGTCCCTCGCCATGCCGTCCCTGCGGGTCAGCAGGATGATCGCCTTGAACATCAGCCGGGCCTCCTCGTCCGCGCGCCGGGCCGCCCTCCGGCGGCCAGCACCAGGCTCACCACGATCTCGTCCGCCCTGGGGGCGTCCGGGAGCTGCACCGTGGCGGCGTCCATCTCGTCGAAGCTCCACAGGTCGTCGCGGTTGACCAGGGGCATCGCCAGCAGCGTCCCCGGCCCGGCCACCAGCTTGGTCGACGGGATGATCGACGGGCCGCCGCCGACGACGGCCCGCACCGGAGCGCCGAACTTCGGGTGCAGGATCGCCGCCGCGTGCTCGAGCTCGCCGCCGAGCCCCACGATGGCCCCCTTGCCGTAGGCGCTGACCCGCGTGTCGGGGCCGAGGGCGGCCATCGCCCGCTCGGCCAGCACGCGGCCGACCTCCGCACCGAGGTCCTCGAGCGCGCCCAGGTCCTCGACGTAGCGGCCGGTGCACGGGTTGGCGATCACGACCGACGCCACGGCCTTGCGGGTCGGCTGCGCGAGGGCGTGGCCGGCGACGCTGCGCGTCTCCTCCACCTCGACCACGATCTTGCGAACGTCCATCCGGACCTCCCGTGCACGACGGCCCTCTCGCCCCTCGATGCCGCCAGGACAAGGTTGCCACGCGCGGCCGGCGGCGGGGAACCGTCCCGGCACCGGGTCAGCCGCGCCGGGCCACCGCGAGGGCCGCCCCGCCGGCCGCGAGCACCGCCGCCACGACGACGGCCAGCACGCGCAGCGCCTCGTCGGGCGAGGAAGCCGCGGCCGGGGTCGGCCCCTCCGGGGCG
>JAJYLZ010000034.1 GCA_021787395.1 Chloroflexota bacterium
CGGTCCGGCCGGGCGCGCGCCGCCGGCGCCGGCCGCCGGCACCCCGCACTCGCGGCAGAACTTGGCGCCCGGCCGCAGCGACGCGCCGCAGGCGGTGCACACGAGGGCGAGCCGGGCCCCGCACTCGTCGCAGAACTTGGCGTCATCGGCGTTGGCGATGCCGCAGGCCGGACAGGGAACCATGGGAGCGGCGCCTCGAGTCGTTCGCAACTGGGGGTCGAGCGCCAGCGTATCGCACCGCCGACGGCGGAAGGAGGCCGGCGTGCCCGCCGCCCCGGGTACCATCGCCCGGTCCACCGCTCGCAGGAGGATCCCGATGTCCGTGCCGACCGCCCGATCCGCCGGCAGGGTCGCGCTGGTCACCGGCGGCACGATCGTCCCGGCGATGTCCCAGGTTGCCAACGCGGGGATCCCGCTCGGGCGCGTCGCGCAGCCGGACGATATCGCCGCGGTCATCGCCTTCCTCGCCTCGGACGAGGCTTCCCACGTCACCGGATCGGCCATCGTCGTCGATGGCGGGAGGACCGCATGAACGTGCTCACCCTGCGCCGCTGGCGCGACCTCGACGCCGCCGAGCGGGACCGGATCATGGCCCGCGCCACGGCCGGCATCTTCGACCCGGGCCTCATGGCGTCGATCTCCGAGATCTACGCGGACGTGGCGGCGCGGGGCGACCAGGCCGTCGCCGACGCGACGGCGCGCTTCGACAAGGTGGCGATCGCCCCCGACGAGCTGATGGTCAGCCAGGCGGCGATCGACGAGGCCCACGCCTCCATCGACCCCGCGCTGCTCGACGCGATCCGCGTGGGCATCGCGCAGGTCCGCGCCTTCAACGAGGCCCAGCTGGCGGCGATGCCCGACTGGCGCCGCGAGACCCGCCCCGGCGTCGTGGTGGGGGAGCGCCACCGCCCGATCCCGTCGGCTGGCCTGTTCGTGCCGTGCGGCAAGGGCTCGTTCCCGAGCGTGCTGGTGATGATCGGCACGCCCGCCGTGGTCGCCGGCGTGCAGGAGATCACCGTGGTCGTGCCGCCGCTGCCGGGTACCGACCGGGTGGACCCGGGCGTGCTCGCCACGGCCAAGGAGCTGGGGATCGCCAGGGTCCTGCGGGCCAACGGGCCGGCCGGAGTGGCCGCGGTGGTGCTGGGCACGCAGACCGTCGGGCGGGTCGCCAAGATCGTCGGGCCCGGCTCGCCCGCGGTCACGGCGGCGCAGATCCTGGCCCAGGTCCACGGCGTGGCGACCAACATGCTGTGCGGGCCGTCCGAGAGCCTGGTGCTCGCGGACGATTCGGCCGACATCGTGCGGCTGACCGCCGACCTGCTCAACGAGGCCGAGCACGGCGCCGACTCCGCCGCCCTGCTGGTGACCGATTCGCCCGCGCTCGTCGAGGCGGTGGACGCGGAGATGGCCCGGCAGGTGGCCGAGCTGCCCGAGCCGCGGGCGTCCTATGCGCGCTCCGCGCTGTCGGACCTCGGGGGCGCGTTCCTGTTCGACACCATCGACGAGGCGACCGCGTTCGCCGGCGACTACGCGCCGGAGCACATGCAGATCGCCACGCGCGACCCGGAGGCGACGCTGGCGAGGCTCACCTACGCGGGCGAGGTGCTGCTGGGCCAGCACTCCCCGGTGTCGGCGGCGAACTTCACGATCGGCGTGCCGGCGACGCTGCCGACGGGCGGCTTCGCGCGGATCAACGGCGGGGTCACCTCGCGGACGTTCATGACCACGGCGTCGGTCGCCAGGCTGACCGAGGACGGCCTGCGCTCGCTGGCCGCGCCCACCCTCGCCCTCGCCGACCACGAGGGGTTCCCCGCCCACGCCAACGCCCTGCGCATCCGGGGCATGGGGTGAGCGGTGCCGGCGGCGCCAGCCGCGCGGGCTGGGAGCACGCCGCCACGCCGTCCGGGGCCGACCCGATCCGGCTCGCCGACTTCGAGGCGCTCGCGCTCGCGAAGCTGCCTCCGGGCACCGGCGCCTACTACTCCGGGGCCGCCAACGACGAGGTGACGCTGCGCGACAACACCGCGGCGTTCGACCGCTGGCGGTTCGTCCCGCGCATCGGCGTGGAGATCCGCGGCCGCGACGCGTCGGTGGACGTGCTGGGCCGACGCTGGCCGTCGCCGTTCATGGTGGCGCCGATGGCGCTGCACCGCCTCGCCGACCCCGAGGGCGAGCTGGCCGTCGCCCGGGCCTGCGCGGAGCGGGGACTGGTGTTCTGCCTGTCCACCGTGGGCTCCGCGACGATCGAGGACGTGGCGGCGACCGGGGCCGCGTGCTGGTTCCAGCTGTACCTGCTCGACGACGAGGGGCGGAACCGCGACCTGCTGGCGCGCGCGGAGGCGTCGGGCTACGAGGCGCTCGTGTTCACGATGGACGCCCCCATCCTCGGCCGCCGCGAGCGCGACATCCGCACCGGCTTCTCGCTCCCCCCGGGCGTGACCTACGCGAACATCCGGCGGGGGGCGCTCAAGCGCGACGACACCTACGGCGACGACGAGTTCAAGCCGTCGAACACGTGGGACGACCTGGAGTGGGTCGTGGGCGCCACGCGCCTGCCCGTCGTCGTCAAGGGCGTCCTGCACCCCGCGGACGCCGTGCGGGCGCTGGACCTCGGCGCGGCCGCGGTGGACGTCTCGAACCACGGCGGGCGCCAGCTCGACCGCTCGATCGCGGCGATCGACGCGCTGCCGGCCGTGGTGGACGCGGTGGCGGGACGCGCGCCGGTGCTCCTGGACTCCGGCGTCCGGCGCGGCACGGACGTGCTCGCGGCGCTGGCCCTGGGGGCGCGGGGCGTGATGCTGGGGCGTCCGGTCCTGTGGTCGCTGGCGTGGGGCCGCGAGGCGGGGGTCGCCCGGGCCCTCGACCTGCTCGCGGCGGAGGTGCACCTGGCGCTCGGGCTGGCGGGGCTGCGGTCGCCCGCGGAGGCCTCGCGCGAGCTGTTGGTGCACGCCCCCGGCTGACCGTCCAGGCGCCGAAGCCTCGTGCCCGGACCCGGCGCGCGGCACCGGCGTACGGCCGCGCGGCACCGGCGCGCCGCATCGTCCGACGGCGTGCGGCATCGTCCCCCGCCGTGCGCACCGTCCCCGCCGTGCGGCGGTCCGGCGGCTGGGCGCGGGAGGGATCCCCTGGCACGGGACGATTCCGGCCGCCCGCGGTCGAGGTGTCGCCCGACGGGGGACGAACCGCAGCGCACGCGCCCGATCGAGGCGCTCGCGGGGTCGTTTCGTCCCCGCTGTCGCGACGGCGCGACGTCCGGCCCGAGGAATCGTCGCCTCGCAGGAGAACCGCGGGGGCGACCGACCGAGCGCCTGTACCCTTGCGGGCATGACCGCGCCCCGCACCCGCCCGCGCGCCACCGTCCGCGACGCGACCGCGCTCCTCGCCGCGCGCGGGCTGACGTGGACCGTCCGCCGGCTCGGCCGGGGCGCCACGTCGCTGCCCGGCCTGGCGGCTGGCCGGCTCGCCCCGGGCATCGACGCGCGCCTCGCGGCGGACCTCCGCGGCGCCGCGCTCGTGACCGGCACCAACGGCAAGACGTCCACGGCCAAGATGCTCGCCACGATCGTCGGGGCGTCGGGCCACCCCGTCCTCGCCAACGCGTCGGGCGCCAACCTCCGCCAGTCGATCGGCACGGTGTTCGTCGGCGCCACGACGCTCCGGGGGCGCTTCCGGCGCCGCGGCACGATCGCGGTGCTGGAGGTGGACGAGGCCGCGCTGCCGCTGGTCCGGCCTGCGGTACCCGGCGGCGTGCTGCTCATGACCAACCTGTTCCGCGACCAGCTCGACCGCTTCGGCGAGACCGACCACCTGGTGCGGCTGTGGACTGGGATGCTCGGCGGGGAGGGCGCGGGCAGCACGGTGGTCCACTGCGCGGACGACCCGCGCCTCACCAGCCTGGCGCGGATCGCGGGCGCCAACGGGGCGCGCCTGATCGCGTACGGCTTCGCGGGCGCGCCCGACCGGACCAGCGCTGCCGAGCTCACGCCCGAGCCGGTCGCGTGCCCGTCGTGCGGCTCGCAGCTCCGGCGCGCCTGGACGACCATCGGCCACCTCGGCGACTACGCCTGCGCGACCTGCGGGTTCGCGCGGCCGAGGCCGACGGTGGAGGTGGCCATCGTGGAGCGCGAGGGCCTGACCGGCCAGCGCCTCCGGTTCGCGTGGCGGGACTCCGCGGGCGAGGCGAGCGAGGAGGTCGTGCTCCGCCTCCCGGGCCTGGGCAACGCGTACAACGCCGCCGGCGCGGTGGCCGCGGCGATCGGGCTGGGCCTCGACGCCCGCGCCAGCGTCCGCGCCCTGGCCGGGGCCGAGCCCCCCTTCGCGCGCTTCGAGCAGTTCGCGGTGGACGGGCGGACGGTCGTCCTCTCCCTGCTCAAGAACCCGGCGACGATGGCCGAGCTGACCTCGGTCGCGCAGGGGGCGCCGATCGACCGCATGGTGGTGGCCCTCAACGACGCGTTCGCCGACGGGCGCGACGTGTCGTGGTACTGGGACTGCTCGCCGGCCGACCTCGTCGCCGGGCGGCCCTACCGCCTGACCGGCCGCCGGGCCGCCGACTTCGCGGTCCGGCTCAAGTACGCGGTGTGCGACGACCCCGCCGTCCCGCCCCCCGGCTACCTGGGGCTGGTGGACGACCCGACCGAGGCCGTGGACCGCACGATCGCCGAGGCGCCGGCAGGCGGGACGGTGCTGGTGGTGGCCACCTACACCGCGCTGCTGGGCATCCGGGCGGCGTTCGCCGGGCGGGGCGTGCTCCCGCCGATGCCGCGATGAGCGCCGCCGATGCCGCGATGAGCGCCGGCATGCCCGACCACCTGGTCATCGCCCACCTGTTCCCCGACGCCCTCAACCTGTACGGCGACCGCGGCAACATCGACACGCTGGCGAGGCGGGCGTCCTGGCGGGGGATCGCCGTCGAGGTGCGGGGCATCGGCGCGGACGACGGGCCGAGGCTCGCGGGCGCCGACGTCATCTTCATCGGCGGCGGGGCGGACCAGCACCAGCGGGCCGTGGCGGACGAGCTCATCGCGCTGGCCGAGCCGCTGCGGCGGGCGATCGACGAGGGCGCTGCGCTGCTCGCGGTGTGCGCGGGCTACCAGAACCTGGGCCACGCCTTCCGCAGCCCGCACGTGGGCGAGATCCCGGGCCCCGGGCTCCTCGACGTCGAGACCGAGATGCCCGCCGGGGCGGAGCGGTTCGTGGGCGGGATCGCCGTCGAGCTCGAGGAGGGGTCGCCGATCGCCGCGGCCGACGGCCTGGGCCGGCGCCGGGTCGTGGGATTCGAGAACCACTCCGGAAGGACCTCCCTCGGCCCGACCATGCGGCCGCTCGGCCGCGTCCTGATCGGCCGCGGCAACGACGGCGCGTCGGGCTTCGAGGGCGCGGTGGCGATGCCGGGCGACGGCGGCCTGCGCGGCCTGCGCATCGGGACGTACCTCCACGGGCCGCTGCTGCCGCGGAACCCGCACCTCGCGGACTTCGTGCTCGCGAGCGGGCTGGGCCGTGGGGCGCCGATCGAGCTGCCGCCGCTCCCCGACGACGCGGAGTGGGACGCGCACCGCCGCTTCGCGGACGACTGGACGGCCATCCGGCCCGGCGTCTACCGGCGCTCGCGGATCGGCCGGCTGCGCGACCGCGCGGGGGCGCTGATCGGGTTCTAGCCTGCCCGGCGACGGCGCGGCGGTGCCCTCGCGGCCGGCACCCCGCCTCCCGCCACCTCGCTCTGGACCGCGAGTCCAGACTCCCCGAGCTGCCTCGTCGAAGGCTGGACTGCCGCTCCAGACTCCCCGAGCTGCCTCGTCGAAGGCTGGACTGCCGGTCCGGCCGTCGCCTCACTCTGGACCGCGAGTCCAGACTCCCCGAGCTGCCTCGTCGAAGGCTGGACTGCCGCTCCGGCCGTCGACCTGTCCGTGGGTCGCACCCGTCCACGAGTGTCGAAGTCTGGACTCCGGATCCGGCCGCCGACGGACGGCGACCGAAAGTCCGGACTGACGGTCCAGCCGCCCGCGCGGCGAGGCTGGCAGCCGGTGGAGAGCCGGCGTCCGTCGGCGACCGGCGCGGCAGTACCATCGCGGCCTGGCCCCACCGCCTCGACCGCCCCGGAGACCCGCCCGATGCCGACGCTCGCTGACTACCCGCGCGAACCCCTCCTGTTCGGCCCGTCGCCCATCCAGCGGCTCGACCGCCTGTCGAAGCACCTCGGCGGCGCCACGATCTGGGCGAAGCGCGAGGACTGCAACTCCGGGCTCGCCTTCGGCGGCAACAAGGTGCGCAAGCTCGAGTACCTGCTGGCCGACGCCAAGGCCCAGGGCGCCGACACGCTGGTGTCGATCGGCGGGGTGCAGTCGAACCACACCCGGCAGGTGCCGCCGTGGCCGCGCACGCCGGGATGAAGTGCGTGCTCGTCCAGGAGCACTGGGTGGACTGGAACGACGTCACCTACGACCGCGTCGGCAACATCCTGATGAGCCGCCTCATGGGCGCCGACGTCCGGCTCAACCCCGCCGGCTTCTCGATCGGCTTCCGCGACTCGTGGAAGGACGCGCTGGCGTCGGTCGAGGCGGTCGGCGGCAAGCCCTACGCCATCCCCGCCGGCGCGTCGGACCATCCGCTGGGCGGGCACGGCTTCGCCGGCTGGGCGTTCGAGGTGGCGGAGCAGGAGAAGGCGCTCGGCGTCTTCTTCGACACCATCGTCGTGTGCTCGGTTACCGGGTCCACGCAGGCGGGGGTGGTCGCCGGCTTCGCGGTGCTCGAGGACGCGGGCGGGCGCCGGCGGCGCGTCATCGGCGTCGACGGGTCGGCCACCGTGCCGGAGACTCGCGACCAGATCCGGCGGATCGCCCAGCGGACGGCCGGGATGATCGGCTTGGAGCGCGACCTACGCGACGACGAGGTGGTCCTCGACGACCGCTACCACGAGGGCGTGTACGGCATCCCCGGCGAGCGGACGCTCGAGGCGATGCGGCTGGTCGCGCGCCTCGAGGGGATGATCACCGACCCGGTGTACGAGGGGAAGTCGATGGCCGGGCTGATCGACCTGGTGGCGCGACGCGAGATCCCGGCGTCCTCCAACGTGCTCTACGCGCACCTCGGCGGACAGCCCGCGATCAACGGCTACGCGTCGCTGTTCGCGAACGGCTGATCGTCGCACCTGGCCCCGGCCAGCGGCGGTCCGGCCGGGGTCCCGAAGCGGAAGCCCGCGGCGGTTCGGGGATCCCGCGGCGCTCCGGCCGGGGTCCGCGCGCTCGGGCCGGGACAGCGTCGGTCCGGTTCGGCGCCCGCGTCGGTCCGCCCGTTGAGGCGCCCGGCGAATGCACGGTGCGCCGTCAGCACGCGCCATGCGCGTGGCGAGTCGTCTGCGCGCTCGCAGGCGCTCATCACGTGGTCCAGCGCACGAGCCGGTCGCCGGACGAATGGGTCGTGCGAGGAGCGCACCGTACAGTCTCTGGGCGCACCACCGGCGCTGGGCGCACCACCGGCGCTGGGCGCACCACCGGCGCTGGGCGCACCACCGGCGCTGGGCGCATCACCGGCGCTGGGCGCATCACCGGCGCTGGGCGCATCACCGGCGCTGGGCGCATCACCGGCGCTGGGCGCATCACCGGGAGGCGCCCCGGCGGGATGCTGTGGAAGTGCGCCCCGCGCAGCCCGCCTAGCGGTCCCGCCGCGGCGCCGGTCTGACGGCCCGCCAGCTCCGGAGGGTCAGACGGCGCACGTCGCCCTCGTGGCGCGCATCCGGAGCCGCCACACGACGGTCCCGACCAGCAGGACCAGCGACGCGGCGCCGAGGACTGGCTGGATCGGCGCCCAGACCGAGAGCGCCCCGCTGGTCCCGAGGAGCACGAGGGCGACCTTGTTGCACAGCGGGCAGCCGATGGCGAGGAACGTACCGAACGAGGCGACGCCGCCCAGCCAGGTGGCCCGCTCGTCTTCGGCAGACGCAGCCGACGCCCCCACGGCAGCCGCAGCCGACGCCCCCACGGCAGACGCGGACCCCGCCGAGGAAGCCGCCGCCCCTGTCGATGCCGCCCGGGACGCCGCCGCGCCGTCCTCGCCGAGCAGGATGATCGGCGACGTGGCCGCTGCCCAGGGTGACGAGTACGTGGCGCCGATGATCCCGATCAGGGGCGCGGACAGGAGCCACACGGTGATCGCGGCGTCGGTGGGCGGGATCTCGCGCCCGAACACCGGGTTGGGGATGATGGCCGCCACGACGCCGTAGGCGACCGCAGCCAGCACGGTCCAGAGCAGGACGTGGACGCGGAACTTCGCGTCCACCCAGGCGGGGCAGTTCATCGCGTCAGGTGCGGTTCTTCTGGACGATGCTGCGCCCGCTGGCCGTCCACGCGTTCATCCCGCCGTCGAGGTTCTGGATGTTTGTGTAGCCCATCTGGAGCAGCGTCTGGACCGCGATCCCGCTCTCGTTGCCGGACCGGCAGTACACGACGAGCTTGGCGGACTTGTCGGTCGGCAGCTCGGAGGCGCGCGCCTGGAGCTGGGTGTACGGGATGTACAGGTCGGTGCCCGCGATCTCGCCGATGTACGGCGTCTTGACGTTGAGCAGCGTGAAGTCGTGCGTCTTGAGCTCGGACGCGAGCTGGTCGGGGGTGATGTCGGTGTAGGTGCCGTAGCTGGACTGGACGACGGTTCCCGTGCCCGGCGAGCCGGCCTTGCTCCCGCCCGAGAGCAGGGCGAAGCCGCCGATCGCGACGACCGCGAGCACCAGGACCCCGACGACGGCCGCGATCGTGCGCGTCCGGCCCAAGCCCCTCTGGGCGCTGACCCGGCCTTTGGGTCCGCCGGCCCTGGGCGCGGCCTTGCCGCCCGGCACTGGCGTGCCGGCCTTGCCGCCCGGCACGGGTGCGCCGGCGCGGTCGAACCCCTTGCGCTGCTTCTGGCTGGCCACGGATCAGGCCTCCGCCGGCACGGCGATCTCGCGGCGCGGGCCCTCCACGAGGACCTCGGCCGACGACTCGGCGCCCGTCTCGGCGTCGATGAGGCGGTAGCTGTGGTGGACCTCCGTGATCCCCGTCGCCAGGGTGGAGCCGACCGAGCAGTACTTGGTGGCCGAGAGCTCGATGGCCCGCGCGACCGCGGCCGGGTCCACGCCCACGCCCGTCACGATGTGGGTGACGTCGATCCGCGTGTACGCGTGGGGGTGGACGTCCATCTGCACGCCCGCCGTCTCGACGCTGTAGCCGCGGACGTCCTGGCGCTTCTTGCGCAGGATCGAGATGACGTCCATCGCCGTGCAGCCCGCCAGCGCCAGCGGGACCAGTTCGGCCGGGCGCGCGCCCGTGTCGCCGTTGCCGTCGTCGAGGACGATCTGGTGGCCGCTGCCGAGGGAGCCGACGAAGCGGAGGCCGTCGCCCTCGAGGGTGACGGTGGCGTTCTTGATGGCCATCTACGGGTCTCCAATGCACCGGCGCCGGCCGGTTCGTTCGGGGACGGTGCGGATCAGCCTGCCGCGACGGCGGGCCGGGTGGACGGGGAGAGGCGGCTGGCGACCGGGGCGCTGCGCGCGGACAGCTGCCGCTCGACGATGCCGCTGACGATGTCGCAGGCGTCGAGGATGGCGGGCTCGGCCAGGCGGTAGCGGACCGAGGCTCCCTCGCGGCGCCCGTCCACCAGTCCGGCCGAGCGCAGCACCGCGAGGTGCTGGCTGGCGTTCGGGAGGGAGGTGCCGATGACCTCGGCGAGCTCGCCCACGGTGTGGTCGCCGCTGCCGAGGGAGGCGAGCAGCAGCAGCCGCTTGGGGTCGGTCAGGACCTTGCAGATCTCGGCGTGGCGGCGGAAGCGGTCGAGCAGATCGGGGTCGGCAGCCATGGCCCGACCGTACACCTAGTTGCGCAATTGCGCAAGTGGACGAACGCTTCCCGGCGCCCGTGTCGGCCGCCGCGGGAGGTGGCACCATCCAGCGCATGGATGCCACCGCTTTCCGGACGGCCCTCGACGCGGGCGAAGCCATGCTGCTCGACGGCGGCCTGTCCACCCAGCTCGAGGCGCAGGGCGCCGACCTGTCCGACCGCCTGTGGTCGGCCCGGCTCCTCGCCGACGACCCGGCGGCGATCGTGGCCGCCCACCTCGCCTTCTTCCGATCCGGCGCCCGCGTGGCGACGACGGCTAGCTACCAGGCGACGTTCGAGGGGTTCGCGGCCCGGGGGATCGACCGCGGCGGGGCCGAGGCGCTGCTGCGCCGGAGCGTCGAGCTGGCCGGCCAGGCGCGGAGCTTGGCGGCGGCGGAGGATTCGGCGGCGGGGCGCCCGCCCGTCCGTCGGTTCGTCGCCGCGTCGGTGGGGCCGTACGGGGCGATGCTCGCCGACGGCTCGGAGTACCGCGGCCGGTATGGCCGGACCGTGGCGGAGCTGCGCGATTTCCACCGCGACCGCATGGCCGTGCTCGCGTCCACTGATGCGGACGTGCTGGCGGTCGAGACGATCCCCGAGGTCGAGGAGGCGGCCGCCGTCGCCGAGCTGCTCCCGCAGGTCGAGGGCGCCGCGGCCTGGGTCAGCTTCTCCTGCCGGGACGGCGCCCACCTGTGCAGCGGCGCGCCGGTCGAGGAGGGCGTGGCGGCGGTGGACGGTCGGCCCGGGGTGCTGGCGGTGGGAGTCAACTGCACCGCGCCGGAGCACCTCGACGAGCTGGTGGGCCGCATCCGCGCCGCCACCCCGCTGCCGATCGTGGTCTACCCGAACAGCGGCGAGGGCTGGGACGCGGCGGCCCGACGCTGGACGGGCTTCGGGCGCGACCGCGTGGACCCCGACGCCGCGCGGCGCTGGCGCGGCCTGGGCGCCGGGCTGGTGGGCGGCTGCTGCCGCGTCAC
The DNA here is from genome assembly GCA_021787395.1 of Chloroflexota bacterium. Lineage (GTDB taxonomy): Bacteria > Chloroflexota > Limnocylindria > Limnocylindrales > CSP1-4 > CAIXZV01. The sequence continues at coordinate 10,820 of JAJYLZ010000034.1, forward strand.
GCCGGACCAGATCGCCGCCCTCGCCCCGGCCCTGGCCGGCGGCGCGTGAGGCGCCGGTGAGCGACGGGCCCGCGAGCCGCGGGCGCGCGGGGCGCGCGCCGTCGCGAGGTGCCGGGCGACGGCGTGGCCCGGCGCCCGCCGAGCGACAATGGGACCCGAGCGCGCACTCCGACGCTCCCCATCGACCTGGAGGCCATCCAGCGTGAATCGCGGTCTGGCGACCGCTGCCGTCGCCCTCGTGCTCCTCCCGCTCGTCGCCGGCTGCTCCGGGCTGCAGGGCAAGGCGAGCCCGTCGCCCTCGGGCCCGGCGCCCGTGCCCGCGGGGACGCACACCACGATGTCGTTCCAGCCCGCCACCACGTACACGGTGGGAACCGGGTGGGTCAACCCGATCGACTCGCCGGACTACTTCAACCTCGCCCTCGCGACGGACTCGAACAACGGGATCCACCTGTTCCACAACCCGCAGGCGCTGTCGCAGGACGCGGCCTGCCCGGCGGCCCCGCAGGCGGGCGTCGGCGCCACCGCGGCCGACCTCGTGGCGTGGATCCGGTCGCTCCCGGGCCTCAACGTCTCCCTGCCGATCATGGTCACCGTGGGCGGGCTGCCGGCGACCCAGATGGACGTCAGCATCCACAGCACCTGGACCAGGACGTGCTCGTTCGCCAACGGGCTGCCTACCGTGCCCCTGTTCTTCCGGTCGTCGGTGAACCTGGGCTGGTGGGTGGCGGGCGACGAGAAGTTGCGGCTCTACCTGCTGGACGTGCCCGGCCAGGGCACCGTGGTCGTGGACCTCGACTCGTTCGCCGGCGACGGGTTCGGCGACCTGCTCACGAGCGGCGCGCCGGTGGTCAAGAGCCTCTCGTTCGCCGTCAAGTGACCGCTGCGCCCGTCGACCGGCGCGGCAGCCCCGTGCCGCGCGTGCTGGCCCTGATCCCGGGCTACCAGGAGGGCCCGCGGATCGGGGCGGTGGTGGCGGCCGCCCGACGCCACCTGCCGGTGCTCGTGGTGGACGACGGCTCGACCGACGACACCGGCGCGCAGGCCGCCGCCGCAGGAGCGGAGGTCGTGGCCCAGCGCCCGAACCAGGGCAAGGGCGTCGCGCTCCGGACCGGCTTCCGCCACGCGCTCGAGGAGGGCTACGACGCTGTCGTCACGCTCGACGCCGACGGCCAGCACGACCCCGACGAGATCCCGCGCCTGCTGGCCGCGTTCATCGCCGGCGACGCCGGGGCGCCGGCCGGGCCGGGCGGTCGGGGGGCGGTGGAAGCTGCGCGCACTCGGCCGGAGCTCGTGATCGGCCGGCGCGACTTCGCGCGGATGCCGATCGTGCGCCAGCTGTCCAACCGCCTCGGCGGCGCCGCCTTCTCGTGGGCCGTGGGCGTGCCGATCCCCGACAACCAGTCGGGCTACCGGCTCGTCGGCCGCCGGCTCATGGCCGCCATGGCCGACAGCCGCGAGACGGGGTTCGAGTTCGAGGTGGAGATGATCGCGGTGTGCATCCGCCGTGGATGGCCGCTGGCCTGGGTGCCCATCTCCACCATCTACGCGGGGGAGCCGAGCCACGTCCGGCCGCTGCACCACCTGCGCCACTTCGTGCGCGCCACGCGTGCCGCCCGCCGCCTCGTCCGGGCCTCCGATTCGGTGTAGTTCTCCGCAACTTCATCGCGTCTCGACTCGCTCTGAAGCCATTTGCCTCATGCTTGACGGGTCCGACCATGCCCGGCCCCGCCCGTACCCACCCAGGAACATGACTGAACCCTCCGCCCCGCCGCCCCCCGACCAGCCGGGCGCCGCGTCCTCCGAACCCTCGCCGTCCCCGTGGGCGGCTCCCGCCCCGCCGCCCCCGCCCCGCGTGGCGCCCGCCGCCGGCAGCGGGGTGCCGAAGATCCTGGTGGCGGTGCTGGCCCCCGTCCTCGCCGTCGTCATGTTCGCGGGCGGCCTCGCGCTCGGGCAGTCCGGCGCCGTCGGCCCCACCGCGGGCGGGCAGCCGGGACCCGCCGGATCGGGCGTGGCCGTCCCGTCGGACTCGCCCACCCCGGACCAGGCGCTCAGCCTGATCGAGCAGGCGTGGCACGACATCCAGGACAACTACGTCGACGCCAAGGACCTCAACAACCAGCAGCTCGCGTACTCGGCGATCCAGGGGATCGTCACAGCCGTCGGCGACTCGGGGCACACGTCGTTCATGACGGCGGCCGAGGCCAAGGCGATGGACCAGTCGCTGTCCGGCACCTTCGTCGGGATCGGCGTCGAGGTTGCCCCCGACGACGGCAAGGGCGGCGTGGTGGTGGCCCAGGTGTTCCCCAACACGCCGGCCCAGGAGGCCGGCCTCCTGCGCGGCGACCGCATCGTCGGCGTCAACGGCAAGCCCACCACGGGCCAGACGCAGGACCAGATCGTGCAGTCGATCCGCGGCCCGGCCGGCTCGCAGGTCACCCTCACCGTGCAGCGCACCGGCGTCACCGACTTCCAGGTGACCATCACCCGCCGCCAGTACGACCTGCCGCTGTCGAGCTGGACGATGATCCCGGGGCGGAAGGTGGCGTTCATCCGGCTCGACTCGTTCGCCACCGGGGCCGGCAAGGCCGTGAACAGCGCCGTCCAGGCCGCCGAGAAGGCGGGCGCCACCGCGATCATCTTCGACCTGCGGGACAACGGCGGCGGCTACGTCAACGAGGCGGTCGACGTCGCCAGCACGTTCGTGCCCGACGGCACCGTGTACCAGAGCGTGGACCGAAGCGGCAAGGTGACCGACATCCCGATCAAGCCGGGCGGGATCGCGACCACGATCCCGATGGTGGTCCTGGCCAACGGCAATACCGCCAGCGCCGCCGAGATCGTGACCGGCTGCATCCAGGACGCGGGCCGGGCGAAGGTCGTGGGCGAGAAGACGTTCGGGACCGGCACCGTGCTCGGGCGCTTCACGCTGGCCGACGGCTCGGTGCTCCGCATCGGCACCGAGAAGTGGCTGACCCGCGACGGCCGCCCGATCTGGCATGAGGGCCTCGACCCGGACTACACGGTGGCCCTGCCCTCGACCGTCGCCCCGCTGACGCCCAACGACGTGCAGGGCATGACGGCCGCGCAGCTGGCCGCCTCGGGCGACGCCCAGCTGCTCAAGGCGCTCGCGCTGCTCCAGGGCCAGGGCTGACGGCCGGGCCGGGCTGACCGCGGCGCCGGCGTAGCGCACTGCGCCGGCGAAGCGCCAGAAACCTCACACGCGAACCCGGCATATCTAGACATTGCGGCCGCACATCTGCCATCCTTGCGGGCATGACGGAGCCCGAGCACGAGTCCGAGACGCTGATCCGCGTCGGCCAGGCGGCCGAGATGCTGGGCGTGTCGGTGGAGACGCTGCGCCGCTGGGAGGCGGACGGCCGACTCGCCACCACCAGGTCCGAGGGCGGCCAGCGGCTGGTCGGCCTCGCCGCCGTGAGCCGCCTGCTCGCCGAGCGCCGCCAGGCCGCGGCGAGCAGGCCCATCGTGGCCCAGTCCGCCCGCAACCGCTTCCCCGGGATCGTGACCCGGATCGAGCGGGACCGCGTGGCCGCCGTGGTCGAGGTCCAGGCCGGGCCGCACCGGCTCGTCTCGCTGATGACCGCGGAGGCCGTGGACGACCTCGGGCTCGAGGTCGGCCGCGAGGCCGTGTGCGTGGTCAAGGCCACCAACGTCATCGTGGAGATCCCGTCGAGCTAATGGGAGCCGCCGCCGTGCGTCGCCGTCTGCTGTCCGTCCTGCTCGTCGCCCTAGCGGTGTCCGCGTGCTCGGGCGGATCGTCGCCGTCCGTGGCGACTGCCGTGGCGTCCGCGGCGTCCTCCCCCGCGCGCGCCGTGGAGCTGCAGGTCTACGCGGCGGCGTCGCTCACGTCGGCGCTGGACAAGGTCAAGACGGCGTACGAGGCGGCGAACCCGGGGATCACGCTGACGATCTCCACGGACTCGTCCACGGCCCTCGAGACCAAGATCGAGCAGGGCGCCCCGGCCGACGTGCTCCTCTCGGCGGACACGGCCAACCCCCAGAAGCTGGTGGACAAGGGCCTCGCGTCGGGCTCGATGACCCTGTTCGCGGGCAACAAGCTGACCGTCATCGTGCCCACCGGCAACCCGGCCGGGATCGCCGCGCCGCAGGACCTCGCCCGGGCCGGCGTGAAGGTCATCGCCTGCACCGACGGCGTGCCGATCCAGAAGTACACGGCCCTGTGGCTGGACAAGGTCAAGGCCCTCCCCGCGTACGGGGCGGACTTCCCCGCCAGGTACGCGGCCAACGTCGTCTCCCGCGAGGACAACGTGAGCGGGATCGTGACCAAGGTGGGCCTGGGCGAGGGCGACGCCGGGGTCGTCTACGTCAGCGACGCCAAAACGTCCGACAAGGTCGCCACGATCGACATCCCGGACGCCGAGAACGTGTCCGCGTCGTACGGCGGGGTGGTGGTCAAGGCCTCGCCGAACCAGTCGGCGGCGGCGGCGTTCCTGGGCTGGCTCGCCGGCCCCGACGGCCAGGCGATCCTCGCGACCTTCGGCTTCCTGGCGCCGTCGAGGTAGGGAGCGCGTGGCCTCGCCCGCCGCCACCCCATCTCGGGCCGCCCGCCGGCTCGACTCGAGCCGCCCGCTCGCGGCGATCGCCGTGGCGGCCGCCGTGGTCCTGGGCCTCCCCGTCGCAGCGCTCGTCGCCCGGGCGCTGCTCAACGGTTCGCTCGCCGCCGCCGCGGGCATGCCCGTGGTGGTGGACGCGCTGCTGCTCAGCCTGGCCACGACCACGGCCTCCCTGGTGCTGATGGTGGTCCTCGGCACGCCGCTGGCGCTGCTGCTGGCCCGGCGCCGGTTCCGCGGGTCGGTCCTGCTCGAGACGATGATCGACCTCCCGATCGTCCTGCCGCCCTCGGTGGCCGGCCTCGCACTGCTGCTGCTCCTGGGCCGCAACGGCGTCCTCGGCCCGGCGCTGCGCGTGCTCGGGGTCGAGCTGCCGTTCACGACGGCCGCCGTGGTGGTGGCCCAGTGCTTCGTCGCGGCGCCGTTCTTCATCCGCTCGGCGCGGACCGGCTTCGCGGGCGTGGACCACGACCTCGAGGACGCGGCCCGCGTCGACGGCGCGGGCGAGCTCGCGCTGTTCGCGCGGATCACCGTCCCCCTCGCGGGCACGGCGCTCGCCGCCGGCCTCGTGATGTCCTGGGCGCGGGCGCTGGGCGAGTTCGGCGCCACGATCATGTTCGCGGGCAACGTGGAAGGCCACACCCAGACGCTGCCGCTGGTGGTCTACAGCGAGTTCCAGGCCGGCAACCTCGAGACGTCCGTGGCGGCGGGCGCGATCCTCGCGCTGGCCGCGTTCGGCGTGCTGGTGGCCGTGCGGCTGCTGCACTGGGGCCGCGTGCTCGACCTGCGCTCGGGGGGCGGCGGCTGACCGAGGCGCGAGACGCCGCGAGGCCTCAGCGGCGACGGCGTCCCTGGGCCGGGCGCCGGACGCGGAGGATCCGGATCGCGCGGCGCCAGCCGTCGTGGCGCGCCGGCGGGTCCACGTCGAGCCGGAAGACCCAGGCCGGGACCTTGGCGGGCGCCTCGGGCGGGACGGCCTCGGTCATCCGAACCACCGGCCCTGGTCGGCGCGGGTCACGCGCGGCCCGACGCCGTGCCGGACGATGACGGGCCAGGCCGGCAGGCCGGCCGACCGCAGGAGCTCCAGGCACCGGACAGCCAGCGCGGCCGCGAGCGGGTCGCTGGCGAGTGCGGCCACGGCGCCCCGGAAGGTGAGGTCCGCGGTGGGGGCCGCCCTGCGGTCCAGCTCGCTGGGGTCCGTAGCCGGGGCCAGCGCGCTCCGGTGGGCGGCGACGGCCGCGATGAACGACTCGGCGAGCCATCTGGCCGGAGGCGGCTCGTCGCGGTCGAGCACATGGATGAGGGCCGAGGCGAGCAGCCTCGTGGGCGACAAGGCTGCGAACGACGCCACGGAGTGGACAGGCTCGGCGCGCAGATCGGGTGCGGTCATGCGCGCATCCTCGCCAGCCGTCGTTGCCGACGCGTGAACGCGCCGTGAAAGGTCCGGCGGGGCGGCCGCGCCCCGCCCGCCGTGCCGCCTGCCGGCCCGATGCCGCACGCCAGGCGGCGCGCCTGACATCATCTCCCCAGCGGGGCGAGGCCCCAGTCAATGCTCGAGCGGTGCGGGCCCGTCCCGTCGGCGCCGCCCCCAACGAGGTGCCAGTCATGCGGATCCTGGTCATCGGCGCCGGCGGCGTCGGCAGTGCGGTGGTGGGCATCGCGTCGCGGCGCGGCTTCTTCGAGCGCATGGTGGTCGCGGACTACGACCCGGCCCGCGTGGAGCACGCGCTGCTGCAGGTGGCCGGCGACCGGCGGTTCGCCGGCGCCCGCGTGGACGCCTCGAGCGTGGACGCCATGGTGGCGCTGATCCGCGAGCAGCAGATCACCCACGTGCTCAACGCGGTGGACCCGCGGTTCGTGATGCCGATCTTCGACGCCTGCTTCGCCGCCGGCGTCACGTATCTCGACATGGCGATGTCGCTGTCCAGGCCGCATCCCGAGCAGCCCTACGCGCTGGCCGGCCTCAAGCTGGGCGACGAGCAGTTCGCCAAGGCCGAGGCGTGGGAGCGGGCCGGCCGCCTCGCGCTGGTGGGCATCGGGGTCGAGCCCGGGCTCTCGGACATCTTCGCCCGCTACGCGCAGGACGAGCTGTTCAGCGAGATCGACGAGGCGGGCGTCCGCGACGGCGCCAACCTGGTCGTGGACGGCTACGACTTCGCGCCGTCGTTCTCCATCTGGACCACGATCGAGGAGTGCCTCAACCCGCCGGCGATCTGGGAGGAGGGCAAGGGCTGGTTCACCACGCCGCCGTTCTCCGAGCCCGAGGTGTTCGAGTTCCCCGAGGGCATCGGCCCGGTGGAGTGCGTGAACGTGGAGCACGAGGAGGTGCTGCTCATCCCGCGCTGGGTCAAGGCCAAGCGGGTAACCTTCAAGTACGGCCTGGGCGACGAGTTCATCAACGTCCTAAAGGTGCTCCACACGCTCGGCCTGGACAGGACCGAGCCGGTGTCCGTGAAGGGCGTGGCGGTCTCGCCGCGCGACGTGGTGGCCGCCTGCCTGCCCGACCCGGCCGGTCTGGGCGCCAGGATGCACGGCAAGACGTGCGCCGGCACGTACGTCACCGGCAGGGGCAAGGACGGGCGCCCCCGCGCGGTCTACCTGTACCACGTCGTGGACAGCGACTGGTCCTGGCAGGAGTACCGGAGCCAGGCCGTCGTGTGGCAGACGGCGATCAACCCGGTCGTCGCGCTGGAGCTGCTGGCGTCGGGGACCTGGAGCGGGGCCGGCGTGCTCGGGCCCGAGGCGTTCGCGCCCAGGCCGTTCCTCGACCTGCTGACCGCCTACGGCTCGCCGTGGGGCATGCGCGAGGCGGCCGTCGCGGGGGCCTGATCAGAGGCGCTCGATGCGCCGGCCGGCAAGCCGGGGCCCCCGGCGCGGCGCGGCCACGCCCGAGGCCTCGAGCAGCCGGACCACGCGGCCTCGCTGCCCGGCGTACGGCTCGAGGAGCTCGAGCATCCGCTCGTCGGTCCCCTGCCGCTCGCCGGCCAGCGCCCACGCGACGAGGTCCGGCAGGTGGAAGTCGCCCACGCTGACCGCGTCCGGGTCGCCGAACGCCCGCGCGCCCACCTCGGCGGCCGTCCACGGGCCGATGCCGGGAAATCGCCGGAGGGCGGCGTAGGCCTCGGCCGGGTCGGCGCCCGGCCCGGCCGCCGTCTCGGCCAGCCGCTCCAGCCGGGGCGCCTCGCGCGCCACGGCGCGGAGGAGCTCCGCGCGCCGCCGCTCGAGACCGACCGGGTGGAACGCGTAGTAGGGGAGCTCCGCGAGCACCGCCGGGTCGGCGGGGGCGCGCATCCCCCGCTCGCCGGCCGGGCCTGGCGCCTGCTCGCCCCATCTGGCGAGGATCCCCCGGTAGGCGCGGGACGCCTCCGCGCCCGTCACCTTCTGCTCGAGGATCGCCGGCACCAGCGCCTCGAGGACGCTGCCGGTCCGCCCGATGCGGAGGCCGCGGAGCCGGCGGGCCGCCTCGGCCACGACGGCGTGGCGGGGGACGAGCACGGCCGGGTCATCGTCGAGGCCGAGCAGCGCCTCGAGGCCCTCGAGCCCCCGCTCCGCGCCCGGACCCCAGGCGCGCGCCCGCACCCGCTCGCCCGGGACGATGACCTCGATGAACATGGCCACCGGGCCGTCGGGGGTCCGGGCGGCCCGCCAGGCCGAGCCCGACGCCTCGAACCGGAGCGCGGGGTCCGGGCGGGCGTGCCCGTGGATCCCGAGCGTCAGGCGCAGGTCGAGCGGCCCTGCCAGCTCGAGCGTTCGCTCGAGGGGATCGGACAGCGCGGTGTCGCCAGGCACCGCCTAAGGGTACGGGACGTCGCGTGACGGCCTGATGGGGGCGATCGGGACGAATCCCTACTTGACAACTCAGGTATCTTGTCCAACGCATCGTGCGAACCAGGATCATCGTCGCGATCGCGGCGCTCATTGCCGCGACCGCCCTGGTCGTCGGCCCCGATACAGCGGGGGCTCGCGAGCCGAGCGTTGCCCAGACGCTCGGCCCGACGCAGTTCCGCGCCGTCACGCTCGTGGCGCCCTCGGACACGCCGGCGACGACGATCACCACGCTTGACATCGCGCAGCGCTCGGCCGGATGGCTCGGGCCCGCCACGGCATTGGCCGAGGCCGGCGTCACGGCCGAGGTGGCGGGAGCGCGCCCGCCGGGCCCCCAGCCCACGGTCCAGCCCAGGCAGGCGCCGAAGAACCCCTGGCACTACGACGGGAACGTCAGCTGGTACGGTCCCGGCATGTACGGGTGGCACACGGCCTGCGGCGTGATCCTGACCAAGTCCATCCGGGGCGTCGCCAGCCGCACGCTGCCGTGCGGCACCCTGGTCACGTTCCGCGATCCGCTCAGCGGCCGCACCGCGACGGTCCCGGTCATCGACCGCGGGCCGTACGTCGCCGGGCGCACCTGGGACCTGTCCGGCGGCCTGTGCACGTACCTCGACCACTGCTACACGGGCAGCCTCGACTGGAGGCTCGCCGGCGGCTGAGCCGGGCGGCGGCGCCGGCCCCGCGGGTTCCTGTGGAAAGCCTCATCCGCGCCTCACGTTGGCCGCGGACGCCGGGACTACGGTTGTGACAGGCGGAGCCGAATCCCGTTGGCCCGCACCTGCTGGAGGACTCCGTGGCCGCGTCGCGAACTGAGACTTGGCGGTGAGCCGCCGCCAACGCGGGTCGCGCCGCGTCGCAGACCGGGCCTTCGGCGGCGCGGAGTCGCCGTCGCGGGCCTCCCGCCCATCGCAGCCCAGGGACGGCGCATCGCTCTGGGCGCAGCTGGCCGGCGCGAGCCCGGCGGCCCGAGCCCTGGTGCCGGTGCGGTTCTTCTTCGGGGCCACGTTCGTGTACGCCGGCCTCGACAAGATCGTCGATCCCACGTTCTTCGACCCCAACTCGCCCTCCTCCATCACGGCCCAGCTGACGGCATTCACCCGGACCTCGCCGGTGGCGTTCCTCATCCGGCCGTCGGAGCCGTTCGCGGTCCCGATCGGCCTCCTGATCGCCCTGGCGGAGATCGCAGTCGGCCTCGGCGCCATCTCCGGGCTGCTGTTCCGGCTGGCTGCAGCCGGTGGCGCGATGCTGTCGTTCCTGTTCTTCCTGACCGCATCCTGGTCCACGCACCCGTACTACTACGGGCCGGACTTGCCGTACGCGTTCGGCTGGCTCGCCCTCGCGATCGGCGGGACCAGCGGCGTGCTGGTGCCCGGGTTCATCGCGGACCTCGGCGCGACCGTCGAGTCGGCGGTCCCCTGGGGCCAGCGCGTCGGCAGTCCGGCGTCCGTCTCGGGGTTCCGCCCGCCGAGCTACCTCGACGAGGAGCCGTCGGTCTCCCGCCGCGTGGTGGTGCAGACCGGCGTCCTGGCCGGGGCCACGCTCGCGGTCGGGGCGCTCGCCCTGCCCATCCGCCTGTTCCGCGGCGATGACGCCGCGGCCGGCGGCGGCGCAGGCGATGCCTCAGGCGCGTCCCTGGCCGCGGCGACCGGCGCTTCGGCCGCCCCCGCGGCGTCCACGGCCCCGAGCACGGCGCCGGTGCCGGGCGGACCCACGTCCGCGCCCTACGCCTCCCCGACGCCCCGGGCCGCCGCCAACGGCCTGGAGGTGGCGACCACGGCCCAGGTGAACCAGGCCGGGGCCGTCCGGATCATCGTGCCCGCGAATGCCCCCGCCTCGCTGCCGGCCGGCGACCCGGCGATCGTGGTCAAGCTCAAGGGCGGCGGCTACGCCTGCTTCGACGCCATCTGCACGCACGCGGGCTGCCGCGTGGGCTGGGACGCCGTGGACGACGTCCTCCTGTGCCCGTGCCACGGCGCGGCCTACGACCCGAACAACCACGCGGCCGTGCTGCAGGGGCCCACCAACCAGCCCCTGCTCGAGCTGCCGCTCGTGATCGACTCCAAGACCGGGACGATCAGCCTCCAGGCCTGACCCGGGACCACGGCGTAGGCTGTGCGCCGTGGATCGCGAGGCCGGACCGGTGCTGTCGCGGCGCGCCCTGCTCGCCGGGCTGGGCCTGGGCGGGCTGGCGGCGGTCGCGGCGGCCTGCAGCCCAGCGTCCTCGACCGCCCCGTCCGCAGTCGCATCGGCCTCGTCGCCGCCCGCGTCCCCTCCGGCGCCCGCGTCCTCCGGGCCGGCGGCCAGCCCGGCCCCGTCGCCGTCCGCGCCCCCCGCCGCGTCCAGCACGCCGGGCCCGTCGCCCGTTGACCGTCTGCGCGCCCGGGTCGCGGGCCTGCTGGTCGTCGGGTTCCGCGGCGAGCGCCTGGCGGACGCCCCGTGGGTGCGGACCGCGATCGAGCGGGACGGGCTGGGCGGGGTGATCCTGTTCGACCGCGACCAGCTGACCGGCCAGGGCCGCAACGTGGCCTCGCCGGCCCAGGTCGCCGCGCTCACGGCCGAGCTCCGGGCGGCGGCCGGAGCGGCCGGGCTGCTCGTCGGGGTGGACCAGGAGGGCGGGGTGGTGACCCGCCTCGGGCCCTCCCACGGCTTCCCGGCCCTGGCCTCCGAGGCGCAGGTCGGGGCGGGGACGCTGGCGGCGGCGCGGACCTGGGCGCGGACGCTGGCCGGGACCGTGGCCGACGCGGGCTGCAACCTCGACTTCGCGCCGGTCGTGGACCTCGACGTGAACCCGGCCAGCCCCGCGATCGGCGCGCTCGGCCGCGCCTTCTCCGCCGACCCGGCCGTCGTGGCGCAGCGGGCCGCCGTCGAGATCGACGCGCTGCGCGCCCGGGGCGTCCGCTCCGCCGCCAAGCACTTCCCGGGCATCGGCTCGTCCACCGTGAACACCGACTTCGGCGTGGCCGACGTGACCCGGACGTGGAGCGCGGTCGAGCTCGAGCCCTACCGCAGCCTCAACGCCGCCGGCAGGCTGGACGCCGTGATGGTGGGCCACGTGGTGAACGGCCAGATCGACGCGCGGTACCCGGCCTCGCTCAGCCCCGCGACGCTGGCACGGCTCCGCGGCGACATCGGCTTCGACGGGCCCGCGATCACGGACGACCTGCAGGCCGCCGCCATCACCGCGCGCTACGGCGCCGACGAGGCCGTCCTCCTCGCGCTCGAGGCCGGCAACGACCTGCTGCTGTTCGCCAACCAGCAGGTGTACGACCCCGGCATCGTCGGCCACGTCGTGGACGTGGTCATGGGCGCCGTCGCCCACGGGCGTCTGACGGGGGCGCAGATCGATGCCAAGTGGACGCGGCGGCAGGCGCTCCTCGGGCTCCCCGCCTAGCGCTGACCCCCTGTCGGCCGCCAGGCCCGGATTGGCGCTCGGCGCGCCCCCACCGGCCGATCGTCGTACGGTATGGCGATGCAGGATCCCGACCCCGCCCCGCCCGCCCCGACCGCGCCGGGCGATCCGCTCGCCCGGTTCCGCCACATCGTGTTCGTCGGGCTGATGGGCAGCGGCAAGTCCACCGTCGGCCACCTGGTGGCCAGCAGGCTGGGCCGGCCGGTCCATGACTCGGACGAGGAGATCGAGGCGCGGACGGCGCACACCGTCCGCGAGATCCGCGACCTCGAGAGCACCGACGCGCTCCACGACATCGAGGCGGCGCACCTGCTGGGGGCGCTGCTGGGCGGGGGCCCCGACGTCGTCTGCCCGGCCGCCTCGATCGCCGACCGCGACGAGTGCCTCGCCGCGCTCCGGGCCGAGGACGTGGCGGTCGTCTGGCTCGACGTGGACCCCGCGGTCGCAGCCGGGCGGTTCTCGAGCGGGAGCTACCGGCCGAGCTACGGCGACGACCCGGCGGTCTTCCTCGCGGCGCAGCGCGCGCAGCGCGGCCCTCGGTTCGCGTCGGTGGCGACGCTCGTCCTCGACGCCGGGCAGCACGCGCCCGAGGCGCTCGCGGATGCCGTGCTGGCCGGGCTCGCCCGCCGCCCGTCCTGATCCGCGGCGCGCCCCGACCGGCCACGCGCTCTGATCCGCCGCGCGCCCCTCGCCGGCGACGGCCAGCGCCTCCCGCCCGCGGCGACGGCCCGCTCGTCGTCGCCGCCCTCGCCCGTGGCACACTTGGCCCATCCGGAATCGCATTCGCGGCGAATGCAACTCGGCACGCGAATCTCGTGCCGGTACCCGATCAGCGAGGGAGCAGGGTGAGTCAAGCGCAGGGCGCCGCGGCGCCCTCCATGCACACGACCGGCAGGGGCCGCTGGATCGGCCTCGCGATGCTCAGCGTCGGCGTCGCCATGATCATCGTGGACGCGACGATCGTGAACGTCGCGGTCCCCTCGATCATCAGGGACCTCAAGCTCGACTCCACGACCGCCGAGTGGATCAACACCGTCTACGCCCTGGTGTTCGCCGCGCTGCTGGTGACCGTGGGCCGGATCGGCGACGTGTGGGGCCGGCGCCGGATGTACCTGATCGGCCTGGTCACGTTCGGCGGGGCGTCGGTGCTGGCCGGCGCCGCACCCACGGGCGACCTGCTGGTCGCGGCCCGCGTCGTGCAGGGCATCGGCGGCGCGATGATCCTGCCGTCCACGCAGTCCATCCTCAACACCAACTTCCGGGGCCGCGACCGGGCCATCGCGTTCGGCATCTGGGGCGCCACGATCGGCGGCATGGCCGCGGTCGGCCCGCTGCTCGGCGGCTGGCTGACCACGTACCTGACCTGGCGCTGGGCGTTCTTCATCAACGTGCCCGTGGCGGTGGTCGCCGTGCTGGGCGTGCTCCGCTACATCGGCGAGTCGAAGGACGAGGACGCGAAGGCCGGGGTGGACCCGGTCGGCTTCCTGCTCATCACGCTCGGGCTCGGGGCGTTCGTGTTCGGCCTGATCGAGGGCCGCACCTACGGGTGGTGGGCGCCCACTCGACCCTTCAGCGTGCTCGGCTGGGGCTGGCCGTCGGACGCGGTCTCGATCATCCCGTTCGCCCTGGTCCTGGGCCTGCTCGGCCTGGTGCTGTTCATCGTGGTCGAGCACCGGCGCTCGAGGTCCGGCAAGTTCTTCCTGTTCGACGTGGACCTGTGGCTGTACCCGGCCTTCCGGTACGGCAACCTCGCCGGCACGATCGTCTCGCTGGGCGAGTTCGGCCTGCTGTTCGCGCTCCCGCTGTTCCTCCAGGGCGTCATCGGGTACTCGGCGTTCGAGACCGGCCTGGTGTTCCTGTCGCTGGCCGTGGGCTCGTTCTTCGCGGCGCCGATGGCCGCCCGGATCGCCCACACCTGGGGCCCGCGGCGCGCCGTCACGCTCGGAATGGGCCTCGAGGCCGTGGGAATCATCAGCACCTCGCTGCTCGTGTCCACGACCGTGTCCGGGTTCCTGCTGGCGGTGCCGCTGTTCGTGTACGGGGTCGGGGTGGGCCTGGCCACCGCCCAGCTGACCAGCATCGTGCTCTCCGACGTGCCGGCTCAGCGCTCCGGCCTGGCGTCGGGCGCGAACTCCACCATGCGCCAGGTCGGCTCCGCCCTGGGAATCGCGATCCTGGGCACCATCCTGTTCGCGACGCTCGTGAACGGCTCGGAGAGCAACCTCAAGGCGGCGCTGCCGGACGCGAACCCCGCCTGCGTGTCCCTGGTCACCACGCTCGTGGACGAGACCGCCGGGCAGATCCTGCCCGCCCTGCGGAACCCAACCGCCGGGGCGGCAGCCGACTTCAGCGGCGCGGCCGGCTCGCTGCCGCCCGACCAGGTGGCCTGCTTCCGCGACCCCGCGTTCCTCGCGGCGCTGCCCAGGACCGTCCAGCCGATCGAGACCGCGTTCGTGGACGCGACGCGGCTGGCCGGCTTCGTCGCCTCGGGCTTCGTGCTGGTCGGCGTCGTGCTCAGCCTGTTCCTCCCTGTCGTGGCGCAGGCTGAGCGCGAGAGCGTGGAGGGCGCGCGCGAGGCCGAGGGCACGCCAGCCTGAGGGCGCTCACCGAGCGTCGGCGCCCTGCCCGGTGCCGGCGTCGATCCGGTCCGCGGCGCGACCGCATCAAGCGCTCGTCCGCTACCCTGCCGACTATGTGCCGCTCCATCCGCCAGCTCCGCCGGGCCCCCGACGACGGGCCCGCGACCACGGGCGAGGCCCGCGCCGCCGCGCTCCAGTACGTGCGCAAGGTGTCCGGGCTCCGGACACCGCCGGCCCGCCACCGGGTCGCGTTCGACGCCGCGGTCGAGGAGGTGGCCGCCGCGACGGCGAGGCTCCTCGAGGCCGTGGGGACCGACGTGGCCGAGGGCCCGGACCCGTTCGCCGACCCGGCGGCGCGGCGCGCGATCCTGGAGGCCGCGGCTGCCCGACAGGGCGGCGCCGCTGCCCGGCGCGGGGTGCGCGGCGGTCGCAAACCCGTCACGCCCGGCCGACTCGAGGGCGACGCGCCAGTGCCGGTACCGGATGGTTCGACTCTGGCGGAACGATCTGGGGGCGCGGCCGGCGCAGGGTCCGGGGCATCGCCGGCGGCCGCCGATCGTTCCGCGAGATTGGAACGACCCCGCACCGACTCCCTGGCGGCGCCGGTCGCCCAGGGGCGCCCGCGCGAGCGCCCCGCATGAGCACGCGCGCGAGCGGCTCGGGGCGCCCCGCATGAGCTCGCCCGCCCGGACGGCGCCGACGGCCCTGCCGGCCCCGGCGCCCACCTGGTGGCAGCGCCCCGGCCTCGAGGTGCACGACGACCGCCTGACGCTCAACGGCGCCGACCTCGACGTGCTCCTCCGGGAGCACGGCGCGCCGCTGTTCGTGTATGACCTGGCGCGGCCCGCCGAGAACGTCCGGGCGCTCCAGGGGGCGCTCCGCCGCGCGGGTCTCCGGTACCTCACGCGCTTCGCCCTCAAGTCCTGCCCGGACCCGCGGATCCTCGCCGTGCTGCGGGCGCTCGGCGAGCCGGGCACGCCCGACGGCGTGGGCATCGACGCCTGCTCGCCGGGCGAGGTCCTCCATGCGCTCGCGAACGGCTGGCCGCCCGAGACCATCAGCTTCACGGGCACCAACGTGTCCGAGCGCGACCTCGACGTCCTGCTCGCGCACCCGATCCGGCTCAACCTCGACGGGGTCAGCCAGATCGAGCGCGTCGGGCGCCGGGCGCCGGGCCGCGCCATCGGGCTCCGCGTCAACCCGGGGGCGGGCGCCGGCTACACGGACGACCTCGCGTACGCGGGTGAGCGCCCCACCAAGTTCGGCGTCACGACGGACCGGCTGGACGACGCCGTCGCGGCCGTGCGCCGCCACGGCCTGGCGGTGGACACGCTGCACTTCCACGCCGGCTCCGGCTGGCTGGGCGACCAGCTGGGCGAGTTCGAGGCCGCCCTGGCGCGCGCCGTCACGCTGCTCGAGCGGCTGCTCGAGGCCGGCTTCGCGATCCGGGAGGTCAACGTCGGCGGCGGGCTCGGGCGCGTGGCCCGGGACGGGGAGGTCCCGGTTGACCTCGACGCCTACGCGGCGACCGTCGCCCGCCACCTCGCCCCGTACGGCGTCACCGCGGCCTTCGAGCCCGGCGACTTCGTCATGAAGGACGCTGCGGTCCTGCTCGCGGAGGTCGTGAGCGTGGAGCGTCGCGGCAGCGTGACGTTCGTCGGGCTCGACGTCGGGTGGAACGTCAACTGCGCCTACTTCATCTACGGCTACGCGCAGGAGATCGTGCCGCTCGCCGGCCCCATGCGCCCGCGCACCCGGCTGGTCACGGTCGCCGGGCACATCAACGAGGCGGGCGACGTGTTCGCCGAGGACTACCCGATGCCCGACGTGGCCGAGGGCGAGGGCGTGGCCATCCTCAACGCCGGCGGGTACCTCCAGGCGATGTCGATGACGCACTGCCTTCGGCCGACGGGTGCCACGGTGTACCTCGAGCGCCCGGCGGGGTAGCCTTCGCCCATGCTGCCGCGTCCTGACGAGCCCGCCCTCGCGCGCCGCGCCACGAGCGTCACGGTCACCGCCGTGCGCGGCCGGGACGCCAGCCGGCGCGAGGACCGCCTCGCGGGCGAGGAGCCGATGGCGATCCGCGTGGCCGGCCCCGGCCAGGCCCCGGCCGATGTCGCGGTCACCATGCGCACGCCGGGCCACGAGGCGGAGCTCGCCGTCGGCTTCCTCCACGCCGAGGGGCTGATCAGCGGCCGCGACGAGGTCGAGGCCGTCGAGCTCGGCGACGCCGGCGCCATCGCGCGCCCCGACGACGAGGTGCTGGTGCGGCTCCGGCGGCCCTTCGATCCGGCCCTCGTCGCCGAGCGCCACTTCGCGGTGTCGTCGTCCTGCGGCATCTGCGGCAAGGCGGCCCTCGACGACGTCCACGTGCGCGCCCGGCCGATCCCCGACGGCCCGGTCGTGGCCCCCGAGGTCCTGTGGTCGCTCCCCGCCCGCCTGCGCGAGGCCCAGGCGGTGTTCGAGGCCACGGGCGGGCTCCACGCCGCCGGCCTGTTCGAGGCCGACGGGACGCTGGTGGCCGCCCGCGAGGACATCGGCCGGCACAACGCCCTGGACAAGCTGATCGGCAGTCGGCTGCTGGCCGGCGAGCTGCCGCTCCACGGCCGGATCGTCCTGGTGAGCGGCCGCGCCGGGTTCGAGCTGGTGCAGAAGGCGGCGGTCGCCGGCGCCCCGATCCTGGCGGCCGTGTCCGCGCCCTCGGACCTCGCGGTCGAGGCGGCCGCGCAGCTGGGCATGACGCTGGTGGGCTTCCTGCGCGGCGACGGGTTCAACGTGTACACCCGCCCGGACCGGGTGGCGACGGGGCGGCCGTAGAGCGAGCCCCGCCGTCTGGGCGAGCGGCCGGCGGTCAGCCGCCGGGGCCGGCCCCCGTCTGGAGCGGGTACGCGACGCCGGCGGTGCCCGGGATCGACGCCGCGGGCGCGGTGGCTGCCGGGGCAGGAGTGGCAGCAGGCGGGTTCGTCGGCTCGGGCAGCTGCGGGATCTGCGGGTGGGATGAGAACGGCGTGGTCTGGGGCAGCACCTGGTTGTTGGCGTGGCAGACGGCGCAGAACACGGGCTGGTGGCAGTAGGCGCACGCCGTGTTGCCCTGGGCGCGGATCACCCCCGCGTGGTTGGTCGCCATCTCGTCGTGGTCGACCGTGACCGCTCCGGTCGAGTGGCAGTTCACGCAGTAGTCCTTGGCGTGGCACTGGCCGCAGGACTGTCCGCCGGGGTCGGTGCCCTTGGCTGCGAACTTGTGGTCGAACACCCACAGCTTGTCGTCGTGCGTGGTCGGCGGCGTGCCCAGCGGCAGGCTGGTGACCGCGCCGACCTGCGGGAAGGTGTGGCACGTGTCGCAGGTGGACGGGATGGTCTTGTTGGTGATCTTGCCGTCCACCACTAGGTAGTGGCCGCCGTCGTGGCACCGGAAGCAGCCCGGGAAGTCGAGGTGGCCCAGGTCGTTGGGGTACGTCGAGGCGCTGACCTTCATGGCCGGAGTGTTCGTGAGGCGGTAGATCGTCTTGATCTCGGTGACGGCCTCGTCGATCTCGGCCGCCTTGGACTTCGCGATCAGCGGGTAGTCGAGCGCGTAGAACTGCTTGATCCCATCGGCAGCGGTGTCGGCGGCGGCGGAACTCGGGTAGTTCGTCCACAGGATCTGCATGCCCTGCCGCTTGATGTAGGGCAGGGTCGGGTCGATCGCGCCCGACTGGAGGGGGTCCACTGAACCGGCCGTCATGGCGGCGTCGAGGCTGGTCCGCGGGTTGGCGATGTCGTGGCCGATCCGGTTATGGCAGTCGTAGCAGCTCATCTTGGTCTTGAGATCGGATGTGATGATCGCATTCACTTCGGGCTGCACATTGTCCGAGAGCTTCACTGCGCCGAGGGCGATGTACGTGGCGACACTGCCGTCCAGCTGGGTGGCCTGGACCAGGTCGATCGTCTGGGCGGCCGGGTCGGTGCTGTAGAAGTTGACCGTGCGCTCCACGTGCCAGTGCACGCTGCGGTTGACGTCGAACGGGTCGCCGCCGCCGGGGCGGACCACCAGCCCGATGAACTGGGGCGTGTTGGCCGCGTCCTCGCTGTACACGATCTCGGCCTTGAGGGTTGTCACCGCCGTCCTGGTGACGCCGTGGCAGCTCTCGCACGTGTCGGCCGTGGACGGCATGTCGGCGTGGTCGGGCGGCGGGATCGGGGTGGGGTATGTCCCGAGCACCACGTCGATCAGCTGCTTGGTGCCGTTGATCTTGGCCTTGATCCAGCCGAGGACACCAGGTTCCACGTGGCAGGCCGCGCAGTCCACGCTCTTGTGGGGCCCGGCCTCGTAGGCCTGGAGCTCCGGCGCCATGGTGTGGCAGCGGCCGCAGAAGTCTGCCGTCTCCGTCCAGCTGATGAGCGACACGGCCGAGTACACGCCGATGAATCCGATCCCGCCCAGCACCAGGAGCAGCGCGAACAGGCCTCGCCGCGAGCTGGGCAGCCGGAGGCGCCGGCCCCGGAGGTAGAACGGGTGGCGGCGTCGTCCACCGGCGGCGTCGGGCGGGGCGGGCGGCGGGGCACCACCGCTGTCGGCCGACGCGTCCAGCGCTGGGTTGGGCTGCGGCGCGGCGGGCTCGATGGGGTCGCTCATCCCTGCCTCGGTGTACTAGTGGGCCAGGATGGACTGGACCTCGCTGTCGATGGTCGCCGGGTCGAGGGCGCCGATCCTGACGTCCTTGATACGCCCGTCGGCGCCGATGAAGAAGTGGGTGGGGATGCCCATCGTGCGGTACTCACTCGCGATCTGCGTGTTCTGGTCCACCGCGATCGGGAACGTGAAGCCGACCCGCCCGGCGTAGCTCTGGACGTCGGACGCCGACTCGCTGATGAACACCCCCAGGACATTGAGGCCCTGAGCGTGGTACTTCTGGTAGGCGGCCTCGACGTCGGGTGCCTCCGCGCGGCAGTCCGGGCACCAGGAGGCGCCGAACGTGAGCCACAGGGGCTTGCCGGCGTAGGCATCGAGGCTCACGGTCTTGCCGTCGTATGTCTGGGCGGTGAAGTTGGGCGGAACGGCCCCGACCACCGGGGCGGCTCCGGCCACGCTCCCGGTGAGATTGACTTGGGAGACACCGCCGGGCTGGCCCGGCCCGCTGATGAAGTACGCTGCCGCACCGATGATCGCGGCAGTGACGGCGAGGACCAGGATCGTCTGCAGGCGACCCGCGACGCGTGCCGTCACGGGAGCGCTCACAGCCGCCTCTGCTGTGTTCATGGCTGCTCAGTTCCCTTCCCGGCTAGTTGGTGCTGTTGAGGCCGGAGTAGCTGTGCAGGCCCCCGAAGAACAGGTTCCCGAAATACGTGAACAGGACTGCCGCGAAGCCCAGGGTGAGCAGCCAAGCGGCGCGTGAGCCCCGCCAGCCGCGCACCACGCGGGCGTGCAGGTAGGCGCCGTAGATCAGCCATGTCACCAGCGACGCCGTCTCCTTGGGATCCCAGCTCCAGTAGGTGCCCCACGCGGTGTTGGCCCAGACCGCGCCGAGGATGATCGTCAGGGTGAGGAACGGGTAGCCCACCACGACGGCGCGGTAGCCGATCTCGTCGAGGACCTGCGGCTTCGGCAGGCCCCAGCGGCCGCCCTCCGGTTGGATCAGGTACAGCGCAGCAGCCCCGAACGCGATGGAGAACGAGCCGTAGGCGACGATCGCGACGGCGACGTGCACCGTCAGGAGGAGGTTGTTCTGGAGCGCCGGCACGAGCGGTTCGATGGTCGAGGGGATTGTGGCCGCATACCCCATCATGGCCAGCGCCACGGGCAGCGCGATGAGCGCAAGGATCCGCTGGTGGTACTTGCGTTCGAACCACATGTAGGCGACGAGCGTGCCGAAGGCGAACGCGAGGGAGAACTCGTACATGTTCGCGAACGGACCGTGGCCGGTGGCGATGGCCCGGAACACCAGCCCGGCGCCAAGCGCGCAGACGGCAAGCCAGCCGAGCATCGTCGCATAACGGCCGACTGCGGAGGTGCGCGGACCGGAGATCAGGCCCATCGAACCCGTGGTGGCGCCGAGACCCGCCGTCTCCATCCGAGCGGCCCGCAGGCCCGACAGGGCGTAGATCAGGTAGCAGACCGTCGCAAGGGCCGTGCTCAGCCCCGCTGCCACGAATGCATAGCCGGACAGTTTGTCCATCGCTGGGGACCTCCCTCAGACCTGGTTCGGCGCCTGCAGCGCCGAGCGGATGTCGGTCACGAGATCGTCGAAGTCGGTGCCGAGCGCCGCGTCGCGGCGCCCCAGGCTGGCGACGGAGAGCACCGACATTGCACCCCGCGCTGAAATGCGCGCCCACACACGGCGCTGCGGCAGCAGGAACACCAGCGTGAAGCCCACGAACAGGAGCAGGGCGCCCAGCCAGACGAGGATCTGGCCCGGGTCGCGACTGATCGACAGGACCGTGTATTTCAACTCGCGGTCGAAGGTCATGGTGTAGTTGCCGATGGCGGTGGCCTTCCCCTGGTCCACGACCTTGGAGTCGGTCGCCGTGGACCCGCCACCCGCATACAGCACGATCTGGACCTGGCCCGGCTGGATGGTGGTGTCGGACGTCCCCGTCGTCGCGAACACATTGATGGTGTCGTTCGTGCCCGGGATGAGGAGCGCTCCGGCACTGCGGTTCGAGCCGTCGGTGGACGAGCCGTCGAGCGGCATCCCCTCGTTGTAGACGGTGTTCCCGCGCTGGTCCTTGATGGTGAGCTGCACGGCGGGCCCGAACGCTCGCTGGTAGTACGTGGCCCCGTCGTAGGTGAGCGGCTCGTTCACCCGGATCGTCTGGGCGGCCACCTGCTGCCCGTTCTTGAGGAGCACGACCTGCGACAGGTAGTCCTGCGGCTGGCCGTTGGACGGGTAGTACGTGTCGGTGAAGCTCAGCAGTTTGAGCGCCAGGCCGTCCTCGGTCCCAGTGAGGACCGTGCTGCCTTCGGGCACCGCGAAGTACTGGTTCTTGAAGCCGAAGGTCGTGCCGACGATCGCGCCCAGCAGGATCAGGATCAGCGAGACGTGTCCGGCCAGTGAGGCGAAGGCCATGAAACGGAATCGGTCCGCGTAGAGGTGGACGGTGCCGTCGTCCTGGGTGACGGTCCGATAGTGTCGCCGCCTCAGCACCACCTCGACCTTCTCCAGGGTTGCCGCGGTGGTGGCGTGCACCACGATCGACTCATGCTGCGGCGCATGCTCGAAGAACCCGGGTCCCACGTCCACCCGGGGCTTCGTGGCTGTGCGCCAGACGCCCGGAATACGGTGAACCGTGCAGGCGATGAGGCTGATCACCAGCGCGGCGACCAGTACCCGGAAGGCCGCCGAGTTGAAGACGTCGAACAGGCCGAGTGCGTCCATGGCGCCGGTCCAGGCGCCGAAACGCTGTCGAACCGCGTCGAGCCATTGGGCCTTCGCCGTCGGGTCGTCGCCCACGCCCGTCGGGACCTGGATCACGAGCGAGCCGATGACGCACAGGGCGGCCAGCACGATCATCAGCACCATGGCCACGCGCATGGACGTGAGCAGGTGCCACAGGCCTTCGAGGGCCGCGTCGACGCGGTCCATCAGGCCCGGCTTGGTAGCCGCTCCCGCCGTGACAGCCGCCGGTCGGAGGGGCGGAGTTCGAACCTCGTGGACCATCTCCGGTGACCTCCCTACAGGCCCAGCGGCGAGGTGAACCTCGCCAGCTGGCCCAGCATGTTGGTGAGCATCAGGAGTCCGAGCACCACCAGCAGGGCGCCCGTGACTGCATTGACGAGCGCGTGGTGGCGGCCGACCCAGGTCAGCCGGGTGGCGACGGCGGACGAGCCCATCGCCACGGCCATGAACGGCACCGCGAGCCCCGCCGCGTAGGCGACGAGGAGCGCCGTGCCGGCGGCGGCCGACGCGCTGGCTGAGGCGAGCCCGAGGATCCCGCCCAGGATCGGGCCGATGCACGGACTCCAGCCCGCGGCGAACAGGAGGCCGAACAGGAACGAGCGTCCGTAGCCTGGCCGGTCGCCGGTCGCCACGACGTTGCCGCCGCCGACGCCGGCCATCACCATTCCGCCGCGCATCGTGCCGCCCATAGCGGGCATCGCACGCGTGTCGCGCCACAGTGCCTTGATGTTGACGAGCCCGGCCACCTGGAGGCCGAGGACGATCAGCAGCGCCCCGCCCACCGCGTTCATCACGCGGCGGTCGATGAACACGCCGAGGGCGCCGAGCGCCGCATAGGCCGCGACGAACACCAGCGAGAAGCCGAGCACGAACGCGAGGCCGTGCGTGGCGGCGGGACGGCGGCCGGTGGTGCCTTCACCGGTTGCGCCCACCATGTAGCTGACGTACGCCGGGACCAGCGGCAGGCAGCAGGGCGATGCAAAGGACACGACGCCACCGATGAAGGCGATGCCGAGGCCGAGCGCGCTGCCGAGGCCGGTCATGGCACCGCGCTCCCCGATGCGGCGGGGGAGGGGGTGACCGCTGCCGACGGCGCACCGCTCGCAGCCGCACTCGGCGCGGCTGCGGTGGAGCTCGGCGCCGCGACGCCGGACGGCGCGGCAGAGGCGCCAGACCCCGACGGCGCGGGGATCAGCGACTGCTGCGCCAGGGAGGTGAGGTGCTGCTGGACCGTCTGCGCGATCGACGAGGTCGGATCGATCGAGATCACCGTGCTCCACTCCGACTGGACCCTCGACCAGTCGGGGGATGCCTGACTCATGTACAGGAACCCGAGGTCGTAGTGGGCCTCCTGGTTCTTCGGGTCGAGCGAGACGACCTGCGTCCAGTCCTTGAGGGCGTTGGCGGGGTCGCCCGTGTTGAAGGAGACGGCACCCCTCGCGAGCAGGGCCTCCACGTTCTTGGCGTCGATCCCGAGCACCTTGTCGTAGAACGTCCCGGCCGTCGCGTAGTCGCCGCCGGCGAAGTAGGCGTCACCGATGGCCTGCATCGTCGCGGTGTCCTGGGGGTTGGACTGCAGCTTGGCCATCAGCGAGGCGACCTTGGCCATGTCGACGGTGGGCCCGGAGGGCGACGCCGCCGCGACGTTGACCGGCGCCGTGCCGCTGCCACCCAGCGTGTAGCCGATGAAAAGGATCAGGGCCCCGGCAACGAGGCCCACGAGGCCGAGTGCAACGAACTTCCACGGGCCGCCGCCGCGGGCTTCGACAGGGCCGGCGGGCGTGGCCTTGGCGGCGGTGGCTCCAACCTTGCCGCGACTTCGAGTGGCGGAGGCGCGATCAGACTTGCCGCCGCTCACCAGGTCGCGGTGCGCACCCGGCGTGACCGAGGCGAACAGCGCATCGATGTCATCCGTGTCGGTGTCGTCCACCGTCTCGACAGCTGGGCCGGCCGGCGACGCTGCGGCGGCGTCCGCGACGCGGCCGCCAGCGCCGGCGTCGCGGACGGGGTCCCGGCGGGCCGGAGGTGTCGCCGGCCCGCCGGGTACGACCGTCGGCGGCCTCGTCGGGCTGCTGAGGGCCGAGCCCTCGAGACCGACCGGGTCGGTAAGCGAGAGGTACGCCTCGTCGAGCATCGCGGCCTGGGCGCGGGCCCAGCCCTTGATGCCGCTCGGCGCAGCCGCGAGGAACTGGCTCACGGCGAGGTGGAGCTGGTCGACGTCCTCGGGCGTGGCGCTGGGCGGGAGGCCGAGCCGGGCCAGCAGCTCGTTCTCCGCGGCGATTCGCCCGCCGGACGGATTGGAGGCGCTCATGCGCGGCCTCCCGGGACGCGCGCTCGGTCACTGCCGGGCGCGGGCAAACGGATCATTGACTGCCCTCACAACTGAACGCGGGGGACCGCGGCCTGACACCTGTCGGCATTGTCCGGGTGTCGCCCTCGCCCGCCCATCCGTCGTGCCGCACATTTCGAGCAGGACCGCGGAGGGCCGGACGGTGGAGAGAAGCCGCCCCGCGTGTATCGGTGGATATACCGCGAGACGTCAGTAGGTCCACCCATCGTGCTGGACGCCGTGGCACGTCAATGTGCAGCTGCCGCTCGCAGCCCCTGTCTGCGTCCACTTCAGGACGCCGTTGAAGGGCTGCACATCCGGCGCGAAATTGACCAGGCCAGTGTTTGCCCGGTCGCCGGCCTGGAACGCCAGGGCGGTCGAGTGGAGGCGGAAGTGGCACTCCGCGCAGATCGCGTTTCCTTGCCCATCACCAGCTGTGTCGATGTCGGTGCCGCCGCTGCCCATACCCGAGATGCCCGTGATGTGCACGCCATGGAAGCGGTAGTTCGTGTCGGCGCGAGCGTTGCCACTCCGATCCACGAAAGGGGCCTCCGCATGGCACAGGTAGCACAGCTCGAAGTTGGCAGCGTTGTACGGCTCGGTTGCAGACATCAGCACACGATCTCGATAAGGCGCGATCAGGATCCCCCGCTGCTGGCTGGCGTGGACCGGCAGGAGCGCGTCGGGCGTGGTGCCCAGCACCGGCGTCGAGGGTCCGGCATGGCAGTTCGTGCAGCGGATGGTGTCGGTCGTCGTGAAGTTCCACAGCTTGTATGGGCTGGATCCGCTCAGGCTGGCCGCCATGGCAGCAGTCTGGTTGGTTCCCTGCGCCTCGATCGGGTGGAACGACTTGGCGTTGAGCGGGTCGAACTCCACGCCTTTGTCCAGCTCCCACCAGGACGGGTGGCTCGCGATGGCGCCGCTGTTGTGCTGGGGGAGGACTGTGAACCCCGAGTGGCACTTGAAGCAGAGCTGGTACTCGTAGGCGGCCGGCGACCCTCCGGTCAGGGCGCCAGTGGCATCGATGCTGGTCGGGCCCTGAATGAGGGCATACACGGGTGCGGAGCCGGCCTGGTTGATCACCACGACGCTCGATGCGCCGCGGATGGCGCCTGATGCAGTCCAGCCGCTCGCGCTCTCGCTTGGCTGGCCAGCAGTCGCGTTGTGCGCGTCGTGGCAGTCAGTGCAGGTGGAGTGTCGGTTGAGCACGCCGCCGAACTCGTTGAGCGCGTCCGAGGTGTGGCCTGTCGAAGACGTCACCGGATGCGAGTACCACTGGTCGGTGGTCGCGTCGTTGGCCGGGATGCCCACGAGCTCCCCGGCGGTGGTGAACGTGGAACCCGTCCCGACGGCGTCATGGCAGGTGAAGCACATGCTGCTCTGGGGCGCGGGGCTCAGAGCGATGGCGGGGCCCGCGGCGGAGTGGGCACGGTGACAGGTCGAGCAGACGTCGCTGATGAGCCCGTAGGCTGAGTGCGGTGAGACGAACGGCGTCAGAGCGGGCGTGATCCCGCCGCTCAGCTGCGTGACACCGTTCTGAGTCGGCAGGAGCGCGATTGGATAGAGGACTGGGCTGGCGCTCGGCGACGGGCAGGGCGTGGCCGCCGGTGTCGGCGTGGCAACCGCCGGTGTCGGCGTGGCAACCGCCGGTGTCGGCGTGGCAACCGCCGGTGTCGGCGTGGCAACCGCCGGTGTCGGCGTGGCAACCGCC
>JAJYLZ010000035.1 GCA_021787395.1 Chloroflexota bacterium
GGACGCGGCGCCGGCCCCGGACGCGGCGCCGGCCGAACCCCCCCAGGCGAACGCGGCCCCGTCCGAGCCGCAGGCGGACGCGCCGAGGTGAGGCCGGACCGGCGCGGGCAGCCGTTCCTCGTCATCGGCGAGAACATCCACGCGACGCGCGTCCTCCGCCGCTCGGGACGCCATGTGGTGGAGCGCCCCGACGGGAGTGTCGGGGTGGGCTTCGAGGACGGCGGCGAGCGCGTCGTCCTGCCCGTCCACCCCGCCGTCGCCGAGGCGAGGGACTTCGCGGCGGGCAAGGTGAAGCACGTGGCCAGCGCCATCCGCTGGGGGCTCGACGGCGGCGAGCATGCGGAGACGGCGGCGGCCTACATCCGCCTCCTGGCGGCGCGCCAGGAGGCCGCGGGCGCCGACTGGCTCGACCTCAACGCCGACGAGGTTGCGACCGATTCCGACGCCCGTGCCGAGGCGATCGCCTGGCTCGTGACCACCGTCGAGGCGACGGCCCGGGTGCCGGTGGCGATCGACTCCTCCGACGCGGCGGTGATGGCGGCCGGGGCCGCGGCGTCGAGCCAGCCCCGGGGCCGGCTGCTGATCAACTCGGCGTCGCTGGAGCGGCCCGAGGTGCTCGACATCGCCCAGACGTTCGGCACCTGCGTGGTGCTCGCGTGCAGCAGCCCGGGCGGGATGCCCGCGTCGGCGGAGGACCGCGTCCGCAACGGGATCGAGATCGTCGAGCTGGCCCTGGCCAAGCAGATCCCCGCCGAGGCGTGCTTCGTCGACCCGCTGATGCTGCCGGTGGCCGTCGAGCCCGAGGCCCCCGCCCACGCCCTCGAAGCGGCCCGCCAGCTGCGCGCGGAGTACGGAACGGGGGTCCACCTCACGGGCGGCCTGTCGAACGTATCGTTCGGGATGCCGGCGCGCCGGGTGCTCAACGACGCGTTCATAGACATGGCCGCGGACGCCGGGATCGACAGCGGGATCGTGGACCCGGTGGCCTCGGACCTCGGCCGTGTGTTCGGCGCCTCGCGCGAGTCCGAGGCCTGCCGCCTGGCCCGCGACCTGCTGCTGGGCCGCGACCCGTACGGCGGCGCGTACATGGCCGCGTTCCGGGCCGGCCGCCTCGACGGTGAGGCGTAGCGGGGAGGCGCAGCGGGGCGGCGTCGCGACCCGCCGGACGACCGGGCAGAGCGCGGCGGACGCGACGCCGCCCAGCATTTCGAACAGTCCGAACGCCCACGGCACAACGACCCTCCCGACGCCGGTTTCCGGCGGCCGTACCAGCGGATTCCTGCCCATTCCCGCCTCCCGCTCGCATGCGGACGGGCCCGAACGCGCTTGGTCGGCCCGTCGAGTGCGAGGAGGCGCGCCGGCCGCGTCCGCTTGTTCGCTCCTTCCGGAAACGGCGGGGGCGACCGGGCGCAGCGGCCGCCGGACACCCGCGGTGGCCGGGCAAACCCGTCGCAGATCCCGGTATACCGCCGAGGGCGGTGGTACGCGGTTGATCCATGCCACCACACCGCTGCCGGCGGTATCTGAGGCTGGCGCGAGCGGAAGGCCCGAGGTGTCGGCCCGTCAGCACCGCCGCCGGCGGTATCCGGGGGCCACGGGGCAGCGGCCCGTCAGCACCGCCGCCGGCGGTATCCGGGGGCCACGGGGCAGCGGCCCGTCAGCACCGCCGCCGGCGGTATCCGGGGGCCACGGGGCAGCGGCTCGCCAATACCGCCGACGGCGGTATCCGGGCCCCCCGGTCGGCGCCTCAGCCCGCCGGCACCGCCTTGACGATCCCCTCGTCCCAGCTCATCGCCAACCGCTCGCCCGGCTGCAGGGTCAGGATGTCATCGTCCCAGGCGCCGTCGATCAGCTTGCGCAGCAGGACCAGCGAGCCCTCCACCTGCTCGAACGCCCAGCCGCGCCGGTCGGCCTGCTCGCGCGCGTACTCGACCGAGGCCGCCTCGTCGGCCACGCCCATCCCGACGAACGCGGCCCGCTGGTAGTGCGTCTTCCAGGCGCCCATGACCTCCATGAGGTAGTCGGCGTTGTCCTCGCCGTACTTCTCGACGTACTCGGCGCGGATCGCCTCCATGTCGTCGTCGCTGTCGCCCGACACCCCGAGGCCCACCGACTTGGCGTTGTACCCCTGGTTCCGCTCAACCTGGTCGTTGACGTACCAGTAGGTGGTCGAGGCGCTGAACTCGGTCTCGTACCGCTCGCGAGCGCCGAGGAACAGCGTGATGCAGTCGTGGGCCCGGGGCAGCACCACGGGCATGGAGCGCGCCACGATGCCCGCCGTGGCGCCCCCGCACAGCCCGTAGCCGAGCACGATCGCGTCGTAGCCGGGCGGCACCGCGTCGATCTCGTGCTGCAGGACGTCGCGCAGCTTGACGGGCTCGTTGTGGAGGCCGCGCTCGAACAGGCGGATGTCAACGACGTGCGGCGACCGGGCCGCGCACAGGTAGACGGGCCGGGCGACGACGTCGCAGGCGATCACGTACAGCTTCACGCGGCGAACCTCTCCACGGGAGGATCGTAGCAGCGGGAGGCAGGACACCCGGTGCGGGCCGCACGGGCCGGCGTGCCCCGCGGCGCTGCCTTCCGGCGCACAGGACATCCTCAGACTGCACAGGGCATCCTTAGCAGAATGACCGAGCCCCGCCCGCGCTCCCGCTCGCGCGCCCCGTACCCGTCGCCCGACGAGGTTCCCCAGGCGCCTCGTCGCCGGCCGTCCGAGGAGCGGGCCGCGGCGGCCCCGTCGGCGCGGACGGCCACCCGCCTCGCCATCCTCGCCGTGCTCATCGCCGGCGTCGCGCTGGGGCTGACGGCGTGGCGGCTCCTCGCTCCGCCGCCCGCCTCCTGCCAGGACACCGTCTGGAGCTCGGTCCCCGCCGCCAACGAACTCCCGGCGCAATGGGCGCCCAAGGGCACCACCTTCGACGTCAACCGGCGCACGATCACCTTCGCGGGCCCCGATCCCGGCGACGGGTCGGGCGCGCCGACCGTGCTCGCCACCGCGACCTGCTTCACCGAGGGGGCGGCCGACGC
Organism: Chloroflexota bacterium; assembly: GCA_021787395.1. Taxonomy (GTDB): domain Bacteria; phylum Chloroflexota; class Limnocylindria; order Limnocylindrales; family CSP1-4; genus CAIXZV01. The sequence continues at coordinate 3,031 of JAJYLZ010000035.1, forward strand.
GGTGGCGCGCGCCGAATCCGCCGCCCGCGAGTACGGCCAGGTCGTCAGCGCCAAGACCGACCTGTCGGACGGCGGGTTCGAGTCCACCGACGTCTCGGGGGCGATCTTCCTGGAGTTCCGCCGCGGCGACATCGTCGTGGACCTCGCGGCGGCCGGCGGCGCCACCGCCACCGACATCGAGACCATCGCGTCCGCCTACGACATGGCGCTGGGCGGCGCCGGCGGGAGCATCGCCAGCCCCGCGCCCACCGGCACGGCCGCCGTCGGCTCGACCAGCCCCGGGGCCTCAGCAGCGCCCCTCACCCACGCCGCCCCCGAGCTCGAGAAGCTGCTGCCCACCACGGTCGGCGGGGTGGCCATGACGGTGGACAGCGCGCTGGGCAGCGCCATCCTCACCACCGACCCGGGCAGCCGCGCGGCGACCGCCGCACTGCGGGCGGCGGGCAAGACGCCCGACGACCTGCGGTTCGCCGAGTCCTACGACCCCACCTCGACGATCAGCTCCAGCGTGGTCGCGATGTCCGTGAACGGCCTCTCCGGGGCGCAGGTGGACGCCATGGTGCTCGACTGGTTCCAGCTCTCGGGGCCAGGCGTCGTCAAGACCGACGTCCAGCTCGGCGGCAAGGCCTGGACCAAGTACGACCTGGGCGACGAGGGCGCCCTGAGCTACGTCCGGATCGACGGGGCGGTGGTGATCGTGATCACGGCAGCGGACGCGTCGAGCGCCGAGCAGGCGGCTGCCGCGATGCCCTGAGGTCGGCCGCCGCGACGCCCTGACGGGCGGCCGTGGCGTCGGCGCTCTGGCGCCCCAGACCGCCCCAGACGGCTCTCTGCTGCACCGGGCCGTTCGTCGTATGCTGCCGCTGGGTCCGAGCCTCGACCTGACGTCGCGTGCAGCTTTGGAGATCGCCATGCGCGAGCAGCTGGTCGCCTGGGCGGGCGATTGCGTGGTGAGGGGAGACGTGGCGCTGGACGAGGGGCGCATCAGCGACCAGGTCAACCAGGCGGAACTGCTGACCTTCTTCGGGGCGTCGCTCGAGTCGCTCGAGGACGGCCATCGGGTGGAGGTGGACGAGCTCGAGGTCGGGCGCCACGAGCTCCACCTGATCGAGGTCGAGGGCCACCGTGGCGACCCCGCCCGCCGTCTCCGCACGGTCCCCGAGCGGGTGCGCATGCGGGTCGGCCCGTTCGAGGTCAACGGCTGCCTCCACCGGGCCCCCAACGCCGCTCCCCTCGCGTCACTCGCCCGCTGGATGCGGTTCGTCCCGATGACCGAGGTCGAGTTCCGGCTGGCGGGCCGTGAGGCCGCGCCCACCAAGATGGACGTCGTGCTCGTGAACCGCGAGCACATCAGCCGCGCCGAGGCCCTGGCTGCGAAGGCGGCCGCGGCGGGCACGGGCGCCGACGCCGCTGGCTGAGCGTGAGCCGGGCGTCCGCCGCCGCGTCCCCGGCGCCGTGCCGGGCTTGAGCGCGGGCTCCCGCGGACGCCGGGCGGAGGCGGTTTTGGGCCGTTCGGCACATCTGGCGACGACGCCGCCCGACGACCCTACGGGCATGGCAGCAACCGTCCAGTCGGACGCGCGCGTCCCGGCCGCCGATCCCAACCGTGCCGCCCGAGCCATGCTCGTCGAGGGCGTGGTGCAGGGCGTCGGCTTCCGCCCCTTCGTGTGGCGCCTCGCCACCGAGCTCGGGCTGTCGGGGCGGGTGCGCAACGCGGCCGGCCGCGTCGAGATCGAGGCTGCCGGCCCCGCCCCGGCGCTCGAGGCGCTGGCCCGGCGCCTGCGCACGGACGCCCCGCCGCGGGCGCGCGTGGAGCGGGTGGCCGTCCTGCCGCTGGACCCCGCCGCGGCGGCGCGGCTGCCAGCCGGCTTCGAGATCGACGAGAGCGTGGTCGCCGCCGCTCAGGACCGGCTGTTCCCGCCCGACATCGCCACCTGCGACGACTGCCTGTCCGAGCTGTTCGACCCCGCGGACCGCCGCTACCGCTATCCGTTCACCAACTGCACCAACTGCGGCCCGCGCGCCACCATCATCGACGAGCTGCCCTACGACCGCGCCCAGACCACGATGCGCGCCTTCCCGCTGTGCGACGCCTGCGAGCGCGAGTACCGCGACCCGGCGGACCGGCGCTTCCACGCCGAGCCCGTGGCCTGCCCCGCCTGCGGCCCGCAGCTCTCGTGGCGGGCCGCAGGCGGGCCGTCGCCGTCGGCGGTTGGCGACGCAGCCCTCGAGGCCGCGGTCGCCGCCCTGCGCTCGGGGCAGATCGTGGCGGTCAAGGGCCTCGGCGGCTACCACCTCGCCTGCGACGCCACCGACGAGGCGACGGTCCGGCGCCTCCGCGACCGCAAGCGCCGCTGGGCGAAGCCGTTCGCGGTGATGGTGCGCGACCTCGCCGCGGCCGAGGCGCTGTGCCGCGTCGGCGTGCTGGAGCGGGTCCTGCTCACGGGCCCGGCGCGGCCGATCGTCCTGCTCGAGGCGGCGCCCGCGGCCCGCCGGGCGCTCGCCCGGTCGGTCGCGGCGGGCAACCGGCGGCTCGGCGTGTTCCTGCCCTACACGCCGCTCCACCACCTGCTGCTGGAGAGCGTCGGCCGGCCGCTCGTCCTGACCTCGGGCAACCTCACCGACGAGCCCCTGGCGACCGACGACGACGACGCCCTGGACCGCCTCGCCGGCCTCGCCGACGGCTTCCTCGCCCACGACCGCGAGATCCGCGCCCGCTACGACGACTCGGTGACGCGGGTGGTCGCCGGGCGCGAGAGCGTGGTCCGCCGGGCCCGCGGCTACGCGCCCGAGCCGATGCCGCTGCCGGTCCCGACGCCGGTCCCGCTGCTCGCCGTGGGCGCCGAGCTCAAGCACACGTTCACGCTCGCCCGCGGGCCGCGGGCGCACGTGGCGCCCCACAACGGCGACCTCGAGGACCTGGCCACGCACCGGGCGTTCACCGACGGCCTGGCCCACCTCTCCCGCCTGCTCGCCCTCGAGCCCGAGGTCGCCGTCCACGACCTCCACCCCGAGTACCTGTCCACCAAGCACGCCGTCGCGCGGTTCCCGGCCGACAGGCGCGTTGCCGTCCAGCACCACCACGCCCACGTCGCCTCGTGCGCCGCGGAGCACGGCATCACGGGCCCGTTCCTGGGCGTGGCGTACGACGGCCTGGGCATGGGCGACGACGGCACCCTGTGGGGCGGGGAGCTCCTGCTCGCCGACCTGCGCGGCTACCGCCGGCTCGCCCGCTTCGCCCGGGCGCCCCTCCCCGGCGGCGCGCTGGCGGTGAAGCGCCCGTACCGGATGGCGCTCGGCTACCTGTTCGGCGCCGAGGCGTTCGGGGAGGAGGGGCCCGGGCTGCCCGACGCCGACGAGGCCGCGGCCCGCCTGCTCGCCCGCCTGGACCCGCGCGAGGTCGCCCTGGTGCGGACCCAGGTCGCCCGCCGGCTGAACGCCCCGGTCGCCTCGTCCGCCGGGCGGCTGTTCGACGCGGCCGCGGCGCTGCTCGGCATCCGCGACGTGGCCGAGTACGAGGCCCAGGCGGCGATCGACCTGGAGCTGGCGGCCGGCGACCGCCGGGCGGACCCGCTGCCGTACCGGCTCCACCGCCACGACGGTCTGCTCGTCTACGACCCGCGCCCCACACTGGCCGGCCTGCTGGCCCCCGGCACCGCGCCGGGCGTGCTCGCCGCGCGGTTCCAGGCCACCATCGTCGAGGTGACCCGCGAGCTGCTCGCGGACGCCCGGCAGCAGACCGGCGTGCAGACCGTGTGCCTCTCGGGCGGCGTGTTCCAGAATCGGCGCCTGGCGTCGGCGCTGCTGCGCCGGCTCGCCTCGGACGGCCTCGAGCCGTACATCAACCGCCAGGTCCCCGTCAACGACGGCGGAGTGAGCTATGGTCAGGCCGCGGTGGCCGCGGCGCGACTCGCAGCCGGCGCCTCGGGCGCGCCGGGCAAGGAGGGCTGAAACCGATGTGCCTTGGGATTCCGGGCCGGATCACGGAGATCCGCGACGAGGCCGGGCTGGCCATGGGCAAGGTGGACTTCGGCGGCGTGCGCAAGGACGCCTGCCTCGCCTACCTGCCGGACGCCCAGCTCGGCGACTACGTGATCGTCCACGTCGGCTTCGCGATCTCGAAGGTCGATGAGGCGGAGGCCGTCAAGACGCTCCAGATCCTCGACGAGATGGGGGTCATGGAGCCCGAGCTCATGACCCTGGGCCCGGGCATGGACGCGCCCGCGGTCATCAGCGACGACGACCCCTCGATCCTCGTGTTCGACCCCGCCCAGCCGCCGTCCACGATGACGGGCCCCGCGTCATGAAGTACCTCGACGAGTACCGCGACCCCGTACTCGCCAAGCGGCTCCTGGCCGAGATCCACCGGATCACCACCCGGCCGTGGACCCTGATGGAGGTCTGCGGCGGCCAGACGCACACGATCGTCAAGCAGGGGATCGACGAGGCGCTGCCCGAGGGCGTCCGGATGATCCACGGGCCCGGCTGCCCGGTCTGCGTGACGCCGCTCGAGCAGGTGGACAAGGCGCTCGCCATCGCCGCCCGCCCGGACGTGATCTTCACCAGCTACGGCGACATGCTGCGCGTGCCGGGCTCTACCACGGACCTGCTCGCCCTCAAGGCCCGCGGCGCCGACGTGCGGATCGTGTACAGCCCGCTCGATGCGGTGAAGATCGCGCTCGCCAACCCGTCCAGGCAGGTGGTGTTCTTCGCGGTCGGCTTCGAGACGACCGCGCCGGCCAACGCGATGTCGGTGGCCGAGGCCGCCCGCCGGGGGATCGACAACTACAGCGTCCTGGTCAGCCACGTGCTGGTGCCGCCGGCGATGACCGCACTGCTCGAGTCGCCCACCAACCAGGTCCAGGGTTTCCTCGCGGCCGGCCACGTGTGCGCGGTGATGGGCTGGACCGAGTACGAGCCGATCGCCGAGAGGTACCGGGTGCCCATCGTGGTCACCGGGTTCGAGCCGCTCGACCTGCTCGAGGGCATCTACATGGCCGTCCGCCAGCTCGAGGAGGGGCGGCACGAGGTGGAGAACCAGTACGCGCGCGCCGTCACCCGCGAGGGCGTGCCGCTGGCCCAGCAGCAGGTCATGAAGGTGTTCGAGGTGGGCCCGCGCAAGTGGCGGGGCGTGGGCGAGATCCCCATGTCGGGGTACCGGCTCCGGCCTGAGTACGCCCGGTTCGACGCCGAGCAGAAGTTCGACGTCGGCGACATCCGCACCAACGAGCACCCGGCCTGCATCGCCGGGGCGATCCTGACCGGCGAGAAGCTGCCCCTCGACTGCACGGCCTACGGGACGCTGTGCACGCCGCAGAAGCCGCTCGGCGCGCCGATGGTGAGCTCCGAGGGGACGTGCGCGGCGTTCTACTCGGCCGGCCGCGGCCTCAACGCCGGGGCCGGCGGCTTCAGCCCCGCCCTGCCGCTGATCCAGGTCGCGCCGGCGGAGGGGGCGCGATGACCGCCGAGCGCGAGCCCGCGGTCACCATCGACGCCGAGGGCGTCGCCTGCCCGGCGCCGATCCCCGAGGACCAGCGGGTGATCCTGGGCCACGGCTCCGGCGGCCAGCTCTCGGCCGCCCTGATGCGCGACCTGCTGGCGCCGGCGCTGGCGGCAGCCTCCCCGGGCGGCGTGCTCAACGACGCCGCCGTGGTGGAGGTCGCGGGCGCCCGCCTCGCGTTCACCACCGACTCGTTCGTGGTGTCGCCCATCCGGTTCCCGGGCGGCGACATCGGCGAGCTGGCGGTCAACGGGACGCTCAACGACCTGGCGATGATGGGCGCGGCCCCGGTGGCGATCAGCCTCGCCTACGTGATCGAGGAGGGGCTGCCGCTCGAGGACCTGCGCGCGGTCACGGTCTCGGCCGCCGCCGCGGCCAGGAGGGCGGGCGCCCAGATCGTCACCGGCGACACCAAGGTCGTCGGCCGGGGCGCCGCGGACCGGCTGTTCGTGAACACGGCGGGCATCGGCGTCGTCCGGGACGGCGTGGCCCCGGCCGCCGACCGCGCGCGGCCGGGCGACGCGGTGATCCTGTCGGGGCCGATCGGCCTCCACGGGGTGGCGGTGATGAGCGTCCGCGAGGGGCTCGAGTTCGAGGTCGAGATCGCGTCCGACACGCAGTCGCTGGCCGGCCTGGTGGCGGCGATCACCGAGGTCGAGCCCGACGTCCACGTGCTGCGAGACCCGACCCGCGGCGGGCTGTCGTCGGCGCTCAACGAGATCGCGCAGGCGTCCGGGGTGGGCATGGTCCTCGACGAGCCGGCGATCCCGATCCCGGGCCCTGTCCGCGCCGCCTGCGAGTTCCTGGGCCTCGACCCGCTCCACGTGGCCAACGAGGGCAAGCTGGTCGCGATCGTGCCGGTGGCCTCCGCGGACGCGGTGCTCGCGGCGATGCGCGCGACGCTGGAGGGCGCCGAGGCTGCGCGGATCGGCGAGGTGGTCGCGGACCACCCGGGCATGGTCACCATGCGCACCATCGTGGGCAGCGAGCGGATCGTGGACATGCTGGTGGGGGAGCAGCTGCCGCGCATCTGCTGACGGCGCGCGCCCGCCGCGCCGGGTCAGGCGGGGATCGGCTCTTCGACGATGGCTCCCCGGCCGCGGGCGGGGACGAGCGTCGCCGCGCCGATGCCCAGGAGCACCAGGCCGAAGCCGGCGATGTCCGCCGGCCCGAGCTTCTCGCCCAGGATGCCCGCCCCAGCCACCAGTCCGACGATCGGCGTGGCGAGGAAGCCCATCGCCGACGAGACGGGACCGAGCGAGCGGGTGATGGACTGGCTGGCCCAGTACGCGAAGGCGGTCGCGAGCGGGCCGCTGTAGAGGATGACGAGAACGGCGCCGATGCCCCAGTGGACCTGCGCCCCGGGCTCGAACAGCGCGGCCGCGACGACGACCGGGACCAGCGCGGTGAGCAGCATCCAGGGCTGGAGCGCGAGCGGCGACGTCCGCCACGCGTGGCGGCGGATGTGGATGGTCGCCAGCGCCCACAGGACGGCGTCGAGGATGAGCGCGACGGTGCCGATCACCTCTGGCGGCGACGCCCAGTCGATCACCGAGGGGTTGACCAGGATCAGGATGCCGACGACGCCCAGGGCCAGGCCCACCAGCTCGCCCCGCCGCGGCGCCGCCCGGAACCCCACCCACAGCAGGACGGCCACCCAGAGCGGCATCGTGTAGACCAGCACCGACGAGCGTCCGGCCGGCACTGCCTGGAGCGCGAAGTTCATGATCAGGATCCCCGCAGCGATCTGGAGCAGGGCCACCGAGAGGATGATGGGGAGGTCCTCGCGGGGCGGCCGGCGGAGATTCCGCGTCGGCGCCAGGATCGCCACCAGGGTCAGCAGGCCGGTCCCGATCCGCAGCACGGCGTACGTGAGCGGCGGGAAGTACTTCAGCCCCTCCTTGACCACCACCCAGTGGACGCCCCACACGAGCGACAGGAGCACCAGCAGCGCTAGGGCGGCACGGCGGCTGTGGACCGCCGGGGGACGAGGGTCTGGAGCGGCCGCGGCCGGCTCAGGGGCGACGCCGGGCACCCGTCAGCGCGCGCGGGCCACGGCGAGGCGCATCACCAGCCGGCCGACCCCGTACCCGACCACGATCGGCCCGCCGAAGAAGACCGTGGCCACGACCGCCGAGAACCAGTCCACCGGGACCGGCTGCCCCTCCACCCCTGAGATGAACAGGATCGCCGTCATCCCCACCACCGTGCCCACCAGAATCACCAGCAGCCCCGTCCAGCCCCGGGTGGCGACGCCAGCGATCCCGCCCCCGATGAGGAGCACCAGCGGGGAGAGGAAGATGACCGTGAGCGCGCACGACCCGGCGAAGTCGGTGTGGCCGACGCAGCCCAGGTTGGCGCCGCCGAAGACCGCGACGGGGCACGCGAGGGCGACGACCACGAACGCGATGAGGTCTCGGACCGGGCTCGGCAGCTGGGTCTTCAAGGAACGGCACCTCCGCACGCAGGATATCGTCTTACCCCGGGCCCGGTTGGGCCGTCCGGCGCCGCCCCGTGGCCGCCCGTGCGACACTGGGCGCCTCCTCCCGGTACCCCGACCCCCCAAGGAATCGTGTCCCGCAGCGTCCGTCTCCGCCCCTGGCAGCACGCCGCCCTGGCGCGCTTCAACGCCTCCACGCAGCCCGACTTCCTCGCCGTCGCCACGCCCGGCGCCGGCAAGACGACCTTCGCGCTGGCTGCGCTCCGGACGTCGCTGGCCAAGCGCCCCGGCCGTGTCCTGGTGGTGGCCCCGACGGCCCACCTCAAGCTGCAGTGGGCGACGGCGGCGGCGCGCCTTGGCCTGCACCTCGATCCCGCCTGGACGCCGGCCGACGGCCCGATGCCCCCCGACATGCACGGCGTGGTCACCAGCTACCAGCAGGTGGCGCTCTCGGCCGACGCGATCCGGGCCCAGGCGGCCGGCGCCCACGTCGTCCTCGACGAGGTCCATCACGCCGGCGAGGAGCAGGCGTGGGGCGACGCCCTGCGCCACGCGTTCGCGCCCACGCACCGGCGGATCGCCCTGTCGGGCACGCCGTTCCGCTCCGACACCCGTGCCATCCCGTTCATCCGGTACGTGGACGAGGAGGCGGTCCCGGACTACGAGTACGGGTACGGCGACGCCCTGCGCGACGGCCGGGTGGTGCGGCCGGTGTACTTCCCGCGCACCGGCGGCGAGATGGAGTGGAGCGCCCCGGACGGCGTGGTCCACGAGGCGACGTTCGAAGACCCGCTGGCGAATCAGCTCGCCAACCAGCGGCTGCGGACCGCGCTCTCGATCGAGGGGGAGTGGCTTCCCTCGGTCCTGCGCGACGCCGTCGCCCGGCTCGAGTCCGTCCGCCGCCACCAGCCCGATGCCGGGGGCCTGGTCATCGCGATGGACCAGGACCACGCGAAGGGGATCGCCCGGCTGCTCCGCAGGGAGATCGGCACCCCGGCGACCGTCGTGACCTCCGACGACCCGGACGCGTCGGACCGGATCGCCGCATTCGCAGCGGGCAGGGAGCCGTGGCTGGTGGCCGTGCGCATGGTGAGCGAGGGCGTGGACATTCCGCGCCTGCGCGTGGGCGTGTACGCGACCACCGTCACGACGGACCTGTTCTTCCGCCAGGCCGTCGGACGCTTCGTCCGCTGGGTGCCGGGGGTGCGCGACCAGCGGGCCTGGCTGTTCATCCCCGACGACCCGAGGCTGCGAATGCGGGCCGCGGAGATCGCGGAGCAGCGCCGCCACTCGCTGCGGCGGACGGCGCGCCCAGACGACGAGGACGACCCCGAGGCGTCGCGCCGGGCCGAGTCCGCCGAGCTGGCGTCGGGCGAGCAGCTCTCGCTGTTCGCCGCGCTGTCCGCGGTCGCGGTCGGCGACGGGTCCACCGGTGAGGCCTGGGCCGAGCCGCTGCCCGCCGAGTGGGAGGACGGCGCCGACCCGACGATCGAGCTGGAGCTCGGGCCGCCCCCGCCGCTCGTGGCGCCGTCACCCGGCGAGCTGGGCGACGCGCCGACGCGCCGGGCCGTCAAGGACCGGCTGCGCGTCGCCAACGCCGAGGCCGCGAAGGACATCGCGCGCTGGTCCGGACTGACGTACGCGGCGGTCAACCGCGAGCTCAACCGGCTGGCCGGGATCCGGCGCGTGACGGAGGCCACCGAGGGGGAGCTGGTGGCGCGCCTCCAGGCGGCCCGCCGCTGGCAGTGGCGGCTGGGAGGGTAGCCTCGGGGACAGGGTCGCCGCCAGGGGCTTGGTGCGTGATCGTTCCGATTTCGCGGAACGATCACGTCGGGGGCCGGTAGTTCCGCGATTCGCGAACGACCGCGACTGCTGGCGGCGCGGCAGGCGGGCCGCCAGACGGGAGCGGCAGGTGGCCCGCCAGACGGGAGCGGCAGGTGGCCCGCCAGACGGGAGCGGGAGGCAAGCCGACGGCCGGCGGCGGAGGCAGGCCCACCGGCAGCCGCGGGCGGGTCGCCGCCGAACGTGATGAGGCCCCTCCGTCGCCGGAGGGGCCTCGGTTGCGCTGACGCGAGTGGGGGAGCTAGTCCTCCTTCATCGCCTCCTTGTTGCCGGCGACCATCGTGAGCACGCCGTACAGGACGAACGCCACGACGAGCCCGACGACCCAGCTGTAGTCCGCGAGCGGCTTCAGGAGCGGGATGAAGCCGTTGGCCGGGTACGGATCGCCGTTGCCGGAGTAGGAGCCGCCGATCGCGAACAGGATGCCCACGAGGAGCGACACGACCGCGATCCAGTTCCAGCCGGAGTTGTACTCGTACCTGCCGCCCCGGCGGTAGAGCTCGGCGAGGTGGAGGTGGTTCCGGCGGACCCACCAGTAGTCGGCGATCAGCACGCCCGCGATGGCGCCGGTGGCGCCGCCGTAGGTGCCGAGCCAGGTGAAGATGTACGCGTGGGGGTCGCTGTACAGGTTCCACGGCTGGATCAGGATGCCGATGACGCCCGTGATCAGACCGCCCGTGCGGAAGCTGATGTACTTGGGGAAGACGTTCGAGAAGTCGTAGGACGGGCTGACGGTGTTGGCGGCCACGTTCACCGACAGGGTCGCGACCGCGAGCGTGAACAGGGCGAAGATGGCCACGAAGATGTTGTCCATCTTGCCGACCAGCTGCACCGGGTCCCAGATCGGGTCGCCCTTGAACACGACCGCGCTGGCCGAGGTCACCAGGACCGCGATCAGCGGGAAGATCGTCATCGTCGTGGGCAGGCCCAGGACCTGGCCCCAAGCCTGCTCGCGCTGGCTGCGGCCGAACCGGGTGAAGTCCGGCATGTTGAGCGAGAGCGTGGACCAGAACGCGATCATGCCCATGAGGGACGGCCAGAAGACCGCCCAGAAGTCACTGCCCCAGCCGAGCTTGCCGGGCTCGTTCACGATCGGCCCGAAGCCGCCGGCCGCGATCGCCATCCACACCAGCAGGATGATCGCGACGACCATGACGAACGGGGCGGCCCAGTTCTCGAACCGCCGGATCGTGTCCATGCCGCGGATGATGATGAAGATGTTGAGCAGCCAGAAGATGGCGAAGCTCAGCCACATCGTCCACGGCTGCGACGCGTAGTCGCCAATGCCGATCGAGATGGTGGACGCCTTGAGCCAGGAATCGCCGAGGACCTCGCCGACGAGCACGAAGATCGCGCCGCCGCCGATCCAGGTCTGGATGCCGAACCAGCCGCAGGCGACGCCAGCGCGGATGAGGGCCGGCAGGTTGGCCCCGACGACCCCGAAGGCGGCTCGCGCGAACACCGGGAACGGGATGCCGTACTTGGTGCCCGCGTGGCTGTTGGCCAGCATCGGGATGAGCACCAGGACGTTCGCGATCATGATCGTCAGGATGGCCTGGTACCAGGCCATGCCCAAGGCGATCAGGCCGGCGGCCAGCGTCCACGTCGCCACGTTGTGGGCCATGCCGACCCAGAGGGCGAGGTAGTTGTAGGTCGTCCAGACCCGCTTCGAGACCGGCACCGGGGCCAGGTCCTCGTTGTGGAGCGACGAGACGCCCAGCGAGGCATCGACCTCGGGGCTCAGCTCGACTCGACCGTCCGCCAGGACGGTCTGCTCCATTGACGCCGCTGTCATAGAGCCTCCCTCTGGATGTGACCGGTGCCTCGCACCATCGACGGGCGACGCGCCAGATCCCCGTGGCCCCGGAGCCCTCCTGCCCGCGTCCTCAACGCTGGCACCTCCGTCGGCAGACGCGCGAGGCGCGCCCTGGGGTCAGGCATCGGGTCCCCCGGGGACCGGCAGGGTGGGGGCGGCGACGGGCAGGGCGCGGGCCCGGCGAGCGGCACCGCTCGACGTGGCGTCGAGGCGGTGTTGAGGCTCGGCGGCCGGTGCCTGGTGCACGTTCACCCTTGCACGATCGCGGACCTCGACGACTGGACGTCGCGAGTCGGTCCTCGGCCCTCGGCCACACGGCCGACGGTGGACCTTGGCACCGGATTGTGCGCCGCCGAGGAATGAATGTCTCGACGATCCTGCACGTCGCGGCGGGCCGCTCCGCTCTCGTGGGCGGACTCCGCGCTCAGACGAGAGCGGGCCCGGCCGCCTCGCGACGACCGGGCCCGCCCGCTCCTCCAAGCCCTAGGCGGACACGTGCGCCGGGGCGTAGCCCTCGGCCTCCTCCTCGTGCCCGCCGTGATAGTCAGACCCGCCCGGCCGCCGGATGTCCGACTGGGCCACGATCCGGTCGCGGCGCAGGCCGCGGAAGTCGTCGAGACGGGTCCAGCCGCGATCGGCATGCCGGTCGAGGAACGCGGCCATGCCCGTGGTGAGGTCGCGGATGATGTTGGGGCCGATCGCGTGGTCGAGCATGGCGGCCGTGGCCACCTGGACCGTGCCGCAGCCCAGGAGGAAGTAGTCGAGCGCCTGCGCCCACCCCGAGATGCCGCCGATGCCGCTGAACTCCCGGTCGGGGAATGCCTTCGTCAGTTCAGCCATCTTGGCCAGCGACAGCGGCAGGATCGCCGGCCCGCCCATTCCGCCGGACGACACCAGCCCGTCCACGTTGACCTCGAACTCGAGCGTGTCCGGGTCGATCAGCGGCAGGGCCGGGAACGTGTTGGACGAGGTGATCGCATGGGCGCCGCCGCGGAACGTGGCCTCGGCCTCCTCCACGATGTTGGCCGTGGCCGGGGTGAGCTTGACCCAGACGGGGACCTTGGCGGCCTGCCTGACCGCCATGGTCGAGGTGGAGCACAGGACCGGGTCCTTGCCCACGTTGGAGCCCATGTCCACCCGGTCCATGTGCGGGCAGCTGAAGTTGAGCTCGATGGCGTCGGCGCCGGCCTCCTGCACGCCACGCGTGAGCGTCTGCCAGTTGTCGAACTCCTTGTCGTCCCCGGAGCCGGCCATGATCGAGGCGACCAGCACGCGGTCCGGCCAGTTGCGCTTGAGCCGCTCGATCCGCGGCAGCCACCAGTCGAGCGGCTTGTCGCTGATCAGTTCCCAGTTCCACGAGGCCATCAGGGTCGCGTCGGGGCGCTTCGCCATCGAGGTGCGGTTGGTCGCCGGGTCGGTGCGCAGGAACTTGGTCTTGGGGCCGGCCACGTTGACCACGGGGTGGAGCCCGATGGTCTTGGTGACCACCCCGCCCCAGCCGGCCTCGAAGGCCCGCTCGATGTTGCTCTCGGATTCGGTCGGGGGCGCCGATGCGAGCAGGAACGGGTTGACGAAGGGGATCCCCGTGAAGCGCGTGGACAGGTCGGCCACTGGGCATCGTCCTCGTGCGGCCGCCTCACGCCGGCGGCAACGGAAACGGGAATGGTCAGGCCACGATGCCCGCCAGAACAGGGCCACACGTCACATCGGCCCTGCCTGTGCCACGGCTCGCGCCCCGGCGCCCGCGGCTGCGGTCCCGCCCGCGTGGCCAGCGCCCGCCGCCCCCATCCCCGCGGCCTCCGCGCCCGGCGCCGCCAACGCTCACGAGCGGGGTGCAGGTCGCCGGCGGCGCGCTCTACGGGCGGCCCCCGATCCCGGTCGCCGCGCGGCTGCCGCGCATCGTCCGGGCCATGGGCGGGGAGGTTTCCGGAAGGAGCGAACGCCAAGCCCAGCGCCGCCCGAGGTGCAGCCCCGCATCGCGGGCAACCGCGTCGCCCTCACGCCACCGGCCGCCGGCCGAGCCGCGCAGGCTGGCGGCTGGGCAACGGATGGACGACGACCCCGAGCGCGCCGACCCATCGGCGACGTCCGGGCCGGCGGGCTGGCCAGGCCCCGGGGCGTCCAGCGGCGGGCCCGAGGCGTCCAGCGGCGGCGGAACCGCCGCGTCGTTCGGAAGGTGCGGAATCCGCGGCGCTCTGGCCGCCTGCGCGAAGGTGGCGGACCGCGCCGGCCGCGGACAGTACTGGCGGCGTGGTCGGCGGCGGCGCCCGGCCCGGTGACAGGACTGGCGGCGGCGCCCGGCCCGGTGACAGGACTGGCGGCGGCGCCCGGCCCGACGCCTCGGCCGGCGTCCGGGCTGGACTGGCAGGCGGCCGTCTGGCGGGCGGTCGGGCGCCGAGGCCGGGCCGGAACCCGGCCACGGGCGCCGGGGATCGTTCCGCGAGATTGGAACCATCCGGAGATGGCATCCGGCACGCGCCCCCGGGGCGCCAGGGCAGGACGCGGGCGCTGGCGACCACCGGCAGCCCGGTACACTCGAGGTGCCGGCCCGGCGACCGGCCGCCGCCAGCCGCCGCCAGCCGCGAAGGGCGCCGCGAGGGCCGCCCCAGCCACCGGCCGCCACGCCGCGAGGAGGAACCCCCATGGAGCACCGCAGGCTCGGCAAGACCGGCCGCACCGTCTCGGTCATCGGCTTCGGGGCGTGGGCGATCGGCGGCGACTGGGGTCGTCGTGACGACGCGACGGCGCTCAGCGCCCTGCACGCCGCGGCCGACGCGGGCGTGGACCTGATCGACACCGCGGACGTGTACGGCGACGGGCACAGCGAGCGGCTGATCGGCCGCTTCCTGCGGGAGCGCCCCGGCGAGACGTTCTTCGTGGCCACCAAGATGGGCCGCCGCGTGCCCCAGCTGCCCGAGAACTACCGGCCCGAGGCGTTCCGCGAGTGGAACGACCGGAGCCGCGAGAACCTCGGCGTCGACACGCTCGACCTCGTCCAGCTCCACTGCCCGCCGACCCAGGTGTACTACAGCCCCGAGGTGTTCGCGGCCCTCGACGAGATGGTCTCGGAGGGGCGGATCCGGGCCTACGGCGTGTCCGTGGAGAAGGTGGAGGAGGCGCTCAAGGCCATCGAGTTCCCGGGCGTCGCGTCCGTCCAGATCATCTTCAACATGCTCCGCCAGCGCCCGGCTGAGCGGTTCCTCGCCGAGGCCGCCCGCCGCGACGTCGGGGTCCTCGCACGCGTGCCCCTCGCCTCCGGCCTGCTCACCGGCAGGCTCCGCCGCGACACGGCGTTCGACCCGTCCGACCACCGGAGCTACAACCGCCACGGGGAGTCGTTCGACGTCGGCGAGACGTTCTCGGGCGTGGACTACGAGACGGGCCTCGAGGTGGTGGAGGCGCTCCGCGGCCTCGTCCCCCAGGGCGCGACGCTGGCCCAGGCCGCGCTTCGCTGGATCCTGATGCACGACGGCGTGACCGCCACCATCCCGGGTGCGAAGTCGCCCGAGCAGGCAGCGGCCAATGCCGCCGCCGCCGATCTGGCGCCGCTGCCGCCGGCGACGATGGAGCGCGTCCGCGAGCTCTACGACGCGCGGATCCGGCCGCTCGTCCACCAGCGCTGGTAGCGGGCCGCGGTCGCCAACGCCCGGCGCTACTGGCGCGAGCCCTTCACGGAGCCCGTCAGCTTCGATCCGTCGGTGGTGAGCGCCACGCACGAGATCTCCCGGGCCCCGGCGTCCCACGCGACCTCAGTGGGCACGACCGGCAGGATGTCCAGCCGCGACGCCCCGAAGTCGCTGCCCACGTAGGCCTTGAACAGCGTCGGGCACTGGTTGGCGGCCGACGTCATGAGGCTCGATTCGCCGGGGTACTGCGCCGGCCCGTCCGCGTTGTAGGTCCCGACGACCTCGGCGTCGTGGGCGGTCCTGCAGTCGACCGTGGTCGGCGCCTGGCTGACGAGGTCGATGCCCGGCCCGATCCCGTCGAGGCAGGTGCCGGTCGAGTACGAGACGCGCGTCGCCGGGACCGAGGTGAGGAGGCTGCCCACGGCGGCCCAGCCCGCACCGGCCAGGACGGCGACCAGGACCATGACGACCGCGCGGGTCCGAGCCGGGGCCGCACTTCGGCCCACGAGCGCGTTGACCGCCATGCCGACCCCCCCGAGCGCCGCCCCGACGAGACCGCCCGCCACCAGCACCAGCGGCAGCAGGATGAGCAGCCGCGACCACAGCGGCACGGGGGGCTCGACCGGGGTGTCCCAGCCGTCGGCGATGGCGCGCAGGCCGGTCCAGGCGCCGGTGACCTTGACGAGGTGGACCTCGCCCGCGGCGTCGGGGACCTCGAACACGCCGCCGCGGCCCCGCGCCGGCGCGCCGTCCACCAGCAGCCGGACCCGCCCGGCCGCGGTCCGCCGGATCGTGATCGCCGGCTCGACCGTGTCGGGCAGTCGATAGTCGAAGTCCATGCACGCCTCGTCGCTCGGCCCCGCGGCCGTCCGCGGGGAGGATACGGCGGGCCCGGCCCGGCGGCGACCGGCGGGGTATCGTGGCCGGATGAGCGTGACCTTCCGCGTGCCCGGCGCGGTCCTGACCGAGCGCGAGCACACCGTCCCCCTGGTCCACGGCGACCCGTCCCGCGGCTCCATCAGCGTGTTCACCCGCGAGGTGGCCTCGCCTGACGGCCTCGACCGCCCGTACCTGGTCTTCCTCCAGGGCGGCCCGGGCATGGAGGCGACCCGGCCCACCAGCCCGCCCTCGGGCTGGATGGCCCGCGCCATGGCCGACTTCCGGGTCCTGCTCCTGGACCAGCGGGGGACCGGCCGGTCCACGCCGGTGGGCACCGACCTCCCGGGCGCCACGGCGGCCGAGCAGGCCGAGTACCTCACCCACTTCCGCGCCGACTCGATCGTGCGGGACCTGGAGCTCATCCGGGCCGAGCTGGGCGTGGAGCGGTGGAGCCTGCTGGGCCAGAGCTTCGGCGGGTTCACGTCGCTGACCTACCTCTCGATCGCGCCCGAGGGCCTGCGCGAGGCGCTGATCACCGGGGGCCTCGCCCCGATCACCAACCGCCCGGTCGATGACGTCTACGCCGCGACCTGGGTTCGCGTCCGCGAGGCCAACGAGCGCTACCACGCCCGCTACCCCGGCGACCGCGACCGGCTGCGGTCGATCCTGCGGCGCCTCGACGACGAGGACGTCCGGCTGCCCGACGGCGACCGCCTGACCTCCCGCCGCCTGCGGCAGACCGGCATGTGGCTGGGCGACAGCGCCGGCTTCGAGCGGCTGCACCACCTGCTCGAGCTGCCGTTCGGGTCTCGGGCCTTCCTCCGGGACGCCCAGGACGCGTCCGGCTGGGAGCGCAATCCGATCTATGCCGACCTCCACGAGTCCTCGTACGCGGACGGCGGGCCCACCCGCTGGTCCGCCCACCGGCTGGCGCCCGAGGACGCCGTGAGCGGCGACCTGCTCACGGCCGAGCACGTGTTCCCGTGGATGTGGGAGGACTACGCCGGGCTCCGACCCCACCGGGAGGTGGCCGAGCTCCTGGCCGAGCACCCCTGGCCGCGGCTCTACGACGCCGACCGCCTCGCCCGCAACGAGGTCCCCGTGGCGGCCACGGTCTACGTGGACGACGTCTACGTGGAGCGGGCCTTCGCCGAGGAGACGGCGCGCGGCGTGCGCGGCCTGCGGGCGTGGATCACCAACGAGTACGCCCACAACGGCCTCCGGGCCGACGGCGGGCGGGTGGTCGGCCGGCTGCTCGACCTGGTGCGCGGCCGAGCGTGACGAGCGCGCCGGGCACCGACGCCGCGAGGGCGACCCCTGCCGCCGACCGTCGGGACATCGCGCTGCTGTTCGCCACCCGGATCCTGCGCATGTTCGGGTACGGCTTCCTGGCGGTGGTCCTGGTCCTGTACCTGACGGCGATCGGGCTGTCGGGCGCGGAGACGGGCCTGCTGCTCGGGCTGACGCTGCTCGGCGACGCTGCCGTCTCCCTGTGGCTCACGACCCACGCCGACCGCATCGGGCGGCGCCGGGTGCTCGTCGCCGGCGCCGCGCTGATGCTCGGCGCCGGCGTCGCCTTCACGACCACCTCGGCGCTGCCGGTGCTGCTCGTGGCGGCCACGCTCGGCGTCATCAGCCCGTCGGGCAACGAGGTGGGGCCGTTCCTCGCCATCGAGCAGGCGTCGCTCTCGCAGCTGGTGCCAGACCGGCGCCGGACCGGGCTGTTCGCCTGGTACCAGCTGGCGGGCTCCTTCGCCACGGCGGCCGGGGCGCTGACGGGCGGGGCGCTGGCCCAGGCGTCGATCGCCGCCGGATCCGCCCCCGCCGACGCCTACCGCCATGTGATCGTGGGCTACGCGCTAGTCGGACTCGTCATCGGCGGCCTGTTCCTGCTGGTGTCCCCGCGCGTCGAGGTGCCGCGGTCGGCCGTCCGCGACGAGACCGTCCGGGGCCGCCTGGGGCTCCACCGCTCCCGGGGCGTGGTGGGGCGCCTGTCGCTGCTGTTCGCGCTCGACGCGTTCGCCGGCGGCTTCGCGATCCAGAGCTTCATCGCCTTCTGGTTCCACGAGCGGTACGGCGTGGACCCGGGGGTCCTGGGCGCGGTGCTGGCGGGGGCCAACATCCTGGCCGGGTTCTCCGCCCTCGCGGCGGGCCGGCTGGCGGCCCGGTTCGGCCTCGTCAACACCATGGTGTTCACCCACCTGCCGTCGAACGTCCTGCTGGCGCTGGTCCCCTTGATGCCCACCCTGCCGCTCGCGGTGGCGGCGCTGCTGGCCCGCTTCGCGATCAGCCAGATGGACGTGCCCACGCGCCAGAGCTACACGATGGCCATCGTGGCCCCCGACGAGCGGTCGGCGGCGGCCGGGGTGACGGGGATCGCCCGCTCGCTGGGCGTCGCGGCCGCGCCGCTGATCGCGGGGCCGCTGTTCGCCACGGCGGCGCTGGCGTCGGCGCCGTTCCTGATCTCGGGCGGCCTCAAGGTCGTGTACGACCTGCTGCTGTACCGCTCGTTCCGCCGCCTGCGGCCGCCCGAGGAGAGGGCGGCGGGGTAGGGGAGCCCGCGGGGCGCCGCCGGCTACCGGCCGTGCCCGACCTCTTCGGGCTCCTCGAACCACTGGACGCGCTCGCCCACCTGGGCGCGCATCTTCCACTTCATCGACTTGGGGGCGTCGTCCACCGCCTTGCGCAGCTCCGTCACCTGCTCGACCACGTCGAACTTGGGCGGCCGGCCGAAGTCCAGCTCGCCGGGTGCGATCTCCGTGTTGAACAGCAGGCGCATCTTGTCCAGGTTGCCGGTCAGCGTGCGCCACCAGCCCCAGTCGGCCGAGGTGTAGAGCAGGATCCGGTCGACGTTGATCGTGCCGGTGTCGCCCTTGCCCAGCGGGTACTCGGACAGCAGGGCGAGCGCGTCGAGGATGTCCTTGCGGTTGATGCGCGCGATCTGCAGCTTGGACAGCAGCATCTCGGCCAGCGGGACGGTGGGCCTGTCGGTGGCCAGCCGGTCGGCGAACTCGAACCGGTGGCACATCTCCATGCGGTCGATCAGCACGTCCACCGGCCGGCCGCGCAGCGTGTCCACGAAGTACATCTGCTTGTGGCCGTACAGGGCGTTGTACTGCTTGTCGCCCGTGTAGCCCTGGGCCGAGAGGAGTTCTCGCAGTGCCTTGCCGTCCTTGCTCCGCGTGGCGAGGTCGATGTCGCGCCGCTCGCGGTCGATGCGGGCGGTCCACTCGGGGCACCGGGCGTGGAAGGCGAGGCCGCCCATCAGCCGCACCTGGAGCCCGGCGGCGTCGGCGAGGCCGATGATCCGCAGGGCCTCGACGAGTGGGTCGCGCTTGGTCGGGCCGCCCGGATCCTCGGCCAGGATGACCTCGGGCGGGGGCAGCGGGCGCCCGCCATCCGCCAGCTGGGGCCCCTCGTCGGCCGGGACCGCGCCCCCTGGAACCACCCCCTGCTCATCTGACATGGACGCGAGTATAGTCATGCACCTTCCGGACGGTTGAGCGATCAACCGCAGGAAGGTGAGGCCGGACCCGTCCGGGCCCGGCAGGGCGTTGGTGGAGGAGGGTTCCCTGGCATGAGTTCGGGCGGACGAACCCTGTTCACGCGCCAGTCGTCGGGACTGGTCCGTGAGGTCAGCGTCGTCAATGCGCTGTTCTTCAACACCTCGGCCTTCATCGGGGGGACGCTGGGCGGCGCCTTCCAGATCGCCGTCCTGGCCGGCGTCCCGGTCATGGTCATGGGCCCGCTGACCAACTGGTCGTACGTGGCCTTCATCGTCGGCGCACTGTGCGTCCTGCTCGCCTTCATCTTCGCGTCGCTCACCAGCGTGATGCCGCGGTCCGGCGGCGACTACGTGTTCTCCAGCCGCATCGTCCCCAAGGTCGGCCCGCTGCTGGGCTGGCTCGAGTCCTGGGGCCTCGTGTTCGCGTCGATCGCCCTGCTCCAGTTCGAGACCGTGCAGATGCTCCGCAGCACGCAGGTCGAGGGCAAGATCATCGGGATCGGCACCGGGATCGACTTCTTCAACAACGCGGCGACCTGGTTCACCGACGGCAACACCGGCGACGTGACCGGGCTGCCCGGCTTCATCGCCGCCCTGGTGGTGTTCGCGGTCGTGGGCTGGGTGGTGCTGCAGCCCACCCGGCGGTTCCACAAGATCGTGACCTACCTCACGATCCTGGGCATCGCGGGCTGGGCGCTGATGGCGATCATGGGCCTGCTGTTCTTCGACCAGGGCACGTTCGCGGCCAACCTGCCCAAGTACGCCAACGGCGTCACCGTGAGCCAGCTGGCGCAGGGCGCCGCGACCAACGGGCTCAGCAGCGGCTTCACGTTCGGGCCGGCAGCGCCCGCCGGCGGCGGCCTGACGACCTGGCCGTTCTTCCTGATGGGCGGGATCATGCTGTTCCAGTTCATCGGGTTCCAGTACTCGGCCTACATCTCCGGCGAGGTCCGGGGCAACGTCAAGCGCGGCATCCTGATCGCCGTCCTGGGCGCGCTGGCCATGGCCGTGCTGATGAACTCGATCTACGCGGAGGTGCTGGGGCGCAAGCTGGGCATCGACGCGCAGATCCAGTGGAGCGCCATCTGGTGGGGCTACGACACCACCAAGGCGGCCCTGCCGATGGGGTACCCCAACTACTTCCAGCTGATGGGCGTGATCTGCCAGCCCGGGCTGTGGCCGCTGTGGACCATCGTGGGCGCGGCGTCCACGCTGTTCCCGTTCCTGCTGATGCCGGTCTACGTGATCTTCATCAGCCGCGTGGCGCTGGCCTGGAGCCTCGACCGGCAGGTGCCGGAGTGGTTCGGCGAGGTGTCCGAGCGGCTGCGCGCCCCGGCCAACGCGATCTTCGCGACGCTGATCATGGGCGTCGTGTTCCTGATCCTGTGGGCGTTCCCGGTGCTCAAGTGGATCGGCCTCGAGGGCCTCGCCCCGAGCGCGGACCCCGCCCTCGACGGCAAGCTGAACCTGGCCGCCTCGGCCTGGTTCACGGTTCTGATCTCGTTCCTGTCCTGGATCATGCCGGGCGTCAACGCCATCCTGGCGCGCTTCACCCGGCCGGACCTGGTCAAGGACGCGCCGTGGATCAAGTGGCTGCCGCTGCTGGGCGCCGTGTGGCTCGTGTTCGCGGTGATGCTCTACTGGTTCGCGGGCATCGTGCCCATCGTGAACACCATCACCGGGGGCGAGGAGGCCCTCGCCTACCTCAACAGCTCCGGCGCCTCGATGGTCGGCCTGATCCTGGTGATCGGGATCGTGTGGTACGTCATCCAGGCGATCCGCAACCGGCGGGCCGGCGTGGAGACCGCGCTCATGTACCAGGCGCTGCCGCCCGACTGATCGGCGCAGCGCATCAGGCGGGGCCGGCCGCGCCGGCCCCGCATCATCTCCCCGTCCGGACGGTTCGCCGCCGCCCGGACGCCGTCCCGGCCGCCGGCCCGACCCGGCGCCGACTCGAGGTTCTCCGTGGCCCTGCGTGACGAGCTCGCGACGATGGACGCCCTGGACCAGGCCGCCCTGGTCCGGTCGCGGGAGGTCAGCGCCGTCGAGCTCGTGGACGCGGCGATCGAGCGCATCGAGCGGGTGAACCCGCGGCTCAACGCCGTGATCTCGACGCGGTTCGACGACGCCCGCGCCGAGGCGACCGCGTTCGACCGGGACGGCCTCCCGGAATCGCCGCTGGCGGGGGTGCCGTTCCTGCTCAAGGACATCGGGGCCCCGATGGCCGCGATGCCCGACGCCATGGGCTCCCGGGCGCTGCGCGACCGTCGCCCGCAGGAGGACGGACTGCTCGTTCGCCGCTACCGGCGTGCCGGATTGGTGATCGCGGGTCGCACCAGCACCCCGGAGTTCGGCAACCACTCGACCACCGAGCCCGTCCTGTACGGGCCGACGCGCAACCCGTGGAACACGGCCCTCACCGCCGGGGGCTCGTCTGGCGGCGCTGCCGCGGCCGTGGCCTCGGGCATGGTGCCGGCGGCCCACGGCGGCGACGGCGCCGGCTCCCTTCGGATCCCGGCGTCGTGCTGCGGCGTGTTCGGCCTCAAGCCGTCCCGGGGCCGCGTGTCGCGGGCGCCCGCCGGCGAGGAGATCGGCGGGCTGAACGTGCGCCACGCCGTGAGCCGGTCGGTTCGCGACAGCGCCGCGCTCCTCGACGCCATCGCAGGCCGCGAGCCGGGCGACCCGTACACGGCACCGAAGCCCGAGCGGCCGTTCCTGGCCGAGGTCGGGGCCGATCCCGGGCCGCTGCGGATCGGCTGGTCGGCGACGCCGTCGATCGACACGCCGGTCGACCGCGACTGCGTCGTGGCTGTCGAGGCCGCGGCGTCGCTGCTCTCCTCGCTCGGGCACCGAGTCGAGGAGGCACGGCCGACGTTCGACGGCGAGGTCCTCGTCGGGCCGCTGCTCACCGTGTGGGCGGTCTCCAACGCCGACGACGCGGCCTACTGCGAGCGGGTCCTGGGGCGCGCCCTGGAGCCCGACGAGCTCGAGGAGACGACCTGGGAGCTGGTCGAGTACGGCCGCTCGCGAACCGCCTCCGACCTCATGGGTGCGGTGGCCAGTTTCGGCGCGGCGTGCCGGTCGATCGGCCCCTTCTTCGAGCAGTACGACATCTGGCTCACGCCCACGCTGGCCCGTCGGCCGGAGCCGCTGGGCGTCCTGAACCGATCCCGCGGCGGGGCGCTCGCGTGGCAGCGGATGGACTCGGAGTTCAACCCCTGGAACGCGGTCGCCAACATCACCGGCCAGCCGGCCATGTCGCTGCCGCTCCACTGGACCGACGACGGACTGCCGATCGGCGTCTTGGCCACCGGCCGCTACGCGGACGAGGCGACCCTCTACCGTCTCGCCGGCCAGCTCGAGGCCGCTCGCCCCTGGGCGCACCGCCTGCCCCCCGTCCACGCCAGCTCGGAGTCCTGATGGCCAAGCCGTTCCGCCTCTACGTCTGCAGCGACATCCACGCCTCGGAGCGCACCTGGCGCAAGTTCCTCAACGCGATGCGGGCGAACGTCTACAAGGTGGACGCCGCCGTGATCGCCGGCGACCTCACCGGCAAGGCCATCATCGCGGTGGTCAAGGGCGAGGAGGGCGGCGAGGTCTGGAACGCCACCGTCATGGGCCAGCGCCGGGTGGCCCGCAGCGAGCAGGAGCTGGTCGAGCTGGAGCGGTCGATCGCCGACCTCGGCTACTACACCGTCCGCGTGACCGAGGCCGAGCGCGCCGCGATGGAGGCCGACCCCGAGCTCGTGAAGGCCGTCTTCCACGAGAAGATCTCGCACCGCCTCGAGGAGTGGATGAGCCTCGCGGCCGAGCGGCTCGACGGGTCGGGCGTGCCGGTGTACCTGATGCCGGGCAACGACGACGAGTTCGAGATCGACGAGATCCTCGCCCGCTCGACGTACTGCCAGGACGTCAACGAGCGGGTGGTGGACCTGACGCCCTGGCACCAGCTGGTGTCGATGGGCTGGTCGTCGCCCACGCCCTGGTCCACGCCCCGCGAGCTGCCCGAGGAGGAGTTCCTCGACCGGCTGTCGGGGCTGCTGCGCGGCGCCCGCGACGCCCGCAAGACGATCATCATGACCCACGTCCCCCCGTACGACTCGGGCCTCGACACGGCGCCGCTGCTGTCGCCGGACCTTCGCCCCACCGCGTCCGCCGGCGATCTGCTGCGCGGCCCGGTGGGCTCCAAGGGCGTGCGGGCGGTGATCGAGAAGGTCAAGCCTGTGCTGGGCGTCCACGGGCACATCCACGAGTCCGGTGGCGAGCGGAAGGTCGGCAGCACGCTGTGCGTCAACGCCGGTTCCGAGTCGTCGATGGGCGTCCTGCGCGGGTTCCTCATCGACCTGTCCGACAAGGGTATCGAGCGCACCCTCCGGGTCGAGGGCTAGCGGCCGGCGCGCCGGGCCCGCCGGGGTGGCTGCGACGGCCGCCGCGGCCCGGCGCCCCCGGGTCGGCCCGGCGCCCCCCGGGTCCGCCCTACGCGGCCGCTACGGGGCGGTGGTGGCCGGCGGCTGGAGCTGGTAGCTGGTCGGCGGCTGCGGGCTGGCGGTCGGCGACGGCACCGCCGGCGGGGACGGCGTGCTGAACAGGTAGTCGAACTCCGGGCCGTTGTGGCAGATCCAGCAGTTGTCGCCCCGGTTGGCCATGTCGGACGGCAGCGGCGCGTGCTGAGTCGGGTTGTGGCAGTCGGTGCACGCCTCGCCCGTCATGTGCTCGGGCCGCATCGGCATCTGGCTCATCGAGGTCAGGTTGGGGTTCTCCTGGTGGCAGATGAGGCAGTCGTTGGCGTGCAGGCTCGAGTGGCCGGGCGCGGTCTTCACGAGGCCGGTCGGGTTGTGGCAGGCGGTGCAGTTCGCGAACCCCTTCAGCGGGTGGCCGAGGTAGGGGATCGGCTTCACGCCGACCCCGCCGGTCGCGATGGTGTGGCACGCCATGCAGTCGGCGTCGGCGGGGATCGCGACGCCGATCGGCGACAGCGCCATGGCGGACGTCGCGCTCGCCGACGGGGCGGGCGATCCGGCCGCTGAACTCGGCGTGGCCGGGCTCGCCGACGGCGTCGCCGCCGAGGAGGCCCCGAGCATGTCGGGCAGGGCCACCGTGGCCAGGAAGCCGCCCACGACGAGGATGCCGACCAGGAGCGCTGTGAACGTCACCGGGAAGGCGAGGCGCGTGAGCGTGCGCCGCATCAACGCGCCTCCTGGCCGTCGGCCGAGGACGCCTGGGCCGGGACCGTCGCGGACTCGTCGGGTGCTCGCGCGGGCGCCGCCTCTGCGAGGCCGAGGTCGGCCGCGGCGAGGTCAGCCGTGGCGAGGTCGGCCGCGCCGGCACCCCCAGCCGCCGCGCCTGCAGGCGCCGACGCTGGCGCGGCATCGTGATCGTGGTCGTCGTGGTGCTTGAGCCAGGGCCACGGCCAGAACACGTGCACGTCGCCCTCGCCCATCGGCACGTACCGCTCCACCAGCGAGTACACCATCGCCATGAACGCCGCGGCGCCGACGAGGATGCCGATCTCGACCGGCGACGGCCAGTAGTGCACGTACGGGTAGGCCACGGTGCCGGCCATCGTGGTGCGGGGGACGAGCTCGCCCGCCACCACGAACAGCGTCCGGTCGATGAAGATGCCCGCCAGCGAGAGGATCGCCGCCAGGCCGGTGAACGCCGGCGTGCGGAACCGCGGCAGGGCGAGGATGGCCAGCGGCGCGACGAGGCCGAGGGCGACGCGGCCGCCCCAGAACAGCGGCGCAAGCGGCCCGGCGACCAGCGCGACGGTGGACGGGCGGAGGTCCGGCACGCTGCTGGTCAGGCCGTCGGCGACCTGGCGGGCGATCAGCGCCGCCACCACGATCAGCCCGCCGGCGAGCAGGATGCGCACCGACCCGAGCGCGAGCCCGGAGACCGGCCAGGCGTCGAGCTTGTACCGGTTCACCGCCCAGAAGACGATGCCCAGCAGGGCGACACCGCCCACGAACGCCGAGGCGACCATGAGCACCGGCGTGAACACCCCGAACCAGAACGGCTTCGCGGCGAGCACCCCGAACACCGCGCCCAGCGTGGTGGGGGCGCACACGCCGATGCCGGCCGCCGCCGTGCACGCGTACTTGTGGATGATCGGGTGGGGCGTGAACAGCGTCCACACCTCGACGATCAGGACGACGAGGTACGCGCCGTAGAAGACGCCCATCCACCACATCGGCGACGAGGGGGCGATCACCAGCACCGCCCCGAAGACCATGCGGATCGGGTAGGCCAGCTCGAGCGCGATGACGCCGAACGCCGTGGTCAGCGACAGCAGCGCCAGCACCGCGTGCCGCTTCTCGAACGGCAGGAACCGCTCGATGCCGAACACCGTGCCCAGCGACGAGGCGAGGCACAGGCCGCTGGTCATGATCGCGAAGAACACGTAGCCCACGATGAGCATGCCCCACTCAGCCGAGGGGGACGTGCCCATGACCTCCCAGCCGGGCGGCAGGGCCAGCAGGGCGCAGACCGCGCCGATGGCCAGTCCGGCCGAGAGCAGCGCGTACCACACCCGGGTCGCGATCGACATCGAGTCGATCTCGCGCGCGACGGCGTTGCGCATGGCGGTGGGCGTGGCCGGCACGGCCACCTTGCCCAGGTAGAGCGTGCTGTCGATGACCTGCATCGCTCAGGCCTCCTGGAGGACAGGCCCGAGGTACAGCACGCGCGGGGCCGTGCCGTATTCCGGGTGGAGTGGTTGGGCGCCCGCGGCCAGGGCTGCGGTGCGGATGTCGTCGTTCGGGTCGTTCGCGTCGCCGAAGCGGCGCGCGCCGACTGGGCAGATCTCGACGCAGGCGGGCTTGTGGCCGTTGTTGATGCGGTGGTAGCACCACGTGCACTTGTCGGCCACGCCCGGCATGCTGGCCGGCGTGTCCTCGTCGGCCGGGGTGATGTAGCGCGCGCCGTACGGGCAGGAGACCACGCAGAAGCCGCACCCGATGCACCGGCGGGCGTCGACGAGGACGATCCCGTCCTCGGTCTTGTAGGTCGCGCTCACCGGGCAGACCGCCGTGCACGGGCTGTCGGCGCACTGCATGCACAGGCGCGGCTCGAAGAACGCCGAGCCCACCGGCTTGCCCGCCGCGCCGGGGGCCGTAGACTCGGGCGGGAAGCCATTGATGCCGGCGTCGGGGGAGTCCACGTAGAGGGTGCCGTCGGTGGTCTCGACGTGCCGCTCCACCCAGGTGCGGGTGAACTCGGACGACTCCGGGACGTGGTTCTCCTCCTTGCACGCGACCACGCACAGGCCGCAGCCGATGCACCTGCCCGTGTCCACCACGAAGGTCCACGCCTTCGTCTTGGGGTTGTAGTCGGGGATCAGCGGCGAGACGGTGTCCTCGGCGCTGATGAACACCGGGAACAGGTGGCCAAGCACGGCGGCGCCCGCCACGCCGCCCGCGACGGAGAGGCCGAAGCCGAGGAACGCGCGCCGGGTGAGCGACGCCTGCCCGACCTCGGTCGCGATGTCCGCGAGCGGGACGAGCACGGCATCGCCGGGGGCCGGGTCCGCAGCCGGGGCTGCCGGGCCGCCGGCGGGCTCTCTGGCGGGGGAGGGATCGAGCGGCTCGGTCACTTGGCCACCTCGCTGGGGCTCGGCTGGCCGCTCGCCTGCGGCGCTGGGCTGACCGGCGGGACGCTGACGCCGGGGACGGTGAGCTGGTCGGGCCCGCGTCCTGCCGCGTGGCACTGGAGGCACTCCTGGTCGGTGAGCAGGCCGGTCGGGTGCCGCTCGTTGCGGGCCTTGAAGCCGTCCGGGCCGTGGCAGGTCAGGCACGGCGGCAAGTTGGCCAGCGGGTGCGTGACGACGGGCGGTCGCTGGGCGATCGTGGTGTGCGGGTCGTGGCACTGGAGGCACTGGCCCACGTAGTGGTTGGCCGGGACGATCGTGTTGAAGCCGGCCGGCCGGCCCTCCGCCGCCGCGTGGCAGCGGATGCACACCTCGTCGGTGGGGACCTTGATCATCACGTCGGACTTGGAGGCGTTCTCGCCCGCCTCGACGTGCGCCAGCAGGGCGCCGTGGCAGCTCTGGCAGCCGATCTCGGCGTGGGCGTTGCTGGCCAGCCGGTCGGCCTCGGTGCTGTGGCACTTGAGGCACGCGGAGGAGTCCGCGAAGGTCATCGGTAGGGTGGCCCACTGCTTGGCGTTGCTGTCGCGGTGGAGCGCGAAGTCGAGGTACGGGTTCCAGGCCATTGCCGCGCCCGCGAAGATGGCGACGGCGAGGACGGCCGCGCCGCCGAGGACGACGACGCCGGCGACCAGCCGCCCGCGGCGCGTGCGGGGGCGGACGGATTCCCAGAAGCGGCGGATCTTGGTTCTCATAGCACGGACGGGTTCAGCAGCCCGCGCCGGACCGTGTACCGCAGGAGCTCGACACGATCGTGCAGGCCCAGCTTCTCCATGAGGTTGGCGCGGTTGTAGTGGACGGTCTGCTCGGACAGGTGCAGCGACCGGGCGATGTCCCGGTTCGTGTGGCCCATGGCGGCCAGGAGCAGGATCTGGCGCTCCCGGTCCGTGAGCTGCTCGTACGGATCGTCGGCGGCGACCGGCGCGTGGCGGACGTAGGTGTCCACCATCCGGGTCACGATCGCGGGGCTGACGTAGGTGTGGCCAGCGGCCACGGCCCGGACCGCGGACACGACGTCGTCGGCGAGCGCCTCGCGGGTCAGGAACCCGTTGGCACCGGCCTTCAGGGCGATGGCGAACTGCTCGTTCGCGCACCGGCAGTCGAGGGCGACGATCTTGGCGCCGGGCGCCGCGGAGCGGACCTGGTCGATCGGCTCGGCGGGCCCCGCGCCCGCCGTCGAGAGCAGCTCGTACTCCAGGATGATCACGTCGGGGCTCGCAGCGCGCGCCTGGGGGAGGATGGCGTCGCGGCTCGTCGCCTCGACGACGACGGTCATGTCGCGCTCCTTGTCGATGACCGCGCGGAACGCGGCGCTCAGCATCGGGAAGTCGACAATGGCCAGCATCACCTCGATCGGGACGGCGTCACCGGGCATGCCGAGCGGGTGCTCCCGGGCGGCCGTCACGGGACACCCCCTCCACGACGCTTCCTCGATCCCTCGCCCACCATCGCTCCCACTCCCGAATGTCGGTCGATATCAATCCGACATCCGTCATGGTCGGGCGACATCCCCGCCCTCCGTCAGACACGCTCGGCTGGAGCGGGAGGCCCACGCGGTTCGAAGATGGCCGACGCAGATAGGCGCGATCGCCACCGAGGTCCCCAATGCCGACGCGCGTCGGCGCTCCACCCCACGGCCGTTGCCCGCGCTCCCACGTCCGTGGGCTGGGCGCCGGGAGGTCTCATGCCCGCCACGAGGGACCTGCCTGCGCCGGATGCCGAGCCGGCTCCTCCCCCCGGCGGATGGACGGGCCGGATGGCCGATTTCTGCACGATCTGGCGGTTGACCGCTATCCTGCGCCTATGACGACCCGCACCCGCCGCTCCGCCCGCGGCGCCTGCTGCTCCTGTCCCCGGCGAGCGCCGGCAGGGAGCTCGGCCTCGGTCGCCCACTAGGCGTCCGCCGCTCCGCCGGCCTCGCAGGCCCCACCCGCGCCGTGCGGGTGCCCCGCTGGCGCGTCCCGTTCCCGGTGCCATCCCCGCGGAGGTCCCGTGCCCGCGTCCCGTCCGACCCGTCGTCATCCAACCCGCTGAGCCTGGAGAGGCCATGCCCAACGCCATCAACCACGACCGCGACCACGCCCTCGCCGGGGTCCTCGCCGGCGACCGCGCGGCCCACGGCCGCATCTACCCCCTCAAGCGCGACGTCGCGGCGTTCGCCGACAGCCTGCTCGGCATCCTGTTCCCGCAGCTCTCCGACGACGCCCTCGCGACCCCGGACGACCTCGCGGCGCGCCTGGTGCTCGTGCGGCGCGACCTGCGGCGGCTCGTCGAGCCGCTCACCGGCGCGCCGACGGCCGACCAGGTCATCGCGGCGTTCGCCGACGCCCTGCCGAGGGTCCACGCCGCACTGCTCGAGGACGGCGAGGCGATCCTCGCCGGAGACCCTGCCGCCGAGTCGCTCGACGAGGTGGTCGCCGCCTACCCGGGCTTCCTCGCCATCGCCATCCACCGCCTCGCCCACGAGCTCTACGTGCTGGACGTCCCGATCCTGCCGCGGCTGCTCGCCGAGGTGGCCCACACGCGAACCGGGATCGACATCCACCCGGGCGCCACGATCGGCCGCGGTTTCTGCATCGACCACGGCACCGGCGTGGTGGTCGGCGAGACGGCCGTCATCGGCAACAACGTCAAGCTCTACCAGGGCGTCACCCTCGGGGCGCTCTCGGTGGTCAAGGAGCTCGCGGGCCACAAGCGCCACCCGACCATCGGCGACCGCGTCGTGATCTACGCCAACGCGACCGTGCTCGGCGGCGACACCGTCGTCGGCAGCGACAGCATCGTGGGCGGCAACGTGTTCATCACGAGCTCGATCGCGCCCGGCTCGGTGCTCTACCAGACCAGCCGCTCCCGCGTCCGCCGAGCGGACGAGGGCTTCGACGGCATCGACTTCGTCATCTAGCAGCCCGCCTCGTCATCAACGCGCACCACGCGCAGCGTCCCATCGATGGAGGGAACCGACATGCCCGTCAACAGCGTGCTCGAGCTCATCGGCAACACCCCGCACGTGCGGGTCAACAGGCTCTTCGACCCGCGAGTGAGCGTCTGGGTCAAGCTGGAGCGCCAGAACCCCGGCGGCTCGATCAAGGACCGGATCGCCATCGCGATGATCGAGGACGCCGAGCGGCGCGGCCTCATCGCGCCCGGCCGGACAACGGTCATCGAGCCCACCTCCGGCAACACCGGCATCGGCCTCGCCCTCGCGTGCGCGGTCAAGGGCTATCGCCTCATCGTCACGATGCCCGAGTCGATGTCGGTCGAGCGGCGCAAGCTGATGGCCGCCTACGGCGCCGAGCTCGAGCTCACCCCGCGCGAGCTGGGCACGAAGGGCGCCATCACGCGTGCCGGCGAGCTGGCCGCCGAGACCCCCGACTCCTGGGTCCCGAGCCAGTTCGACAACCCGGCCAACCCGGCCATCCACCGCGCCACCACCGCCGAGGAGATCGCCCGGGACTTCCCGGACGGGCTGGACTACATCGTCACCGGCGTCGGCACGGGCGGCCACATCACCGGCGTCGCCGAGGTGCTCAAGCCGCGCTGGCCGGGGCTCAAGGTCTACGCCGTCGAGCCCGCGGCATCGGCCGTCCTGTCCGGCGGCGCCCCGGGCCCCCACCCGCTCCAGGGCCTCGGCGCCGGATTCGTCCCCGGGGTCATGCGGACCGATCTCCTCGACGGCGTGCTCACCGTCGAGGGCGCCGACGCGATGGGCTATGCGCGCCGCGCCGCGAAGCAGGAGGGGCTGCTCATCGGGATCTCCTCGGGTGCCGCGCTGGCCGCCGTGGCGCAGCTCCTCCCGTCCGTCCCCGACGGCTCGCGGATCCTCACCTTCAACTACGACACCGGCGAGCGCTACCTCTCGGTCGACGCCCTGTGGGCCTCGCCCGACGCCTAGCCTCCAGCCGCACTCGTGCCCAATAGGAAGGCCGGCGGGAATCCCGCCGGCCTTCTGGTTGCAGCGGGCCGGCGGAGTCGGGCCGGCCCGGGGTGGGGGTGGATCAGCCGAACCAGGTGCGCGCCTCCACCTCGGTGACCTCGGGCATCGTGAGGATGCCGACGATGGCTTCGAACGGGAGGTTGGATCGGCGGCCCACGAGCGCCGCGACGCGGTACGGGTCGTTGCCGCAGCGGCGGAGGGCGGCCGGGTCGAGGCGTGGCCAGACGAGGAGTGCGCGTCGGCGGATCGTCTCGCCGACATCAACGTGCTCGGTCATTGCGTACCTCCACCGCGCATGCTGCGCGCCCAGTGTTGCTGTCGCGCATCCCCCGGGTGAAGATCCGGTAACGCTGCCGATTGTGGGTCCGTTCTCATCCGTCGAGCGGGTCGGGGCCGCGCACCTGGTGCCGCCGGTCGCGGCAGCGGGGGCCGCAGCATGGCGCATCCCGGCGCACGGGCGTGATCCCCTCGGATGGCGCAGGATTCGGCGATGCGCTGGGGCAGGACGCTGGCTCGGGGGCTTCTGGCGGGGGCGCTGATCACGATGCCGTCGGCGCTGGCCGTGCCGGCGGCCGGCACCGCGACGACCGGCCCCGGGACCGCCTCCCCGGCCGCAGCGTCGCCGACGCCGTCGCTCGCCCCGTGGCGCGGCGGGGTCGACCTCTACCGCGCCGGCACCTTCACCACCCAGCAGACCTGGCTGTGGTGCACCGCCGCGGGCATCCAGATCGCGCGCAACATCGTGCTCGGCCAGCACGACCACTCCTACGCTGGCCAGCAGCGGTACTTCGACTGGATGCGCGCCCGCAACCGGTACCGTCTGCCCCTGTCGGCCGGGGTGGACGCGCAGGGCTGGACGGCCGGGTTCCAGCACTTCGTGGACGCGCGGTACCGGCTGGACGCGAGCTCGTCGTTCGACGCCGCGCTCCGCTCGGCGGTCGCCAGCCTGCGCCGGACGGGCCTCCCGGTGGGCATCACCGTGGACCACGGCAACCACGCCTGGCTGCTCACCGGCTTCACCGCCACCGCGGACCCGGCCGCGACCGCGAGCTTCACGGTCACCAGCGTCCGCGTGGTCGGCCCGCTGTACGGGCTCCAGTCCAGGGCCGGCTACGACATGCCGCCCGACACCCGCCTCACGCCCGCCCAGCTGCGGCGCTTCTTCACGCCCTGGCACTACGCGCCGACGCGGATGGTGTGGGACGGCAGGTACGTCTCGATCCAGCCAGCGGCGGCCGCGGCGACCGGAACGGCCACCCCTGTCCCGTCGCCCGCCGCATCGGCGGCTCCCACGGCGCCCGCCTCGCCCGGCGTCGCGTCGCCGTCCGGCCGGGCGCCCGGACCCTCGCCCGCCGCGCCGGCGACCAGCCAGGCCGTGGCGGCTGTCGCGCCCACGGCCACGACCGTC